>CAVZOA010000013.1:0-107592 GCA_963776705.1 uncultured Alphaproteobacteria bacterium
CAGCGGCCGGGCCGTGTCGATATCGGTTGCGCCGGGTTCCGCCGTACCCTGGGCCCCGAGGAGATCCCGAACCCTGGCGATGGTGTCTTTGCGGCCCGCGCTGGCAAGCAGGCCGTAGTGACGGATGCGGTGGAAGCCGTCCGGCAGGACGTGGATCAGGAAGCGGCGGATGAACTCGTCTGTCGCGATCCGCATGACCTTGAGGCGGTCGCGGTTCTTGATCCGGTAATCCTTCCAGCGGAACGCGACGGTCTCGGCATCGGCGCTGACCAGTCGGCTGTTCGAAATCGCCACGCGGTGGGTGTAGCGGCCGAGATAGGCCAGCACGGCCTCGGGCCCGCCGAAGGGAGGCTTGGCGTAGACCACCCACTCGACCTTGCGCAGCGGCGCCAGCCAGGAGGCGAAGGCGACAGGGTCCGCCAGGTCCCCAAGGTCGGCGAAGCAGGCGAGCTTGCCGGCCTCATGGAGTGCCGAGAGCCCGTCCGGAACAGGCGCCGGAACAGCCGCGACAGAACCCGGACGGGCAGGAAGAACCCCGGGCGGCAGGACACCCACCGGGCGCCATCCGGCGACAGGCCGCCGCCGGGGACGATCATGTGGACATGCGGATGGTGCGTAAGTGCTGAGCCCCAGGTGTGGAGCACGCTGATCATGCCGAGGCGCGCCCCGAGGTGACGGGGATCGGCGGCGATCGTCGTCACCGTCTCCGCCGAGACCTTGAACAACAGCCCGTAGACCTCGCGCTTGTTCCAGTACGCGATGCGGGCGATCTCCGCCGGCAGGGTGAAGACGACGTGGAAGTACTCCACCGGCAGGAGGTCCTCCGCTCGCGCCGCCATCCAGTCCCTGGCCGCGTTCGCCAATGTCTCTCGGACCGTGTGTGGATGGCTCCCGCGTGGCAAGGGCGTTGTTCGGGTCTGGCACCTGGTCGGTCGCGGCCATGTGTACGGCGTCGAAGATGCAGCGCCTTGGCTGCGCGCCCTGATGAAGTCCGCCGGCGGTCGGGTCCAAATCAATGGCACGCGCTCGAAGGCGCGTCGGTCCGAACTGGGTGTCCCGAATGCCGTGTCGCCGTCCGTTGCCATCACCTCACGCCGCGCCTCACCGTCTCGATGCCGGGACGCACCCCGGCTGTTCCGTTCAGGCCGTACTGGCCCGGTAACTGTCTCCGGTCTTGATGAGCGCCCAGACGATCCGCGCCATACGATTGGCCAGCGCGACGGCCACCACCTTCACCGGTTTGCGCTCCAGCATCCGCCACAGCCAGTCCGTACCTGGCTTGCCGGAACGTCTTGCACTGATCTGCGCCATCGCGCCC
Source organism: uncultured Alphaproteobacteria bacterium (assembly GCA_963776705.1). Lineage (GTDB taxonomy): Bacteria > Pseudomonadota > Alphaproteobacteria > Rhodobacterales > Rhodobacteraceae > Palleronia. Next base: position 1,319 of record CAVZOA010000013.1, read on the forward strand.
AGGTACAGAAGTCGCCGAAGATAGCGGTTGCCCGCCTTGGAGATCCGGCCAAGTCTTTCCTTGCCGCCGCTCGAATGGGGCCGCGGGGTGAGGCCGAGCCAGGCCGCGTAATCCCGCCCCGTCCTGAAGGTCTCCACCTCCGGCGTGGTGGCGGCGAAGGCGCTCGAGGATAGCGAGCCGATCCCGGGGATCGTCGTCAGCCGCCGGGCGAGCGGATCCTCCTTTTGGGCGGCCGCGATCCGCGCGGCAACCTCCTCGATCCGGTCCCGGGTCTCGCAGAGCTGCCCGGCCAGGAGGTCCAGAGCGGGTCGCGCCGCCTCCGGCGCCTCCGCGATCAGGGCGAGCAGGCGATCTGCATTATGGAGGCCGCGGGCACAGACCAGCCCGAACTCGGCCAGGTGGGCCCGGATCGTGTTCACCAACTGGGTCTGCTGGCGAACCAGGAAGTCCCGGGTCTTGTGGTCGACCAGCGCGCCCTGGCGTTCGGCCGACTTCACCGGGACGAAGCGCATCGTCGGGCGGGTGACCGCTTCGCAGATGGCTTCTGCGTCAGCGGCATCGGTCTTTCCTCGCTTTACATACGGCTTCACGTAAGCCGCCGGCATGATCCGCACGTCGTGGCCCGGGGCGATCAGTTCGCGGGCCCAGAAGTGCGCACCACCGCAGGCTTCCAAGCCGACAAGGCAGGGCGGACAGGCCTCGAAGAAGGCCAGAACCTGGCCGCGCCGCAGCTTCCGGCGCAGCGCGACCGTACCGTCCTCCCGGACGCCGTGGATCTGGAAAACGCTCTTGGCAAGATCGACGCCGATGGTGGTAATCTCGTCCATGGATGGCTCCCTCGATGGGTCTGTGACAGCACCCAATGTGGCACATTGCGATGCCGGGAGCGGGAGCCATCCACCCCATCATTGGCGATCCATTGGCTCACCTTGGCACTTCGGGCAATGCCGGTTCTTGCACGAGTTGTAGGCGACATGCTGGTGTCCGCACCTGGCGCAGGCCGCCACATGCCCACCGAGCGCCTCCGTGCGGCAGGCCTCGATCGCCGACATGACCTTCAGCTGGGTCAGGCCCACATGACCGGCATGGGCCCGCCGCCACGCGGGACCGTGCTCACGGAAGATGTCGGCGAGCTCCAGCCTCGGCCGGGACACCCCGGCGCCCCGTCACTCCAGACTTCGCTTCACGGTCTGATCCTGGAGCTTCGCCAGCATCTCGTAGGGGCTGACCGTGTCGCGGATCATCTTGGTGGCGACATGCGTGTACTGCGCCGTGGTCGTCAGCTCGGGCCGTGGCCGAGCAGGACCTGGATCACCCGGACATCCGTGTTCGCCTCGAGCAGATGCGTGGCGAAGCTGTGGCGGAGCGTATGCAGCGTGGCCGGCTTGGCGATCCCCGCCATGTTCTTCGCCGAGGTGAACGCCCGGTTCAGCTGCCGCGGCGAGATCGGGTTGATCCTCGGCTTGCCGGGAAAGAGCCAGCCTTCGGGGTGGGCCTCGCGCCACCAGTTGCGCAACAACTCCAGCAGCCCCGGCGACAGCATGACCTTGCGGTCCTTGCCCCCCTTGCCCTGCTCGACATGGATCAGCATCCGGTCGCTGTCGATGTCGCCGATCTTGAGGTTGCAGACCTCGGCGGCCCTGAGGCCCGCGCCATATGAAATGCTGAGCGCGGCGCGGTACTTCAGCCCGGGTCCCGGCGCGGCCATCAGCAGGTCGGAGACTTCCTCGACGCTGAACACCACGGGCAGCTTCCGCGGCTCGGTGCGGAACTGCATGTACCGCTTCATCTCCTCGCGGCCGCAGGTCATGCCGAAGAAGAACCTCAGCGCCACGATCCGCATGTTGAACGTCGATGGCGTGACACCGGTATCGGTCATGTGAAGCTGGTAGGCGCGCAGGTCGTCCGGCGTGGCCGTGTCCGGCGAGCGACCGAGAAACGACGCGAAATCCTTCAGCGCCCGGATATGGGCCTTCTGCGCCTTCTCGCCCATCCCGCGGATACGCATGTCCTCGATCATCCGCGCCCGCAGCGGCGAAATCCTCTCCTCCGTCATGGAACCCTCCTGTCTGTCGATTGAGAGATCCCAATCGTCAGCCAGGCGCGCCCATTCCCGAATGCGCGGAGATCAGATCAGTGCCCGACACCCGCCAAGAGCGCCAATGCCGCGGAGCGGCTTCGTCCATGAGCCGTCTCCCCGGCGATCATGAGCGGAGCCACAGGCGATGAGCCGCGCCGCCGGAGGTCCGTCTTATACCAGCGGCATCATCCGCTGACCTGCGCCCAGTTACGCGAGGTGATGGAGGCGACGCGTTCCGGGGTTGCGATGAGTGCGTTCCAGTGCGCATTCCATGGAAGATGGGCGCCTGTTCCACGCGATCGTGGGCACGGATTCCACGGCATCGTGGGCAGCCATTCCACGCCTCGGGCAGTCTGGCCGACATCGTCATGGAGTCAGGCCTGACCTGTTGGGTCAAGCGGATTCAGGTTGGCGGCGCGCTTGCGCATGCTCTCGCCGGCGAGGGGTAGGCGGTGCGCGTTGTGGACGAGCCGATCGAGGATGGCGTCGGCGAGGGTTGGATCACCGACGGCCTCGTGCCAGTGCTCGACCGGCAGCTGGCTGGTGACGATGGTGGAGCCGCTGCCATGGCGGTCCTCGAGGATCTCGAGCAGATCGCGCCGCTCGGATGAGGTCAGGGTTGCAAGGCCCCAGTCGTCGAGGATGAGCAGGTCTGTCCGGGCCAATGCCTTCAGCATGCGGGCATGGCGACCGTCGCCCCGGGCGATGGCCAGCTTCTCGAAGATGCGCGGCACGCGGTGATAGGCGACGGTGCGCCCGTCACGGCAGGCCTTGTGGCCGAGCGCGCAGGCGATCCAGCTCTTCCCGAGCCCTGTCGGGCCGGTGATGAGCAGGTTCTCATGGCGTCCGATCCAACCTCCATCGACAAGGTGCGCCATCACGGCCCGGTCGATGCCTCGTGGCGTGCGCAGGTCGAGATCCTCGACGCAGGCGGCCTGACGGAGGGCGGCGAACTTCAACCGGGAGAGAAGCCGCCTGGCGTCACGCTCAGCGGTCTCATGGTCGACCAGGAGACCGAGCCGCTCTTCGAAGCTGAGCGCTTCGAAGGCGGCCGGGGCCTGACGCTGATGGTCGACCGCCTGGAGCATGCCGGTGAGCCCGAGGGCTGCGAGGCGTTCTGAGGTGGGGTGGGTCAGCAAGGTGGTCTCCTTTCAGTGATAGTAGCTTTGGCCGCGGATGTTGGGGTGTTGCAGGGGCAGTTCCTCGGTCTCTTCGTCGAGGAAGGCCCGGTCGAGCCCGGTCTTCAGGATCGACCGGATCGAGGCGATGGATCGGGCGCGGATCGACAGCCCGCGCCGACAGGCGGCATCGAGCCGGACCGGATCGTAGCTCCGGGCGAGGTGGAGGACGCCGAGACAGGTGCGGAAGCCCTGCTCGGGGTGCGGGCGGTCCGCCATCACAGCCTCGCAGAAGGCAGCAACCGAGGGACCGAGCTTGGCAGCCTGTGCCAGCACACGTGCCGGCGTCCAGTGCGCATAGCGGCGGTGAGCGGAGGGCATGTGGTCGGGCACCGTCACATGGCTGCGCCGCCCGGGGCTGCGCAGATGGCTGGCGACCCGCTGCCCCTTGTGGAAGATCTCGATGGTCCCGCCGCAGATCCGCGCCTCTACCTCCTGGCGGATCAATCGGAACGGTACGGAATACCAGCAGCTGTCGATCTCGATGTGATAATCCGGCGCGACACGGGCGCGCTTCCAGCGGGCGAAGGTGTAGGGCTCCGCTGGCAGCGGCTGCAGGTGCGGCCGGTCGACCGTGGCGAACAGGTCGGCACGGCTGGCGCCGTAGCCGCGCATCACCCGCATGTTCAGCTCGTTGACCAGCCCCCGGATCGCGGCGTTCAGTTCGGCCAGGGAGAAGAAGCGCCGATTGCGCAGCCGTGCCAGGATCCAGCGCTGCGCAACCTGCACGGCGACCTCCACCTTGGCCTTGTCGCGCGGCCTGTAGGGACGCGCCGGCAGGATGGCGGTGCCGTAATGGCCGGCCATCTCGGCATAGGTCCGGTTCAGACCCGGGTCGAACCGGTCCGCCTTCAGCACCGCGGACTTGAGGTTGTCCGGCACCACCACCTTCGGCACGCCGCCGAGAAAGGCGAACATCCGAACATGCGCGCCGATCCAGTCCTCGAGGCCCTCGGAGGCCACGGCCTCGGCGTAGGTGTAGTTCGACGCCCCCATCGCCGCGACGAACAGCTTCACCGCCCGGACCTCCCCGGTCTCGGGATCGATCACGTCGACCGTGACGCCCGCGAAGTCGACGAAGACCTTTTCGCCACCGATATGCGTCTGACGCGTGGTCGGGCGAACCCGGCCCTTCCAGGCCTCGTAGTGCTCGCAGAACCAGGCATAGCCGAAGCCGAGGGGATGGGCGGCGCGGTATTCCTCCCAGAGCAGCGCGCGCGTGACGCCCGGGCGCCGAAGCTCCCGATCCACCATCGCCCAGTCTGGCACGGGGCGGTCCCCATCCGGCGCTGCCGGAGGCGCAGGGAACAGCAGCAACTCAAGGTCGTCGTCCGACAGCGCATCGGGAAGCGGCCAGGTCAGCCCAGCCTTCCGCGCTCGCCGCAGATAGGCGCCGACCGTTCCCTTCCCCAGCCCGAGCGAGCGGGCAATCACCCGTTCGCTCAGTCCCTGGGCGTGCTTCATTCACAGTACATCGCGTATCCGGCGCATCGACAGTCGTCCTGTTGGCATCTGGCTCCCCTCGTTCAGGCGAGGGGCACCGTAGCTTCAGACTGTCGGCCAGACCTGCCCACGGTCACGTGGAACGGGTGCCCACGATGCCGTGGAATCCGCGCCCACGATCAGCTGGAACACGCGCCCACCATCCCGCGGAATCGCCGCCCACGATCACGTGGAACACGCACGTTCCAGGCCTCGCAGCAGGCGGCGACGATGGTTTCGTAGCTGTCGAACACGCGGTTCGCGAGGCGGTTCTGGCGGAGGAACTGCCAGATGTTTTCGACCGGGTTCAGCTCCGGGCTGTAGGGCGGCAGTGTCAGCAAGGTGATGTTCGCCGGCACGGCGAGGTCCCTGGAACTGTGCCAGCCGGCGCCGTCGAGGACGAGGATGGCGTGTGCGCCGGGCGAAACGTGCCGGCCGATCTCGGCGAGGTGCGCGCTCATCGCGTCCGTGTTCGCATAGGGCATGACGAGGGCAGCGCCGGTCGCGCGGGCGGGACAGATCGCCCCGAAGATGCAGGCCCAGGCGTAGCGGCAGTCCTTCGGGGCCGACGGCGCGTCCCCTTGCGCGCCCGTCGAACATGTATGTTCGACCGTCTCGGACCGGTGTGGATGGCTCCCGCGTGGCAAGGGCGTTGTTAGGGTCGGCACCTGGTGGGTCGCGGCCATGTGTACGGCGTCGAAGATGCAGCGCCTTGGCTGCGCGCCCTGATGAAGTCCGCCGGCGGTCGGGTCCAAATCAATGGCACGCGCTCGAAGGCGCGTCGGTCCGAACTGGGTGTCCCGAATCCGTGTCGCCGTCCGTTGCCATCACCTCACGTGAGCCTCACCGTCTCGATGCCGGGACGCACCCCGGCTGTTCCGTTCAGGCCGTACTGGCCCGGTAACTGTCTCCGGTCTTGATGAGCGCCCAGACGATCCGCGCCATACGATTGGCCAGCGCGACGGCCACCACCTTCACCGGTTTGCGCTCCAGCATCCGCCACAGCCAGTCCGTACCTGGCTTGCCGGAACGTCTTGCACTGATCTGCGCCATCGCGCCCAGGTACAGAAGTCGCCGAAGATAGCGGTTGCCCGCCTTGGAGATCCGGCCAAGTCTTTCCTTGCCGCCGCTCGAATGGGGCCGCGGGGTGAGGCCGAGCCAGGCCGCATAATCCCGCCCCGTCCTGAAGGTCTCCACCTCCGGCGTGGTGGCGGCGAAGGCGCTCGAGGATAGCGAGCCGATCCCGGGGATCGTCGTCAGCCGCCGGGCGAGCGGATCTTCCTTCTGGGCCGCGGCGATCCGATCGGTGACCGCCTTGATACGATCCCGGGTCTCGCGGAGCTGTTCGGCCAGGAGGTCCAGAGCGGGTCGCGCCGCCTCCGGCGCCTCCGCGATCAGGGCGAGCAGGCGATCTGCATTATGGAGGCCGCGGGCACAGACCAGCCCGAACTCGGCCAGGTGGGCCCGGATCGTGTTCACCAGCTGGGTCTGCTGGCGAACCAGGAAGTCCCGGGTCTTGTGGTCGACCAGTGCGCCCTGGCGCGCGGCCGACTTCACCGGGACGAAGCGCATCGTCGGGCGCGTCACCGCTTCGCAAATCGCCTCGGCGTCAGCAGCGTCCGTCTTTCCTCGCTTTACATAGGGCTTCACGTAAGCCGCCGGCATGATCCGCACGTCGTGGCCCAGGGCGATCAGTTCGCGGGCCCAGAAGTGCGCACCACCGCAGGCTTCCAAGCCGACAAGGCAGGGCGGACAGGCCGCGAAGAAGGCCGGAACCTGGCCGCGCCGCAGCTTCCGGCGCAGTGCGACCGTACCGTCCTCCCGGACGCCGTGGATCTGGAAAACGCTCTTGGCAAGATCGACGCCGATGGTGGTAATCTCGTCCATGGATGGCTCCCTCGATGGGTCTGTGACAGCACCCAATGTGGCACATTGCGATGCCGGGAGCGGGAGCCATCCACCCCATCATTGGCGAACAAGGTCTCGTTCATCGATGCCTTCGACCGTGAGATCATCGCGCATGTCGCCCTGGCAGGCGCAGGTATCTCAGGATCGGATGTCCGCGATATGATGCTGGCCGCCGTCGAGCGACGCTTCGGGACCGATCGTGCCCCGCACCTGGTCGAGCATCTTTCCGACAACGGCAGCTGCTACACCGCAAAGGACACGCGCGACTTCGCCGTCGCCCTCGGCCTCGTTCCCTGCTTCACGCCCGTCCGGTCACCGGAGAGCAATGGCATGAGCGAGGCCTTCGTGAAGACCCTCAAGCGCGACTACGTCCGCGTCGCACCCTTGCCCGACGCCCGAACGGTGCTCGCACTCGTCGACGGGTGGATCACCGACTACAATACGGTCCACCCGCATTCCGCGCTGCGTATGCGCTCGCCTGCCGAGTTCCGCGCCGCGCTCAACCCCAGCCGGACTGTCCGGTGAAATGGGGGGCACTCCACCCATCATGACCGCTACGGCTAACGCCGGTCATCGACCGCCCCGACTTCACCTGGCCGGGTGGCGCCCGGCTTGCCGTCTATCTCGCGGTCAACGTCGAGTGGTTCTCCATTGGCGAAGGACCAGGCGCAACGCTCGACGGGTCGAAGCCCGCGCCGGACGTGCAGAACTATTCCTGGCGCGATTACGGCAACCGGGTGGGCATCTTCCGGCTGCTGCGGCTCCTCGACGAGCTCGGCTGGACCGCCTCGATGATGGCGAATACCTGCATCTACGACCAGGCGCCGGAGATCTTGCAGGCGATCCGCGCGGGCGGGCACGAAATCGTTCAGGCTGAACAAACTTTCGGCGTGCCTTTCTGGTGCTTGCCGAGGGAGATTTCGGCGATCGCCGCGGCCAGGACTGCGGCGATCGCGGCGTGCAAGAAGGCCAGAAGAGCTCTCAGGTGGGCGAGGATCTTGCGGATGTTGTGGCCGCAGCCGCACAGGACGGCGAAGATCGCGTCGCCGAACGTGCCCTTCAGCGGGCAGCGTGACAGGCGGCCGTCGGTTTTCATGTGGCCGATTTCCGGCTCGATGGCGCTGCGCCGTCGCAACAGCTGTCTCAGCGCCGGGGTCAGGCCGCGGCGCGTGCCGCTGATCAGGACCTGCGTGCGCGCCACGCCGTGGCCGCGGTATCCGCGATCCACGACCGCCAGCGCAGGCGTCTGGCCGGTCAGGATGGCGACCTGCTCAAGCGCTTCCGGCAAGGTGTGGCCGTCATAGGGATTGCCCGGCAACGCACGCATGCCCACGACGAACCCCTCGTCGATGGTCGTGGCGAGGCTGACCTTCGTGCCGAACTCGTAGCGATTGCGGGCCTTGCCCTTGGAGATGCAGTCGACCTCCGGCTCGTGCAGCGCGTAGATCTTGCCGCGGCTCCTGGGGCCCTGGTGCAGCAGGCGGCCCACCAGCACCAGCATGTCCAGAACGCGCTCGCGCAGCGGACCCGCAGGGATCGCATCCAGCTGGCGGCGGAGGTCGCGCAGCACGCGGCCGGTGTAGCCCTTCAGCTTTTTCAGGGCCTTGCGCATGCGCTTGAACTGTCGGGCATGGGCGTATCGGCCGGCCTGCATGGCCAGGCGCGGCGCCAGCCGGTTGTAGTTCTGCCGCAGCGTGACCCCGGCTTCACTTGCAAGGGCGACAAGCTGATTGCGGGCCTTGTCATAGAGGCGCGCGTCGGTCGGGTGCGCGATGTTTTTCTCCATGACCGTGGTGTCGACGGCGACGCGCGACAGGCTGTCGTCATCGATCGTGCCCGATGCCCGCCCGGCCTCGATGGTCTTCGTGAGCAGCCACTCGGCCCCTTCCTCACCGATCCGCTGCCGCCAGCGGGTCAGGCAGGACGGGTCGATCGGTGGGCGGTGCTGGAGTGAGGCGGGGAACAGATCGGTCCGGTGGACCGATCTGCCGCCGAACGTCTCACCGGTGAAATGCTGATAGTAGGGGTTCTCGACCCAGCGCGCGACGACTGCCTCGTCCGACAGCCGGTAGGCGTGCTGGAGATACAGCAGCCCCGCCACCAGCCGCGGCGAGGTCGCGGGCCGCCCCCGATGCGATGGGAAGAACCCGGCCCATTCCCGTTCGAAGAACTCCCAGTCGATCAGCGCCGCCAGCGTCGCCAGCTCGTGACGCATGTCGATCATGTCGGTGAGGCGGGGGCGCAGGAGATCGTCCTGCTCTTCCCGGCGGGGATGGGGCTTCATCGGGGCTCCGGAATTCGCAAGGTTTCGAAGGCCAGAATACGAAACCCTGCAAATCGGCGCCAGCGTTTCAGCATGATCTGCGCGGTAAATCAGCATGTTGGGAGTTATTCAGGGTGAACGAAATCGTCGCCCACGGCGTCACCAATTCGCTGAAGCCGGGGGAGCTGGACGAGGCTGCCGAGCGAGCGGTGATCGAGGGCGCGCGCGACCGGATCGCGCGGGAGGAAGGCGCGCCGCCCGCCGGGTGGCTCGCGCCGTGGATCTCGGAGAGCCGCATCACGCCGGACCTCCTGGCGGAGGCGGGATACGCCTACCTCCTCGACTGGTGCCACGACGACCAGCCGGTCTGGATGGCGACCCGCGCCGGGCCGGTCCTCTCGGGACCCTATCCGCAGGAATTGAACGACGTTCCCCAGGTCGTCGGCCGGAACCGGAACGGGCCGGCCTTCGGGCAAATGGTCCGGGATGCCTTCGACGTGCATCGCCACGATCCCTGGACCGGGATTATGGGGATCGCACTCCACCCCTACCTCATGGGCCAGCCGCACCGGTTCGAGACGCTGCGCGCGACGCTGCACGCGCTGAAGAGCATGGGCGGGGACAGCGTGTGGTTCACGACGGCCGGGGCCGTCGCGACCCGGCATCGGGAGATCTTCCCCGCCTGATCAGGCAAAAAGCTCGTGGCAAAGGGTCAGCGCGCCGACCAAGGCGTCGACCTCCCCGGTCGTATTGTAGAGCCCGAAGGAGGCCCGGCAGGTCGCGGTCAGCCCGAGATGATCCATAAGCGGCCCCGCGCAATGGTGGCCGGCACGCACGGCGATGCCCTTCTTGTCGAGCACGGTGGAGATGTCGTGGGCATGGGCGGGCCCCTCGAGGGTGAAGGAGAAGATCGCCCCCTTGCCCGGCGCATTGCCCTGCACGTCGAGCCAGTTGAGCCCCGCAAGCCTTTCCTGCGCGTAGTCCCTGAGCCCCCCCTCGTAGGCGGCGATGTTCTCAAGGCCGAGACCCGTCATGTAGTCGAGCGCGGCGCCGAGGCCGATCTGGGCCACGATGCCGGGCGTGCCGGCCTCGAACTTCATCGGTGGAGCGGCATAGTCGATCCGGTCGCGGTGGACCTCCTTGATCATGTCGCCGCCGCCCATGAAGGGGCGCATCTCGGCCATCCGCTCGGGACGGACGTAGATCCCGCCGGAGCCGGAGGGTCCGTAGAGCTTGTGGCCGGTGATCGCGTAGAAATCGCAGCCGATCTCCTCCACGTCGACGGGCATGTGGACCGCGGCTTGGGAGCCATCGACGAGAACCGGAACTCCCCGCTCCCGCGCCCCGGCGCAGATCGCGGCGACATCCACCACTGTGCCGAAGACGTTCGACATGTGGGTGACGGCGACGAGCTTCGTGGTCGGGCCGATGGCGTCGATCACCTTCTGCGGATCGAGGGCGCCGTCGGGCTCCGGCTCGACCCAGTTCAGCACCACCCCATGCCGCTCGCGCAGAAAGTGCCAGGGCACGATATTGGCGTGGTGCTCCATGACCGACAGGACGATCTCGTCGCCGGCCTGCATGCGCGGCATGGCCCAGCCGTAGGCGACCATGTTGATCCCCTCCGTCGTGCCCGTGTTCATCACGATCGATTCCTCGTCCGCCGCGCCGAGGAAGGCGGCGATCTTGCCGCGCACGGCCTCGTATCTCTCGGTGGAGAGGTTGGAGAGGGTGTGCAGGCCGCGGTGAACGTTTGAATATTCCTCCGCATAGGCGCGCCGGATCGCATCGAGCACGGCTTGCGGCTTCTGCGCCGAGGCGCCGTTGTCGAGATAGACGAGCGGCTTGCCGTTCACCTCGCGCGACAGGATCGGGAAGTCGCGACGGACCTGTTCCACGTCGTACATGCTCGTCTCCTTACCGGGGGACCGTGACTCCGGACAAACTGAGAAGGAAAGACAGACCCAGGGCCACGCCCATGAACACGAAGAGGATCATGGCGAAGGTGCGGCCCATGGAGGGAAAGCCGTGAAGTTCGGCGACGAAGGCGGTGAGCAGGTAGAGGAAGAGCGCGATCCCGAGGAGCACGATCAGCGCCGCGCCGAAGGGAAAGATGACGAGGGCGGCGCTCTGCACGACCTGCAGGCAGATCATGATGAATTGCAGCCAGGTCACGGCGAGGATGGCGCCCTCGAGATCGCCCCTCCCGCCCATCAGCCGGCCGATCCGGTCGATCAGCACCACCGACAGAACCAGCATGGCGAGCTGGATGCCGCCGAAGGCGAAGGGGCCTAGGATCGGCATGCCCGCCGTGGTGGCGGGCATGATCGCGGCGAGGAGGAGGTTCACGGCCTCGGCGAGCAGCACCGAGACGACGACCACAAGCACCATCGCCTGCCAGAGCGCGTCCCGCGGCAGGTTCAGGGCGCGGAGATCGGCGAAGGTCGCCCGCGGCTCGCGGATCGTGCGGAGGGCGAGCCGGACGAGGCCGCCGAGGGAGGCCAGCTCGGTCATGACCGCTCCACTGCGAGAAGCGCCGCGGCCCACAGCCCGAGGAAGGCGAAGAGCGCCAAGACCCCCACCGCGTCGAGCGCCGGGCCGGGACCGGCGAGACCGGCGACGAGCCCCCAGAGGAGCCAGAGCGGCGCGGCCGCCAGAAGCGACCAGAAGAGTGCCATGCGCGCCTCCGTGTAGCTTGCCCGGCCGCCGACCCGTCTGGCGACGAAATGGCTGAGTCCCGCGGCTCCGTAGAGGAGAAGCGGTGCGATGAACAGCCAGCCGAGGAGCGCGCCGCCGAGAAGCATGTCGAGTTCCTGTCCTGTCGCCAGGCTCTGGCGTCCGAGACGGGGCCACTGCCCGACGAAGATCAGGAAGCAGGCCAGCATGCAGGTGACGAGGGCCCGCGCCTCGGCGCGGTCGGGGGCGCCGAGGCGACGGCGGACGACCTGCCCGGGCCGCCGGTAGCTCGCCAGGATGTCGCCCGCCAGCGTCACCTCAATCCGCGTGCCGCTCGAGCCAGTTCTCGAGCCGCTGGCGGAGCGCCTCGGCGATGTCACCGTCCTCGATCTCCGCGAGCGTCTCGGCGAGAAAGGCGAGGACCAGCAGATCCGTCGCCCGCCGCTCCGGAACGCCCCGGGCGCGGAGATAGAACAGCATGTCCTCGTCGATCGCGCCGGTGGTGGAGCCGTGGGAGCAGGCCACGTCGTCGGCGTAGATCTCGAGTTCGGGCTTGGCCAGGAACTGGCTGTCGTCGTCGAGGAGCAGCGACTGGCTGATCTGGTAGCCGTCGGTCTTCTGAGCGTGGGGCTTCACCAGGATCTTGCCTTGGAAGACGCCGACGGCGCCGTTCTTCAGCACCTTCTTGAAGACCTGCCGGCTCTCGCAGTTCACCGCGTCGTGGGTGACGAAGACGGTGTCGTCGTGGTGCATCGGCGCGAAGTTCCCGTCGCCGATCGCCGCGCCGGCCACATGCGCCACGGCGTCGTCGCCGGTAAACTCGACGATGTGCTCGTTGCGCGTCAGCGCCCCGTTCAGCGTCAGCGTGAAGGACTTGAAGACCGACCGCTCGCCGAGCCGCGCAAAGGTATGGGTATTGGCGCGCCGGTCGCGGTTGCGCCCCTGGCTGCGGACGTGGTGCAGCGCGCCCGTTCCGGCCACGTCGGCCTCGAGACAGGTGTTGAAGCGCGCGCCCGCGGCGCCGCTCTCGAGCACAGTGATCTCGGCGCCGGGCTCGACTTTGACCACATGGTGCAGGACCGGATCGCTGTCGTCGCGCTCGTGGAGATAGACGATGTTGATCGGCCGCGCAGCCTTCCCCGTGGCGTGGATCAGCACGCCATCGGAGGCGAAGGCGGAGTTGAGCGCCGCGAAGGGCCGCCGCACCGGATCCTGCCCGCGAGCCTCGAGCCGGCCGTAGACGTCGCGCGCCCAGTGGATGTCGGCCTCCTGCACGTCGGCGAGCCGCGCGATCTCCACGCCCTCGAGCGCGAGGTCGTCGGAGTCCTCGGCGTCGAACACGCCGTCCCGGAAAACGATCTTCAGTGTCTCCAGATCGGCATAGAGCGGCGCTTCGTCCGATTCGTCCATCGGCCGGGCCTTCGGGGCCCCGGGCGCGTTCAGATCCGTGGGCCGGGTGAAGCGCCAGTATTCATCGCGCGGACCGGGCAGGCCCATCGCCGTAAGGCGGCTCAGCGCGTCGGCCCGCGCGGCGCGCGTCCAGCCCTCGGCGACCGGCAGATCCTGCCCCGCCAGGCGCGCTTCGGTCGCGTCCTGCTTGGCTTGCGGCAGCGCCATCAGGCATTCTCCTTCAGGATGTCGGTATAGCCGTTCTTCTCGACCTCGAGCGCGAGCTCCGGCCCGCCTGTCTTCACGATCCGGCCGTCGGACATGATGTGCACCACGTCGGGCTCGATATGGTCGAGGAGCCGCTGGTAGTGGGTGATGACGAGGAAGGCGCGGTCGGGCGCGCGGAGCGCGTTCACGCCCTTGGCCACCAGCTTCATCGCGTCCACGTCGAGCCCGGAATTGGTCTCGTCCATGATGCAGAGCTTGGGCTCGAGCATCGCCATCTGCAGGATTTCGTTGCGCTTCTTCTCGCCGCCGGAGAAGCCCACATTGACCGGTCGCTTCAGCATGTCGGCGTCGATCTGCATCTCCTTGGCCTTGGCGCGCACCGCCTTCAGGAAGTCGGCCGAGGACATCTCCTCGAGGCCGCGCGCCTTGCGCTGGGCGTTGAGCGCGGTGCGCATGAAGGTCATGTTGCCGACGCCGGGGATCTCGACGGGATACTGGAAGGCCAGGAACATGCCGAGCGCGGCGCGCTCCTCGGGCTCCATGTCGAGGAGGTCCGCGCCCGACATCGTCGCAGAACCCTCCGTCACCTCGTAGCCGTCGCGGCCCGAGAGCACATAGGAGAGCGTCGACTTGCCCGAGCCGTTCGGACCCATGATCGCGTGGACCTTGCCGGCCTCGACCGAGAGGTCGACCCCCTTGAGGATTTTCTTGTCTTCCTCCTCGAGGCTCACGTGAAGGTTCTTGATCTCAAGCATTCGTACGTCCTTTCATCGCCTTGCGGCGCGTCTTTCATCCAGTGTGCACGTCCCGCGTGTCGGGCGTCAGTCGAGCACGACCGCCGTGCCGGAGGCCGAGACCATCAGCATGCCGCCCTCCTTGCCGACGACCTCGTAGTCGAGATCGACGCCGACGACCGCATTCGCCCCGGCGTCGCGGGCGCGCTCCTCCATCTCCCGGAGCGCCGTCTCGCGCGCCTCGTTGAGGCTCTTCTCGTAAGCGCCCGAGCGGCCGCCCATGATGTCGCGCACCCCCGCGAAGAGATCGCGGAAGATGTTGGCGCCGAGGATCGCCTCGCCGACAACAATCCCCTTGTAGGCGGTGATCCGGTGCCCCTCGACCATCGGTGTCGTGGTCACGGTCATCTCGGATTTCGACCAGAAGCTCATCTTTTCCCCCGGAACATCGTGCGTCCAGCCATCCAGCCCAAGAGGGCCGAGACCACGAGGACGATCAGGATTCGTGGCATCGGCGCCGCGAGCCACCATTCGAGGCTCGCGATCGCCCCAAGAGCGACCGCCGCGCCTACTGTCAGGCGGACAAAGAAGCGGGCGCGCTCCGGCGCACGGATCGGATCCAGCTCGCCCAAGTCAGCCCACCGAGCCTTCGAGCGAGATGGCCACGAGCTGCTGCGCCTCCATGGCGAACTCCATCGGCAGAGCCTGCAGCACCTCCTTGCAGAAGCCGTTGACGATCAGCGCCACCGCCTCCTCCTCGTCCATGCCGCGAGACTGGCAGTAGAACATCTGGTCGTCGTCCACCTTGGAGGTGGTGGCCTCGTGCTCGACACGGCTCGAATTGTTCTTCACCTCGATATAGGGGACCGTGTGGGCTCCGCACTTGTCGCCGATGAGAAGCGAGTCGCACTGCGTGTAGTTACGGCTGTTCTTCGCCTTTGGGTGCATGGAAACGAGGCCGCGATAGGTGTTCTGCGCCTGCCCCGCGCTGATCCCCTTGGACACGATCCGGCTTCGGGTGTTCTTGCCCAGATGGATCATCTTGGTCCCGGTGTCGGCCTGCTGCCAGTTGTTGGTGATGGCGATGGAGTAGAATTCGCCCTGGCTCTCGTCTCCCCTGAGGATGCAGGAAGGATACTTCCAGGTCAGGGCCGATCCCGTCTCCACCTGCGTCCAGCTCACCTTCGAGCGATCGCCGCGGCAATCGGCCCGCTTGGTGACGAAGTTATAGATGCCGCCGCGGCCGTTCTCGTCGCCCGGATACCAGTTCTGGACGGTCGAGTACTTCACCTCCGCGTCGTCGAGCGCCACGATCTCGACCACCGCTGCATGAAGCTGGTTGGTGTCGCGCATCGGCGCGGTGCAGCCTTCGAGATAGGAGACGTAGGCCCCCTCCTCGCAGATGATGAGCGTCCGCTCGAACTGCCCCGTATCGGCGGCGTTGATGCGGAAATAGGTGGAGAGTTCCATCGGGCAGCGCACGCCCTTCGGCACGTAGACGAAGGAGCCGTCGGAGAAGACAGCCGAGTTCAGCGTCGCGAAATAGTTGTCCTGAACCGGCACGACGGATCCCAGATACTTGCGAACGAGCTCGGGATGCTCGCGGATCGCCTCGGAGATCGAACAGAAGATGACGCCGGCCTTCTCCAGCTCCTTCTTGAAGGTCGTGCCGACGCTGACGCTGTCGAACACCGCGTCCACGGCGACCCGGCGCTCGCCTTCCTTGGCCTCGGCGGGCGCCTGTTCCGCCCCCTCGACACCGGCCAGCACCATCTGTTCCTTGAGCGGAATCCCGAGTTTCTCGTAGGTCTCCAACAGCTTCGGATCGACATCGTCGAGGCTCTTTGGCTTTTCCTTCATGGAGGCCGGCTTGGCGTAGTAGTACTGTTCTTGGTAGTCGACCGGCGCGTATTTCAGCATCGACCAGTCGGGCTCCTTCAGGCCCTGCCAGCGGCGGAAGGCCTCGATCCGCCACTCGGTCATCCATTCCGGCTCGCCATTGCGCTCCGAGATCAGGCGGACGATGTCCTCGTCGAGCCCCTTGGGCGCGAAGTCCATCTCGATCTCGGTATTCCAGCCGTGCTTGTAGGTGCCCGAGAGGCTCTTTACGGCATCGACTGTTTCCTTGTCGACACCTTCCTTGACCTCTTGGTCAATGACGGTCTGATCGTCCATCTCGTCGTCTCCTTCTCAGGCGGCGCGCGCCCGTCGCTTGTGCCATTGGCGGAGCCAGGCTTCTGCGAAGCGGCTCACGTCTTCGTCCGTCGTCTCCGTTCCGATCGATATCCGGATCGCCGACCCGTCCGCGGTCCCCTCCAGGCCCATCGCGGCCAGCACGTCCGATCCGCGCAGTTTGCCGCTGGAACAGGCGGACCCGGCGGAGATCGCGAAGCCGGCCAGATCCATCTGCATCACCTGCGTCTCCCCCTTCCAGCCGGGACTGAGGATCAGGCTCGTGTTTGGCAACCGGTCGGCGCCTTCCCCAGCGCAGATAAGCCCTGTGGCCCCGTTCATCAACGCATCTTCCAGTCGGTCGCGGCGCCTCTGCACTTCGGCCCAGACGTCATTGTCGAGGTCGCGGACCGCGGCCTCGGCGGCGGCGCCGAATCCGGCGATGGCCGCGACGTTCTCGGTCCCGGCGCGGCGGCCCATCTCCTGTCCCCCGCCTCGCGACCGGGCCGAGAGATCGAGACCCCGCTTCAGGAACAGCGCACCAACCCCTTTGGGTCCGCCGACCTTGTGCGCCGAAACGAAGGCCATCTGCGCCCCGGAGCAGTCGAAAGCGAAGGGGATCCTGCCGAAGGCTTGGGTCGCATCCGTCACGGCGAGACCCTCGGGTAGCCGCTGGATCACGCCGGTCTCCGAGTTGGCCGCCTGGAGCGCGCTCCGGGCCGGGTCGGTCACGGTGACGCGGCCCGCCGGGTCGACCGGGAGCGTCGCGTCGCACCAGGCCAGCACCGCCTCGTGCTCCACGGCGGCGCAGGCGAGGCCGCGTCCGGCACAGGCGAGCGCCGCCGCCTCCGTCGCGCCGGAGACGAAGACCACGTCCGCCGCCTCGGCCCCGGCGGTCCGCGCAAGCTGCGCCCGCGCCCGTTCGACGCAGGCTCGCGCAGCGCGGCCCTCGGCGTGGATGGACGAGGGATTTCCGTCGATGGCGAGAGCCGCGACCATCGCCTCCCGCGCTTCGGGCCTGAGCGGCGCGGCCGCGTTCCAGTCTAGATATACGCGCATGCCTCTCATCCCTCGTCCACCACCTCGAACAGGGAGGGGACCGCCGGACAGGGTGCGAGGGCGTTTCCGACCACGTCGGAGAGCCGGGTCTGGTGGAGGAAGACGTAGACTTGGGCCGAGAGGCCTTCCCAGAGCCGGTTGTTGAGGCTCTGCGCCTTGGTCCCCGAGAGCCCGCCCTTGGCACCCGCTCCGGTCGCGAGCGCGGAGACGGTCTCATCCACAGCCGCCAGAACGTCGGAAACGCGAATCTCGGCGGCCGGGCGCGCGAGGCGGTAGCCGCCCCCCGGACCCCGCACCGAGAGGACGAGATCCGCGCGGCGAAGCTTCACGAAGAGCTGTTCGAGATAGGGCAAGGAGATGTCCTGCCTCCGGGAAAGCTCCGACAACGCGGTGACGCCACCCTCCGGCTGAAGGGCCAGATCGGTCAGCGCGACCATCGCGTAGCGTCCCTTAGTGCTGAGCTTCATCCTCATCCGTCCGGCAGTTGACGGAGCCGCACGTCGCGGCTACCTGCACACGTCTAGCCGCGGCGTGTCCGCGAGCAATTTAGAAACGTTCTAAGGTGTCCGGCCCACACCGTCAATGAAGGGTACGGCACCTCCGGACGCCGCGAGCAGAGCGACGGAGCCCGATCGATGCCCGAAGTGATTTTTCCAGGTCCCGACGGACGTCTGGAAGGGCGCTATCACCCGCAGCGCAAGCAGGACGCACCGATCGCGATCATGCTGCATCCGCACCCGCAATTCGGCGGGACGATGAACAACCGTGTCGTCTACAACCTTCACTACGCCTTCCACCAGCTGGGCTTCACTGTGCTGCGGTTCAACTTCCGCGGGGTGGGGCGGAGCCAGGGCGAGTACGATCAGGGGGTCGGCGAGCTGTCCGATGCCGCGGCGGCGCTCGACTACCTGCAGTCGATGAACGCGAACGCGAAGCATTGCTGGGTGGCGGGGTTCTCGTTCGGGGCGTGGATCGGGATGCAGTTGCTGATGCGGCGGCCGGAGATCACCGGGTTCATCTCCGTCTCGCCGCCGGCAAACATGTATGATTTCAGCTTCTTGGCGCCCTGCCCGTCTTCGGGGCTCGTGATCAGCGGGTCGGCGGACCGGGTGGCGCCGCCGAAGGACACGCATACGCTCGTGGCCAAGCTGCACGAGCAGAAGGGGATCACCGTCACCCACGAAGAGCTTGAAGGCGCGGGACATTTCTTCGAGGACCCGTACATGGAGCCGATGATCGGCCATGTGCAGGACTACGTGCGGCGGCGGCTCTCGGAGACGACGCGCTAGCCCGACACCCCGAAAAAGGGGTGTCGGAATCGCGTCGGATTCCTGTCGGCATTCCGTCGGGTTGAAATTCGTCAACTCAGCCGGCTGACGACCACCGTGACTTCGGGCTTGCGGCCGATCTCCTGCAGCGCGGTCTGGCGGGCGACGCGGCGCATCAGTTCGTCGAGCTTGTCGTCGTCTAGGATGGTGCGGTCGTCGGCGCGGCGGAGCGCCTGGTCGAGATCCTGCTCCATCACGTCCGTGAGCGCGGCGCCGGACTGGCCGGTCTCGGGCAGGCCCTTGAGGTCCACCCAGGGCTCGCCCAGCGGCGCATCGTCCTCGTCGAGGATCAGCGAGACCACGGCATGGCCGTTCAGCGCCATGCGGATGCGGTCGCGCACCACCCCGTCCATCGCGCCGACCTGCACCGAACCGTCGAGATAGGTGCGGCCGGTCTCCACCTGCTCGACCACTTCCGGCTGATTGCCGGACAGCGAGATGCAGGTGCCGTTCGGCGCCAAAACCGCCATCCGGCCGTTGCCGCGCGCGAGTTTCACGTGCTCGCGGAGATGGCGGTGCTCGCCATGCATGGGCACGACGATCTGCGGATCGACGAGCTCGTGCATCGCCACGAGGTCGGGCCGGTTGGCGTGGCCGGAGACGTGGTAGCGGCCGTTGTCGTCGTCCTGCACGTCGACGCCTTTCTCGGAGAATGCGTTGACGATGGAGATGACGCCGCGCTCGTTGCCGGGGATGGTCTTGGACGAGAACAGGAAGGTGTCGCCCTCGTCGAGCTTCAGACCGAGATACTTGCCGCGGCTGAGCTGGGCGGAGGCGGCGCGGCGCTCGCCCTGGCTGCCGGTGACGATCAGCATGACGCTCTCCCGCGGCAGGCTCGCGGTGTCCTCCGGCGGGATCGTGGAGGGGAAATCGGTCAGGACGCCGGCCTCCACCGAGGATTCGATCATCCGCCGCATGGCGCGGCCGAGGAGGCAGACCGAGCGGCCCGCTTCGACGGCGGCATTGGCCAGCGTCCTGACCCGCGCGACGTTCGAGGCGAAGGTGGTCGCCACGACCATGCCCTGCTGCTCGGAGATGAAGCGCCTTATCTCGGGGCCGACGGTCGATTCGGAGCGCCCCTCGTGGGTGTTGAAGACGTTGGTCGAATCGCAGACCAGCGCGCGCACGCCGCCCTTCGCGGCGGAAGACCAGAGGTCTCGGTCGAAGGCCTCGCCGACCCCCGGCGCGTAGTCGATCTTGAAGTCGCCGGTATGGATCACCCGCCCTTCCGGCGTGTCGATGACGAGCGACGAGCTTTCCGGGATCGAGTGCGAGACCGGCAGGAAGCCGACCTCGAAGGGGCCGGTGCGGATCGTCTCCGGCCAGGGTTTCATGGTCTGCACCTTGTCGGGGTTCCGCCCCTGCTCCTCCATCTTCCGGCGCGCATGGATGGAGGTGAAGGCGCGCGCGTAGACCGGCACGCCGAGCCTTTCGTGGAGATGACCGACGGCGCCGACGTGATCCTCGTGGGCATGGGTGATGAAGATGCCGTCGATCCGGTCGCGGCGCTCCTCGAGCCAGGTGATGTCGGGGAGGATGAGATCGACGCCCGGCGTCGTGTCCATGTCGGGGAAGGTCACGCCCAGATCGGCCACGATCAGCCGCTCCTTGCCCGGCTTGCCGTAGCCGTAGACGTAGCAATTCATGCCGACTTCGCCCGCACCCCCCAGCGCGAGGTAGATCAGTCTGTCCTGTGCCATTATTCTTGCAGTTCCTTGTTGTACCGATGGAGCACGGTCAGGCCGTGCATCGTCAAATTCTTCTCGGACACGTCGAAGAGCGTGTCCCCCTGCTGGAAGAGAGGCGCCAGCCCGCCCGTTCCGACGACCTTCATGGGGCGCGCGCGCTCGTCCCTGATGCGCGCGACGATCCCGCCGACGAGGCCGACATATCCCCAGAAGATCCCGGACTGCATGCAGTCCACGGTGTTCCGTCCCACCACTTGGGCGGGGCGCGTCACGTCCACAAGGGGCAGCGCCGCCGCGGCCTCGTGCAGCGCTTCGAGCGACAGGCTGACGCCCGGCGCGATGACGCCGCCCTCGTAGGCGCCGTCGGGCCCCACGACGTCGAAGGTGGTCGCGGTGCCGAAATCGACGATGATCAGGTCGCCGCCGTAGAGGTCGTGCCCGGCCACAGTGTTGACGAGCCTGTCGGGTCCGACCTGGGTGCCCGCATCGACCCGCGGCTCGACCGGCAGCTCGCAGCCCGGCCGGCCGACGACGAGGGGACGGCACTCGAAGTAGCGGTTGCACAGGACCCGGAGATTGAAGACCACGCGCGGCACGGTGGAGGAGACGATGACCTCGTCGATGACCACGTGGTCGAGGCCGCGGAGCTTCATCAGCGTCGAGAGCCAGACATAGTACTGGTCGGCGGTGCGCTGCACTTCGGTCGCGGTGCGCCAAGTGTCGAGAAAGGCCTCCCCGTCCCAGAGCGCGAAGACAGTGTTGGTGTTGCCCACGTCGATCGCCAGAAGCACGCGCCCGCCCCCTCTCAGAAAAAGACGTCCGCCGCGGGGATGCGCCGCTCGCCTTGAGGCGTGGAGAGGACGAGCCGGCCGGCCTCGTCCACGCTCTCGAAGCGCCCGGTGACTTCCTCGCGTCCGGTCCGCGCGGTCAGGATCTCGCCGAGCCGGGCGGCGTGGCGGACCCACTTCTCGCGAATCGGCCCGAATCCGAGCCGCGTCAGGATCTCCTCCTCGGTGGCGTAGAAACCCGCGAGGCGGGTGAGGAAATCCTCGATGTCGATATCGTCCCGGTGGAGGCCGACGGGCGGGAAGCCGGCGTCGCGGAGACCCTCCGGCGCGGCGCGGAGATTGACCCCGAATCCGATGGCGAGCCAGTCGATCTGGGTTCCGCTCATGGTCGATTTCGAGCAGGATGCCGGCGACCTTGCCGCCGTCGAGGAGCACGTCGTTGGGCCATTTCATCGCCAGCCGCGGCCGCTCCACGTAGAGCGCCAGCGTCTCGAAGAGGGCGTTGGCGGCGAGGAAGGTGCGCAGGCCGGCCCAGCCGGCGGTGCCCGAGGGGCGCATCAGGAGGGTGGCGGCGAAGCTGCCGGCCGGCATGAGCCACTCCGCGCCGCGCCGGCCGCGCGCGCCGGTCTGCGCGCGGGCGAGGATCCAGGTGGGCCGGTCGATCTCGGCGGCGAGCCGGGCGGCCTCGGCGTTGGTGCTGTCGCAGGTCTCCCTGACGATCAGGCGGTAGCCCTCCGGCCAGCCGGGCTCACTGGACAAGGGTCTGCGCCGCCGCGGCCGCCGGACCCTCGATGCCGAACAGGTTCACCACGCCGACGGTCATGATCAGCGCCGAGGCGACGAGCATGCCGTAGAGGACGGGATGACGGCCGCCGTCGAGCGCCGGTTCGGTGTCGGGGCCGAAGAACATCAGGTAGACGATGCGCAGGTAGTAGTAGGCGCCGATCACGGCGGAGATGACGCCGAGCACCGCGAGCCAGCCGAGGCCCGCATCGACCGCCGCGGTCAGCACGTAGTACTTGCCGAAGAAGCCGACGAAGGGCGGCACGCCGGCCATCGAGAACATCAGCACCAGCATCGCCACCGCCTTGCCCATGTCGGTGCGGGAATAGAGGTTCAGCGACTCGATGGAGGTGACCGGCTTGCCGTCCTTCTCCATGCCGAGGATGAAGGCGAAGGCGCCGACATTCATGGTGACGTAGATCGCCATGTAGACGAGCATCGCCTGCACCCCGAATGCGGTGCCCGAGGCGAGGCCCATGAGCGCGAAGCCCATGTGGTTGATCGAGGAATAGGCCATCAGCCGCTTGATGTCGCGCTGGCCGATGGCGGCGACGGAGCCGAGGAACATCGACGCCACCGAGAGCGCGGCGACGACCTGCTGCCAGTCGCCGGTGACGCCGCCGAAGGCGTCGTGAAGGACGCGGGCGAGGAGCGCCATGGCGGCGACCTTGGGGGCGGTGGCGAAGAAAGCGGTGACCGGCGTCGGCGCGCCCTCGTAGACGTCGGGCGTCCACATGTGGAAGGGCGCGGCGGAGACCTTGAAGGCGAGGCCGGCCGAGATGAAGACCAGCCCGAAGAGGAGGCCGAGCGAGGCGGAGCCCTCGCCCGCGGCGGCGATGATGCCGGAGAAGAGCGTGGTTCCCGAATAGCCGTAGGTGAGCGAGGCGCCGTAGAGCAGGAGCCCCGAGGAGAGCGCGCCGAGGACGAAGTACTTGAGCCCGGCCTCGGTGGACTTGGCGCTCTCGCGGCGGAGCGAGGCGATCACGTAGAGCGACAGGGATTGCAGCTCGAGCCCCATGTAGAGCGTCATCAGGTCGCCGGCGGAGACCATGACCATCATGCCGACGACGCCGAGCGTCACGAGCACCGGATATTCGAAGCGCAGGAGATCCCGGCGGGTCATGTAGCGCTCGCTCATCAGCAGGACGGCGGCGGCGGAGATCAGGATCGTGACCTTGGCGAAGCGGGCGAAGGCATCCTCGGTGAAGAGCCCGCCGAAGACCGATTGCGCCGGTCCGCCCGATGCGCCGATCCAGAAGGCCATCAGGACGAAGAGCCCGCTGGTGACCCAGAGGAGGAGCGAGGCCAGCCGGTCCTTGCCGGTATAGACGGCCAGGATGAGGGCGGCCATCGCGTAGATCGCGAGCACGATCTCGGGCAGGAGGGCGGAGAAGTCGGCGGAGCTCATCGGCGGGGCCTCACTCTGCGTTCCGGGCGACGGCGGCGTCGGAGGCGAGACCCGCCTCCTCCACCGCGACGTCGTAGCTGTCGAGAAGGTCGGCGACGGCCGGGCCGATCCGGTCGGTGACGAGGGCCGGATAGACGCCGAGCAGGATGGTCATCGCCGCGAGCGGCGCGAAGATCCAGCGCTCCCGCGCCGTCAGGTCCTGGATCGACTTCAGGCTCTCCTTCAGCAGGTCGCCGAGCACCACCCGGCGGTAGAGCCAGAGCGCATAGGCGGCCGAGAGGATGACTCCAGACGTCGCCACGGCGGCGACCCAGGTATTGACCTGGAACATGCCCATGAGCGTCAGGAACTCGCCGACGAAGCCGGACGTGCCCGGCAGGCCGACATTGGCCATGGTGAAGAGCATGAAGATCGTGGCGTATTGCGGCATCCGGTTGGCGAGCCCGCCATAGGCGTCGATCTCGCGGGTATGCATCCGGTCGTAGATCACGCCGACGCAGAGGAAGAGCGCGCCGGAGATGAAGCCGTGGGAGAGCATCTGGAAGATGGCGCCGTCGACGCCCTGCTGCGTGCCGGTGAAGATGCCGGCAGTTACGTAGCCCATGTGGGCGACCGAGGAATAGGCGATGAGCTTCTTCATGTCGGTCTGCGCCAGCGCCACGAGCGAGGTGTAGACGATGGCGATGGCCGAGAGCCACAGGACGAGCGGCGCGAGCAGATCGGACGCGACCGGGAACATCGGCAGCGAGAAGCGCACGAAGCCGTAGCCGCCGAGCTTCAGCAGGATCGCTGCCAGCACCACCGATCCGGCGGTCGGCGCCTGGACGTGGGCGTCGGGCAGCCAAGTGTGCACCGGCCACATCGGCATCTTCACCGCGAAGGAGGCGAGGAAGGCGAGCCAGAGCAGCGTCTGGAGCCCGCCGGCGACCTGGAAGCCGAGGACGCTGATCGTGGCATGGCTGAAGTCGTGGCCGAGCAGCGTGGGGATGTCGGTGGTGCCGGCGTCCACGTACATGGCCAGCATCGCCACCAGCATCAGCACCGAGCCGAGGAAGGTGTAGAGGAAGAACTTGAACGCGGCGTAGATGCGCTCCTTGCCGCCCCAGATGCCGATGATCAGGAACATCGGAATCAGCCCGCCCTCGAAGAAGAGGTAGAACAGGATCAGGTCGAGCGCCACGAAGACGCCGAGCATCAGCGTCTCGAGCACGAGGAAGGCGATCATGTATTCCTTCACCCGCACGGTCACGTCCCAGCAGGCGAGGATGACGAGCGGCATGAGGAAGGTCGTCAGCATCACGAACAGGACGCTGATCCCGTCCACCCCGACCTTGTAGGTCAGCCCGCCGATCCATTCGTGCTCCTCGACGAGCTGGAATCCGGCGCCGGGATCGAACTGCGCGAGCACCAGAAGAGACAGCAGGAAGCTCGCCGAGGTGGCGATGAGGGCGAGATAGCGGGCGTTGCGCTGCGCGGCCGCGTCGTCGCCCCTTAGGAAAACCGCGAGGATCACCGCCGCGACGAGCGGCACGAAGACGACGATGGAAAGCAGGCTGTCCATGTTACCGCGCCCCCCCGGTGAGCGTCATCCAGGTGATGAGGATCGCGACACCCAGGACCATCGCGAAGGCGTAGTGGAACAGGTAGCCCGACTGGGCGCGGTTGGCGGCGCGGGTGAGGAACGGGATCACGCCCATGGCGATGCCGTTGATGCCGCCGTCGATGACGTTGCCGTCGCCGCGCTTCCACAGGAACCGTCCGAGCGCGCGGATCGGGCGCACGAAGACGATCTGGTATAGCTCGTCGAAATACCACTTGTTCAGGAGGAACAGGTAGAGCGGCCGGGTCTGCTCCGCGAGCTTGGCGGGCACGTCCGGGCGGCGGATATACATCATATAGGCGATGCCGGTGCCAAGCAGCATGGCGAGGAAGGGGCTGAGCTTGACCCAGATCGGAGAGTGGTGCGCCTCGGTGAGGACCTCGTTCTCAGGGCCAGTATAGATCGCCCCCTCGCCCGGCGCGGAGACCGCCGTCCCTGGGCCGTGGCCCTCGTCCTCAGCCGCAGCGGTCTCATGACCCGCGTCCTCGGCGGCGGAGCCGTCCGCCGCCCCGGCCTCCTCGCCATGCGACCCCGACCCGTCCTCCGCGGCGCCCGCATGGGCCTCGGCGGGGACGCCGAAGAAACGGTTGACGCTCTCGTGCTCGCCGAAGAACGAGGTGTACCAGATCATCCCCGAGAAGGTGGCGCCGATCGCCAGGACGCCGAGCGGCACCAGCATTGAGTTCGGGCTCTCGTGGGCATGATCGTGCGTGTGACGGTCTCCGCGCGGCTCCCCGAAGAAGGTCATGAACAGGAGCCGCCAAGAATAGAAGGCCGTGAAGGCGGCGGCCACGACGAGGAGCCAGAAGCCGTAGGCGCCGGCGCCCGATTGCGCACCCCAGGCGCTCTCGACGATGGCATCCTTGGAGGCGAAGCCGGCAAAGCCGAACCAGCCGGTGAGCGGGATGCCGACGCCGGTGATGGCCAGGGTTCCGATCAGCATGGCGAGAAACGTGTAGGGCATCTTGTGCCGCAGGCCGCCGTAGTTCCGCATGTCCTGCTCGTGGTGCATGCCGGTGATGACCGAGCCCGCGCCGAGGAACAGCAGCGCCTTGAAGAAGGCGTGGGTCAGGAGATGGAACATCGCCGCCGAATAGACGCCGACGCCCGCGGCAACGAACATGTAGCCGAGCTGCGAGCAGGTCGAATAGGCGATGACGCGCTTGATGTCGTTCTGCACGAGGCCGATCGTGGCGGCGAAGAACGCGGTCGAGGCGCCGATGATGGTGACGAAGGCGGTGGCGTGGGGCGCGAATTCCATCAACGGCGACATGCGGCAGACGAGGAAGACGCCCGCCGTCACCATCGTCGCGGCGTGGATCAGGGCCGAGACCGGCGTCGGGCCCTCCATCGCGTCGGGCAGCCAGGTGTGGAGGAAGAGCTGCGCCGACTTGCCCATCGCGCCGATGAACAGCAGCACGCAGACGACCTCGATCGCCGGCCAGTCGCGCCAGAGGAAGTGGAGCCGGGTGTCGGCGATCTCGGGCGCGGCGGCGAAGATGTCGGAGAACTGGATCGAATTCGACCAGGAAGAACAGCGCGAAGATGCCGAGGGCGAAGCCGAAATCGCCCACGCGGTTTACCACGAAGGCCTTGATCGCCGCGGCATTGGCGGAGGGCTTACGGTAGTAAAAGCCGATCAGCAGGTAGGAGGCGAGCCCCACCCCCTCCCAGCCGAAGAACATCTGCACGAGGTTGTCCGCCGTCACCAGCATCAGCATCGCGAAGGTGAAGAACGAGAGATAGGCGAAGAAGCGGGGGCGGTAGTTCGGGTCGTCCTCGGCGAAATTGGCGTCGTGCGCCATGTAGCCGAAGGAATAGAGATGGACGAGGCTCGAGACCGTGGTGATGACGATCAGCATGATCGCCGTCAGCCGGTCGAGGCGGATCGCCCAGTCCGTCGTCAGGCTGCCCGATTCGATCCAGCGCAGGATCTGGATCTGGCGGGTCTCGCCGTCGAAGCCGAGAAAGACGATCCACGACAGCAGCGCGGCGAGGAACAGCAGGCCGGTCGCGATCCACTGGGCCGGCTTCTCGCCCAGGAGCCTGTGGCCGAAGCCGCAGATCAGCGCGCCGAACAACGGCGCGAAGAGGATGATCGTCGGCATCGCGTCAGCCCTTCATCATGTTGATGTCCGCGACCGCGATGGTGCCGCGGTTGCGGAAGAAGCAGACGAGGATGGCGAGCCCGATCGCCGCCTCGGCCGCCGCGACGGTCAGCACGAAGAGGGTGAAGACCTGCCCCACCAGATCGCCCATGTGCGTCGAGAAGGCGACGAGGTTGATGTTCACCGCCAGCAGCATGAGCTCGATCGACATCAGCAGGATGATGACGTTCTTGCGGTTCAGGAAGAGGCCGAAGATGCCGATCACGAACAGCGCGCCGGCCACGGTCAGGTAATGCTCAAGTCCGATCATGGTCTGCCCAATGGTCCCTCTTCGTCTGGCGTGCAAGGCGGGCCGTGCGGCGCGGCCGGCCGGCTTGGCGTCACAGGAAGCTGTAGCCGCCACCGAGCACGACCAGCAGCACCACGATGACCACGACTATGGTTGTGTTCGACATGGATGCGTCTCCCTATAGGGTCAGAGGCCCTGACCGGATTTCACGTCCTTCAGTTCCATCGACGCCGCCGGATCGCGGAGGATCTGGGCGACGATGTCCTGCCGCTTGACGTCTGGGCGGTGGCGCAGCGTCAGGACGATGGCGCCGATCATCGCGACCAGCAGGATCAGCCCGGCGAGCTGGAACAGCAGCAGGTAGTCGTCGTAGACGAGCTGGCCGAGCGCCTGGGTGTTGGAATCGCCGCCGAAGCGCGCGGTGGCGGCGGCGACGTTGTCCGAGGCCACGTCGGAGGCCTGCCAGACGCCGAAGACGATGCCGAACTGCGTCAGGATGACGATGCCGATGAGAAGCGCGATCGGCACGTAACCGACCATCTCCGCCTTCAGCTCGGCGAAATCCACGTCGAGCATCATGACGACGAAGAGGAAGAGCACCGCGACCGCGCCGACATAGACGATGACGAGGAGCATGGCGACGAATTCCGCGCCCATGAGCACGAAGAGGCCGGCCGAGCTCAGGAAGGCGAGGATCAGCCAGAGAACCGAATGGACCGGGTTCCGCGCG
This sequence comes from uncultured Alphaproteobacteria bacterium, assembly GCA_963776705.1. Taxonomy (GTDB): domain Bacteria; phylum Pseudomonadota; class Alphaproteobacteria; order Rhodobacterales; family Rhodobacteraceae; genus Palleronia. The sequence continues at coordinate 29,210 of CAVZOA010000013.1, forward strand.
ATGACGGTGAACAGGCCAGCCGCGAGGACGAGGATCGCGAAGAGGTAGAAGGCCAGGACGGGTGGTGCCATGTCGTATCCTCTGCCTGTGCCGTTGGGCTCGGGGGAGCGTCTAGCGGTAGGGCGCGTCGATTTCCAGATTGCGCGCGATCTCGGATTCCCAGCGCTCGCCGTTCTCCAGGAGCTTCGCCTTGTCGTAGAACAGCTCCTCCCGCGTCTCGGTGGAGAATTCGAAGTTCGGCCCCTCGACGATGGCATCCACCGGGCAGGCCTCCTCGCAGAAGCCGCAATAGATGCATTTCGTCATGTCGATGTCGTAGCGCGTGGTCCGTCGCGAGCCGTCGGCGCGGGGCTCGGCGTCGATGGTGATCGCCTGGGCGGGGCAGATCGCCTCGCAGAGCTTGCAGGCGATGCAGCGCTCCTCGCCGTTGGGATAGCGCCTGAGCGCGTGCTCGCCGCGGAAGCGCGGCGAGAGCGGCCCCTTCTCGTGCGGATAGTTGATCGTCGCCTTCGGGGCGAAGAAGTATTTGAGGCCGAGACGCATGCCCTTGAACATGTCGAAGAGCAGGTAGTAGCGACCGGCGCGGGCATAGTCGAAGCTAGCAGCCATTCTGATCAGCCTCCCACGGCCCAGCGGGCATAGGCCCCGCCGAAGAGTTCGAAATGGGCAAAGAACGCGACCAGCACCACCCAGGCGAGGCTGAAGGGCAGGAAGACCTTCCAGCCGAGCCGCATGAGCTGGTCGTAGCGGTAACGGGGAACGACGGCCTTCACCATCGCGAAGAGGAAGAAGAAGAAGGCCATCTTCAGGATCATCCAGAACGCCCCGTCGGGCAGGAACGGGATGGGCGAGAGCCAGCCGCCGAAGAACAGGATGGCGATCACGGCGGAGAGGAGCCACATGGCAATGTATTCGCCCGCCATGAACATCAGGAACGGGGTGGAACTGTATTCCACCTGATAGCCGGCGACGAGTTCCGACTCGGCCTCAGGCAGGTCGAAGGGCGGCCGGTTCGTCTCCGCGAGGCAGGAGATGAAGAACAGGAAGACCATCGGGAAATGCGGCAGCCAGTACCAGTTGAAGAGACCGAAGCTGCCCTCCTGCGCCCGCACGATGTCGGAGAGGTTCAGCGAGCCGGTGGAGATGATGACGCCGATGATGATGAGCCCGAGCGAGACCTCGTAGGAGATCATCTGCGCCGCCGACCGCAGCGAGCCGAGGAAGGGATATTTCGAGTTCGACGCCCAGCCGCCCATGATGATGCCGTAGACCTCGAGCGAGGAGACGGCGAAGATGAACAGGATCGCCACGTTGATGTCCGCCAGCACCCAGCCGTCGGCGAAGGGGATGACGGCCCAGGCCACCATCGCCAGCACGAAGGAGGTGAGCGGCGCGAGGAGGAACACCGCCCGGTCCGAGCCCGCCGGCACGACGATCTCCTTCAGCACGTATTTCAGCGCGTCGGCGACGGTCTGCAGGATGCCGAAGATGCCGACCACATTGGGGCCGCGCCGCATCTGCACCGCCGCCCAGACCTTCCGGTCCGCGTAGACGAGGGCGAGGAGCGAGATCATGACGAAGCTGACGACCAGCCCCGTCTGCGCCACCGCGATCAGCAGGAGCCCGAGCGTGGAGGAGAAGAAGTCATCCATGTGGTGTGCGCTCCTCGTTCGTCATGTCGCGCGGACCGAGACCCGCCGCGGCCGGGCGGTCTGCCTGGGCTCGGGCACGGGCCGCCGGATCGCATCGGGGGCGACATCGTGTAAACCGCATCTGTCCGGCGAGCGCCACCCTCTAACGACAGCGGGCCGGCGATCCCCGGGCGGGACCGGGCCGCCGCCGGTCGGCCGCCGGGACGAGGGAACGGTCGGGCGCATCCCGCTCACTCGGCCGCGAGCGGCGCCTGCCTGCGGCTCCTGGCGTTCTGGCTCAGTTCCGCCATCAGCGGGCTCGCGCGGCAGATCGCGTTCACGAGGTAATGGTCCTCGACCGCGCGCCCGAAATCCCCGCCGCCGATCTCGCCCGCCTCGAGCCGGCCGATCTCGTTCAACGGCACCGAGTTCGATCGCTTTCAGATGAGGCGCCTTCTCCCAGAGACGCGCACGCAGGCCGCGAAGCGAATTCGAAGGGCAGCGCGCTGCCCATCTCGCCGGAGAGCGCCCGCAGGATCGCCCAGTTCTCCTTCGCCTCGCCCGGCGCGAAATTGGCGCGGAGCGCGAGCTGCGGCCGGCCTTCGGTGTTCACGAAGATCCCGTTCTCCTCGGTGTAGCAGCAGGCCGGCAGGATGACGTCGGCGCGGTGGGCGCCGCGATCGCCGTGGGATCCCTGGTAGATGACGAAGGGACCCGCGGGGATGTCGATCTCGTCCACGCCGAGGGCGAAGATGGTCTCCGCCCCGTCGATCGCCGCGTCGATTCCGCCCTCGGTCACCGCGCCGACATCCATCGCGCCGACCCGGCTGGCGGCGGTGTGGAGGACGAGGAGGCCGGCCTCGTGACGTCCGGCATGATCGGCGAGCGCCGCGAGGATCGCCGCGCCGTCGTCGCGCCGGAGCGCCCCCTGCCCCACGATCACCACCGTGTCGCCCTCGATCTCCGGGAAGTCGATCCTGTCGATCGCCTCCGGGCCGGTGTCGAGATGGGCGTAGTCGTAGGTGAGGTCCACGCCCTCGCCGATCAGCGCCACGTCGGCCCCACGCAGCCAGGCCTTCCGGATGCGGGAATTGAGCACCGGCGCCTCGTGGCGGGGATTGGAGCCGACGATCAGGATCCGCCTGGCGTCCTCGATGGATTCCACGCTCGTCGTGCCGGCATAGGCGCCGCGGTTGCCGGCCGCGAGCTTCGCCCCGTCGAGGCGGCACTCGACGCGGCCGCCCTGCCCCTCGACCAGCTCCTTCAGCGCGAAGGCGGCCTCGGTGGGCGCGAAGTCGCCGACGAGGCCGGCGACCTTCCGGTCCGTCATCGCGGCCGCCGCGGCCTTCAGCGCCTCGGGCCAGCCGGCGGGCCGCAGCTTGCCGTTCTCGCGGATATAGGGCCTGTCGAGGCGCTGGCGCTTCAGCCCGTCCCAGACGTAGCGGGTGCGGTCCGAGATCCATTCCTCGTTCACGCCGTCGTTGTTGCGCGGCAGGATCCGCATGACCTCGCGGCCCTTGGTGTCCACCCGGATGTTGGAGCCGAGCGCGTCCATCACGTCGATGGTCTCGGTCTTGGTTAGCTCCCAGGGCCGGGCGGTGAAGGCATATGGCTTCGAGGTCAGCGCGCCGACCGGGCAGAGATCGACGATGTTGCCCTGCATCTCCGAATCGAGGGTCTGGCCCAGATAGGAGGTGATCTCGGCGTCCTCGCCGCGGCCGGTCTGGCCGAGTTCCGGCATGCCGGCAACCTCGGTGATGAAGCGCACGCAGCGGGTGCAGGAGATGCAGCGCGTCATGTGGGTGCCGACGAGCGGGCCGAGATCCATGTTCGACACCGCCCGCTTCGGCTCGCGGTAGCGAGAGAAGTCCACGCCGTAGGCCATCGCCTGGTCCTGCAGGTCGCATTCGCCGCCCTGGTCGCAAATCGGGCAGTCGAGCGGATGGTTGATGAGCAGGAACTCCATCACCCCCTCGCGCGCCTTCTTGACCATCGGCGAGGTGGTCCTGATCTCCGGCGGCGCGCCGTCCTTGCCGGGGCGCAGGTCGCGGACCTGCATGGCGCAGGAGGCGGCGGGCTTCGGCGGGCCGCCGACGACCTCGACGAGGCACATGCGGCAATTGCCGGCGATCGACAGGCGCTCATGGTAGCAGAAGCGGGGAATCTCGATGTCGGCGACGTGCTCGCAAGCCTGAAGCAGCGTCAGGGCCGGATCGACCTCGACTTCCTTGCCGTCGATGATGACCTTGCGCAGATCGCTCATGATCCGTCTCTCCGTGCTGCGGGCCGCGGCGGCGCGGGTAGCGCCGCGCCACGACGATAGTGCAGACCTAGTACGGATCGGGGGCGGCGAAAACCGCGTCCCCGCGATTTGTCGCGGCTATTCGCAGGTGCCGCCGAAGCGCCAGCTCGCCAGGTTCTCGGGCGCGTAGCGCTCCCGCTTGTCGATCCGGGCGACGATCCGCTCGCCGGCGGACCAGCCGCAATAGGCGGTCGCCGCCGCGGCGGCCTCCACCACGGCGAAATCGTACGGCACGACATTGGGGGTCACGAGAATGGCGAACCGGGCGCCCTCTCCCGTCAGCGTCGCGGCGGAGGGCACGGTGCGCGGCGGGTAGTCGTAGTCGTGGACGCCGAAGGCCGGGACTTCGCAGAGCTCGAACCGGTTCTCGGGGTAGCAGGGCACCTGGACGAAGGCGTCGCCGGCACCGGCATCGGCTGCGGCGGGCAGAAGGAGGGCGGCGAGACCCGCGGCGAGGAGGCGCATCAGTTTCCTTTCAGGAGCTGGCCGGCCTGCGTGCCGCGCGCGATCTCCTCGCGCCCGACCTTGCAATAGCCGGCGGTGTTTCCAGGGGAGGCGCCCCGGGCCGCCATATCGGCGCGAATCTCGTCGCGCAGCGCCTCCTTGGCTTCCTTGTCGTCCTGAAGGGCGTCGATGTCGGCGCGGCTGTAGCCCGCGTCGAGCGCATAGCGCTCGAGCGATTTCAGGAACGAGTAGGCCCGGACGAGCCGCGGCGTGATCTGCGGGCAGTTTCGGCGGACTTCGTCGGCCAGACCGATCGCGTAGAAGCCCTGGCGGACGGTCGGATCCTCGGCGAGCGAAGTCTGCGCGGCCGAGGCGCCGGCCACGCTCGTCAGGAAGGCGGCGGCCGTCGCCGCGAGGAATCTGGGTCGCATCGTCAATCTCCCGCCGGGCGCCGCCTCGGGCCAGGGCGTGTCCGTATCCCCCGCGCCAGATGATACCCGCCCGCGCCCCGCCGGGGCAAGCGGCTCGTCCGGAAAGAGCCGGCGACAATGCCGTGAACCTCCGTACTCGCGCGGCGGGCCTGTCTCACCGCCCGGTGCAGCGGCCAGTATAGACGACCTGACCCGTCGCGTCGACGCGGCCGGTCCAAGCGGCGGGCGTGCCGGCCGGCGCCGCCCAGGCGATGTCGGAGGTGCCGAAATGGCGCAGGCAATAGCGCGTCGCGGGGAAGCGGACGGATTCCCGAACCGAATCCAGCTGTGCGCCGCCGGAGGCCACCGCGACGGCGAATTCGGGCGATCCCTCCTCCGCTGCGAGACGGGTCTGATAGGGAAGCGGAGCCTCGGGCTGGGCCTGGCCGAACCCGCCGCTTCCCGGCAACGATGGCAGTCGGGAACAGGCGATTGTCGCAAGGCAGATAAGAAAGGCGATTGTCAGGCGCGGCACCGAAGCCCTCCGGATGATCGGGGTCGGACCCCGGGCGGCCCGGCAGCCGCCCGGAGCGGAGCGACACGCGGCGCAACCCGGCCCGGATGGGGCGGTCGCGCTCATTCGGCGGCGATGGCGCGCTTGTGCTTGATCCGGTCCTCGATCTCGCCCCGGAAGTGACGGATGAGACCCTGGATCGGCCAGGCGGCGGCATCGCCGAGCGCGCAGATCGTGTGCCCCTCGACCTGCTTGGTGACGTCGAGCAGCATGTCGATCTCCGCCACCTCCGCCTCGCCGCGCACCAGCCGCTCCATCACGCGCATCATCCAGCCGGAGCCCTCGCGGCAAGGCGTGCACTGGCCGCAGCTCTCGTGCTTGTAGAAGGCCGAGAACCGCCAGATCGCCTTGATGATGTCGGTGGACTGATCCATCACGATCACCGCCGCCGTGCCGAGGCCCGACTTGTGCTCCTTCAGCCAGTCGAAATCCATGATGGCGCTCTTCATGTCCGAGCCCGGAAGGCAGGGGACTGACGATCCGCCGGGCACCACGGCCTTGAGGTTGCTCCAGCCGCCGCGGATGCCGCCGCAATGGCGCTCGATCAGCTCCTCGAAGGAGATCGACATCGCCTCTTCGACCACGCAGGGCTTGTTCACGTGGCCGGAGACGGCGAAGATCTTGGTCCCGGCATTGTTCTCCCGGCCGAAGGAGGCGAACCACGATGCGCCCCGGCGAAGGATCGTCGGCACCACGGCGATCAACTCGACATTGTTCACCGTCGAGGGGCAGCCGTAGAGTCCCGCCCCGGCCGGGAACGGCGGCTTCAGCCGCGGCATGCCCTTCTTGCCCTCGAGACTCTCGATCAGGGCCGTCTCCTCGCCGCAGATATAGGCGCCGGCGCCGTGGGTGAGGTAGAGGTCGAAATCCCAGCCGGACCCGGCCGCGTTCCGGCCGAGGAGGCCGTCGTCATAAGCATCGTCGATGGCGCGCTGCAGCGCCTCGCGCTCGCGGATGTACTCGCCCCGGATGTAGATGTAGCTCGAATGCGCTCCCATCGCGAAGGAGGCGATGAGGCAGCCCTCGATCAGCGTGTGCGGATCGTGGCGCATGATCTCCCGGTCCTTGCAGGTTCCGGGCTCCGATTCGTCGGCGTTGACGATCAGGTAATGCGGCCGCCCGTCCGATTCCTTCGGCATGAAGGACCATTTGAGGCCGGTTGGGAACCCGGCCCCGCCGCGGCCGCGGAGACCGGAATCCTTCATCTCCTGGACGATCCAGTCCTTGCCCTTGACGATGATGTCGGCCGTCCTGTCCCAGTGCCCCCGCGACTTGGCGCCGGCCAGCGTCCGGTCGCCCATGCCGTAGAGATTGGTGAAGATCCGGTCCTTGTCGTCGAGCATGTCTCAATACCTCTGTCGGGACGGAACCTATCTGCGCTCGTCGCGGCGCTTTTGCCAGATGCGAAAGGTCGCGACCAGTGCACAGGCGAAGACGACGAGCGCGGCGGCGTCGGCGACGAAGACGAGCCGCGGCGGCAGACCGAGGGAGGCGCCGAAGAGCTGCGCCCCCATCCACAGGATCATCGTCATCGCCATGACGACGCCCACGTTTCGGGCGCGCCGGGCGGTTTCCAGGTTCTCCTCAGCCATCGTGCGCCAGGCGCGTCATCATCCCTGCCGCTCCGTGGAGAGATCCCGGGCCTGCCGCACCCATTCGTCGCGGCTGACGCGCCCGCGGAACACTTCCAGATGCTCGTCCACCCACGCGATCTCGTCATCGTTCCAAGCCGCGATCTGGTCGAAATGGTAGATGCCGAGACGGTGCAGCATGGATTCGAGCTTCGGTCCGACGCCGTGGATCCGCTTCAGGTCGTCCGCGCCGCCCTCGCGCGGGTTGTGCATGCGCGGCGGCTCGGTCCCCACGTCCGGATCGGGCGCGGTGCTCGGCCCGTCCGGATCGGGCGCTGTACCCGGCGCCTCGCCGAGGGCCTCGGCCTTCGAGGGTGGGGCCTCCGGGACCGGGGCCCCCTCGCGTTCGTAGGTCCAGCTTCCCTTGCGCTCGGCCAGCTCCTTCGTCCCGGCGAGCTGGGTCGACTTCCATTTCGCGGAATCCTCAGGGCCGGCAGCCGCGGCGCCGTTCGAGTCGCCCCGCGCGGCCTCCGTGGCCTCGGCGGGCGTCGACCTTACCGAAGGTGGCGGGGTCTCCCGCGGGGCCGGGCTCTCGTCCCTCGGAACGGCCGGAGCGGCGGGCGCTGGCGCGGGCGAGGCCGCCGTGGCGAAGCCGGAGGCGGCGCCGGGCTTCAGGCCGGCCGAGCCCGGGGTCACGCCGGCGGTGCCGGGCTCCCGCGTCACGTCGCCGAGTTTCGCCTTGTTGACGGCCTTCAGTTCCGGCCTGTCGGCCTGACTGTCCCTGTGGAAGCCCTGGAACAGGAAGATCGCAGCGGCGAGCGCCGCGAGGATCGCGAGAAAGGCGGCCGGCGAGAACGTGAACTCGCCCACCACCATCAGCGCCACGAAGGCGACGAAGCCAATTCCGCCGGCGATCGCCGCGATCAGCAACAACGAACTCGGAGTTTGCTTGGTCATCCCGTCCATCCCTCTTGCGTGAGGCCCTTCTTCGCCCCCTCTCCGGGGAAGCTAGCGTGGAATTATCCCTTTGTCTTCCCGTCGGTGGACAGCGATTTCGCCTGGCCCACCCAGTTGTCGCGGATGACACGGCCCTTGAAGCCTTCGAGGTTGCGGTCGACCCAGGCGATCTCGCGCGCGCTCCATCCCGCGATCTGGTCGAAATGGAAGATACCCATCTCGTTCAGCGTCCCTTCGAGCTTCGGCCCGACGCCGTTGATCCGCTTCAGGTCGTCGGCGGCGCCCTCGCGCGGCCCGTCGCGCCCGGCAGGACGCGTCTCCTCGCCTTCCGCGACGTTGGCGGCGGCATCGTCCTCGCGATCGCGGTCGCCCTGCTGCTCGAGCGGACCCCGGCCGCCGGGCGAGGCGGATTCCCGGTCGGCGCCCTCCCCGGCCGACGGGGTGGCCCCGGCGGGCTCGGTGCGGTCCGACATCGGCGTCGACTGGTCGTCGACCTCGGTGCCGGCGACGTCGCCCTCCTCCGGGCGCCCCTTGGATTCGGTGTCGGGGGTCTGCTTGGAGATGCCCTTTCCACTCACGGGCAAATCAGCAGCCGGCTGCGGCCCGGGCGTCTCCTCGCCCCCGCCGCCGCTCGGCGGCATAAAATCTTCGTTGACGGGCGGCGGCACGCGCGCCGCGGAATCCATCACCGGGTTCCACGGTGTCCGGAGCGGCTGCTCCGTCCCGTCGATGCGCTTCAGCGTGTCGCCGATCTCGAGCGCGAGATCGACCGAGGCGTTGTGCGCATTGACACGGTCCTTCAGCAGCACGGTCTTGCCGTCCGCAGGCTCCGAGGCGAAGCGGCCGATCTGCGAGCCGGGCTGCGGCACCTTGCCGGCGGTCATCTCGTCGAGAAGGGCGGCAAAGCTCTCGGTGGTCAAATCCTCGTAGTAATCCTTGCCGATCTGGGCCATCGGCGCGTTCGAACAGGCGCCGAGGCACTCGACCTCTTCCCAGGAGAACTTGCCGTCCCCGGAGACATGGTGCGGCCGGGCCGCGATCTTCTCCTTGCAGACGCCGATCAGGTCCTCGGCGCCGCAGATCATGCAGGAGGTCGTGCCGCAGATCTGCACGTGGGCCACCGACCCGACCGGGTGGAGGTGGAACATGAAGTAGAAGGTCGCGACCTCAAGGGCGCGGATATAGGCTATCCCGCACATGCCCGCCACGTGCTCGATCGCGGGGCGGCTGAGCCATCCCTCCTGCTCCTGGGCGCGCCAAAGAAGCGCGATTACGGCACTCGCCTCCCGCCCGTCGGGGTACTTGGTGAACTGCGCCTCGGCCCATTTCCGGTTCTCGGGCGTGAACTCGAAGCTCTCGGGCTGGTCGGAGTGAAGACGGCGGAGCATGGCGGGCCTCTCTCGGATGTCGTCCCGTCGGGCTTACCCTCTCGGCGCGGGGAACGGAAGGCGCGGACGGGTCAGAAGTATCGCAGGCCGACGAGGATCAGGAGGATGGAGAACAGCCCTGCAGGCACCATCGCCCGGTCGCAGAGGCGGGTGAACCACGTATCCCACCGGCCCTTGCCCATGTTGACGAGGAAGGCGGTCAGGAAGACGAGGATCGACAGCGGCGTGGCGAAGAGGACGAGAAGCGCCAACCCCTCGAGAGCGGACACGGGGGGAGGGCCTAGCGGTCCACCTCGCCGAAGACGATGTCGAGCGAGCCGAGGATCGCCGAGACGTCGGCGAGCTGGTGCCCCGTGCACAGGTGGTCCATCGCCTGCAGGTGCAGGTAGCCGGGGGCGCGGATCTTGGCGCGGTAGGGCTTGTTGGAGCCGTCGGAGACGAGGTAGACGCCGAACTCCCCCTTCGGCGCCTCGACGCAGGCATAGACCTCGCCCTCGGGGACGTGGAATCCTTCGGTATAGAGCTTGAAGTGGTGGATGAGAGCCTCCATCGAGGTCTTCATGTCGCGGCGCGTGGGGGGGGTGATCTTGCCCCGCACGAGGACATCTCCGGGACATTGACGGATCTTGTCCACGGCCTGAAGCATGATCTTGATCAATTCGCGCATCTCGGCCATGCGGATGAGGTAGCGATCGTAGCAATCGCCGTTCTTGCCCACGGGAATCCGGAACTCGAACTCGTCGTAGAGCTCGTAGGGCTGCGCGCGCCGGAGGTCCCAGGCGAGGCCGGAGCCCCGCGCCATCGGCCCCGAGAAGCCGTAGAGCTGGATGTCCTCCTCGGTCACGACGCCGATATCGACGTTGCGCTGCTTGAAGATCCGGTTGTCGGTGATCAGCCCGTCGATGTCGTCGAGCACGGCGGGGATGGCGTGGCACCACGCCTCGATGTCGTCGAGAAGGTCGGGCGGCAGATCCTGATGCACGCCGCCGGGGCGGAAATAGCCGGCGTGGAGCCGGGCGCCGGACGCGCGCTCGTAGAACTGCATGAGCTTCTCGCGTTCCTCGAAGCCCCAGAGCGGCGGGGTCAGCGCGCCCACGTCCATCGCCTGCGTGGTGACGTTCAGGAGGTGGTTCAGGATGCGCCCGATCTCGCAGTAGAGAACCCGGATGAGCGAGGCCCGGCGCGGGATCTCGGTGTTCGTCAGCTTCTCGATGGCGAGCACCCAAGCATGCTCCTGGTTCATCGTGCCGACATAGTCGAGCCGGTCGAAATAGGGCAGGTTCTGGAGATAGGTGCGGCTCTCCATGAGCTTCTCGGTGCCCCGGTGCAGGAGCCCGATATGCGGATCGACCCGTTCCACGATCTCGCCGTCGAGCTCGAGAACGAGACGAAGAACTCCATGCGCCGCAGGGTGTTGCGGGCCGAAGTTGATGTTGAAGTTGCGGATCTTCTGCTCTTCGGTCTCGACGTCCTGAGGCTTCGTTCCGTCCATCATCTCACACCTCGTCTCGTGTCGGCCGCACCCGGGCGCCGTCTCGTGTCGTCGGACCCCGGGCGCCATCGCGGAACGCGATCACCCAGAGAAGGATCAGCGCGCCGACCGGCAGGATCGCGACCAGCGCCAGCCAGGAGGGCAGCCCGAAGCGCGGCAGGATGCGCCAGAACGGCACCACGAGCAGCACCGCCACGAAGAGGAACCCCGTGATCATGTTGCCGGTACCCATCGCACCCATCATGGCGCCCTGCCCGTCCCGCCGCGCCGGAACCGGCGCCGGCTCACTTCGCCGCCTCGCCCGATTTCTCGTCGCCGGGCAGGATGTATTCCGCGCCCTCCCAGGGGCTCATGAAGTCGAACTGGCGGTATTCCTGCACCAGGTCGACCGGTTCGTAGATCACCCGCTTGGCGGCCTCGTCGTAGCGCACCTCCACGTAGCCCGTGGTCGGGAAGTCCTTGCGGAGCGGATGGCCGCGGAAGCCGTAATCGGTGAGGATGCGGCGCAGATCCGGATGTCCGGAGAAGAGGATTCCGAACAGGTCGAAGACCTCGCGCTCGAACCAGTCGGCCGAGGGATGGATATGGGTGATCGAGGGCGCCATCTCGTCCTCGCGGACCTGGGTCTTCAGCCGCACCCGGTGGTTCTGGTACATCGACAGGAAGTGGTAGACGAGATCGAAGCGCGATTCCCGCGCCGGATGATCGACCGCCGTGATGTCGACGAGCGTCGAGAAGCGGCAGGTCTTGTCGGATTTCAGGAAATCGACGAGCGTCGGGATCGAGGCGAGCGCGGCGTGAAGCGTCAGCTCGCCCCGGGTGATCTCGGTGCTGAGGATGCAGTCGGGACGCGCCGCCTTGATATGGTCGCCGAGTTCCTCGAGGACGGTGTTGGGCATGTCGTCCTTACCTCGTTATCGTGCCGGTGCGGCGAATCTTGCGCTGAAGCTGCAGGATGCCATAGAGCAGCGCCTCGGCGGTCGGCGGGCAGCCGGGCACGTAGATGTCGATCGGCACGACCCGGTCGCATCCGCGCACCACCGAATAGCTGTAGTGATAGTAGCCGCCGCCATTGGCGCAGGACCCCATCGAGATGACGTAGCGCGGCTCGGGCATCTGGTCGTAGACCTTCCTGAGCGCCGGCGCCATCTTGTTGGTCAGCGTGCCGGCGACGATCATCAGGTCCGCTTGGCGCGGGCTGGCGCGGGGCGCGATGCCGAAGCGCTCGGCGTCGTAGCGCGGCATCGAGGTATGCATCATCTCGATGGCGCAGCAGGCGAGACCGAAGGTCATCCAGTGCAGCGAGCCCGTCCGCGCCCAGTTGATGATGTCCTCCGTGCTGGTGAGCAGGAAGCCCTTGTCGGTCAGCTCGGTGTTCAGGGTCTGCGTGGCGTTCTCGCGGTCGGGTCCCGCGGCGATCGCGCCTTCGGGGGTAGCGCCCGGGGTGACGGTCATGTCGAAAACCTCTTGGGAACCTGTCTTCATCACGTATAGGCGTGCCGCGCCATCGTCAACGCGCCCGGCGGCGATGCCGCAGCCTAGCCGTGATCGTGATCCGTCATGCGCGGATCCATCATGCCCTCCTTCACGCCCCAGTGGATGAGGGCGAGATTGACCGGATAGGCGGCGACCAGCCCGCAGGTCAGCGACACGATCAACCCGGTCCAGAACAGCGGCTCGCCGATCGTCGCGCCGTGGGTTATGTACAGGGCGACGCCGATCGCCACCAGTTCCATGACGGTGATCGAGGGCGTCTCGGCGAGGACGGCATCCTTCAGCGCCGCCCCGAGCGAGGTCCCGCCCTGCACCATCGGCCCCACGGTCAGCGCGAAGCCGAAGAGGTAGGCGAGGCAGAACGTCACCACCGAAACCCAGAGATTGCCGAGCGACAGGAGACCCGCGGCGAGCAGCACGCCCACGATCTCGCCCATGCCGCAGCCCGAATAGCAATGCGCGACGGAGCGGAAGGCCCGCCGCGGGAGGGTGTCGTCCGAGATCTCCTTCCGCCCCGCGTAGCAGTAGACGACAAGACCCAGCAGGCCGGAATAGAGCACCGTGAGGATCCAGACGGCCTTCATCAACGGCATGAGATGGGCGTTCCGGACCGAGAGATCCCGTATCGTCCAGAAAACGCTCGGAACAACAAGGACGAGCCAGAGGATCAGCGGCAGCGGGCCTGAGAGCAACGTCGACATGCCCCTGAAACGCGGAGCGCCGGGATCGGTTTCAGCCGATCACTCCCATTCGAGCGCGCCCTTCTTCCATTCGTAGGCGAATCCGATCGTCAGTACGACGAGGAAGACCATCATCGACCAGAACGCCATGTCGGTCATGCTCGCGAAGGTCGTGGCCCAGGGGAACAGGAAGGCGATCTCGAGGTCGAAGATGATGAACAGGATCGACACGAGATAGAAGCGCACGTCGAACTTCATCCGGGCGTCGTCGAAGGCATTGAAGCCGCATTCGTAGGCGGAGACCTTCTCGGCGTCGGGATGGCGCACGGCGAGGATGAAGGCGGCGAGGATCAGGATCGCGCCGAGGGCGATGGCGAGGCCCAGCAGGATCAGGATCGGCAGGTACTCGGCGAGCAGTTCGTTCACTGGGCGGACCTCCGGTCGGATGGACGAGAATCTAGAGGGCCCGGGGCGGCGGGTCAATGCGCCGGCGCCTCCTCCCAGGCGGGGTAGAAGTCGCGGTCGTAGAGCCGCTCGGCGCCCTCCGGCGGCAGCGCTTGGCGGAACGGCTCCCGGTCGGTGATCTCGGCATACCAGCGGGACATCTCCGGGAACTCGTCGAAGGTGGCGAAATGGGCGGCCATGTAGACCGCCTGCCCCACCGCGATGTCGGCGGCGGAGAAGCCGCTCGTCAGCAGGTAGTCGCGGTTCTCCACCGGCGTCGAGAGCCGGCCCTCGATCGCCGTGTAGCACTTCTTCAGGCGCGCCGCCTCGAGCCGCATGATCGTGGGCGAGCGCATCCCGTCCTCGCGCAGGAAAAGATGCTGCTGGGTGAGGGCCGCCGCGTGCTGGCTGATCGTCTCGGCGAAGTGCAGCCAGGTAAGGAAATCGGGCCGGTCGATATCGCCGGGCGGACGGCCGAGACCGCGCTCCGGAAAGCGCTCGCAGAGAACCTCGGTGATGGCGCCCAATTCCCAGATCGTGTCGCCGTCGAGGATCAGGGCGGGGACCCGGCCGGCGGGGCTGACGGAGAGGTATTCGGGATCCCGGAGCGACTGGTCGAAGGGCCGGATTCGCAGCGAATAGTCGAGGTCGAGTTCGTTCAGAAGCCACAGGATTCCGCATGGAACGCGTCTCGTGGCAATGGTGGAGGACGATCATCAGTCCCTTCCGGAAGAGGCATCGTGACGGCCGCGGCGGCGATCCGCGCTCCGGCCCGGCTCCGCGGCCGGTCGGTGCGTCAGCGTGCGAACCGCGATGCGGCGCTGCAGCAATGCTGCCCCATCGGCGGGCGGGCCGCAAGCGGGATCGTTCGCGGCGGCCGTGCGCCGCGCCCTGCGCTCACGCCCCGTCCTGCGGGTGGCCGATGACGCGACCCCGGCGGTCGAGCCGATAGACGCGCAGGCGCGCGCCCCGGCCGCAGGCGACGACGAGCCAGGTCGCGCCCTCGCCCGGCCGGCCTGCGCAGGTCTCCGGCCGGGCGCCCTCCACCTCGCGGGCATAGCGGGCCGCGACGCCGGCGATCGCCTCCGTCGCCCGCCGCGCGCTCCAGGTGTCGCCCATACGGACCCCGAACCAGAATGCCAGACCGAGAAGGAGCGCAAAGGGGGTCCAGCGCAGCACCTTCATCCGCGGGACCGACCGGCCGGAGGAGACGGTCCCGAATCGGGAGGCCAGGCGGGCATGGCAGGCTCCGGGTTGCGCGGTATCAGGCGACCATGCCGCCCGCCAGATCGGGAAGATCGAGGTAGTCGTCGAGGATCGCATCGGGGCCGAGAATCCGCGACCGATCGCCCCGCGGGCCCGAATCCGACGAGGATGCAGGGCACGCCTGCCGCCCGCGCCGTCCGGATGTCGGTCACGGTGTCGCCGACGAGCAGCGACCGCGCCGGATCGCCGCCGGCCCGGCGCACGGCCTCGCGGAGCGGTTCCGGATCGGGTTTCGAGACCGCCAGCGTGTCCGCGCCGACGAGCGCGGACAGGCAATGGGCGGGTCCCATCTCCGCCAGCAGTCGCCGCGCCAGGACTTCGGGCTTATTGGTGCAGACGGCGACGGCGAAGTTGCGTTGGCGAAGCGTTTCCACCGCCGCCCAGGCGCCCGCGTAGGGCCGCGAATGGACGGCAATCGCGGCGCCGTAGGCTTCGAGCAGTCGCGGATAGTCGTCCTCCACCGCCGCTTCGTCGCCTGCACCGGTGCGCGCGAATCCCTCGCGCAGCATCGCCCGGCCGCCCCGGAACGCGACCAGCGCGTCGGCCTTCGGGTCGAGAACGTCGCCGAGGCCGCGGACGCGGAAACAGGCATTCGCCGCCGCGACGAGGTCGGCGGAAGTGTCGATCAGCGTGCCGTCGAGGTCGAAGACGACCGTTCGCATGGGGCGCTCCCGAAATCATCCGTAACGCGGCGTGACGCACGCGCTTGCGTGCCGGTGCGCGACGGTTAGAACGGCGCCAGGCGAAAGGAAAGAGCAGCCATGCCCGCACATCTCATCGTGCTCGCTGCCGGACAAGGCTCGCGGATGGTCTCCGACCGCCCGAAGGTTCTGCACGAGATCGGCCACGCGCCGCTCTTCGTCCACGCGCTCGCCTCCGGCGCGGCGCTGACGCCGGAGCGTCGGGTGCTTGTCGTCGGGCACGGCGGCGCGGCGGTCCGGGCCGCGGCGGAGGCGCGCGATCCAGAGTCTGGTCGTCGTCGAGCAGAGCGAGCAGCGCGGCACCGCCCATGCCGTGGCGCGCGCCCGGAGCGCGCTCGCAGGTGCGCGCGGCGACGTCTTCGTGCTCTACGGCGACACGCCCTTCATCCGTCCCGAGACACTGTCGGGGATGGCCGCGGCGCGGGCCGGCGGCGCGGCGGTCGTCGTGCTCGGCTTCGAGGCCGCCGATCCGGGACGCTACGGACGCCTCGTGGTCGAGGACGGGGAACTCGCCCGGATCGTCGAATGGAAGGATGCGACGGATGAGGAGCGCTCGATAACCTTCTGCAATTCAGGCGTCATCTGCGCAGATGCAGAACAGATTTTCGAGCTGGTCGAAGGCGTCGGGAACGACAATGCGGCGGGGGAATACTATCTGCCCGACATCGTCGCCGTGGCCCGAGCCCGGGGGCTGCGCTGCGCCACGGTCGCCTGCGAGGAAGCCGAGACGATGGGCGTCAACACCCGCTCCGAACTGGCCTGCGCCGAGGCCGTGTTCCAGTCCCGGCGCCGCGCGGCGGCGTTGACGGAGGGGGTGACGCTGCTCGCCCCGGAGACGGTGTACTTCGCCCACGATACCAACATTTCGCGCGACACGGTTATCGAGCAGAACGTGGTCTTCGGTCCGCAGGTGCGGATCGAGACGGGCGCCCGGATCCGCGCCTTCTCCCATCTCGAAGGCGCGCATGTGGAGACCGGCGCGGTCGTCGGCCCCTACGCGCGTCTGAGACCCGGCACCGAGATCGGCCGCGATGCGAGGATCGGCAATTTCGTCGAGGTGAAGTCGGCGGCCATCGGCGCGGGCGCGAAGGTGAATCACCTGACCTATATCGGCGATGCCTCGATCGGCGAGCGGGCCAATATCGGCGCCGGAACCGTGACCTGCAATTACGACGGCGTCTTCAAGCACCGCACCGAGATCGGCGCCGAGGCCTTCATCGGCTCCTCGACCATGCTGGTCGCTCCGGTCAGGATCGGAGACGGGGCGCTGACCGGGTCCGGCTCGGTGATCACCCAGGACGTGGCCGCCGGCTCGCTCGCCCTCGGGCGGGCGCGGCAGGTCAACAAGGCAGGACTCGCCCGGCGGCTGATGGCGAAGCTGCGGGCCGAGAAGGCGAAGAGGACGAACTGATGTGTGGGATCGTCGGCATCCTGGCGGGCTACGAGGTCTCGCCGGTCGTGCTCGAGGCGCTGAGGCGGCTCGAATACCGGGGCTACGACAGCGCGGGCATCGCCACGGTGGAGAACGGCCGGCTCGACCGCCGCCGCTCTGTCGGCAAGCTGGTGAACCTCTCCAACACCCTGGTCCATCATCCCCTCCCCGGCCGCTCCGGGATCGGCCATACCCGCTGGGCGACCCACGGCAAGCCCACGGAGATCAACGCCCACCCGCATCGCGCCGGCGGCGTGGCCGTCGTCCACAACGGCATCATCGAGAACTACGCGGCGCTCAGAACGGAGCTTCTGGCGGCCGGATACGGCAGCGAGACGGACACCGACACCGAGACCGTCGCGCTGCTCTGCCAGTCCTACCTGGAGGGCGGGGCCCGTCCCGAGGAAGCGGTGCGGCGGACCCTCGGCCGGCTCGAGGGCGCCTTCGCCCTCGCCTTTCTCTTCGATGGCGAAGACGACCTGATGATCGCGGCGCGGCGCGGTTCGCCGCTCGCCGTAGCCCATAGCGGCAGCGAGGCGTTCGTCGGGTCGGACGCGATCGCGCTAGCGCCGCTGGTCGACCGGCTGGTCTATCTCGAGGACGGGGACTGGGCGGTGCTGACCCGCTCCGGTCTCACGATCCGCGACGCGGCGGGCCTCGAGGTCGAGCGGACGCCCGTGCGCATCGCCGCGGAGGCGGGACGCATCGAGAAGGGTGGCCACCGGCACTGGATGGCAAAGGAGATCCACGAGCAGCCGGCGGTCGTGAACGCCTGTCTGTCGCATTACCTCGACCCCTCGGGGGTGGTCTTGCCAGAGGGCGATATCGACTTCGCCGGGTTCGACCGCGTCGTCATGGTCGCCTGCGGCACGGCGTTCTATGCCTGCCAGACGGCGAAATACTGGTTCGAGACCGTCGCCCGCCTGCCCGTCGAGGTCGACGTCGCGAGCGAGTTCCGCTATCGCGAGCCACCGGTCCCGAAGCGCACGCTCGCGATCTTCGTCAGCCAGTCCGGCGAGACAGCGGACACGCTGGCGGCCCTGCGCTATTGCCGGGGGAAGGCGCGGATCGTTTCGGTGGTGAACGTGGCGATGTCGTCGATCGCACGGGAATCGGACATCGCGCTGCCGATCCTTGCGGGAGCAGAGATCGGGGTCGCCTCGACAAAGGCCTTCACCTGTCAGCTCACCGTTCTCGGAGCGCTGGCGCTGAAGGCCGCGGGCGACCGAAAAGTGCTTTCGGATCAGCAGATTGCGAGACATCTCGAAGATCTGCGCCGGGTGCCCGCGCTGATGGCCCAGGCGCTGCAGATCGAGGACCGGCTGGCCGATATCGCCTTCGCCCTGTCGGAGACCGACGACGTCCTGTTCCTCGGCCGCGGGGCGATGTTCCCGCTGGCGATGGAAGGGGCGCTGAAGTTGAAGGAAATCAGCTACATCCACGCCGAAGGCTATGCCTCGGGTGAACTGAAGCACGGGCCGATCGCGCTGGTGGACGAGCACGTGCCTGTCATCGTCTTCGCGCCCTCGGATGCGCTCTTCGGCAAGACGAAATCCAACATGCAGGAGGTGATGGCGCGAAACGGGCGCGTCGTTCTCGTCAGCGATTCCAAGGGGCTGGCGGAGGAAGAGGAGGCTTGGCAGCATGTGGAGATGCCGGTCGTGCCCGATCTCTGGGCGCCGATCCTCTACGCCGTTCCGGCCCAGCTTCTGGCCTACCACACGGCGCTGGCGAAGGGGACGGACGTGGACCAGCCGCGCAACCTCGCGAAGTCGGTGACCGTCGAATAGGGTGTCGGAATCCCGTCGGAGTCGCGTCGGTTTTCCGTCGGAGCCGGGCGGAACAACCGGACGGCGGGACGACTGACCGGGAAAGACCCAGCCCGGAGGTTTCCATGCCCATCCACGCCATCGCGTTCGGCGGCCTGTCCGCCCTTGCCGAGATCGACGCGCTCGACCACCAGGCGCTCGACGCCGCCCTGCAGGAGACGGGCGCCTCCGCCCTCTCGCGAGAGAACTACAACGCCCTTCTCGACACCCCCGACGGGCCGGAACGGATGGAGCGCGTGACCGACGGCGACGGTGCGTCGCTCTTCGTCGCGAAGCAGGAGCATCTCGTCGAGCGCATCCGCCTGATCGGCCTCAGCGAGCGGCCGGGGGTCGCGGAGGTGATCGACGCCGCCAAGGCCGAGGGGGTGCCCCTGATCCTCGTCACCGAGCTGGCCGAGGAGGTGCTCGGACACGTGTTCGAGGCCTTCCAGCGGATCGAGCCCGGCACCTTCGCCGCGATCGTGCGCGACTGGCCTGCCGTGCTTCTCGAGATCGACGCCGAGCCCACCGATTGCGTGGCGATCGCGGCCGATCCCCGGACGGCGGAGGCGGCGCGGACGGCCGGGCTGCCGGTCACCGCCTATCCGAGCGCCGCCCATCGCGAGCGCGCCTTCGAGGGCGCCTCGGCCGTCACCGCGGCGCTCTCGCCGGAGCTTCTGGGGCTGAACCAGCCGGTGTGAGGGGCGCGACGCCGACCGGCTCAGCCGGGCGCGAGGCCCTCGGGCCAGCGCCTCGGGTGCTCGGTGACGAGCAACAGCACGTCGGCGCCGGGCAGGACGCTGCGGGCGCGGCCGATCATCCGCAGGTTCAGGTCGTCGATCTCGGCGGCGGCAACCGGCCGCAGGGGATCGTAATAGACCGCCACGAGGAAGGTGCGGCCGAGCTTGGTGATCGACAGGTCACGGAGGGCGCCGCCATCGGCGCGGACCAGCGGACGCAGGGCCCGCCGCGCGACGGCAAGGTCGGAGGCCGGCGCGCTCGCTCCGGCGAGTTCCCGCAGACCGGACCGGAATTCCTGCAGATAGACCCCGACGGCCGTCAGGCAGAGCAGGAGCACGATCAGCGAAATCGCCGATCGGCGCGACGGGCGCGAGGACGCCGTCGCGCAACAGGTAGATCAGCCCGAGGCCGAGACCGGCCGCGGTGGTGATCACACCGTCGAACAGCGCCGCCCTGGCCTCCAGACGCAGGATGGCGCTCTGCCGGCCGGAGCGGATCCAGGCGAGACGATGGCTCGTCCAGAGCAGCGTGCAGGTGAGCCCGATTGCGGCGAAATAGGCCAGCATCGGGGCGAAGTGCAGGGGCTCCGGCGCCGCGCCGGCGGCGTGGGCGAGAATGTTCCGGCCCGCGCTGGCGACGGCAAAGAGGATGAGGCCGAGGAGCGACAGCGACCGGAAGGTGGCGAAGATCGCCTCGTCGGCGGAATAGCCGAAGGGGCGGCGCCGGTCCGGTCCTGCCTCCGCCATCCGGCCGACGCGCCGGCCGAGAAGCGCGGAGACGAATCCGACGAGGGAGAAGAGCCCGTCGAGCATGATCGCGCTGGAATTGGCCAGAAACCCGGCGAGGAGCCCGAGCGCCGCCATGAAGAGGTTGCCGCACATGGCGCGGATGAGGGAGCGGTCCTCGACGCGCCTCCGGGTGGCGGGATCGGCCCGCGTCCCGTCGCCCGACGGGCCCGTCGGGCTCACGGCGGGGCCTGCGCCGCAAGGACGCGCGGCAGCATCTCGGGAAGATCCTCGGCGACGAGGCCGGGACCGAAGGCGCGCGCCGCCTCGACATGGAGCCATGCGGCGCTCTCGGCGGCCTCCTGCGGCGGCAGCCCCCGGGCGAGCAGGCCGGCGACGAGGCCCGCGAGCACGTCCCCCGCCCCGGCGGTGGCGAGCCAGGGGGCGGCGCGGCCATAGGCGGCGCTGTGGACCGAACCCGTACCGTCCGCCGAGGCGATCACTGTGTCGGGCCCCTTCAGGAGCATGGTGCAGCCGGCGCGCGCCGCGGCCGCCTGCACGAGCTCGATTTTCGAGGGCGCGGGCCAGCTCTCCGGCGCCTCCTGCAGGTTGGCGGCGAGATCTGGAAAGAGGCGCGCGAACTCGCCGGGATGCGGGGTCAGGACGCATTGCTCGTGGAGCCGCGCGAAGAGCGCCTCGGGCGCGTCCGCGAAGACGGTGAGCGCGTCGGCATCGAGCACGGCGGCGCGGCCGGCGGAAAGAACGGCCTCCGCTGCCTCGCGGGCCGTACCTCCCGTGCCGAGACCGGGGCCGAGGACGATCGGGCCGAGCCTGCCATCGGCGTCGAGCATGTCCGCGAGCGCCGCGGCGTCCTTCACGGGGCGCAGCATGATCGCGTCGAGACGGGCGGCGTATTCCTGGAGCGCGGCGGGCGGTACGGCGATGGTGACGAGGCCGGCGCCGATGCGCAGCGCTCCCCGCGCCGCCATCCGCGCCGCGCCTCCCTTCCCCGTACCACCGCCGAGGACGAGGACGTGCCCGGCCTGGTACTTGTGGCCGCCCGCCTTCTCCGCCGCGCGGCCCGGCCCGGTGACGAGGAGCGTGCCGCGGCCGGTCTCCGCGAGGCCGATGGAGGCGACGGCGAGGCGGCCGCAGAGGCCCGGCCCTGCGGCCAGATGGTGGCCCGTCTTCGGGGCGTGGAAGGTCACCGTGAGATCGGCGGCGAGCGCGTGCTCCGCCCCGCCGACGAGGCGCCCGGACTCGGCGCAGAGCCCCGTCGGCATGTCGACGGCCGCGATCCGGGCGGCGCCGAGCCCCTCCCCGAGCGGCAGGTCCACGGGCCGGGAGAGGCCGATGCCGAAGATCGCGTCGACGACCAGCGCGGGGGGCGCGAGCGCCAGGTGGCGGAAGGTCTGCCCGGTAAGCAGCGTCACCGGGCCGAGGGCGCGCCAGCGGTCGTGGTTGCGCCGCGCATCCGCCGGCAGGCTTGCGGGATCGCCCATCGCCAGCACCTCGACGCGCCATCCCCGGGCATGCAGGAGCCGGGCCACGACATAGCCGTCGCCGCCATTGTTGCCCGGCCCGCAGAGAACGGCGGCGGCGGCCGGAGCCGCGTCCAGGTCCGGCCATGCGGCGAGCATCGCCTCCGTCACCCCGCGGCCCGCGCGTTCCATAAGCTCGAGGCCGGTTACGCTGCCGCTTTCGATGGCATCCCGCTCGATTTCGCGCATCTCTTCGGCGCTCAGCAGACGAACCACGCGCCCCTCCTTCTCATTCCGCCATTCAGCGAAGCACGTTGCACAAATTCCGGGCAGCATTTACCAAAGCCACCGGCCCGGCCACCGCCCCGCGAGGTCACCGATTGAGGCGCGCGGCGCAAGATGGTCTGTCCCCACTGAACCGGACCCGGAGGAATCGGCGCAATGAAGAAGATCGAGGCGATCATCAAACCCTTCAAGCTCGACGAAGTGAAGGAGGCCCTCCAGGAGATCGGGGTTCAGGGTCTCAGCGTGCTGGAAGTGAAGGGTTTCGGTCGCCAGAAGGGCCATACGGAACTCTATCGGGGCGCGGAATACGTCGTCGACTTCCTGCCGAAGGTGAAGATCGAGGTGGTGCTCGACGACAATCAGGTGGAGTCCGCGATCGACGCCATCGTCGGCGCGGCGAAGACCGACAAGATCGGCGACGGCAAAATCTTCGTCTCCCCCATCGAGCAGGCGATCCGCATCCGGACCGGCGAGACCGGCTCCGACGCGCTGTAAATCCGCGCACCACTGACGATTTCAGACAGAGAGGGACATATGAGCAAGAGCGATATGCTGAAGACCATCAAGGACGAGGACGTCGAGTACGTCGATCTCCGCTTCACCGATCCGCGCGGGAAGCTGCAGCACGTCACGGTGATGTCGCACGAGTTCGACGAGGACTTCTTCGACGAGGGAATGATGTTCGACGGCTCCTCGATCGAGGGATGGAAGAGCATCGACCAGTCCGACATGAAGCTGATGCCGGACCCCAAATCGGCCTATATGGACCCGTTCTACGCCGAGAAGACCATGGCGGTGCACTGCACGGTCTTCGAGCCCGACACGATGGAGCGCTACGACCGCGACCCGCGTGCCACCGCGCGCAACGCCGAGGACTATCTCAAGGCATCCGGCATCGGCGACCAGGCCTTCATGGGCCCCGAGGCGGAGTTCTTCCTGTTCGACGACGTGCGCTACGCGGTCTCGATCAACAAGGTGTCCTACCAGGTGGACGCCAATGACGGGTCCTGGAACACCGACACCGAATTCGAGACCGGCAATACCGGTCACCGGCCCGGCATCAAGGGCGGCTACTTCCCGGTGAACCCGGTCGATGACGGCCAGGACCTGCGCTCGGAAATGCTCTCGACAATGAAACGCATGGGCATGAACGTCGACAAGCACCACCACGAGGTGGCCTCCTGCCAGCACGAGCTCGGGCTGGTCTTCTCGACGCTGACCGACCAGGCCGACAACCTGCAGAAGTACAAGTACGTCGTGCAGAACGTGGCCCATGCCTACGGCAAGTCGGCGACCTTCATGCCGAAGCCGATCGCCGGCGACAACGGCACCGGCATGCACGTCAACATGTCGATCTTCAAGGATGGCAAGCCGCTCTTCGCGGGCGACAAGTATGCCGACATGTCCGACGAGGCGCTGTTCTACATCGGCGGCCTTCTCAAGCATGCCAAGGCGCTCAACGCGTTCACCAACCCCACCACGAACTCCTACAAGCGGCTGATTCCGGGCTTCGAGGCGCCGGTGCTGCGCGCCTATTCGGCGCGCAATCGCTCGGGCTGCATTCGCATCCCCTGGGCGGAGAGCCCGAAGGCCAAGCGCGTCGAGGCCCGCTTTCCCGATCCGGCGGCGAATCCCTATCTGTGCTTCTCCGCGCTGCTCATGGCCGGCCTCGACGGGATCAAGAACAAGATTCATCCCGGAGAGGCGATGGACAAGGATCTCTACGATCTTCCGCCCGAAGAGCTTGCCGAAATCCCCACCGTCTGCCACTCTCTGCGCGAGGCGCTCGAGGAGTTGGAGAAGGACCACGACTTCCTTCTGGCCGGTGATGTGTTCACGCGGAGCCAGATCGAAGGCTACATGGACCTGAAGTGGGAAGAGATTTATGCCTACGAGCACACTCCGCATCCCATGGAATTCAAGCTCTACTACAGCTGCTGACCGGTCCGGCGGACTGCGTTTGCGGAAGGGCGCCCCGAGGCGCCCTTTTCGCATTTCGGGCGTCGGGCCTGCGATGCCGCCGCGGATATCCGCCACGACAGAGCCACGACTGCATCGATTTCGCGACATTGTTCTGCCAATCTTGGAGACTAGGCCGTGGACGACTCGCGAAAGTGAGATAGGACAGCGTTCCAGATGATTGAGATTTCGCCGAAAGTATCTGCGACCCTGACCCTGTGCCGTGATCGTGGCTTCCGGTTCTTCGATCTTCCGCCCGTCATCGGTCAATTGCTCACCAAGGTCGGAATCCACGTTTTCCGCGTCGATCTCGCGTTCGACGGCAATTCCGCCCGATACGAGACAGATCAGGGCACCGTCTCGGTCACGCACGCCGTCGACGCGCGCGGCACCGAACGTCTCGTCATCCTGTGCGACACGCTCCGCCGCGGCAGCCGCGAGGTCGGGCGCCAGAATCTGCTACGAACTCGTGCGGCGATTGATCGCGGGCTGCCGCGTCGCCACGATATACTGGCGCGCGACGCGCCAGACGCTCCTGCCCGAGGAATTCCGCTGGGCGGCACTCGCCGATCTGCCGCAGCGGTTCACCTGTCATACCCCCGCGACCGGCCCCTGGAATGCGGTGCCGATGACTGCCTGACGTAAGGGCAGTTGGCTTTCCGTTATCCAGCCTGTAGCTTCTCCCGATAGTTCGGAGGTCCGGACTGGGCTGTAACAACATTTGGGGAGCGCGATGGCCACGAAAATCCCGCAGGACCGATTATCGATCTTTCCGAAGGTCAATCGGCCGGTCTTCGCCACGTCGGCGATCCTCATCGTCGGCTTCATCCTGTTCGGGGCGTTCTTCAACGACACCGCCAACACGATCTTCGGCGGATTGCAGACCCTCCTCGCGGACAATCTCGGCTGGGCGATGATCCTGCTGGTCAACGCGCTGATCCTGTTCGTGCTGTTCCTCGGCCTCGGCCCGTTCGGGGACATCCGGCTCGGCAAGATGGACGAGCATCCCGAATACGACCTGTTCAGCTGGACGGCGATGCTGTTCTCGGCGGGGATCGGGATCGGGCTCATTTACTGGGGCGTGGCCGAGCCGATGTACCACTACTTCTCGCCGCCCCGCGAGGAGGCCGAGACGATCGCGGCGGCCAGGGAGGCCATGGCGATCACCTTCCTGCACTGGGGGTTCCACGGCTGGGCGGTCTACGCGACCGTGGCCCTGAGCCTGGCCTATTTCCACTTCCGCATGGGGCTGCCGCTGTCGATCCGGTCGTCGCTCTACCCGCTCATCGGCGACAGGATCTACGGCTTCTGGGGCGACGTGGTGGACACGCTGGCGGTGTTCGGCACGATGTTCGGCATCGTCACCTCGCTGGGGCTCGGCGCGATCCAGATCAATGACGGGCTCGGGACGGTGTTCGGCATCGGCTCGTCGGTGGTGGTGCAGATCGCCGTCATCGCCGGGATCACCGGGCTCGCGACGATGTCGGTCGTCGCCGGGCTGGACGGCGGCATCAAGCGGCTGTCGAACCTCAACATCATCCTGTCCTTTTGCCTGCTGCTGTTCATGCTCGTCGTCGGGCCGACGCTGTCCATATTCGACGGGTTCGTCGAGAATTACGGCCTCTATCTCGCCAAGTTCGTCGATCTCTCGACCTGGACGGAGACCTGGATTCCGCAGGATGCCAGCGGTAACTGGCAGAATTCCTGGACGATCTTCTACTGGGCGTGGTGGGTGAGCTGGGCGCCGTTCGTGGGCGTCTTCATCGCCCGCATCAGCCGCGGCCGCACGATCCGGGAATTCATCTTCGGGGTGATGCTCATCCCCTGCTCGATCATGTTCTTCTGGTTCTCGGCCTTCGGCGGCGTGGCCATCGACATATCGCTGGGCGGCGACCAGACGCTGGTGGAGGCGACCAAGCAGAGCTACGGGAACACGATGTTCGCGCTGCTCGACTATTTCCCGTTCTCCGGTCTGACCAGCGTCTTCGCCATCGTCCTCATCGTGCTGTGGTTCGTCACCTCGTCCGACTCGGGCAGCTTCGTCATCGACATGCTGACCGCCGGCGGGGACCCGGACCCGCCGAAGATCCAGCGCATATTCTGGGCGGTGAGCGAGGGCTGCGTCGCGTCGGTCCTGTTGCTCGCGGGCGGTCTCTCGGCCCTGCAGGCGGCCGCGGTGGTCGCGGGTTTCCCGTTCGCGGTGGTGATCGTGCTCATCACGATCGGGCTCTGGCGGGCGCTGAGATGGGACAGCCTGATGGTCCATCGCCACAACCTGCGCTACCGCAACGACGTGGAGGCGGAGCACAACATGCCGAGCGAGCTTCCCGGACGGGGGCCGGGAATGCCCGAGGATCCCGCCTACAAGGGCGAGCCGGACCCCGCGCCGGCGGAGTAGCGCCAGCCGACCGGCAGGGCCGAACGGCAATCGAAAAGGGCCGGCCGCGACGATCGCGGCCGGCCCTCCTCTTTTAAGGCGCGTGCCGTCCGGATCAGAGGCGCTCGCCCTCCATCGCGTGATGTTCTTCGTGGGACTGCACCTCGAGGAAGACACGCTTGACCGACGGAAACTTCTCCTTCGTCCGTTTCTCGCAATCGGTCACGATCTCCTCGATCCGGCCCGCCGTCACGTCGTCCCGGAAATCGACGCTGATCGTCAGGAGGACATCGTGGGGGCCGAAATGGATCGAGCGGATATCGTTCACCCTGTCCACCTCTTCGCGGGCGTCGAGGTCATCACGCACGCTCTTCGAGACCCGCGGATCGGTCGATTCCCCGACGAGCAGGCCTCGGACCTCGTTGGCCAGGAAGATCGCCACGACCCCGAGCAGGATGCCGATGAGGATCGAGGCGGCGGCGTCCCAGAACGGGTGGTCGAGCTGCCAGTGCAGCGTGACCCCGAGCGCCGCGATGAGGATGCCGAGCAGGGCCGCGGTATCCTCGCAGAGGACGACGAAGATCGCCGGGTCCTTGGTCTCCTTGAGATCCGACCAGAAGCCGCGGCCGGCCCGCACCCCGTTGAATTCGCGCAGCGCCTTCTGCCACGAATAGCCCTCGAAGGCGAAGGCGATGGCGAGAACGACATAGGGTATCCACGGCACGCCGCCGCCCTCGGACTCACCGTGGAGCAGCGCCCGGACCCCTTCCCAGATCGACAGGCCCGCACCGAGCGAGAACAGCAGGACGGCGACGATGAACGACCAGAAATAGAGCTCCGCCCCGTAGCCGAACGGGTGCTTCTCGTCGGCCGGCTTCTGCGCCCGCTTCATGCCCAGCAGCAGGAAGGCCTGGTTGCCGGTGTCGACCACCGAGTGGATGCCTTCCACGAACATCGCCGAGGATCCCGAGAGCGCGGCAGCGATGAACTTCGTCACCGCGATTCCCCCGTTGGCGACGAGCGCGGCCATCACCGTGCCCTTGCTGTCGCCGCCTTCCTGGCTCGTGTCGTCGCTCATGTCGCGTCCCTCGTCCGGTTGTTCGGCGCCAAACGCGGCCCGAGGCCGCGCGGTTGCCTCAGTCGATCGACTGGACGCTGTCGAAGATCTCGAGATCGGGCGGTCCGAGATAGAGGTCGCCCGCGGGGCGGACGCCCGAATGGGCGGCGCGGAACGCCTCGGACCGGGTCCAGGCCTCGAACGCCCCGCGGTCGCGCCAGGTCGTGTGGGTGGCGTAGAGCGTGTGGTCCTCGCGTTCGGGACCGCGCAGGAGATGGAAGGCGACGAAGCCCTCGACCGTCTTCAGGTGCGAATCGCGGCTGCGCCAGAGCTCCTCGAACTCCTCCTCCCGGCCGCGAGCGACCTTGAAGCGGTTCATCGTGAGGTACATGCGGATCTCCCGAGCTGAGGTGGCGCACAGGTAGCCCTCGGGATCATGGCCGACAGGGAGGGAATGGTGGGCGGTACTGGGATCGAACCAGTGACCCCTTCGGTGTGAACGAAGTGCTCTACCGCTGAGCTAACCGCCCGGTGGCGGCTCCCATAGAGAGGCACGCGGGGATCCGCAAGGCCCCCGCGCGGGCAGGCGGGCGGCGAGGTGCCGAATGATCGGGCAAGGTGCGACCCGGCGGCAGCCGGACGATGGATCGCGGAGGGGCGTCATCCTAGTCTTCGCGGGACACGCCGACCGGAGACGTCATGCGCCAGATCCCGTCCCGCCTGCTCCTCTGCCTCGCCCTCGCCGCGCCGGCGCACGCGCAGATCGTCGACGACACGCCGCGCCTCGCCCTCCTGTCGGCCTTCGCGCCGGAATGGTCGGTGCTGCAGGACGGGCTCGAGGGGGCGGAGGAGCACGAGATCAACGGCGCGCCCTTCGTCACCGGCACGCTGCAGGGTCGGGAGGTGCTGCTCGTGCTCTCGGGCGTGTCGATGGTGAACGCGGCGATGAACGCGCAGATCGCCCTCGACCGGTTCGAGGTCGAGGCGATCATCTTCTCCGGCATCGCCGGCGGTGTCGATCCGGGTCTCGACATCGGCGACGTGGTGGTGCCGAGACAATGGGGCGAATATCTCGACGCGATCATGGCGCGGGAGACGGATGACGGATTCGCCCTTCCCCCCTGGATGCGCTCGGATTTCGGGAATTTCGGGATGCGGTTCGTACGCGATCAGGAGGTCCTGCGGGCGGGCCTGGAAGAGCCGGAGAGCCGGTTCTGGTTCCCGGTCGACGGCGACCTGCTGGCGACGGCGCGGGACGTGGCCGGGGGCCACGCGCTCGACGCCTGCGCGGCGGACGGGGACTGCCTGACAGAGGCGCCCCGGATCGTGGTGGGCGGCAACGGCGTGTCCGGCGCGGCCTTCGTGGACAATGCCGATCTGCGCGCCTGGGCGTTCGAGACCTTCGACGCGCGCGTCCTCGACATGGAAAGCGCGGCGGTGGCGCATGTCGCGTGGTCGAACTCGGCGCCCTTCATCGCCTTCCGTTCGCTCAGCGACCTGGCGGGCGGCGGCGCGGGCGAGAACGAGATGGCGACCTTCATGGATCTCGCCGCAGCGAACAGCGCCACCTTCCTGCGTGCCTTCCTCGCGGCGCTCGACTAGAAGGCGGGACGCCCGATGCGAAAAGGGCGCCCCGAGGGGCCAGCCCATTGCAGTTCGTGGTGCAGCTCGACGGCCCTCATCCCCATGGCGTAATCGACAGGCCCATCGCGTCTTGGCTTCGGTCCCCCGCCTCCTGGTCGCACCGATTATTGCGCCCTTCGGCAGAGAGGCAAGCACCTCAATCTCTATGCACTCGAAACACCTTTAGGTCTCGGCCTCCGGGTCCCTTATGGTCGGGATAGCCCGCTTCAGAGAGGAGACCTGAATTGGGATTTCATGCAGTCCTCGGGGGTAATGGCGCCATCGGCCGCGCCACACTCGCCGAAATTCTTGCCCGGGGTCTCGATGCAAGGGCACTGACCCGCTCCGATGCCGATGCCAGAGATGCAGACGCTCTCAAGAAGGCTCTCGAAGGGGCGGAGGTCGTCTACGTCTGTGTCGGCCTGCCCTACAACTCCGCGATCTGGACGACCGGCTTTCCTGCGATCTCCGACGCCCTCGTGGCCGCCTGCGAAGAGGTGGGAGCCCGGATCGTCTATTTCGACAACGCCTACCTCTACGGCCCCGCCCCCTTGCCGGTTCCCTTCGACGAAGAGACGCCACGCCATCCGCCGTCGAAGAAAGGCAAGGCGCGCAAGACCGCAGTGGAGGTCATAATGGCGGCGCATCGCGCGGGGCGGGTGCAGACAACGGTGGGACGCGCCGCGGATTTCTACGGGCCCGGCGCGGTGAACTCTCCGTTCTACTTCAGCTTTCTGGAGAACATGCTGGAGGGGAGATCGCCCCGGGTCGCGATGCCGGAAGGCCCGGTGCATACCTATGCCTATACGAACGACATGGGCCGCGGGCTGGTCGAGCTCGCGCTGGATGAGGGGGCCTGTGGCGAAGAGTTTCACCTGCCGGTGGGGCCGCCGGTGAAAGTGTCGGATATGGCCGCGCTGTTCAACAAGGAACTCGGGACCTCTCTGAAGGTGCTCCACATCCCGGATGTCGTTCTGAGCGGTCTGGCGCTCGTCAGTCCGCTGATCCGGGAGGTGCAAGAGATGCGCTACCAGTATAAGACCGACTACGTCATGTCGGATGCGAAATTCCGGTCTCGCTTTCCGCAGTTCACGGTCACCTCCTACGCGGATGGCGTCGCCGCGATGGTCCAGCACTTCCAGAAATGACAGGGCGAGCCGGCGCGGCCCCGTCGCGCTGCGTCTCCGGACTGGCACATCCGGACCGCGGCCTGCTCATCGGGGTTTCGGTTGCCAGGAAGCGCTCGTTACCTCTGCTGCGGGGGCCTCCGCGTCCCGGAAGTCGGCTGTGTCGAGGTCTGGTCAGCGCCGACGCTCGCGCGAAAATCCTCGCGAGCTTCATGGGATCAGATTCGCATGCCTGTGAGCCTTCCTGCCACGAGCTGCACCATGAAATGCAAAGGGCTGGCCCGAGGGGCGCCCTTCTCCAAAACCGCATGAACCGCGATCAGTGCGGAAGCTGCGCCGCCGTCTCCGCCGCCGCGGCCCGGGCCGCGCGCTCGGCGTCGGCGGCTTCCTGCGCCGCCTCGTCCCATTCGACCGGCTCCGGCTCCCGGACGAGAGCGTGCCGCAGCACCTCGTTGACGTGACCGACGGGGATGATCGTCAGCCCCTCCTTCACGTTGTCGGGGATTTCGACCAGGTCCTTCTCGTTCTCGGCCGGGATCAGCACCGTCTTGATGCCGCCGCGGAGCGCGGCGAGAAGCTTCTCCTTCAAGCCTCCGATCGGCAGGGCGTTGCCCCGGAGCGTGACCTCGCCGGTCATGGCGATGTCCTTGCGGACCGGGATCTGGGTCAGGACCGAGACGATGGAGGTGACCATCGCCAGACCCGCTGAGGGCCCATCCTTCGGCGTCGCGCCCTCGGGGACGTGGACGTGGATGTCGAGCGTGTCGAATTTCGGCGGCTTCACCCCGATCTTCGGCGCGATCGAGCGCACGAAGGACGAGGCCGCGTCGATCAATTCCTTCATCACGTCGCCGAGCGTGCCGGTGGTCTTCATCCGGCCCTTGCCCGGCAGGCGCAGCGCCTCGATGTTCAGAAGCTCGCCGCCGACGCTCGTATAGGCGAGGCCGGTGACGACGCCGACCTGATCCTCCTCCTCGGCGAGGCCATAGCGGTGCTTCTTCACGCCGAGATAGTCGGAGAGGTTCTCCGGCGTGACGACCACCTTGTCGGTCTCCTTCTTCACGATCTGGGTCGTGGCCTTCCGCGCCAGCTTGGCGAGCTCCCGCTCGAGATTCCGCACCCCCGCCTCGCGGGTATAGGTGCGGATGATCTGCAGGAGCGCCGCGTCGGTGATCTCGAACTCGCCCTTCTTCAGGCCGTGGTTCTTCACCTGCTTGCCGATCAGGTGGCGCTTGGCGATCTCGGCCTTCTCGTCCTCGGTGTAGCCCGCGAGCGGGATGATCTCCATCCGGTCGAGGAGCGGCGAGGGCATGTTGTAGGAGTTCGCCGTGGTCAGGAACATGACGTTCGACAGGTCGTACTCCACTTCGAGATAGTGGTCGACGAAGGTCGAGTTCTGCTCCGGGTCGAGCACCTCGAGCATCGCCGAGGCCGGATCGCCGCGGAAGTCCTGGCCCATCTTGTCGATCTCGTCGAGCAGGATGAGCGGGTTCGTCGTCTTGGCCTTCTTCAGCGCCTGGATGATCTTGCCGGGCATGGAGCCGATATAGGTCCGCCGGTGGCCGCGAATCTCGGATTCGTCGCGGACGCCGCCGAGCGAGATGCGGATGAACTCGCGCCCCGTCGCCCGCGCGAGGGACTTGCCGAGGGAGGTCTTGCCCACGCCCGGCGGGCCGACGAGGCACATGATCGGTCCCTTCAGCTTCTTCGAGCGCTGCTGCACGGCGAGATACTCGACGATCCGCTCCTTCACCTTGTCGAGGGAGTAGTGGTCGTCGTCGAGGATCTTCTGGGCGCGGCCCAGATCCTTCTTCACGCGCGACTTCGTGCCCCACGGGATCGACAGCATCCAGTCGAGGTAGTTGCGCACGACGGTGGCCTCCGCCGACATCGGCGACATGTTCTTCAGCTTCTTCAGCTCCGCCTCGGCCTTGTCTCGCGCCTCCTTCGAGAGCTTGGTCTCGGAGATGCGCTTCTCCAGTTCCGCGACTTCGCCTTCGCCGTCCTCGCCGTCGCCGAGCTCCTTCTGAATGGCCTTCATCTGCTCGTTCAGATAGTATTCGCGCTGGGTGCGCTCCATCTGAGACTTCACGCGGGTCTTGATCTTCTTCTCGACCTGCAGGACCGAGACCTCGCCCTGCATCAGCCCGTAGACCTTCTCCAGCCGCTGGGCGATCTCGAGAGTCTCGAGGAGTTCCTGCTTCTGCGCCACCTCGACGCCCAGATGCCCGGCGACGAGATCGGCGAGCTTCGCCGGGTCGCGGGTCTCGCCCACGGCGGCAAGCGCCTCCTCGGGAATGTTCTTCTTGACCTTGGCGTAGCGCTCGAACTCCTCGCCCACGGACCGCAGGAGGGCGTTGACGGTATCCTCCTCGCCGATCGTCTCGGCGAGATCCTCGACCTCGGCCTCGAAGAATCGCTCGTTCTCTATATACTCGGTGATCTGCACGCGCGCGCGCCCCTCGACGAGAACCTTGACGGTGCCGTCGGGCAGCTTGAGCAGCTGGAGCACGTTGGCCAGCACGCCGGTGCGATAGATACCCTCCGCGGTGGGGTCGTCCACCGTCGGGTCGATCTGGCTGGCGAGCAGGATCTGCTTGTCCTCCGACATTACCTCCTCGAGGGCGCGGACAGACTTCTCGCGGCCGACGAAAAGGGGCACGATCATGTGGGGGAAGACCACGATGTCGCGCAGCGGCAGGACGGGATAGGAATGCTCGGTCATGTGATTGTCCTTGTTGGCAAGGGCCCCGCGTCCCGCGAGAGGCAACGCGCCGGGCCCTCCGACTACGCCTCGGGAAATGGGGTCCATGGTCGGCCGGTTCAAGCGAGAGATCAACAGCCCATGCTGCCGCGGAAGGCCGCCGCCGGCGCGACGTTGCGTGCAGGAATGCCGGCAGCCGGGCCCGGAGCGGCCATTGTGGTGCGGGTGAAGGGACTCGAACCCCCACGCCTCGCGGCGCTTGGACCTAAACCAAGTGCGTCTACCAATTCCGCCACACCCGCCATCTTCTCCGGCGATTTAGCAGAGGAGTTCCGGGCGAATCGAGAAGAAAAGCAGTTCGCGGACGAGGGTTCCGGGCGCCGGGGCGCATGCAAGACTTCCTTCACGACTGCCGCTCTAGGTTGAAAAATCCTATACGGAGTCGCTTCGATGGCAGAGCCCCCTTCCTGGACCGAACCCGCGACCGGGCTGTCCGAGGGCACGCGCGTGATGACGATCGAGGGCGCGCGGCCCGTGGAGACGCTGGCGGCCGGGGACCGGCTGGTGACACGGCAGGGGGTGCGGCGGCTCCGGGAGATCAGGGAGCGGACGGAGGCCGGCGGACCCGTTGCGGTCACGATCCGCGCCTCGGCACTCGGACATGGCCGGCCCGAGGCGGACCTGACGATCGGATCCGACCAGAAGGTGATCCTGCGCGGCTGGCGCGCGGGCGCGCTTTTCGGTGCCGCATGCGGCGGGTTTCCGGCCCTCCGTCTCGTCGACGGCGCCCATGTTCGGGTCGCCGTGACGGGGCCGCTGCGCATGTTCGACCTCGTCTTCGGGACCGAGCAGACGGTCTATGCCGAGGGTATCGAGGTCGGAACCACGCTCACGCACGCCGAGATCGACCCACGGTAAGGGCGAGGTCGCCGGGCTCGGAGAGCCTGCCGCCGCAGATCGGGCGCGGCACGCCGGTGGTCCCGGAGGCGCTCGTCGGCCAGCCCCTCAGGACCCGGACGGCGAGATAGGCGAAGGCCTGCGCCTCGAGCATGTCGCCGTCGAGGCCGAGATCGTCGACCGGCACGACAGCCGTGCCGGTTCGCTCCCCGAGCATCTCCATCATCACCGGATTCAACCGGCCGCCGCCGGTAACGAGGATCCGCTCGGGACGCGCCGGGCAGAGATCGAGGGCCACCGCGACCGAGACCGCGGCCGCCGCCGTGAGGGTCGCCGCGGCGTCGGCGTCGGAGAGCGGGGCGACGGCGTCGCCCAACCCCTTGAAGGCGTTCCGGTCGAGCGATTTCGGCGGCTTCCTGAGGAAGAACGGGTCGGCCGCCAGGGCGTCGAGCACGCCCTCGTCGGGCGTTCCCCGGGCAGCGAGTGCGCCGTTCTCGTCGCGGTCGAGGCGCAGTCGCGCGCTCATCAGGTCGTTCAGCGGCGCGTTGGCGGGGCCGGTATCGAAGGCGAGGCAGGTCTCGAAGGCGGAGGGTGTCTCGATCCGCGGATCGACGAGGGTGATGTTGCCGATGCCGCCGAGATTGAGGACGGCGACGGGCGCGTCGAGACGCAGGTGGCGCGCGAGCGCGTGGTGGTAGAAGGGCGCCAGCGGCGCGCCCTGCCCGCCCGCGGCAACATCGGCGCTGCGGAAGTCCCAGACGACCGGACAATCGAGCACATGGGCGAGGCGCTGCCCGTCGCCGATCTGGCACGTGCCGCGGCCGCCGGGGTCATGCGCCGTGGTCTGGCCATGGAAGCCGACGAGATCGGCGCCGGTGATGTGACCGAGAAGTTCGGCGTGGGCGGCCTCGACGATTGCTGCGGCCTCCTCCAGACATTCCCAGCGGCCCATTGCGGCGGAGAGAACGGCGCGCTCGGACTCGGTGTAAGGGCGGTAGGCCGTCTCGCCGAAGTCGAAGATGCGCGCGCCGTCGGTCAGGACCGTCGCCGCGTCGACACCGTCGAGCGACGTGCCCGACATCGTGCCGATGGCCCAGACCGGGCCCGCCTTCAGCCTCTCCCGCAACATGGCTTTCCTCTCGTTCGTCGCGCCGCTATAGCGGGGCGCGATCCCAGAATGGACACGGATAGCGATGGGCTACCAGCCGAAATCGGACTTCCTGCACGTGATGACGGAGCGCGGCTTCGTGTCGGGCTGCACCGATCTGGAAGGTCTCGACGCGGCGCTGCTGGCGGGCTCCGTGCCGGCCTATATCGGCTACGACGCCACGGCGAAGTCGCTCCACGTCGGCCATCTGCTCAACGTCATGATGCTGCGCTGGCTGCAGAAGACCGGCGGCAAGCCGATCACCCTCATGGGCGGCGGGACGACCAAGGTGGGCGACCCCTCCTTCCGCTCCGACGAGCGGCCGCTTCTCGGCCCCGACCGGATCGCGGAGAACATCTCCGGCATGAAGGGCGTCTTCGCGAAGTACCTCGAGTACGGCGCGGGCGCGACCGAAGCGCTGATGCTCGACAATTCGGAATGGCTCGACGGCCTGAACTACCTCGACTTCCTGCGCGACATCGGGCGGCACTTCTCCGTCAACCGGATGCTCAGCTTCGAGAGCGTGAAGTCGCGGCTCGACCGGGAGCAGTCGCTGTCGTTCCTCGAGTTCAACTACATGATCCTCCAGGCCTACGACTTCCTTGAGCTGAACCGACGCTACGGCTGCCTGCTGCAGATGGGCGGCTCGGACCAGTGGGGCAACATCGTCAACGGCATCGACCTGACGCGCCGCGTCGCGGAAACGGAGATCTACGGGCTGACGACGCCGCTCCTGACCACGTCCGACGGGCGCAAGATGGGCAAGAGCCAGGGCGGCGCGGTCTGGCTCAATGCCGACATGCTCAGCCCATACGAGTTCTGGCAGTTCTGGCGCAACACCACGGATGCCGATGTCGGCCGCTTCGCCAAGCTCTACACCGAGCTGCCGGTAGACGGAATGCGACCGGCTGGGCGCGCTCGAGGGGGCCGAGATCAACGCGGCGAAGGTGATCCTCGCCAACGAGGTGACCGCGCTCTGCCACGGGCGGGCGGCAGCGGAGGCCGCGGAGGCGACCGCGCGCGAGGTCTTCGAGAAGGGCGGCGTGGGGGGCGACCTGCCGACCCTCTCCCTGCCCCGCACCGAGGCGGCCGGACGGAATCTCCATCGTGCAGCTCATCGTGCGCTCCGGTCTCGCCAAATCCGGCAAGGAGGCCAAGCGCCTGATCGCCGAAGGCGGCGCGCGCATGGACGATGCGGCGGTGACCGATCCGGGCCTGATGGTCGGCGCCGACGCGCTGCCCGGTGAAGCTGTCGGCCGGCCGCAAGCGACATGCCCTGGTGACCCTGGAGAAGTGATGGCGACCGTTCTCGACCGTATCAAGACCTACAAGCTCGAGGAAGTGGCCGAGCGCAAGGCGGACCGCTCCCAGTCGGCGATCGAGGCGGCGGCCAAGGCCGCGCCGAAGGCGCGCGACTTCGCCGACGCGCTGCAGATGGCCGCGCGGGAGGGCTACGGGCTGATCGCGGAGATCAAGAAGGCGAGCCCGTCGAAGGGGCTGATCCGCGAGGATTTCGATCCCGCCGCCCTTGCCACGGCCTACGAGGCGGGCGGCGCGGCCTGCCTGTCGGTCCTGACCGACGCGCCCTCCTTCCAGGGCCACGAGGACCATCTCGCCGCCGCGCGCGAGGCCTGCGACCTGCCGGTCCTGCGCAAGGACTTCCTCTTCGACCCCTGGCAGGTGGCCGAGTCCCGCGCCATCGGCGCCGACTGCATCCTCCTGATCATGGCCGCCGTCGACGACGCGCAGGCCGGCGAGATCGAGGAGGCCGCGACGCGACTGGGGAATGGACGTGCTCGTCGAGGTCCACGACGAGGCGGAGCTGGAGCGGGCGATGGCGCTGAAATCGCCGCTGATCGGCATCAACAACCGCGACCTGCACAGCTTCGAGACCTCGCTCGACGTGACGCGGCAGCTGGCGCGGCTCGTCGATGCCGATCGCAGCATCGTCGCCGAAATCCGGTCTCTTCACGCCCGGAGGATCTGGCCGAGCTCGCGCGCTACGGCGCGCGGCAGCTTTCTCGTCGGCGAGAGCCTGATGCGGCAGGACGACGTCGCCGCGGCGACCCGCCGGCTGCTCGCCGATCCGCTGACCGCCCGGGGGACCTGATGCCGCTCACCCATTTCGACGCGGCGGGCAATGCGCACATGGTCGACGTGTCCGGCAAGGCCGAGACCGCGCGCGAGGCGCGCGGCGGCGGGCCATGTCCGGATGTCCGCCGAGACGCTGGCTCTGATCACCGAAGGCCGCGCCGAAGAAGGGCGACGTCGCGGGCGTGGCGCGGCTTGCCGGGATCATGGGGGCGAAGCGGACGGCCGACCTGATCCCGCTCTGCCACCCCCTGCCGATGACCAAGGTCGCCGTCGAGATCGACCCCGGACGCCGACCTGCCGGGCCTGCGCGTCGACCGCCACCGTCAAGACCGCCGGCCAGACCGGCGTCGAGATGGAGGCGCTGACCGCCGTCTCCACCGCCTGCCTGACGATCTACGACATGGTGAAGGCGGTCGAGAAGGACATGGAGATCGGCGGCATCCGCGCTGCTCTGAAGGACGGCGGCAAGTCGGGCCGATGCGAAGCGCCGACGTGATCCGCGTCGACGAGGCGCTCGACGCATGTCTTCGCCCTCGTCGGGCCGCTCGGCGCCGAATGCGTGCCCCTGCGCGCGGCCGCGGGACGGGTCCTGACGGCCCGTCGTCGGCCCGTCGCGACCAGCCGCCCTTCCCGGCCTCGGCGATGGACGGCTACGCGGTCGTCGGCGGAGGCGCCGCGTCCCGGCGATAGCTTCAGCGTCGATCGGCGAGAGCGCGGCCGGGCACGGCTATCCCGGCCGCGTCGGCCCGGGCGAGGCGGTCCGGATCTTCACCGGCGCCCCCGTGCCGGAGGGCGCCGACGCGCGTGGTCATCCAGGAGGACGTGACCCGCGACGGCGACGTGATCCGCCTCGGCGAGGAGCTCGACCGAGCGGACCATATCCGGCCCGCCGGCGCTCGACTTCCGCGGAGGGCGACGCGCTTCGATCCCGCGCCGCCGCCTGCGGCCCGCCGACATCGCCCTGATGGCCGCGATGGGCCATGGCCGAGGTGCCGGTCCGGCGCCGCCCGGAGGTGGCGCTGATCGCGACCGGGGACGAGCTGGTGATGCCCGGCGAGACCCGCGGCCCCGACCAGATCGTCGCCTCGAACCATCTCGGCCTCGCGGCGATGATCGAGGCGGAAGGCGGGCACGCACGCCTCCTGCCCATCGCGCGGGACACCGAGGACTCGCTCGCCGCGGCGTTCGACCTCGCCGCCGGCGCGGACCTCGTGGTGACCATCGGCGGCGCCTCGGTCGGCGATCACGACCTCGTCGGCAAGGTCGCGGCAGCGCGCGGGATCGAGCGGGCGTTCCACAAGGTCGCCATGCGCCCCGGAAAGCCGCTGATGGCCGGACGCCTCGACGGCAGCCCGATGATCGGACTTCCCGGCAATCCCGTATCGTCAATGGTCTGCGGCGCGATCTTCATCCTGCCCGCGCTGCGCGTCATGCTGGGCCTGCCGCCCTCGCCTGCCCCGCGCCGGCGCGACATCCTGGCCGCGCCGCTCCGCCGGAACGGGCCGCGCGAGCACTACATGCGGGCACGCCGGACCACAGATGGACTCGTCGCGGCCGACAGCCAGGACTTCGTCGCGGCTGCGGCTCCTGGCCGAAGCGGACGTGCTGATCGTCCGCCCGCCCCACGACGCACCGCGCGCGGCCGGCGATCTGGTGGAAACGGTGGCGATCTGACGACGTTGACACGAAACGAGAATTCGGACTAGAACATAACCGAAACACGGGTCCACGGATTGTCGGATGCTGACACGGAAACAACTGGAATTGCTCGCCTTCATCAACAGGCGTCTGCAGCGGGACGGCGTGCCGCCCTCCTTCGACGAGATGAAGGAGGCTTTGGACCTGCGCTCGAAATCGGGCATCCACCGGCTCATCACGGCGCTCGAGGAGCGGGGCTTCATCCGGCGGCTCGCGCATCGGGCGCGTGCTATCGAGATCGTGAAGCTGCCCGAGTCGATGGAAGGGCGCCGGATTCGTTCCACGCGTCATCGAGGGGGACCGTCCCGACGGGGATACGCCCGGCGAGGCACGGCCCGTCCGTATCGATGCCCAGGAGGTGCCGGTGCGCGGCCGGATCGCCGCCGGCCTGCCGATCGAGGCGATCTCGGAGACCTCCGGGGAGGTCGCGGTTCCGGGCCACATGCTCTCCGGCCAGGGCGCTCATTATGCGCTCGAGGTGCAAGGCGATTCGATGATCGAAGCGGGCATCCTCGACGGCGATATCGCGGTGATCCGGGAGACGTCGCTCGCCGAGAACGGCCAGATCGTTGTGGCGGTCGTGGAAGGTTACGAGGCGACGTTGAAACGGTTTCACCGCGCAGGTAGCTCGATCTCGCTCGAGGCGGCGAACGCGGCCTTCGAGACGCGGATATATCGCGAGGACCAAGTGGCGGTGCAGGGCCGGCTCGTCGGCCTCATCCGGACCTACTGAGCGGGAAGGACGGCGACCAGGAGGTCCTCCGCACCGATGGGCCGGCCCTCGTGCGTCCCCGGTCGTGGCGACCAGGGACGGCTTCCTGTGGCCGCTTGTGCCGTGCGGACCGTGACGCCCCGGGGCCCCGCTCGGAGCGAGACGGAGCCAGTCGATCTGAGAGCGATCTCGTCCAGCACGAGGCAGGGGCCCTCGATCTGCACCGCGCTCGAGACGATTACGACCCGGCCGGGAAGGCAGGCTTCCGCGGCCCGCGCCGCCCCTCCCCGACCGAAGAGGTGGTAGATGGGCACGTCGCCGATGTTTCCGCGTGCCGCTCCGGTGCTGTGCACGAGCCCCGGACGTTCGGCCGCCTCGCGCTGGGATGCGGGATCACCGTCGTTCTCCAGCCAGATGGCGGCGGCGAATCCGGAGCCCCGGGCCTTCGACAGTGCCCGCCCCTCCGCCCCGAGCACGCCGACAAGGCCCCCCGAGGCGTCGATCAGGACATCCGGCCGGGAGGTCGTGGCCCAGAGACAGAATGCGGCGGCGACGGGCACCAGACCCGCCAGCGCCCAGCGTCCGCGCCACAGCATAACGAAGAGCGCGCCGAGCGAGAGAACCGGCAGGACCGCCGCGCCTGGGCTCGGAACCGGGATGACCACCCCCTCGAGCCCGGCCACCCAATGCGCGACGCCGAGAACCCAGGAAATCGCCGGCGCCATCGCCCAGAGTCCGATCCAGGCGAGACCGAGCGGTGCGAGCACCGCCGAGAGGACCGCGCCGGGCATCAGGGCGGCTCCCATCAGCGGCACCGTCAGCACGTTGGCGAGCAGACCGTATTGCGAGATCTGGTTGAAATGGGCGGCCGAGAACGGGCCGGTCGCCGCGCCCGCGACCGCCGAGGAGAGGACGAGCGTTGCGAGAAAGCCGGCTGCCCCGCCGCGCCGCCGGTTCGGGAACCGGTCCCGGAGGAGGCGGAAGGCGGCGACGAGGGCGGTGGTCGCGGCGAAGGACATCTGGAAGCCGGGACCGGCGAGGGCCTCGGGCTCGAGGAGCAGGACGACGAGTGCCGCCAGCGCGACGGAGCGCAACGTCAGCGCGCGGCGACCGAGAACGAGGGCGACGAGAACGACGGCGGCCATCACGAAGGCGCGCTGCGTGGCGACGTTGCCGCCCGACAACGCGAGATAGAACGCCGCGCCTCCGAGCGCCCCGATCGCGGCGATCGAGCGGCACGGCAAGGTCAGCGCGGGCCTCGGCAGGATCGCGAGCCCGGCGCGCAGGAAGCCGAAGACAACCGCCGTCAGGACGCCCATGTGGAGGCCCGAGATCGCCAAGAGATGCGCCAGGTTCGAGCGCCTCAGGTCCTCGAGGGTCTCGGCGCCGATCCCGGACCGGTCGCCGGTCGTGATCGCCGCGGCGAAGGCGCCCGCCTCTCCGGGCAGATGGCGGCGCATGTAGCCCGCGATGGAGGCCCGGAGCCTATCGACCGGCAGAGCGCGGCCGGGCGCCTCGAGCAGCAGCGCAGGGCTACGAGCGTAGCCGACGGCGCCCAGCCGGTCGAACCAGGCCATGCGACGGAAGTCGAAGCCCCCGGGCTCGACCGGCCCCTGGGGCGGCAGAAGATGGCCGGTGGCCGCGATGCGCTGACCGGGCATCGGATCGAGCCATCTTTGGTCGCTGTGCAGAGAGAGCCGGACGCGCGCCGGCGTGTCGTCGGGGTCGATGCGCTCGAGCACGACCCGGTCGAGCGTCACCCGGGGCACGTCGCTGGCGGATCGGTCGATCGCCACCACCCGCCCCTCGACCGCGCCGTAGTAGCGAAAGTCGAGGATCGGCGCCGCCACCTGCCAGCTCCGCGCGCCCCCGACGCAGAGTCCGAGGCCGACCAGCACCAGGGCGACGAGGGGCGGCCAGCGCCAGAACCCCGCTACCAGGAGACCGATCCCGGAGCAGAGGAGGGCGGCGATGCCGGCCCAGACCGGGAGCGAGGGCTCGGACGGTAGCGCGAGATAGAGGCCTACGCCGATGCCGAGGCAGACCGGCGTCCAGGCAAAGAGCCCGCCCCGCTGTCCGGCCAGCGAAAGCCGGGACGACCAGTCGGCCACTCTTGTTCTCCCTGAAGCGATTGACTACACCCGCCCGCAACGTTTCCCAGACTGGTTACCCAATGGTTAACGCCGCCCCCGTCGTGACGCGCTTCGCGCCGTCCCCAACCGGGTTCCTGCATATCGGCGGTGCGCGGACGGCGCTCTTCAACTGGCTCTTCGCACGGCATCATGGCGGACGCTTCCTGCTGAGGGTCGAGGACACGGACCGGGCGCGGTCCACCGCGGAGGCGACCGCAGCCATCTTCAGGGGGCTCGAATGGCTGGGGCTTGGCTGGGACGGCGATGCGGTGAGCCAGGCCGACCGGGCGGAGCGCCACGCGGAGGTCGTGCGGGCGATGCTGGAGAGCGGCGCGGCCTACAAGTGCTTCGCGACCCAGGAGGAGATCGAGACCTTCCGGGAGACGGCGCGGGCCGAGGGGCGGTCGACCCTCTACCGATCGCCCTGGCGCGACGCCGGCCCCGCCGAGCACCCGGACGCGCCCTTCGTCATCCGTGTACGCGCGCGCGTCGAGGGCGAGACGGTGATCGAGGATGCCGTGCAAGGTCGGGTTCGCTTCCGCAACGACCAGCTGGACGACATGGTCGTGCTCCGCTCCGACGGTACTCCGACCTACATGCTCGCGGTCGTCGTCGACGATCACGACATGGGCGTGACCCACGTGATCCGTGGCGACGACCATCTGAACAACGCCGCGCGCCAAGCCACCGTCTACCAAGCGATGAGCTGGGATATTCCCGTCATGGCGCATATCCCGCTCATTCACGGGGCGGACGGCAAAAAGCTGTCGAAGCGGCACGGCGCGCTCGGAATTGAGGATTACGTGGCGATGGGCTACCCGGCGCCCGCCATGCGGAACTACCTCGCGCGGCTCGGCTGGAGTCACGGCGACGACGAGGTGTTCTCGACGCGGGAGGCGATCGACTGGTTCGACCTCGAGGGCATCGGTCGCTCTCCGGCGCGGCTCGACTTCAAGAAGCTCGATCACATCTCGGGACGGCACATCGCGGCGATGAGCGAGCACGACCTGCTCATCGTCGCGGCGGCGTGGCGCAGGGCCGCGGGGCGACCCGCACTGACGGCGAAGGAGGAGGAGGCGTTCCGCGACGCCCTGCCCCTCGTCAAGGCCAGGGCGAAGACCCTGGTCGAGCTCGAGGAGAAGGCGCATTTCGCGCTGACGAGACGGCCGATCGAGGTCGATCCGAAGGCTGCGAAGGCGCTCGATCCGACCGGGCTCGACCTGCTCGGCGATTTGACGCCGCACCTGCGAAATGCTAGTTGGGATCGGAGCGCGCTCGAGGCCGTGGCGGGCCGGATTGCAGAGGGCCATGGTCTCGGTCTTGGCAAGATCGCCGCACCGCTGCGCGCAGCCCTCGCCGGACGCGCCGCGACTCCCAGCGTATTCGACATGATGGTCGTTCTCGGCCGCAACGAGACGCTCGCGCGCATCGAGGATGCGCTCGGCGATCGGCGGGACAGCACGGGAACGGCGGGCTAGGGTCGGGTCGCCGAGGCTTCGATCGTCCAATTGAGAAAGGGATTCCGAGACATGGCCGAGAACGCGAAAACCGCCAAGCTGATCATCGACGGAACCGAGCACGAGCTGCCGATGCTTTCCCCGACGG
Organism: uncultured Alphaproteobacteria bacterium; assembly: GCA_963776705.1. Lineage (GTDB taxonomy): Bacteria > Pseudomonadota > Alphaproteobacteria > Rhodobacterales > Rhodobacteraceae > Palleronia. The sequence goes on from CAVZOA010000013.1 coordinate 72,168, forward strand.
CCGGGCCGGACGTGATCGACATCCGCAAGCTCTATTCCGACGCCGGCGTCTTCACCTACGATCCGGGCTTCACCTCCACCGCCGCCTGCGACTCGACGATCACCTTCATCGACGGCAACAAGGGCGAATTGCTGCATCGCGGCTATCCGATCGACCAGCTCGCCTCCAAGTCGCACTTTCTCGAGGTCTGCTTCCTCCTGCTCTACGGCGACCTGCCGACCGCAAACCAGCTCGAGGATTTCGAGCACCGCGTGACCCAGCACACGATGCTGCACGAGCAGATGGTCTATTTCTTCCGCGGGTTCCGGCGCGACGCGCATCCGATGGCGGTGATGGTGGGCGTCGTTGGCGCGATGTCGGCCTTCTACCACGATTCCACCGACATCTCGGACCCTTGGCAGCGCGAGGTCGCCTCGATCCGGCTGATCGCCAAGATGCCGACGATCGCCGCGTGGGCCTACAAGTACTCGATCGGGCAACCCTTCGTCTATCCGCGCAACGATCTCGACTATGCGTCGAACTTCCTGCGGATGTGCTTCTCGGTGCCGGCCGAGGATTACGTGGTGAACCCGATCCTCAGCCGCGCGATGGACCGGATCTTCACGCTCCACGCCGACCATGAGCAGAACGCCTCCACCTCGACGGTGCGCCTAGCCTCGTCCTCGGGCGCAAACCCCTTCGCCTGCATCGCCGCCGGCATCGCCTGTCTCTGGGGTCCCGCCCATGGCGGCGCCAACCAGGCCTGCCTCGAGATGCTCCGCGAGATCGGAACGCCGGACCAGATCCCCGAATACATCGCCCGCGCCAAGGACAAGGACGATCCGTTCCGCCTGATGGGTTTCGGCCACCGGGTCTACAAGAACCACGATCCGCGCGCGAAGGTGATGAAACAATCCGCCGACGAGGTGCTGGATCTTCTGGGGATCGAGGACAACCCGACCCTGCAGACCGCGAAGGAGCTGGAGCGGGTCGCGCTCGAAGACGACTACTTCGTCGAGAAGAAGCTGTTTCCGAATGTCGACTTCTATTCCGGCATCATCCTTGACGCGATGGGCTTCCCGCAGGCGATGTTCACGCCGATCTTCGCGCTGGCGCGGACCGTGGGCTGGATCAGCCAGTGGAAGGAGCAGATTCAGCGATCCGCAGCACCGAAGATCGGCCGGCCGCGGCAGCTCTATCTCGGCGAGACCTACCGCGAATACGTCGACGTCGAGAATCGCTGAGGCATCCCCGACGTTCGCACCCGAAGGGCCCGCCATGCAGGCGGGCCTTTCGGTTCGCTCAGTTGGCCAGGGCCCGTTCAAGGAACGGATAGTCGATATAGCCGGTCTCGTCTCCCCCATAGAACGTGTCGGCATCCTGCGGATTGAGCTCGGCGCCGACGCGATACCGTTCCGGTAGGTCGGGATTTGCGATGAAGGGCCGCCCGAAGGTGACGGCGTCGCAATGACCGGACGCGATGGCCCCGGCGGCGCGCTCGGCATCGAAACCGCCGTTCGAAATGTAGAATCCCCGGTAATTCTCCCGGAGCCGCTGCAGGAGGTCGATCTCTTCCCGGCTCGAATCGACGCCGTAGAATTTCTCCACGACGTGGAGATAGGCGAGCCGCGCCTCCGAGATCATGCGGTAGACCGCAGAGAAGAGTGCCTCGCGGTCGCTGTCGTCGATGTCGTTCGCTTGGCCGAGGGGCGAGAGGCGGATCCCGATCCGCTCCCGCGGCCAGACCGTCGAGACGGCGTCGATGACTTCGTGCAGGAAGCGCATCCTGTTCTCGATTGATCCGCCATAGGAGTCTTCGCGGCGGTTGGTCTTGTCCTGCAGGAACTGGTCGAGAAGGTAGCCGTTCGCGGAATGGATCTCGACGCCATCAAACCCGGCCTCGAGGGCGTCCTCCGCCCCTTGGCGGAACGCCTCGACCGCCTCCGCGATCTCCGCCTGCGTCATCTCGTGCGGCGCCGAGCAGTCGGTGAACCCGTCCGCGGTGAATGTCTTCTGATCGGCGCGGATCGCCGACGGCGCCTGCGGGGTCTCACCCTCCGGCAGCAGCGAGACGTGGCTGATGCGCCCGACATGCCAGAGCTGGAGGAAAATCCGCCCTCCGCGGGCATGCACGGCATCGGTGATCTTCCGCCACGCCGCGACGTGTTCGGGTGCGTGAAGGCCGGGCGTGTCGAGATAGCCCTTGCCACGCGGCGTGACCTGAGTCGCCTCGCTGATGATGAGACCCGCCGAGGCCCTCTGGCCGTAATAGATCTGCGCCTTCTCCCAGGGCGTTCCGTCGGCATGCGCCCGATTCCGGGTGAGCGGAGCCATCAGGATGCGGTTCGGAATGTCGAGCGCGCCGAGCGTCGTCGGCTGGAACAGGGTCGAGATATTCGTCATGGTGCCTTCCTTTTCGTCTCGTCGGACGCGGAAACGGAAGGGATCGTCTCGCGTTCCCTGCCGAATTGCCCTATCCCCGCACAACGCCCTCTGCAGGAATCGCCACCGGAAGGCCGCCGATGAGACTGAAGATCCATGTGGAGCTCGAATACGACATCGAGGCACCGACCGACATGCTGATGCAGATCGAGGCGGCCACGATGCCCCTGCAGGAGATCGTCTCCGAGCGGTTCGACGTGGGCGAGACGGCCTATCTGTCGCGGATCGCGGCCGAAGATTCCATCGGAACGCGGGTCTGGCTCTCCTGCACCGAAGGGTTGAACTGTCACTACGATGCCGAAGTAGTTGTCCGAAGACGGGTGGAGGATCTCTCGTCTCTCGCTGCGGATCGGGTGCACAAGCTTCCGCACGAGGCGGTGCGCTACCTCATGGCGTCGCGGTACTGCCCGTCGGACGAGTTCCAGAGTTTCGCGGCGGCCGAGTTCGGCCATTGCGAGGGTGGACAATGCGTCATGGAGATGGCGGAACTGGATCCGGACGCGCTTCATCTACTCCCCCGGTGCATCGGGTCCGAGCACGACCGCGCTCGAGACCTTCGTTCAGCGGCGGGGGGTCTGCCGCGACTTCGCCCATGTCCTCGTCACGCTCGCGCGGGCGAAGGCCATCCCGGCGCGGATGGTAAGCTGCTACGGCCCGGACGTCACGCCGCCCGACTTCCACGCGGTCGCCGAGGTCTGGCTCGAGGGCCGGTGGCACCTGGTGGACCCGGCCGGCATGACGACGTCGGACCGGATCGCAGTGGTGGGCGTCGGGAGGGATGCCGCCGACATCGCCTTTCTCACCAGCTACGGGTGGGTGACCCTCCGACGGCAGGTGGTGGAGGTGGAGGAGGTCGGTTGAGCCGCGGTCACCGCCCCTCGTAATGCGCCGGTCGCTTTTCGAGGAAGGCGAGAACGCCCTCCCGGAAGTCCCGCGTCTGCCCCATCCGGCCCTGCAGCTGCGCCTCGAGCGCGAGCTGGTCGTCAAGCCCGTTCGAGAAGCTGTCCCGGAGGGCTCTCTTGACGCCGCGATAGGCCTCGGTCGGTCCGGCCGCGAGGTGACGCGCCCTGCCCCACCAATGGTCCGCGAACCGGTCGTCGGGAACCGATTCCCAGATCATGCCCCAATCGCTCGCTTGGCGCGCGGTGACGGGCTCGGCGAAAAGCGCCGCCCCCATCGCCTTGGCGAGGCCGATCTGGCGTGGCAGCCAGTAGGTGCCTCCGGCATCCGGGATGAGCCCGATCCGGGTGAAGGCCTGCAGGAAGACGGCCCTTTCGGCGGCAATCACCACGTCCGCGCCGAGGGCGAGGTTCGCCCCCGCCCCGGCCGCGGCGCCGTTCACCGCCGAGACCGTCGGCACGGGACATTCCGCGATCGCCTTCAGCATCGGAACGTATTCGTCGCGAAGCACGCGCTCTAAGTCCATGTCGGCAGCCGTCGCGCCGTCCGAAAGGTCTTGGCCGGAACAGAAGGCGTCGCCCGCGCCGGTGAGGACCGCGACGCGCGCCTCGCGGCCGGCCCGCCCGACCGCGTCCGTGATCTCCGCGCGCATCTGGCTGTTCAGCGCGTTCTTCCGGTCCGGCCGGTCGAGTGTCAGGATGGCGACGTCCTCGCGCAGGTCGTAGCGGATCGTGTCGTATCTCATCTTTGCCTCGCGGTGCGGTGGCGGGAAAGTGCCGAATGCGGCCGACTACGGAAAGACGGACGCGCCGTCACTTCTCCAGAAGCCGGTCGAGGCGCGCCCGCTCCTCGGTGCTGAGACGCGTCGTCGGCTGTGCCGTGGCGTTCCGCCGCCGGAGCGCGACACCCGCGATGCCGACGCCGCCGACCAGCATGGCGGGCCCCGCGAGCCAGAGAATGAGGTTCACGCCGTCGGCGCGCGGATTGAGGAGGACGTATTCGCCGTAGCGGTTGGTGAGGAAGGCGATCGCCTCCGCGTCACTGTCTCCCGCCAGGAGCCGTTCGCGAAGCGCGAGGCGCAGGTCGCGAGCGAGATCGGCATTCGATTCGTCGATGTTCTCGTTCCGGCACACGAGGCAGCGCAGGCCCTTCGACAGATCCCGGGCGCGCGCCTCGAGCCGCGGATCGTCCAGGATCTCGTCGGGCTGAACCGCGAGGACAGGCCCGCCGAGAAGAAGAAGGATCGCGAGGAGCCACCTCATTCCGCCGGCACCACACCCGCGGCGCGGCACCTTCTTCGCGCCCGCCGCGACGCGGTGACGCCGGTCGCTGAGACTGAGGCCGCCGCCGAAGGCCATGATGATGCAGCCCGCCCAGATCCAGTTGGCGAAGGGCTTGATGTAGGTCCGCACCGTCCAGCCGCCTCCGTTCTGCGGATCGCCGACGACCAGATAGAGGTCGCGCAAGACTCCGTTGTCGATCGCCGCTTCCGTGGTGGGCATCCGGGCGACCGGATAGAACCGCTTCTCGGGCCGGAGCCTCGCGACTTCCCGTCCGTTACGGTCGACGCGTATCATGGCGCGCGTCGAGGCGTAGTTCGGCCCATCCGCCTGCGAGACGGATTCGAGCGTGACGTCATAGGGGCCCACGGGGAAGGTCTCGCCCTCCCGCGCAACGCGGATGTCCTCGACCTGCCAGGCCGTGACGGCGCAGATGCCGAAGAGCGTCACGCCGAACCCGGCATGGGCGACGGTCTTCCCCCAATCGGCACGCGGCAGGCGCGCCAGGCGCCTGGCGCGCGCGGCGAGATCGCCCCGCCCCGAGCGGAGCACCAGATCGGCCAGTGCCCCGAGAACCAGCCAGCAGGAGAGGACCGCGCCGAGTGGCGCCAGCATGGATCCGCCGGTCTGCATCACCCAGACCAGCGCGCCGGTGGTGATCGACAGGGCCAACACGCCGCGCAGCGGCGCCGTGGCACGCCCGAGGCGCGCCCGCTTCCACGGCAGGAGCGCTCCCGACGGGCAGTAGCGCCGCGAGCGCGACCATGAACGGCGTGAAGGCGGCGTTGAAGAATGGCGCGCCGACGGAAAGCTTGCGCCCGAATGCCATCTCCGCGACGAGCGGCCAGACCGTCCCCACAAAGACGACGAAGGCCGCGACGGCGAGGAGGATGTTGTTCGCGACGAGCGCGGATTCGCGACTGGCGAGGGAGAAGACGCCCTTCGCCTCCATCGCGCCGGCGCGCAGGGCATAGAGAGTGAGCGCGCCCCCATGAAGAGACCGCAGATGAGAAGGAGATAGACGCCACGCTCGGGATCGTTGGCGAAGGCATGGACGGAGGTAAGGACGCCGGACCGCACGATGAACGCCCCGATGAGCGAGAAGCCGAAGGCGAGGATCGCGAGCAGGATTGTCCAGGATTTCAGCGCCTCGCGCTTTTCGACCACGATCGCGGAGTGAAGGAGCGCCGCCGCGATCAGCCACGGCATGAAGCTCGCGTTCTCCACCGGATCCCAGAACCAGAACCCGCCCCAGCCCAGCTCGTAATAGGCCCACCAGGAGCCCAGCGCGATGCCGATCGTCAGGAACATCCAGGCGAGGAGCGTCCAGGGCCGCACCCACCGTCCCCAGGCCGCGTCGACCCGACCCTCGATGAGCGCCGCCACGGCGAAGGAGAAGGTTATGGAGAGTCCGACATAGCCGAGATAGAGAAACGGCGGATGGAAGGCGAGGCCCGGGTCCTGCAGGAGCGGGTTCAGATCCTCCCCGTTCAGCGGCGGGATCTCGAGCCGGGAAAAGGGGTTGGAGGTCAGGACCAGGAAGCCCAGGAACGCGAAGCTGATCGCCCCCTGCACGCCGAGAACGCGCGCGAGGAAACTCTCGGCCAGATTGGTGCCGAACTTGGCAGCGAGAGCCCCGTAGAACGAGAGAATCAGGCACCACAGGAGCATCGAACCCTCGTGGTTCCCCCAGACCCCCGTGATTTTGTAGAGAAGCGGTTTGGCCGTGTGGGAATTCACGGTGACCAGGCGGAGCGAGAAGTCCGACGTCACGAAGCCCCAGGTCAGGACCGCGAAGGCGAAAAGTAGGAAGAGGAACTGCGCCGTCGCTGCCGGCTCCGCGGCCGCCATGTAGCCGCGCCAGCCACGCGCCGCGCCGACGAGTGGCAGCACCGTCTGAAGCCCGGCCATGAGGAAGGCAAGGATCAGCGCGAAATGTCCCAGTTCGATGATCATGGACGAGGAGTAACGCGACCTCTGCGCGGCGCCAAGTGGGACACACGACGTCGTGCGCCCGGTCAAAGCGGAAAAGGGGGAGTGCCCCGTGGGAACGAAGGTGGATGGCTCTCAGCGAAACGACGGACGAACCGAGGCGAGAAGCCCTCGGAACGGCTCTGGCTTTGGTATCGTAGGGAACATCGGGAGCGCCAGATCCAGGATCTCGGAGATGGCCGGGTGGAAACTGTTGAAAGCGACATGGGCGGATTTCCCCTGCGACCGTCAGGCGAGCTGTGGAGAAACCGAGCGCAAGCGGATCGGACTTCGCCCGATGGAGCCAGAAGGACCTCGTCGCGAGCGGGCGCGCAGTCAGCGGGAAGCGAGCCAGAGCATTCGAGCCCGGAGCGGATCGATGGCGACGCTAAGACGGCCGGTGAGACCGGCGGTGGCCGGAGCAGATCGGTCCGCGGCCGCGTTGCTTGGAGATCAGCAGGTTGCTGGGGTCCGGCCGGAGGATCGGCTTTGCGCCCTCGCCGTCGCGGCGTCAGCGGTTGAACCCGCCGAATTGCGATCGGAGCAGTGTCGCGAGCTCGATCAGCACGGCGGTATTCTTGTTCAGCGCCTCGCGCGTCGCGGCGTCCTTCTGGGCGTCCCGGTAGAGAAGATAGAAGACCAAGAGCGCCCAGGGGCCGTTCTCGGCCGCAAGCTGGAGGAGGAGGTCACTCGCCATTCCCCAACCTCCAGTCGTCAAGCGCCGGATTTCCCGACGTCGACGGCTTGCTCACGGAGGCAAGGACCTTGGTGGCCATCACCTCGCGACGGAACTCTTGGCTCTTCACCTGGTATCGCGATCCGAAATAGAACGACACGATCACTCCGAGGAGCCACCACAGCGGCTCTGGGACAAGGGCCAGACCTGCCATGCGCTCGGCGAACCATTCCGGCGCGGCCATTGCCGATATGAAGAGGCCGATCGTTCCGATCGCCATCGCCGGGCGGGGGACCCTGTTCAGGCCGTCGATGAACCGATCAAACAGGCCGGATCCATCGCTCCGGAACTCGCTGGCGAACTCTCTCATGGCATTCGCCCGCGCCTCGGCCGCGCGAGCGCCGCGGTTCTCGGCGTTCTCGCGGAACACTTCCGTGGTCGTCTTGATGACGTTTCCGCCGCTGCCGCCCAACACGAACCCCACGAGCCTCCGGATCAGCCCCACGCCGCGACTCGTCGCGCGTGTTCTTCATCGGTCATGTGATAGCTCGGGGAAATGAAGGTCTCCGCCCTGACGATCCAGCCACCCTTGCCGCCGTCACGCCGGCACGCGAACTTGCGCAAGGCAGGCCGGCCGTCACCCAGCCGATAGTAGTAGTTCCGGCGCGCGATCCCGTAGGCATCGGCCAGATGACGGGGCGCCGCCGCCCACGCCGCCCGGCAGGCCCCCTCGGTCTGCGGTCCCACGGCCCCGTCGACGGTGACGCTCTGACCCATCTCGCAGAGAAGCCTTTGCAGGATCTTCACCGCATTGGATCCGGCGTTGACGTACATGTCGAAGACGCTCGGCTGGATCACCTCCGGCAATCGGTCGATACCGGGGCGACGGAAGTAGTGCTCGGTGAAAATCTCGCAGGCCTTGGCCTTGGACAAGCGCCTGACGTCCTCGATATCGACATCGCCGTCCTTGTCGAGGTCGATCCCGAGCCGTCGCATCGTTCCGATGGTGACGCCGCGGTTCGTGGCACCGCCGGGATCGTCGGGGTCGTTGACGAACCCACCCTCTCGGGCGACGATCTCCTGGGCGATCTGCTCGATCGATAGCATGGTGCGAGCCCTCCAGTACACTTGGCACCGCAGCAGGCTCGAATGGTCGGGTTAATTCAGGGGTAGCTCAGCGCCCTGCGCCTTGAAGACCCCCTGCGCCTTCAGGGAATCGATCACTTCCTTCGGCATGTAGGATTCGTCGTGCTTGGCGAGTATTTCCGTCGCTTCGAAGCGCCCGTCAATGAACCGACCGGTTCCGACCATGCCCTGCCCCTCGTCGAAGAGGTCGGGCAGGACTCCGATATAGGCGACAGGAATGCTGGCGCCACCGTCCGTCACCCGAAAGGTCACCGTTTCGCCCTTGCTGCGCACCAGCGATCCGGACTCGACCAGCCCCCCGATCCGGAAGACCTCGGCCGGACCCGGCGGAGTCTCGGCCACCTGCGAGGGCGAGCGGAAGAAGTTGATGCCGTCCCGCATGGCGTAGCCGATCAGCGCGGTCGACAGGACAAGTGCCATTGCCGCGACAGCAATGACCTGTATCCTGCGCTTCTTCCTCAGCAGTCTCCTTCACACAGTCGCCTCATGGAAAGACGGGAGCGAGCATGAGGCCCGCCGTCTCGTCACGCCTAGCATGAGGTTGGCATTCTGCACAGCCTGACCGGGGAGCCCTTGGTCAGATTGTCGAGAGCGGCGACGACGATCGCACGCCCCTCGCGACGGTCCTCTACGACGCCGACGTGACAGAAGTTCGACCCCCGCACATGCCGCGTCGAGGGCGTCTCGCCGAAGGGCAGGGTCAGGACGAATGGCTCGTGGGCATAGGCGTGCTCCAGCGCCGAGTGGATTTCGCGCGCGTCTCCTCGGACATACACCGTCGCGAGGATGCCGCGGTTCGCCGGGATGAGATGGGGCGTGAACTGCACCTCGACCTTGCGACCCGCGAGCGACGAGAATTCCTGGTCGAACTCGCCAAGATGGCGGTGCATCCCGCCGACCGCGTAAGGATGGTAGCCCTCGCTGAGTTCAGCGTGAAGAAGATTCTCCTTCAGCGCCCGGCCTGCGCCGGACACAGCGCATTTCAGGTCCATGATGATCTCGTCGAGATCGATTGTCTCCGCGACGATAAGCGGCCGCAGGGCATACTGCCCGGTCGCGGCGTTGCATCCGGTTCCCGCAACGAGACGGGCCGAGCGGATTGCCTCCCGGTAGAACTCGGTTAGCCCGTACACCGCTTCCTGCTGCAGCGCCTCGGCGGCATGGGGCTTTCCGTACCACTTCTCGTAGTCTGCGGCCTCGCGGAGCCTAAAATCCGCGGAGAGATCCACGATCTTCAGATCCGCAGGCAGGCCGGAGATGACTTCCTGACTGGTGGCATGGGGCAAGGCGCAGAAGGCGAGGTCGATGCCGGAAAAGTCGATCTCCTCGATCCTCCGAAGCGCGGGAAGGTCCAGATGTCGAAGATGGGGGAAGACCGCACCCATCGTCCAGCCTGCCTTGCGGTCAGCCGAGAGCGCGGCGACCTCCATCGAGGGATGGGTCGCGATCAGGCGCACGAGCTCGGCGCCGGTGTAGCCGACTTGCTCCGAGGATGGCGACCTTGTGGTTCATCGTCTCGCGCTCCCCCGATGTCAGATCGGCTCGAATGCGATGGCGCGGCGCATGTACTGCGTTGCCCGGCCTGAAACGCGGAGCGGGTCGCCCGTGGTCAGAAACTTCGTCCCGCCGCGCCCGAGCAGGCCGGAATGCCGTTCGAGATAATCCGCGAGACTGTCGGCCACTAAGTTCGCCTGGCTGTAGACCTCGACCGTCGGCCCGAGCGCATCCTGGAAGATCTCCTCCATGAAGGGATAATGGGTGCAGCCGAGGATGGCGGCCTGGGGATCGGGCATCTTGCGTTTCAGCGCCTCGACATGGGAGCGGACGAGCGCTTCGGCGAGAATCAGGTCACCCTCCTCGATCGCGTCGACGACGCCTCCGCATGCCTGGGCCTCAACGTCCACGCCGATTGCCCGGAAGGCGAGTTCGCGCTGGAAGGCGCGGGAGCTGACGGTGGTTGGCGTGGCGAACAGCGCGACATGCTTGACCCGAACCTCCCGCGGGCGGCGAATTGTCGCCCCATCTCCGCTCGGTCAGAGCTTCGATGAGCGGCACGAAGACGCCCAAGACCCTTTTTTCGCGGGGAAGCCAGCTCTCCTGCATGCGGCGAAGGGCGGCGGCGGAGGCGGTGTTGCAGGCAAGCACGACGAGGTCGCATCCCTCCTCCCAGAGCCGCGCGACCGCTGCGCAGGTCAGCTCGAAGATATCGTCGGCCGCACGGACGCCATAGGGGGCATGGGCGGAGTCGGCGTAGTAGACGAACGGGACGTCCGGAAGCCGCTTCTCGGCCGCGTTCAGAACGGTCAACCCCCCGATTCCGCTATCGAAAATTCCGACCGCCATCTGAATCGCGCCCCGGGTCCGTCATACGCTCGCGACTGCCTGGGCCGCGGAGACAGGCCATAGGGGCTGGCGGGCCGGAAGTCCATTGCTTGCGGGCGGAGAGCCGGGGACTTGGACAGGCACGATATTCGTCCCCCTGATGCGTGTATTATTTCCGTAGGATTTCGCGTAAGAGTTGCGTACGACATTCGCGTCATTTTTCATCCGCGGAGCCGGCAATCCGGTGTAGACCATGCGAATGACCGACATCGCGCAGAACTTCCGCCCCGTCCTCTTTGCACATGCAGCATTCATTCCAATGTGTCACCGGGGCAATGGTTAGCTCGAAGGACATCGATATGGACTGGGACAAGCTCAGAGTCTTCCACGCTGTGGCGGAAGCGGGATCGCTGACCGCGGCGGGCGAGGCGCTGCACCTGAGCCAATCGGCCGTCAGCCGGCAGATCCGCGCGCTCGAGGAGAGTCTCGAGACCGTGCTGTTTCACCGCCATGCGAGGGGGCTGATCCTGACCGAACAGGGGGAGCTGCTGCACGATGCGACGAGCTCGATGTATCGCCGCCTCGACACCGCGGCGGCGCGGATCCGAGACAGCCGCGACGAGGTGTTCGGCGAGCTGCGCGTGACCTCCACCACCGGCTTCGGCACTCTCTGGCTGGTGCCGCGGCTGCCGAAGCTCTACGCGCAGTATCCCGACCTGAAGATCGACCTGATGCTCGAAGAGCGCGTTCTCGATCTGCCGATGAGGGAGGCGGACGTCGCGATCCGCATGAAGGAGCCCTCCCAGGCGGACCTCGTGCGGAAGCGGCTCAACACCGTGCGGATGCGGCTCTACGCCCTGCCCCGCTATCTCGACGCGCAAGGGCGGCCGGCAACGGTCGAGGATCTCGCCAAGCACCGTCTCATCAGCCAGTCGGTGAACACCCACCAGGTATCTTCCGGACAGACGCTGATCGAGAAGTCTCCACGCCGTAGGGATTCCCTCGACCTTGACAGTCAACAATTATTTCGGAGTGCTTCAGGGCGTGCTGAGCGGTCTCGGAATCGGCGTCCTGCCGGATTACCTGTTGGCGGATTTCCCTGAAATGGAACGGGTTCTGCCGGATATCGAATTCGGCGAAGATCCCCGTCTATCTCGCCTATCCCGGAAGAGCTGCGGCACTCTCAGAGAATCGCCGCCTTCCGCGATTTCGTTCTCAGGGAGCTCAACGAGACGGCAAAGAACAAAACCGCCGTCGAAAATGGTCGACATGCCCTGAATGCATAGCGGGACCGTGCAGGGTGCGTGACGCCCGTCTTGATAGCTTTCGCGAGAAGTTTAGATCAACCGTGAGGCGGGGCAGACGACGTCGCCCGCCTCACCTCCCTGTTGGACTGGCCGGGCCTACGAGCCCGGCCTTTTTTCTCGGGCGCCGAGGCGCTGGAATCCTCGCGCCGAGGAAGTCGCCGGCGCCGCGAATGCGCGAGATGTCGCCCGAACAGGAAAGGCCCCGCTCCCCGTGTCAGATCCCGCCATCACGGACGACCTGATCGCCGCCCACGGGCTGAAGCCCGACGAGTACCGGCGCATCCTCGACATCCTCGGACGCGCGCCCACCTTCACGGAACTCGGGATCTTCTCGGCGATGTGGAACGAGCATTGCTCCTACAAGTCTTCGAAGAAATGGCTGAGAACCCTGCCCACGACCGGGCCGCATGTGATCTGCGGACCCGGGGAGAACGCGGGCGTCGTCGATATCGGCGACGGGCAGGCGGTGGTCTTCAAGATGGAGAGCCACAACCACCCCTCCTACATCGAGCCCTATCAGGGGGCGGCCACGGGCGTGGGCGGCATCCTGCGCGACGTCTTCACCATGGGCGCGCGCCCGATCGCGGCGATGAATGCGCTGAGCTTCGGCGAAGTCGACCCATCCCAGGACCCGCGCAGCTCGTGCACGGCGTCGTCGAGGGGATCGGCGGCTACGGCAACGCCTTCGGCGTGCCGAACGTGGGCGGCGAGGTGCGGTTCGACGCCTCCTACAACGGCAACTGCCTCGTCAATGCCTTCGCCGCAGGGCTCGCGGAGGCGGACGCGATCTTCTACTCGGCCGCGTCGGGCGTCGGCATGCCGGTCGTCTATCTCGGCGCGAAGACGGGACGCGACGGGGTCGGCGGCGCGACCATGGCCTCGGCCGAGTTCGACGACACGATCGAAGAGAAGCGCCCGACGGTCCAGGTCGGCGACCCCTTCACCGAGAAGCGGCTGATGGAGGCCTGCCTCGAGCTGATGGCAGACCGGCGCGGTCATCTCGATCCAGGACATGGGCGCGGCGGGCCTGACCTGCTCGGCCGTGGAGATGGGCGACAAGGGCGGCCTGGGCGTGCGGCTCGACCTCGACGCGCGTGCCGCAGCGCGAGACGGGGATGACGGCCTATGAGATGATGCTGTCCGAGAGCCAGGAGCGGATGCTCATGGTGCTGGATCCCGCGAAGGAGGCGGTGGCCGCGCGCGGTCTTCGAGAAATGGGACCTCGACTTCGCCATCGTCGGCGAGACCATCGCCGAGGACCGGTTCGTCGTGATCCACGGCGGCGAGGAGAAGGCCGAACCTCCCGCTCTCCACCCTGTCGGGCGCGGCGCCGGAATACGACCGGCCCTGGGAGCCGACGCCCGGCCCCCGCCGCGCTCGAGGACGCTCCCCGGATCGACCCGATCGAGGGGCTGCAAGGCGCTGATCTCCCATCCCGGCCATGCCTCGAAGCACTGGATATGGGAGCAGTACGACACCCAGGTCATGGCCGACACGGTGCGGCCGCCGGGCCGCGGCGCGGGGATCGTGCGCGTACACGGGACGCGCAAGGCACTGGCCTTCACCTCCGACGTGACGCCCCGCTACGTCGCCGCGGACCCCGAGGAGGGCGGCAGGCAGGCGGTGGCCGAGGCCTTCCGCAATCTCGTCGCCGCCGGGGCGCGCGCCCCTCGCCGCGACCGACAACCTCAATTTCGGCAATCCCGAGAAGCCGCGGATCATGGGCCAGCTCGTGGGTGCGATCGAAGGGATCGGCGCCGCCTGCCGGGCGCTCGACATGCCGATCGTGTCGGGCAACGTCTCGCTCTACAACGAGACCGACGGGACGGGCATCCTGCCGACGCCGACGATCGGCGCGGTGGGCCTAATCGACGATCTGGACGAGGCGATCTCGGGTCTCCCCATGCACGGAGACCTGGCCCTTTTGGTGGGCGAGACCCGCGGCCATCTCGGCCGCTCCGCTCTTCTCGCCCTGGCCTTCGACCGCGACGAGGGCCCGCCTCCGCCTGTCGATCTCGAGGCGGAGCGGCGCAACGGCGAGTTCGTGCTCGCCAACCGCGGCTGGATCCGGGCGGCGACCGATCTTTCCGACGGCGGACTGGCGCTCGCCGCCTTCGAGTTGGCGAGTCGCGGCAGGGATCGGCGTGACGATCGACAAGAAGAAGAAGACCGCGAGCCTCTTCGGCGAGGACCAGGGGCGCTATCTCCTCGCCTGCACGTTCGACGGCGCGGAGGCGCTGATGACCCGCGCCGGGCGGGCCGGCGTGCCCATCCGCCATGTCGGTCGGTTCGGCGGCGATGCGGTGACGCTCGGGCCGAAATCGGCGCCGCTCGAGGAGCTGCGCGCCATCTGGCTCGAAGCCTTCGAGCGCGCCCTCGGCTAGGAGAGGCGCCGGTCGCGCCGACCTGCCGGACGACCTTGCGACGGGGCGGATCCGGCCGCCACTGCGGCCGGGCGCGGGAGGCTCAGAGGAGCGCCTTCACCTTCTCGACCACGGCGGCGGAGGTGATGCCGAACTTCTCGAAGAGGATGTCCGCGGGCGCGGAGGCGCCGAAGCCCTCCATGCCGACGAAGCCGGCCTTCGCCTCGCGGCCGCGCTCGCCCAGCAGCCAGCGATCCCATCCCTGGCGCCCGGCGGCCTCGATCCCGACGCGCACGGCGGAGGCGGGCAGGACGCGACGGCGGTAGCTCTCCGCCTGCTCGGCGAAGAGCTCGAAGCAGGGCATGGAGACGACGCGGGTCCCGATTCCCTCGCCCTCGAGCGCGGCCTTCGCCTCCATCGCCAGCGACACCTCGGAGCCGGTGGCCATCAGCACCGCCTGGCGCTTGCCCTCGGCGTCGGCCAGCACGTAAGCCCCCTGCTCGGAGAGGTTCTTCGTCTTGTGGTCGCGGCGCAGGGTCGGAAGACCCTGACGTGTCAGGGCCAGGACCGTGGGCCGGTCCGTGGTGCGGAGCGCGATCTCCCATGCCTCGGCCGTCTCCACCGTGTCGCAGGGGCGGAGGACCTGCAGGTCGGGAGTGGCGCGGAGCATGGCGAGGTGCTCCACCGGCTGGTGTGTCGGGCCGTCCTCTCCGAGGCCGATGGAATCGTGGGTCATCACGTAGATGACCGGCGCGCCCATGAGCGCGGAGAGACGGATCGCCGGGCGGGCGTAGTCGGTGAAGACCATGAAGGTGCCGCCATAGGGGCGGACGCCGCCGTGCAGCACCATGCCGTTCATCGCCGCAGCCATGCCGTGCTCTCGGATGCCGTAATGGATGTAGCGCCCCCCGCGCGTCTCCGGGGAGAACACGCCGAGCCCCTCGGTCAGGGTGTTGTTGGAGCCGGTGAGGTCGGCCGATCCGCCGAGCGTCTCGGGCATGATCGGATTGATCGCCGACAGCACGGTCTCCGAGGACTTGCGGGTAGCGACCTTGGGGGCGGACTTGGAAGCCTCCTTCTTCAGCGCCTTGATCGTGGCCCCCAGCTTGCGCGGGAGCTCGCCCGCCATCGCCGCCTCGAACTGGCGGCGCTTGCCCTGCCCCAGCGCGTCGAGACGCTCCCGCCACCCGGCCCGGTCGGAGGCGCCGCGGCGGCCGACCTCCTCCCACCAGGACTTCACCTCGTCCGGCACCTCGAAGGGCGCGGCAGTCCAGCCGTAGGCGGCGCGGGTGTCGGAGATGAGGCCCTCATCGGTGAGGGCGCCGTGACCCTTGCCCGTGTCCTGCGCGGCGGATCCGAGCGCGATATGGGTGCGGCAGGAGATCATAGAGGGCCTCTCGGAACCCATGGAGGCCTCGATCGCGGCGTCGATCGCATCCGGATCGTGGCCGTCGATCGCCTGCACGTCCCAGCCGCAGGCCTCGAAGCGGGCGGGCTGGTCGGTCGAATCGGCGAGCGAGAGATCGCCGTCGATGGAGATGCGGTTGTCGTCGAAGAAGACGGTCAGCCGGCCGAGCTTCTGGTGGCCGGCGAGGGCGATGGCTTCGTGGCTCACGCCCTCCATCAGGCAGCCGTCGCCGGCGAAGACCCAGGTGCGGTGATCGACCACCTTCCTTCCGAAGCGCGCGCGGAGGGATTCCTCAGCGATGGCCATGCCGACGGAGGTCGCGAGGCCCTGGCCGAGCGGGCCGGTCGTCGTCTCGATACCGCTGGCATGTTCGTATTCGGGATGGCCGGCGGTCCTCGCGCCCCATTGGCGGAAATTGCGGATTTCGCCGAGCGTGATGTCGGGATGGTCGGTGAGGTAGAGCAGCGCGTAGAGCAGCATCGAGCCGTGGCCGTTCGACACGACGAAGCGGTCGCGGTCGGACCAGCCCGGATCGGCGGCATCGAACTTCATGTGCTTCGACCACAGGACCGTCGCGATGTCGGCCATGCCCATGGGCATTCCGGAATGACCGGAGCTGGCCGCGGCCACCGCGTCCATTGCGAGCATCCGGATCGCGGTGGCGCGCATCCAGTGATCGGGGTGACGATCTTTCAGCGAGGCGATATCCATGTCTTGCGGGTCCTTCGGCAGCCGGCGCGGAAGCGTGATACCAGCCCGACCGGGGATCACAAGACCGCCAGGCGGCGGAGATCGGTGCCACGGCGCGCCGACGGTAGAATGGAAGGCGGGTGGACGATGAGAAAGAGCCGGCTGGACGAGAGAGAGACCGATCCGCGTGTGATCGAGATCGATACCGATCGCGTCCTTCGGCGGAGGCCGCAGCGCTACGGGGTGCTCGACATCGGGTCGAACTCGATCCGGCTCGTCGTCTACGACGATCTCGCCCGGGCGCCCTTCCCGCGGTTCAACGAGAAGTCGCTCGCCCGTCTCGGATCGGGCTACGACGCCTCCGGCGACTTCACCGACGAGGCCATGGAGCGGGCGATGGCCGCGATCCGGCGCTTCGCCGCGATCGCGCGCGCCATGGGGGTGAAACGGATCGACGCGCTGGCAACCGAGGCGATCCGCAAGGCCGGGAACGGCGACAGGCTGCTGGAGCGCTTCGCCGAGGCTGGGATCGAGGCGCGCGTCCTTTCGGGGGAAGAGGAGGCCACCTTCGCCGCGCGCGGCGTCATCTCCGGCTTCTTTCAGCCGCACGGACTCGTCGGCGATATCGGCGGCGGCAGCCTCGACGTGGCGGAAGCGCTCGGGGACCGGGTGGGCGAGCGGACGTCGAGCCTGCCGCTCGGCGCGTTGCCGGTCTGCAAGCTGCTCGAGGAGGGCGTGAAGGCGGCCAAGAAGGCGGTCGATTCGGAGCTCGAACGAAGCCTGCCGCCACTCCTGACCGAGCCCGTCTTCTATGCGGTAGGCGGCGGATGGCGAGCGCTCGCCCGCGTCCACATCGCGATGACGGAGCGGCCGATCAGCGTCGTCCACGGCTACGAGCTGCCCCGGAAGGAGATCCAGAAGCTCGCCAAGAAGATCGCCAAGATGACGCCGGAGGAGATCGCGGACCTGCCCGACATCCCCGGCCGGCGGATCGAGACTTCGGCTGCCGCCGCACTCGTTCTCTGGCGCGTTCTGAAGCGCCTGAAGCCCGAGCGCGTCGTCTTTTCCGCCTGCGGGCTCAGGGAGGGATGGCTTTACGGTCAGCTCTCGAAGACCGAGACCTATCGCGACCCGCTCCTCGAGATGGCGCAGGCGATCGGAATGCCGACGGCGCGGGTGCCGGACTTCGCCGCCACGCTCGGCCGCTGGACCGACGACCTGTTTCCGGGCGAGACCCAGAGCTTCCGGCGATTGCGCCTGGCCGCCTGCGCGCTCACCGACCTCTGCTGGCGCGATCACCAGAAGATCCGCGACGAGGAGGCCTTTTCCCGCATCCTGCAATTCCCCTTCATCGGCATCGGCCATGCCGAGCGGGCCTTCCTCGCGACGGTGCTCCGCGTGCGCTACGGCGGAAAGGTCGACGGGAGGGTGACCGACACGGCGAAGGGCCTTCTGAGCAAGGCGGATCTGCAGCGGGCGGAGATCCTCGGACGCGCCCTTCTCGTCGGCCACCGGTTCTCCGCAAGCGTTCCGGACATCCTCGCGAAGTCCCGTCTGAGCATCGACGGAGAGGCGGTGCGGCTCGAAGATCCTGGAACCCGCGGACGTGCCCGACGCGGACGCGATCCAGCCCACGCTCGAGAAGCTCGCGCAATCCGCCGGGGCCGCGGTGGCCGAGATCGTCGAACGCGGCTGATCTCCGCCGGTCAGGCGGACGCCTCCTTCTCGATGCGGACGGGCACCGCCTTGGAACCGGGCGTCTTCGAGATCCGGTCGTGCAGGCCGAGCGGGACCAGCACGTTGGCTTCGGGATAGTAGGACCCGACCGTTCCCGCGGGTATCTCGAAGCGGATCGCCTCCAGACCGCCGAGCCGCCGGACGATCCCGTCTCCGGCATCGCCGACGAGCGCCACCCTGTCGCCGTGGGAGATGCCTTCCCGGGCCATGTCGGCCTCGTTCATCAGCACCACGTCGCGGGTGCCCTCGATGCCGCGGAAGCGGTCGGAATAACCGTATATCGTGGTGTTGAACTGATCGTTCGACCGCATCGTGAGGAGCGTGTAGCGGCCCGGCTCGGGCGCGAAGGCGAGCGCGTTCAGTCGCTCAGGCACGGTAAACTCGGCGCGGCCGGATTCCGTCTGCCAGATCCGGTGGTGGGCGGCAATGTCCCGCCAGAAGCCGCCGGGTTCGTTGAGCCGCGCGTTGTAGCCGCGGAAATCGTCCGGATAGGTCGCCTCGATCAGGTCGCGGACGCGGGCGTAATCGGCTGTCCATTCCTGCCAGGGGCGTTTCGGGCTCGGTTCGGTCAGCGCCTCCGCGATCCCCGCGACGATCGCGAGCTCCGATTTCAGATGCTCCGAGGCGGGGGAGCGGTGGCCGATCGAGCCGTGGATCATCGCGAAGCTGTCCTCCACCGACACGAACTGGTTGCCCGTCTCCTGCACGTCCTCCTCGGTGCGGGCGAGGCAGGGGAGGATATAGGCGGTCCGCCCCGGATGGAGATGCGAGCGGTTGAGCTTCGTCGACACCGTGACGGTGAGGTCCTGCGCGCGCCAGGTCTCCTCGAGCCGGCCGGTATCGGGAAGCGCGCGGACGAGGTTGCCGCCGAGGCAGAGCGTGGCGCGGACATTGCCGTCGACGATGCCCTGAGCGGCGTCGACGATGTGCATGCCGTCCTTCTCGGGCGGCGCGAAATCGAAGAGTTCGCGCAGACGATCCATCGGCACGAGCGCGGTCTTCTCGGCGATGCCGACCGTGCGCTGGCCCTGCACGTTGGAATGTCCGCGCACCGGGCACATGCCGGCTCCGGGCCGCCCGATATTGCCGCGCAGAAGCAGGAGATTGACGAGCATCCCGATATTGTCCGCGCCGTGCGCCTGCTGGGTCAGCCCCATGCCATAGACGCCGATGACGCTCTCCGCCTCGATGTAGACCTCCGCGGCGTCCCGCAGATCGGACTCGCCAACGCCGCATTCGGCGGTGATCGCGCTCCAGTCGGAGCCGCGGACATAGTCGATGAAGGCCTCGTGGCCAGCCGCGTGATCGCGCAGGAAGTCCCAGTCGATCACCGTGCCGCCTGCGGCGTCGTCCGCCTCCACCACGGCCTTGCAGAGGCCGAGGATCGCGGCGATGTCGGTGCCCGCCTTGAGTTGATGGTACTGGTCGGAGATCGTGGTCTCGCGGCCGGTCGCCATGTGGAGCGGGTTCTGCGGATCGACGAAGGAGACCAGACCCTGCTCGCGGATCGGGTTGAAGGTGACGATCTTCGCACCGCGCTCCTTTGCTTCCTTGAGGGGATGGAGGAAGCGCGGCGAGTTGGTGCCCGGATTCTGTCCGAAGAAGAAGAAGCAGTCCGTCGTCTCCAGATCCTCCCAGACCACGGTCCCGACGGGGGAGCCGATGACCTTCTTCAGGCCGACGCTCGTGGTCTCGTGGCACATGTTGGAGGATTGGGGCAGGTTGTTGGTGCCATAGAGCCGGGCGGCCAGCCCCCAGAGATAGGAGGCTTCGAGGCCCGCATGGCCGGAGGAGTAGAACACCACTTCGTCGGGAGGCAGGTCCTTCAGCACCCGCGGCGATCCCGTCGAAGGCCTCCTGCCAGGATATCTCGACGTAGCGGTCGCGCGTCTCGTCGTAGCGCATCGGATGTGTGAGACGGCCGGTCAATTCGAGCTCGTGGTCGCTCCACTCCAAGAGTTCCGAGACGGTGTGGTCGTCCCAGAAGTCCGGCCGGCAGCGCCTCGTCGTCGATTCCCACAATGTCGCCTTGGCGCCGTTCTCGCAGAACTCGAAGGCCTTGTAGTTCGCGGGCTTCGGCCAGGCGCAGGAGGCGCACATGAATCCGCCGGGCTTGTTCTGCCGCGACAGGGTCTCGATCGCGCCGGGCGTCGGCCAGGCCTCTCCGAAGACCTCCGCGATTCCGCGCATGGAGCCCCAGCCGCCGGCGGGGCCGCTCTCGTGAGGCAGGTCGTCGTGACGCTCTTCGCTGGACATGGCGTTCCCCCTCGTCCCGTGCCTTTCGCTTCCGAAACGACCGAGCGGGGAAAAAGATGCCTGATCTCCGCAGCCCCGCGCCGGAACCCGCCGGCCCCCTCCGCGCTTCATTGAAGAGGCTGCTATGGAAGAGCCGGATGGCCGAGCCCGCCCCCCACCCTGCCCCGGTCGGACGCACGGCAAGGCCGCTTCCCGACGAGATGGCCGTCGCGATCACCTGCAACGGCACCGCGCATGGCGTGATGATGGGGACGCCCGCCGATCTCACCGACTTCGCCTGGGGCTTCGCGCTGACCGAGGGGCTCCTCGAGGGTCCGGAGGATGTCGAGCGGTTCGAACTTGTCCACCATGAGGGCCAGGGCGTGGAGGCCCGGTTCTGGCTCGGGCCTGCCCGGGCGGCGCTTCTTGGCGCGCGGCGCCGGCGGAGGGCGGGACCGGTCGGCTGCGGGCTCTGCGGGGTCGAGAGCCTGGCCGAGGCCGCACGCCCGGCTCTCTCCGTTCGCCACGCGGATCTGACGATGACGCACGGCGAGATCGCGGGGGCGACCGACGCGATCCGCCGGTTCCAACCCTTGCGCGGCCGATCCGGCGGGCTTCACGCGGCGGGGTTCCTGCGCCCCGGCCTCGGGCTCGCGCTCGTCAGGGAGGACGTCGGCCGTCACAACGCGCTCGACAAGGTCTGCGGCGCGCTCCTCCGCGACCGGCTCGATGCGGAGGGCGGCGCGCTCGTCGTCTCGAGCCGGGTCTCGGTCGATCTGGTGCAGAAATGCGCCGCTGCCGGGTGCCCGGTCCTCATTGGTGCCGCCACGCCCACCGGCCTCGCGGTGGAGGCGGCGGAGACGGCGGGCCTGACTCTCGTCGCCCGGGCGCGGGAGGGCGCCTTCGAGATCTTCTCCCATCCGCACAGGGTCGTCTGAGGCCACCACCGCCCCGGCGATCAGAGCACCTTCGCGAGCCTCAGAGCATCATAGATCGCGGCATGGGTGTTACGCGCCGCAACCGCGTCGCCGATGCGGAACAACTGGTAGGATCCCGTCCGGGTTGCGGACGACGGATTGCGGAAGGCCCTCGACCAACGCCTCGTAGTCGACCTCGCCCAGATTTGTGGAGTCGCCCCGCAGCTCGAGATATAGGTCGTCGAGCGGCCGCGTGCCGTGGTTGACGACGATCTGGTCGAAGCGCCGCTCGCGGGAGACGCCGCCGTAATCGCTGCCCAGCGTGGCGACGAGCCCGTTTCCTTCCCGGCGCACCGCGTCGAGCTTCCAGGTCACCGTGAAGGTCACGTCGCGCTTCTGCAGCTCGCGCATCGACGGCGTCAGTGACATCGCCATGACCTCTGAGGAGATTTCCCGGTCGCGGGTCACGATCTCGACCACCGCACCCGTCGCCGCGATCGCCTCTGCGGCCTGCAGCGCCGCATAGTCGCCGGCATCGTCGTAGATCAGAACGTTCGAGCCCGGCATCGCGTCACCGGAAAGGATGTCCCAGGCCGAAACGACGAGGTCGTTGCCCTCCGCCAGCACCTCGATGTGAGGCAGCCCGCCCGTGGCGACGATGACCGCGTCCGGCCTCTCCTCGCGCACTGTTCCCTCATCGGCGAAGCTGTTGAAGCGGAAGACGACGCCCATCCGCTCGCATTCGGCGACCCGCCACTGGACGAGTTGCATCATCTCCTGACGGCGAGGCGTGCGGGCGGTCAGGCGCACCTGCCCGCCGGGATCGTTCCCCGCCTCGTGGACGATCACCTCATGGCCCCGGGCGGCGGCGACGCGGGCGGCCTCGAGCCCGGCCGGCCCGGCGCCTACGACAACTATACGCCGCGTCCTGTCGGACTTCTGTATCTCGTGAGGCTGCTCGAGCTCGCGACCCGTTGCGGGGTTGTGCAGGCAGAGCGCCATGCCGCCCTGGTAGATGCGGTCGAGGCAGTAGTTCGCGCCCACGCAGGGACGGATTCGGTCCTCCTCACCGCGCAGGATCTTGGCGACGATATGCGGATCAGCCATGTGGGCGCGGGTCATGCCGACCATGTCGAGCTTGCCCGCGGCGATGGCGTGACGCGCCGTGGCGACGTCCTGAATCTTGGCGGCATGGAAGGTTGGAAAGTCGGTGGCGGCACGGATCTCGCCGGCAAAGTCGAGATGCGGCGCGGAGCGCATCCCCTGCACCGGAATCACGTCCGTCAGGCCGGCATCGGTGTCGATATGGCCCTTCACGACGTTCAGAAAGTCGACCATGCCGGACGCTTTCAGCCGACGCGAGATCTCGAACCCGTCGGCCTTCGTCAGGCCGCCGGGCAGATCCTCGTCCCCGGTATAGCGCACGCCCACGAGAAAGTCCGGGCCGACGCGCTTGCGGATTGCGGCGAGCGTCTCGAAGGTGAAGCGCAGGCGATTGTCGAGGCTGCCGCCATAGGGACCGTCGAGCGCGTTGGTCAGCGGGGACCAGAACTGGTCCATGAGGTGGCCGTAGGCCTGGATTTCGATCCCGTCGAGGCCGGCGGCCTGCATGCGCTCCGCGGCATCCGCGTAGTCCTCGACGATGCGGGCGATGTCCCAGTCCTCGGCGACCTTCGGGAAGGCCTTGTGCGAGGGTTCCCGCTCGGGTCCCGGGGAGACGACGGGCAGCCAGTCGGCCTTGTCCCAGCGGGTGCGACGTCCGAGATGGGTGAGCTGGATCATCACTGCGCAACCGTGCTCGTGGCAGGCATCGCTGAGTTCGCGCATCCACCCGACGACCTCGTCCTTCCAGGCGAGTATGTTGTTGAAGACCGGCGGGCTGTCGCGGGCAACGGAGGCGGACCCGGCGGTCATGGTGAGGGCCACCCCGGCTCGCGCGCGCTCGGCGTGATAGGCGCGGTAGCGGGCCTTCGGCATCCCGTCCTCGGGATAGGCGGGCTCGTGGCTGGTGATCATCAGCCGGTTCTTCAGCGTCAGGTGTCTGAGCCGGTAGGGCTGGAGAAGGGGATCGTGGGCCATCGCGTCCTCTATCGTGACGCCGAAGCTCTCGCTTTAATGTTCATTAGTGTCAAGTATCCGTTCTATACCGTCCATTTTCCTTGCGGGACATCGCCGGCCGGGGATAGGGTCGCGTTCATGGAAAAGACCAACGACCCCGTGGCGACATCGAGGACGGGAGGCTGGCGCGGCTCGCGCAAGCTGTGGCTCGGGGCGGCAAAGGAGGCGCTGCTCGACAGCGGCGTCGGTGCGGTGAAGATACAGCCCCTCGGGGCGCGGCTCGGCCTCTCTCGCACCAGTTTCTACTGGTTCTTCAAGGACCGTCAGGCGATCCTCGAAGCGCTGCTCGAGGACTGGGACGAGACCAATACCGGCGCGCTCGTCTCCGCCTGCGAGGAATATGCGGAGACCCTCTCCGAGGCCGTGCTGAACATCATCGGAGTCTTCATGGAGGGGGCGGCTTTCGAGTCCCGGTTCGACTTCGCGATCCGCGGTTGGGCGCACCAGTCGGACGCGGTTATGGCCCGGGTCGCGGCGGCCGACGCGCGGCGCCTCGTCGCGATCCGGACGGCCTTCGAGCGATTCGGCGTCGCCGAAGCGGAAGCCGACGTCCGGGCGCGCACGGTCTATCTCGTGCAGATCGGCTTCATCTCGATGCAGGTTCGGGAAAGCATGGCGGTGCGGATGGCGCGCGTGCCGGCCTACGTGAAGACCTATTCGGGAGAACTGCCGACGGAGCGGGAGCTTGCGCGCTTCCACGCGCGACTCGGGCACCGGCCGGGGACGGAGCTGCTTGGGAACCGTTTCGGCCCCGGAGCCTCGAGGTGACTGGTGCCTGCGGAGCGCGACGAACCTCGTCTCGAATATTGCTGCATGGCGCCTCTGTGATCGTGCTCGACGGATATGCGCGGAATCGTTTGTGATCCCGGCGGTCCAGACGTCTTGGAAGGGCTCGAACGTGCGCCGGCCCAAGACGGTAGGCCGCTGAGCGGCCCGGCCCCGCCATCGCTTCGGGCCATGAATGAAGCCGCCTTGCGGCATTGGCCTTCCAGCCCAGCGTCGGGCGCTGATCCGATCTAACCGCATTTGCAAACGGGCACGTATGTCTGCCGATTTGGCCCCTCAATCGACAGGCAGAAGGTTTCCAAGACGGAGGGACGATCTCGCTGCCGCGGGCCCGGAGGATCGAGGACACGCGCGTCAGGGGGATGGGCGAGACGGCGCAGGAGGCCCGTATGCGGGTATCAGGGGTTTCACGTCCCCTCTCGGTCGCTCGCGGAACCCGCGTGCTGCACTGCGAGCCGACGCCGACCGCGGCCTACGCCTGTACGCCTCCCGCTTTCGCAGCCGATCACGCTTCTCGAAGATCATCTCGATACGATGAGATCGACCGCCAGGCCCAGGTCAATTCATCAGCGCTTCGCCTCTCCGCGAAGGCTCTCGAGGACGATGGGGACCTTCTTCTCTGCCGGATGTTGCTTGCGCGTGCACCGCCGGATGTCTATGACTACCTTCTCGGCCGACGGCTTCTGAGTTCCGGTTCTTCGTCCCATCTCCACTCCTTCGTGGAGGCGATGAGACAGAACCCCTCCGTTCCGAAATCACATCAGATGCCCGATGCATGTTGATGCCAGACAGAGCGCATCCAACACCGTTCCACTTGGCAGCCCGCCGTGGCGGCGGAACGGTCCTCACCAATCCCGCGCGGAGGCCTCGTCGATTTCGATCAGCGTGGGGCGACCCGCGACGAAGGCGGCCTTCAGCGCGGCGATCAGGTCCCGGGGCGTCTTCGCAGCCACCGCTTCCGCACCGAACCCCGCGGCCAGGACGGCGAAGTCGGGCGTGTGGATGTCGACGCCGATCTCGGGGATGTCCTGGGCGCGCATGTAGGTCTTGATCTCGCCGTAGCCGCGGTTGTTCCACAACAGGATCGGAAGGCTCAGCTTCGCCTCCACCGCGGTCGCGATCTCGGGGAGTGTGAACTGCGCGCCGCCGTCTCCGATCAGCGCCACGACGGGAGCGTCGGGCCGGGCGATCTTCGCCCCCATGGCGGCGGGCAGACCGTAGCCCAGTGTCCCGAAGCCGGTGGAGGAATTGAACCAGGACCGCGGAGCGCGCGCGTCGTAGGTCAGGTTGCCGCCATAGACCGGCTGGCAGGAATTGCCGGCCACGATCAGGCCGGGGAACGTCGCCGCCAGACGATCGAGAATCCGTCCGTGGGCCAGGTAGGCCGGGTCAAGCGCCGGTCGCACCTGGTCGCGGAGCGCCGCTGCCCGCCCCGCCCCGTCATGGGTCCGGGTCAGCCGCGCGGTCAGGGCGGCGCAGAAGGCGCCCGAGTCCGAAACGATCCCCAAGGCCGCAGGGACGTTGCGCGCGATCTGCCCCGGATCAATGTCAACACGGATCAGCTCTCCCCGGACCGTCGGGCGCCCGCCGAAGAGGAGCGTGTCGGTCTCGCCCAGTTCCGTC
Source organism: uncultured Alphaproteobacteria bacterium (assembly GCA_963776705.1). GTDB lineage: Bacteria > Pseudomonadota > Alphaproteobacteria > Rhodobacterales > Rhodobacteraceae > Palleronia. The sequence goes on from CAVZOA010000013.1 coordinate 98,068, forward strand.
CCCAGGGCCAGCACCACATCGGCGCCTGCGAGCGCGTCGCGGACGGGCGCCTCCGGCAGGAGAGATCCCACCAGCAGCGGATGGCCGGGGGGCAGGATGCCCTTGGCGTTGATCGTCGGGACGACCGGGGCACCGAGCGCCTCGGCCAGGGCCCGCGCCGCCTCCGCCCCGTCAGAAGCCCCGCCGCCCAGGACGAAGAGCGGGGCGGTCGCACCGTCCAGCATCCGCGCGGCCTTTGCCACCGCCGCCGGGTCCGGGGACGGGGGCGTGGGGACCGCCGCCGTGGCGCGAGGCTCCGGCGCTCCGGCCACCAGCACGTCGAGCGGAATCTCTATGTGGACTGGTCGGGGTCGGCCGCCCCGGAACACCGCCACGGCCGCGTCCAATGCGGGCTCCAGCGCCTCCGGGTCCATCACCGTGCGGCTGAAGGCGGCGACGCCCGCGGCCAGCGCCGACTGGTCCTTGAGCTCGTGGAGCCGACCCTCGCCCCGGCCCAGCTCGCCCCGCGCATGCACCGAGGAGATCACCAGCATCGGGATCGAATCGCCATAGGCCTGTCCCATGGCAGTGGCGATGTTGGTGACGCCGGGTCCGGAGATGACGAGGCAGGCTGCCGGCCGGCCCGTGACGCGGGCGTAGCCGTCGGCCATGAAACCCGCCCCCTGCTCGTGGCGGGGGGTGACGTGGGTCAGGCCGCTCTCCGGCAGTCCGCGGTAGAACTCCACCGTATGGACGCCCGGGATGCCGAAGGCCATGTCGATGCCGCGCGCCTTCAAGAGCCGCGGCAGGATCTCTCCGAAGCTCGCCATCAGAACACCACCACGCGGGCGAGGAACAGCGCCAGCGGCGTGGCGATTACCGTGCGGATGACGAAGATCATCGCCAGGTGACCAAGATTCAGGCCGAGATTCGCCCGCAAGAGGATCGCCCCCACCTCGGACATGTAGATGAGCTGGCTGACCGAGAGGATCGCGATCAGGAACCGCGTCTCCTGGCTGGGGATGCTCTCGCCGATCAGCGCGGGAAGGTACATGTCGGCGAAGCCGACGACGAGGCTCGGCGCGGCCTCGGCCGCCGACTCAACCCCCGCCCAGGTGAGGATCGGCAGGAAGGGGGCGGAGAGCCAGTCGAAGACGGGCGTGTATTCCACCGCGATCAGGGCGAGCATGGCGATAGCGACCGTGGCGGGCACCAAGGCCAGCCACATGAACGCGAGGTTGTCGACGCCGCTCTTCAGGAAGCCCGCAAATCCGGGGGCCCGGACCGCTCGGTCGAGCGCCAGCCGAGTGCCGGCCTGCACGAGGCTCTCGCCTTCCTCCACCGTGTGATCCACGTGGTCGGAAGTGCCTTCCCTGTAGGTGTCGGGCAGCCAGGTGAGCGGCGGGATCCGGGGCAGGATCAGCGCGCAGACCAGCCCGATCAGCAGGACCGAGCCGTAATAGGCGAAGAAGACGTCCGCGAGCCCGACGAGATTGGCGATGACGTAGCAGAAGGGGATCGAGACGATGGAGAAGTTCGTGGCCACCGTCGCCGCCTCGCGCGTGGTATAGACGCCCTTGTCGTATTGCTGGATTGTCAGCATCACGCCGAGCGCCGCTGCCCCGAGCCAGGAGGCCAGACCGTCGATCGCTGAGCGGCCCGGCAGGCGGAAGAGCGCGCGGAACGCCTTCGACAGAAGCGCCCCCACGAATTCCATGAACCCGTAGTCGCACAGCAGCGGCAGGCCGAAGGCCGCGAAGGCGAAGAGCGCCAGCAGGTTCGTCATCAGCGTGCCGACGACGGTCCCCCCCGTGGCGCCGGAGGTGACGAAGTCGGGGCCAAGCCCGGTGATGTAGAGGATGGTGAAGATGGCGCCGAGGACGCGGAGACCGGTCCAGACCGGACCCGAGGCCAGGTGCCGCCGCAGGAGATCAGGCCCTGTCGCGGGGCCATAGCTGAACCACAGGGAGGCCGCGGCCGAGACCACGGTGACGACCAGCAACGTGTAGCTGACCAGCGTGCCGAAATTGCCGTTCACCCAGTCGATCAGGAGGCCGAATGGGATGGTCCAGGTGTCGGGTCCCGGCACTGGCAGCAGGAACAACGTCACCCCCAGCGCCGAAGGGACGACGAACTTGGCCCAGGGCTTCTGCGGGGCCGGGCCTGCGGTGGCGGTCATGGACGTCTTCCTTTCGGCAGGATGCACAGCATCTCGTAGAGCAGGTTGGCCGCGATCAGCGCCGTCGCGCCACCCATGTCGTAAGGGGGAGAGACCTCGACTAGGTCGCAGCCGACGATGTCGAGCCCGTCCGCCCCCCGGATGATCTCCAGTGCCTGAAGAGTGGTCAGTCCGCCGATCTCAAGCGTCCCCGTTCCCGGCGCCACCCCCGGATCGAGGCTGTCGATATCGTAGCTCAGATAGACGGGGCCGTCGCCCATCTGTTCACGCACCTCGGCCATCAGCGGCGATAGCGACCTGTGCCAGCATTCCTCCGCCTGCACGACGCGGAAGCCCTGTCTGCGCGGCCAGTCGAAATCCGCATCGGAATAGCCCGTGCCCCGGAGCCCGATCTGCACGACCCGTTCGCAGTCGAGAAGCCCCTCCTCCACCGCGCGGCGGAAGGGCGTGCCGTGGGCGATCTCGCGGCCGAACATGTCGGGGTTGATGTCGGCATGCGCATCCACGTGGATCAGGCCGACGGGGCCGTGCTTATTCGCCATGGCCCGGAGGCAGGGCAGCGCCAGCGTGTGGTCGCCGCCGAGCCCCAGCGGGATCGCGCCGTGGGACAGGATCTCGTCGTAGGCCGCCTCGATCCGCGCCACGCTGTCGAGAAGGTCGAAAGGGTTGGTGGCGATGTCGCCCAGATCCGCCACCTGCATCCGGTCGAAGGGCGCGGCCTTGGTCCACATGTTGTAGGGGCGCAGCATGGTGGATTCCGCCCGGATCTGGCGCGGTCCGAACCGGGTGCCGGAGCGGTGCGAGGTGCCGATATCCATCGGGATGCCGACAAAGGCCGCGTCGAGGCCCTCCGCGGTCTCCGTCGAGGGCAGGCGCATCATCGTCCCCGGCCCGGCGAAGCGGGGCATCTCGTTGCCCGAAAGGGGCTGGTTGTACTCCATGTCTTTCCTCCCGTTCTGGGTGGTCTACCGCCAGTCGGGCGGCAGTGTCAGCGTCTTGCTTTCGGTGAACTCCTCGAGCCCGGGGCGTCCGCCCTCGCGGCCGTTACCCGACCGCTTCATGCCGCCGAAGGGGGGGCTGCCCGCCCCCATCGCCTCGCCGTTCACCTGCACCATGGCGGCGCCCAGGCCACGCGCAAGGCACGGTCCCGGTCGCCGGTCTGGATATAGGCGGCGAGACCGTATTCGTACCGTTGGCCAGGCTCAGCCCCTCCACCTCACCGTCGAAGGGGGTGGTGGTCAGCACGGAGCCGAAGACCTTTTCGCGCCAGATCGTCATATCGGGCGTCACGGCGGCGAAGATCGTCGGCCGGGCGTAGTGGCCGCGGTCCCGCCCCTCGGGCCGGCCCGCCCCGCCGGCGATCAGCCGCGCCCCGTCGGCCCCGGCTTCCCGGACGAAATCCTGCACGCGCTCCCACTGGGCGGCGTGGGCCAGGGGGCCGATCCGGTCGAGCGGCTCGCGCGGATCGCCTACGGCCGTCTTCTCGACGGCCGTAGGCGATTTAGCAGACGTCCCCGCAGACGGAGGCTTCCACTATCATCCGCGCGGGCTGGTCGCAGGACTGACCTGTATAAAGGGGCCGTTGAAAAAGGCGCGATCTGCTGATTCCATCTTCATGGCGGCATCATGTGGAGGGTGGCATGATCGGCAGTCGGACCCGAGATCAGTTGGAATTCTTTGTCTGCGGATCGCTGCGGGACCTCGTCCCCGACGATCATATCCTCGCTCGCGTCGACCGGGTTCTCGATCTTGGCTGGCTGCGCGCGGAGGTGGCCGATCTCTACGCACCGGGTGTTGGCCGACCGGGCATCGATCCGGAAGCCGCGGTCCGTCTGATGCTCGCGGGCTTCCTGCTCGGCATCGTCCATGACCGGCGCCTCCTGCGGGAATCGCAAGTGAACCTGGCGATCCGGTGGTTCGCAGGCTTCGGTTTGAACGACAGGCTGCCGGATCACTCCTCGCTGACGCGGATACGGCAAAGGTGGGGGCCGGATCGGTTCCAGCGCATCTTCGAACGCACGGTGCGGGACTGCGTAGGCGCCGGGATCGCCAAGGGCGAGGTCGTGCATGTTGACGCGTCTCTGATCCGGGCCGACGTGTCCTGGGAGAGCATGGTCGAGCGGCATCTGGGTGAAGTCGCCGAGGCCCACGACAACGCTGGCCGTAAGGACGGCGAGGAGGACGATGGCGGGCCCGACAGTTCGAGCCGCACGGAGGGGGTGGGACCGTCACGCAAATCGAACGGGCGGGCCAAGCGGATCTCCCGCACTGATCCGGAGGCCAGCCTGGCAACGTCGGGCCGCAAGCGCCGCATGGAGCCGAGCTACAAGCAGCACGGCGCGGTGGACGACGTATGCGGCGTGATCCTCGACGTCGAGGTCACGACCGGCGAGGTGAACGAGGGGCAGGTCGTCCTCGACCGCCTGGACGCGGTCGCGGCCACCACCGGCGCCGCCATCGACATCGTCACGGCCGACGCCGGCTATGCCTACGCCAAGGTCTTTGCAGGCCTGGAAGACCGCGAGATCGACGCCGTCATCCCGGCCAAGGCCGAGCAGCGTCCCGGCAAGACCATTCCGACGCGCCGGTTCAGGTTCGACGCCCGTCACAACCTCGCGCACTGCCCCAGAGGGAAGACCCTGCGGCCCAAGGGCAAGCCGCATCGGGGCTTCCAGTACTTCCATGCCCGCGCGAAGGATTGCGCAAAATGCCCGTTGCGAGCGCGTTGCGTAAGTCCCTCGCGTCATGCCCGCGTGGTCGTGTTCAACGTCGATCATCCCGCCCTCCTGCGCGCCCGGCGCCGTCGGCTGCAATGGGGCGAGCGGGAAGATCGCCTCTACAGTCGTCACCGTTGGCGGGCCGAGGGCTTCCACGGCGAGGCAAAAACCTGGCACGGGCTCGCTCGCGCCGTGCGCCGTGGGCTGGACAACATCCGCATCCAAGCATTCCTCACCGCCGCAGCGGTCAACCTCAAGCGGCTCGCGACTGCCCTCGGCGTGCCCTTCTTGATATTAGCGTGCCTCGTCGTGGCGGCGCTCCGGCAACCTTGGATGGCGAAACGAGCGCCGCTTGCCAAGTCCACGGCGGTCGGGGCATGCGCGGCCTGACAACGCCTCGCTGCCGTCTAAAATTGGCGTTCTTCAACGGCCCCATAAAGCATCTCCTCTGCGACCGATCTCCGCACCCGGTCCTCCAGCGCGTCGCCACAATCGGCGAAGATCAGGTTCGGCCCCTTGCCGCCCAGCTCCAGCGTGACCCGCTTCACGCTCTCGGCAGCGTCGCGACTGACCTGCGCGCCAGCCCGCGTTGATCCTGTGAAGGAGATCATGTCCACCCCCGGATGACCCGACAGGCCCGCCCCCACCACCGGCCCGGTGCCGTTCACCAGGTTCACCACGCCGCCGGGAAGGTCCGCCTCGGCCAGGAACTCGGCATAGAGCATCGCCGACAGAGGCGTCAGCTCGCTCGGCTTCAGCACGCAGGCGCAGCAGGTGGCGATCGCCGGCAGGACCTTCAGCGTGATCTGGTTGATCGGCCAGTTCCAGGGCGTGATCAGGCCGCAGACGCCCACCGGCTCGCGCCAGAGCGTCTCGCCGTTGGGCAGGCGTTCCTCCCAGGGGAAATCCTCAAGCGCGGTCAGGATCCCTTCCAGGTGCCTCACCGCCGTGGCTGCCTGCTCGCCGAGGGAGACGTCATGCGGCGCGCCCATCTCGGTGGTGATCGCCGCCGCCAGCTCCGGAAGCCGCCGCGTCGTCACCTCCAGCAGCCGCTCTAGGACGCCGATGCGCTCCGCCACCGGTGTCGCCGCACATCCCGGCTGCGCGGCGCGCGCCGCCGCAACCGCCCGGTCGACGTCCGCCTCCGATCCGAGCGCGATCCGCGCCACGACATCCTCGGTCGCCGGGTTCCCCACGTCCAGACGCTCCTCCGACAGGGGATCCACCCAGTTGCCGCCAATCCAGAACCGAGTCCTGTCGCGCATCACGCCTGCTCCTTGCGGTCCAGCCAGTCGCGGATCGGGAAATGCCCACCATGGACGAGGCGCACCGGCAGGTCCAGGAGCCGCACCATCGAGGCGTGATGGTCCGCCGCGTCGGCGTGGTAGGTGTCCTCGATCAGCGGCCCGTCATAGACGATGGCGCCCGAGAGCAGGATGCCGGTCGCCGCTTCCCAGAGCGCGATGCCGCTCGGGGAATGGTCTGGGGTGTGGATCACCTCGAAGCGCCGGTCGCCCAGATCGATCCCGTCGCCATCCCTAAGAGGCCGCGTGGCCGGGGCGGCGCGCAGCGAATAGGTGGCGGACGTATAGGGTTCGGGGGGCAGCCGCTCTAAGATGTCGTCAGTGACGTAGGGGCCGGCCAGCGTGGCGGGATTGGTGGGGTTCGCGAGGATCTCGGCCTCAGCCGCCACCTTCGTCCACGTCACCCACGATCAGGAGGAGGCCATGGCCATCGCCGACTGCATCGTGGTGATGAACGGCGGCCGGATCGAGGACGAGGGCAGCCCGGCGCGGATCTGCATCTGCCGCCGGAGCGCGAGGTCGGGCGTGCCCAAGGGGTTCGTCCAGCTGCAGCACATCCGGCTTCACCGCCAAGGAGCGGGCCAGCGCCACCCGCTGCCGCTGCCCGCCCGAGAGCGCGTGCGGCCGCTTCGCCCCGTCGGAATCCGAGGTCGACGAACTCCAGCATCCTGGCCGCCCGCGCGCCGGTCGCGCCGGCCCATCCCCGCCATCCGCAGCCCGAAGGCCACGTCGTCTGTGAGAGTCACGTGCGGGAACAGCGCGTAATCCTGGAACATGGTCGTCGGGTGCAGCTTCGCCGGCGGCAGGGCGGTCGCGTCGCGCCTTCCGATCCTCACCCCCCCACCGTCGGGGCCAGGAACCCGTCCCGAACCGACAGCACCATGGTTTTGCCGCAGCCCGACGGTCCCAGCAGCGTCACGTATTCTCGCGCCGTTCTCCAGATCGATCCCCCGTGAGCGCCCGGAACTCGCCGAAGACGTGGCCGATCCCCTCAGGCGTCACCTCTGCGGTCATGTTCGACGCCTCCGGAGAACGAGAAGCTCCACCGCCAGCACCGCGGCGATCGAGATGAGAAAGACGAGGGAGCCCACCGCGTTCAGCCGCGGCGAGAGGCCGGAGCGCAGCAGGCTCCAGACCTCCACCGGCAGGGTCACGTCGAAGCGGGTCAGCAGGAAGGCGATGATGACCTCGTCCCAGCTGAGCGTCGCCGAGAGGAAGAAGGCCGCGAGGATCGGCGCGGAAAGCATCGGCACGGTGACGAGCAGGACCACCCGCACCTCGTCCGCGCTGAGGTCGCGCGCCGCGCGTTCCGCATTCTCCCGCTGCGCGCCCGTCGCGGCGTAGAGGATGGCGACGCACAGCGGCAGGTTGATCACCACGTGGCCGATCCCGGCGCTCCAGAGGGAAAGGACCGCGCCGGCACGTTTGAGAACGATCAGGAGGCTCACGCCAACGATCAGGTTGCTGACCATCAGGGGCGCGATGAGGATCCCGCGTAGCACCGCCCGACCCCTCAGGGAATGGCGCGCCAGCCCGTAGGCCGCGCTGAACCCCAGCGCCACCGACACCGCGCCGGAGGTCAGCGCCACGACCAGAGAATGCCGGAGCGCTGCAATCAGGTCCCGGTCACCAAGCACGTCGGCGTACCAGGCGAGCGACGGCCCATCGAAGGGCGGGTCGGGGAGCGATCCCGACTGGAAGGAGAACAGGACCAGCGCCGCCACCGGCGGGTCGATAAAGCCGAACATCGCGGCGATGAAGATCCAGGCGAGCCCCCTCATATCCGGTCGAGCCTCAGCCAGCGCGCCGAGGCCAGGCAGGCCAGTGATACCAGCGGCATTATCCGCTGACCTGCGCCCAGTTACGCGAGGTGATGGAGGCGACGCGTTCCGGGGTTGCGAGGAGTGCGTTCCAGGCCTCGCAGCAGGCGGCGACGATGGTTTCGCAGCTGTCGAACACGCGGTTCGCGAGGCGGTTCTGGCGGAGGAACTGCCAGATGTTTTCGACCGGGTTCAGCTCCGGGCTGTAGGGCGGGAGCGTCAGCAAGGTGATGTTCGCCGGCACGGCGAGGTCCCCGGAACTGTGCCAGCCGGCGCCGTCGACGACGAGGATAGCGTGTGCGCCAGGCGAAACGTGCCGGCCGATCTCGGCGAGGTGCGCGCTCATCGCGTCCGTGTTCGCATAGGGCATGACGAGGGCAGCGCCGGTCGCGCGGGCGGGACAGACGGCTCCGAAAATGCAGGCCCAGGCGTAGCGGCAGTCCTTCGGCGCCGGCGGGCGCGAGCCCTTGCGCGCCCGTCGAACATGTATGTTCGACCGTGTCAGCGTCCCCTGCTGGCCGACGCGCGCGTCCGCCATGGGCCTCGGACCGTGTGTGGATGGCTCCCGCGTGGCAAGGGCGTTGTTAGGGTTCGGCACCTGGTCGGTCGCGGCCATGTGTACGGCGTCGAAGATGCAGCGCCTTGGCTGCGCGCCCTGATGAAGTCCGCCGGCGGTCGGGTCCAAATCAATGGCACGCGCTCGAAGGCGCGTCGGTCCGAACTGGGTGTCCCGAATGCCGTGTCGCCGTCCGTTGCCATCACCTCACGTCGCGCCTCACCGTCTCGATGCCGGGACGCACCCCGGCTGTTCCGTTCAGGCCGTACTGGCCCGGTAACTGTCTCCGGTCTTGATGAGCGCCCAGACGATCCGCGCCATACGATTGGCCAGCGCGACGGCCACCACCTTCACCGGTTTGCGCTCCAGCATCCGCCACAGCCAGTCCGTACCTGGCTTGCCGGAACGTCTTGCACTGATCTGCGCCATCGCGCCCAGGTACAGAAGTCGCCGAAGATAGCGGTTGCCCGCCTTGGAGATCCGGCCAAGTCTTTCCTTGCCGCCGCTCGAATGGGGCCGCGGGGTGAGGCCGAGCCAGGCCGCGTAATCCCGCCCCGTCCTGAAGGTCTCCACCTCCGGCGTGGTGGCGGCGAAGGCGCTCGAGGATAGCGAGCCGATCCCGGGGATCGTCGTCAGCCGCCGGGCGAGCGGATCTTCCTTCTGGGCCGCGGCGATCCGATCGGTGACCGCCTTGATACGATCCCGGGTCTCGCGGAGCTGTTCGGCCAGGAGGTCCAGAGCGGGTCGCGCCGCCTCCGGCGCCTCCGCGATCAGGGCGAGCAGGCGATCTGCATTATGGAGGCCCCGGGCACAGACCAGCCCGAACTCGGCCAGGTGGGCCCGGATCGTGTTCACCAGCTGGGTCTGCTGGCGAACCAGGAAGTCCCGGGTCTTGTGGTCGACCAGTGCGCCCTGGCGCGCGGCCGACTTCACCGGGACGAAGCGCATCGTCGGGCGCGTCACCGCTTCG
>CAVZOA010000014.1:0-28443 GCA_963776705.1 uncultured Alphaproteobacteria bacterium
TCGCCACGCTTTCGCCTGCGCAGCGGGAGGCGGTCGAGACGTGGTGCCCGCCGGGCATGGAGATCCCCGCCCCGAAATCGCGGCCCGGCGAAGATGCCGAGCCGGTCGAGGACGCAGACGACGGGTTCATCGACGAGGTGCCGTTCGAGGACGGCGACGAGGACATCGACCTCGCCGGGGACGACGAGGGTGACGGGGAGGAAGAGGAGATCGACCTCTCCGACGCCGACGCCGACGCCGACGCCGACGCAACCGAGCCTGCCTGACCTCACAAGCCTGATCCCGGGGGCGCCGTCTCTCTCCGAAAGAGGAGAGGCGGCGCCTTGTCCTTGTGCAGTTCATCTCCACGGAAAGGATCCCCGATGACGCGCCAGGACCTCGACCGCCTTCTCGGCCAGCTCAGCGAAGACCTCGCCGCCGGCCCCCTCGACACGAAAACCGTCTCGGCCCGCCTGACGGCGGCCGCGGGCGGCAGCGATGCGGAGGGCGCCTGGTCGTGGCGCCGGGCCTACGACGTGGTGCAGGCCGCCGCGATCCTCGCCGACCGGGAGGCGGCGCCTGGCGCGCGAGGATCCCCGCACCCGGCTGGCGCGCCTCGGCGCCGCCGCGGGGGAGCGACCGACCGAGACGCGGCGGTCGGAAGCGCAGATCCGCCTCCAGCAGTTCTCCACCCCCCTACCCTATGCCCAGGTTGCGGCAATGGCGGCTGCCATCGGCGCGGGCGACGTGGTGCTGGAGCCCTCGGCCGGGACCGGGGCGCTCGCCCACATGGCGCGCACCGCCGGGGCCGAGGTGGTGCTGAACGAGATCGACGGCTTCCGCGCCGCCCTCCTGCACCTCCTCTTCCGCCACGCGCCACGACGCGCCACGACGCGGAGCATATCGACGACCTTCTGACTGACGACCGCATGGCGAGCGTGGTCCTGATGAACCCGCCCTTCGCCTCCAGTGTCTCGCGCGAGGATCCGACCATCGCGCTGCGCCACGTCATTTCAGCCGCCAGGCGGCTCGCCCCCGGCGGACGGCTCGTCGCGATCCTGCCCCATGCCGCCTGCCGTACCCGCCAGCCCCGGCTCTGGGACCGGCTCATGGAGACGCTCACGCCGCGGCTCCATCTCGGCCTTCCGGGAACCGTCTACGCCAGGATGGGGACCAACGTGGAGACGGCCCTTCTCGTGGCGGATCGCGCCGAGGGAGAGCGCAGCATCGCCCTGCGCCCCGTGGAGGGGCTCGACGCCGCGCTCGACGCGATCCTGTCCGACCTGCCCGAGCGTCTGCCGGTCGAGGCCGCCCGGCGTCGGCCCGCCGGCGCAGCGCCATCGAGGCCCGCGCGTCCCTCTGGTCGGCAGCCTGCGCCAGCCGCCCCACCTGCGCGGTCCCGCCCTGTCGAGACGCCGCTGGCTTACGCCGAGCGCGCGACGCCCGGCGAGAACAAGGCCCTCTCCGACATCTATGCCCGCTACGCCCCGCAGCGGATCGAGATCGCCGGCGCGGTGCCGCACCCCACGCCCCTCGTCGAGAGCGTGGCCATGGCGGCGGTCGTGCCGCCGATGCCGGCGGCCCTGCCTGTCCTGCCGCCCCGCCTCGTGGGCGAGGGTGCGCTGTCCGCGGCGCAGCTCGAAGCCGTCATCATGGCCGAGGAGGCCCATTCCCGCGATCTTCCGGGGCGTTTCGCGGTCAAGGAGGACTGGACCGAGGCCGAGCCCGCCCCGGACGAGGGCGTCGCCTTCCGGCAGGGATTCTTCATCGGCGACGGCACCGGCGTCGGGAAAGGGCGCCAGGGGGCCTCCGTCATCCTGTCGAACTGGCTCAGCGGCCGCACCAGGGCGGTGTGGATCAGCAAGTCGAAGACGCTGATCGAGGACGCGGTCCGCGACTGGACCGATCTCGGGGGCGCGCCCACCGACATCCAGTCGATCGACACCTGGAAACCCGACGCGCCGATCACCCTTTCCCGCGGCATCCTCTTCGTCACCTACGCCACGCTGCGGGCTACGGCCAAGGGCGGGACCACCCGGCTCCAGCAGCTCGTGGACTGGGCCGGCGAGGGGTTCGACGGCGCCGTGATCTTCGACGAGTCCCACGCCATGCAGAACGCCGCCGGATCGAAAGAGGGCCGCGGCGCCGCGCCCTCGCAGCAGGGCATCGCCGGGCTCCGGCTGCAACATGCCCTGCCCCGCGCCCGCGTGCTCTACGTCTCCGCGACCGGCGCCACCAATGTCGCCAATCTCGCCTATGCCACGCGGCTCGGCCTCTGGGGGCCGGGCGAGGAGTACCCCTTCGCCGGGCGCGAGGACTTCGTGTCGGCCATGGAGGCGGGGGGCGTCGCGGCCATGGAGGTGGTCGCGCGGGACCTGAAGGCCCTCGGCCTCTATCTCGCCCGGTCCCTGAGCTTCGAGGGCGTCGAGTATGACATCCTCGATCACAGGCTCTCCGAGGCGGAGCGGAGCGTTTACGACGCCTTCGCCCGCGCGTTCAAAATCTTATGCGCAGCTGCGCATAAGACTTTTAATCGTGAGGTGGCGATAATGCGAAGAAGGACGGCGTTTGCATTCGGTCCCTTTGATTGCCGGGCGTCGTCGCCGTCTTTCCTGCGCATTATCCGGATCGCAGACCTTAGCTGTGACGAGCTGCAGACATTCGGAGCTTGAACCGCAATCATCGTAAGCGTTGTCTGGCGCTTGCAGTTACCCACAAGTGTCCGGCGGCGCTGCGATGCGAGCTCCTTCGACGAGGTCGGCGAGGCGGGAGAAGCCCCGCCACATGACGGTCGTCCCCGGTGGCGGGTCGGAACCGCGGTCGAGATAGCCTCCGAGCCTTGCGACCGCCCTGACATAGAAATCGAGAGCCCGCGGTGCCTGGCGTTTTGTCCTGCGACGCGTGCTCGAGCAGGTAGCGCTCGGCGTCGGTGAAGACCGCGGCAGGGTCCGCGGCCGGCGCCTCGCGGCTGAGCATTGTCAACCAGGACACCCGCCAGGCCACGACGCAGCACAGCGCGATGCAGTTGGCCAGGCGATCGGCCGTGGCGAAGCGCATCTCCTCGATCCGGCAGCCGGTTTTCAGGGTCCGGAAGAATGTCTCGATCTTCCACCGCAGGGCATACCATTCGAGCTTGTTCACGGCCTCCGGGTGGGTCGCCACCGGCAGGTTCGTGATCAGCTTCCAGAAGACGGGCGCCCGGCCTTCCGGCGGGTCGAGCTCCTCGGCATGGATGATCTGGAGCTCCTGATGCCGGTATTTCCCCTGCTTTCCAATCGGCGGGCGGACCGTCATCGTGGCATGCCGAACCGACAGCAAGGCGCAATGGTCATTGCCCTGCGCATCGCGGAACCGAACCTCGTGGGTGCCGCTGGACTGCACCTCCGACATCACCTTGGCAATGGTCGTGCCGCCATCCTCCGCAAGGCGATCAACGCAGCTCCGGACGAGAAAGCCGGTCCCGAGTTCTTCGGCCAGGCAGTAGAGCTCGTAGATGTGGCTTTCCCGGTCCCCGACATGCACGCAGCGTTCGGGCGCCCCTGCCAGCTCGCTGGACAGTCGCAGGTTATCGAGCCAGCGCATGCTTTCCTTCTGGTCGATCGGCACCCGCGTCGGATTGATCCGGCGCTTGAGCGCGGCGGTTCCCTTGAACCTGGTGCGCGACCAGAACTTGGCCGCCGTCAGGCCAAGCGGCAGGCCGTCCGGCGTGATCGCCAGGCTCGCATGCATCAGGAGGCCGCAGACAGCATGCTTCTGGTAGCGGCCTTCCTTCAGCTTGCGTCCGGTGGACATCTTCGTGAATCGACCTTCTCCGGAGCCGAGCGCTTGAAGGAGAACTCCGTGGTATCCTGAAGGATCAGGATGGGACCGTCTGTTGCCCCGATGCGGAGGGCAGAGGCGCCGAAATGGCCCTCCAGGATTTTGTCTTCGCTGACATTCCCGTTGGAAAAGAAGCGGTAGGCTGCCTTGGTGTTCGACCAGTCCTGAAACGCCGTGGGCAGCGATTTCCCTGGCCGTTCCCCAAGAGCCTCGAGCATCGTCCCGAGGCGCCGGTTTAGCCGGCCATCCCCAGATCACAGCCCGCAGTTTCCGTTTCCACCCAACTCTGCCCCACGCCCGCACCTCAATCATTTGGCGCCACATGACGAATCATGGTCGTGTCTGCGCAGGCAAGGTCAGGTCTGGTGGGTGAATTAATTCGCCACACGACTTGTGGGTAACTGCAAGTGTCTGGCGCCCACCTTCCTCGCTGTGCCTGCCAATGCGAGGCCATTCCCATCGCAAGGCCGGGAGTGCGTTTCGCAATGTGTGCTACGAATGCGTTTCTCAGATCGCTGGGTGTGGAGATCTACGCGTCCGGGCAGCGGCGCTGGCCGGACGAGGTGAAGGCGCAGGCCGTCGCCGAGACCCTTCGCCCGGGCGCGACGGTCAACGAGGTGGCGGCGCGGTTCGGCATTCAAGCCAACCAGCTCTCTGCCTGGCGACGCCTGGCGAAGGACGGCGACCTGGTCCTGCCGGCGGCAGATGCCGATGGGGATGAGGCCGTTTTCGCGCCTCTGATGGTGTGCGACGCCGAGCCTCCGCCTTGCGATGCCGCCGACATTCCCGTCATGGCCGAGGTCCAGATCAGCGTCGGCGATGTCACGGTCCACCTCGATGCCGATACGCCGGCCACGCGCATCTCCGAGATCGTTCGGGCGCTCGGAGCGCCCTCGTGATGTTGCCGTCGCACAAGATGCGGATTCTCGTGGCGACGCAGCCCGTCGATTTCCGCAAGGGCCATGACGGGCTGGCGTCGCTGGTGCAATCGACGCTGAAGGAAGACCCATTCACCGGCACGGTGTTCGTGTTCCGGGCCAAGCGGGCCGACCGGCTGAAGATCCTGTTCTGGGATGGGACCGGGCTCGTGATGGCTTACAAGCGGCTGGAAGAGACCGCCTTCGCATGGCCGGCGATCCGGGACGGCGTGATGACGCTGAACCGGGCGCAGTTCGAGGCCCTGTTCGCCGGGCTGGATTGGCGCAAGGTCCGGGCGCTGGAGGCTCGGCAGCCGGCTGCGGCAGAGTGAATCACCCGGTCGAACCGGCGCGCGTGCCCGGGCGGTTCGGGGTATCCTCGTGCCATGTTCTCTGCCGCCCGGATCGACCTCTCGGCCATTCCCGAGGATCAGCGCGACATCGTCGCCGCGTTGTTGCGCGAGCACGATGAACTCAAGGGCGAGAACCGCGACCTCAAGCACGAGGCGACCAGCCTCAAAGAGATCGTCAAGCGCCTCGAGAACCTGGTCGCCGAACTGAACCATGCGGTGCATGGCAAGAAGTCCGAGAAGCTGAGCGAGGACGACCGGCAACTGGCCTTCGAGGATCTCGAGACCGCGGTGGCCGAAGTCGAGGAGCAGCACGGCAGCCGGACCACCTCGGACGAGGCGCCGCGCCGCAAGTCGGCACCGGCCAGGCGCAATCGCGGCAACCTGCCTGAGGGTCTGCCGCGGATCGAGCGGGTCGTCGCGCCTGACAGCCTGGAGTGATCGCCATTGGAACGCCATGGTCCGAGAGACAATGGCGATGCGGCTGCGGACAGATGCACAAGATCGGCGAGGATCGCACGGAGCGGCTCGACATCGTGCCCGCGCAGCTGCGCGTGATCGTCACCGTCCGTCCCAGATATGCCTGTCGTGCTTGCACCGACGGTGTCACGCAGGCGCCCGCGCCGGCGGCCCTGATCGCCGGTGGCCTGCCGACGGAGGGCGCCATCGCCCACGTGCTGGTCAGCAAGTATGCCGACCATCTACCGTTATATCGCCAGAGCCAGATCCTCGCGCGTTCCGGCATCGACATCCACCGCAGCACCCTGGCCGACTGGGTGGGCGTCGCTGCGTTCCATCTCGCGCCCGTCGTCGCGCGGCTGGCCGAGCACCTCAAGGCATCGACCAAGCTGTTCATGGACGAGACCTCGGCGCCGGTCCTCGACCCCGGGCGAGGCAGGACCAAGACCGGCTACCTCTGGGCCCTTGCCCGCGACGATCGCGGCTGGGGCGGCGAAGATCCACCCGGGGTGGTCTTCTTCTACGCGCCAGATCGGGGCGGACAGAACGCCGAGAGGTTCCTGCGCGGCTTCGACGGCACGCTGCAACTCGATGGCTATACCGGCTATAATCGCCTCACGCGCCCATCCCGGAAAGGCGGAGGTCCGATCCGCGTGGCGCATTGCTGGGCGCATGCACGGCGCAAGCTGAAGGAGGTCTTCGATCGCGACGGCTCAGAGATCGCCGCCGAGGGCCTGCGGCGCATCGCCGAGTTCTACGCCGTGGAGACTGACATCCGGGGCATCGACCCCGGCCAGCGCCTGACGGCACGAAAGGTGCGGACCGCACCTCTGGTCGCGGCCTTCGGCGAGTGGCTCCAGGAGCAGCGCCTGCGTGTCTCGGCCAAGTCCCGTCTGGGGGAGAAGCTCGCCTATATCCACCGTCACTGGGACGGCCTTCAGACGTTCCTCCATGACGGCCGCGTCGAGATCGACTCCAACAGCGTGGAGAACCTGATCCGGCCGATAGCCTTGAACCGCAAGAATGCGCTCTTCGCGGGCCACGATGAGGGCGGCAAAGCGTGGGGCCGCATCGCGTCGCTGATCGAAACGGCGAAGATTAACGGGGTCGAGCCCTTTGCCTACCTCAAGGCAACCCTCGAGGCGATCGCAGGCGGTCACCCCCACTCCGCAATCGACGACCTCCTGCCCTGGAACTTCAAGTCCACAAGCTGAAACGCCGTGGGGCGCAGCCGCCGCTTACCAATCATCGACCTGCTCGCGACCAGATTATCTGCAACTATCGGGAGCCATCAGCCGGCGCGTATCCGGGAAAAGGAGGTTTGCTAGATAGGGAGCGGCCGTTCATGACGCCCGTGGCGAAAGTCTCTTGGAGAGCCCTTCGCGGAAGCGACCAGTTCCCGCTGCGCGCGCTCGCAGCAGAAGTGACGCTGCATGGCGGCAGAAACTCACGCCGCAGCGCAACCGGAAATCCGGCCGTTCATCAAAGGCACAGCGAAGCCCGATAGAGCAACGAACTGGTCGCGGGACTTTCCTGCCGTTCGCCGCCGCACCAGCGCTATCTACGCTGCGACTGGGAGACGCGCGGAAAAGCGAGAAGTCACTGCGATTGCAAGCCGAAGGCGCCCCGTCGCCGACGCGGACGTTTCCTGAGGGATCTTGTCCCGGCGCCCGTCGCACAGGCCAAGTCTGTCGCGGAGCGCCAAATGCGGTCTTCTGCAGCGACTGCAAAGACCCGAGTTGGTTTCCGAAGAGTTGTAGCGGCCGCATAGACGGAACTCACGGTCCCAGGCTCTCGTCGAAACAGCGGGAAGCAATCCGTCTATCGCCCTCTCAGCGAGCTTGCGCCAGCACGAGGGCGAGCATGATCGTCGCGATGGCGGCGATCCAGGCGGCGGCGACGCGCAGGGGGACGGCGAGCAACGAGGGCTCGACCCGCCTGCGGAGAAGGTCGACAATGCCCGCGAGATAGAGCGACAACATTCCGACACCGACGAAGGAGCCGGCCATGGTGATCATGCGATCCCGTTGCGGGCCGCCGTCGGGCACGGCCGCCGCGCCGAGGAGCAGGCCCGCCAGTGCCGCGAGGGCTAAGGCGACCGGCAATGCCCGGCCCGGCGCCAGAGCCGCGAGACACGCGGCCAGGATCGCGAGGCCGTAAAGCGCCGGTCCCGGATCGGTGCCAGGCCGGGTAAGAGCGAGGCCGAGGACAAGTCCGATGCCGAGGAGCCAGGCCGCGGGGACGAGGCGTGACAGGCCGTGTGTCCCGAGCAGAAGACCCATGGCCAGCAATGCGACGACCTGGTCCGGCGTCGTCAGGGGATGCACCAGCCCCGAATAGAAGCCGGAGATCCCCGGCAAGGGGCTGTGCGCGGCGGCGGGCGTTGCCGCGAGAAGACACGCGAGGATCGCCCGCCACATGGAAGTCTCAGAACGCTCC
This sequence comes from uncultured Alphaproteobacteria bacterium, assembly GCA_963776705.1. GTDB lineage: Bacteria > Pseudomonadota > Alphaproteobacteria > Rhodobacterales > Rhodobacteraceae > Palleronia. The sequence goes on from CAVZOA010000014.1 coordinate 7,964, forward strand.
GAAGAGGAAGCCCAGGCCGGCGAGCGAGATCAGCCCGCCGCCGCCGCGCACGGCGAGCGCGCCGCTGGGCAGCCGGATCAGCATGCCGAGCGCGATGCCGGCGACATGCAGCAGGCCGGTGGAGAGCACGAAGCCAAGCGCGTAGCCGAAGGGACTCGCGGCCTCGGGCAGTTCGGTGCCGTGGGCATGGCCGTGGAAAACCGCGAAGATGCCGACCAGGATCGCCGCGATCCAGAGCGGCGGGCGGGCGGCGAGTGCGACGAGCAGCCCGAGGACGATCGCCGAGGCGGCGATTCCGGTCTCGACGAAGGGCAGCGGCATGCCGATGACGCTGGCCGCGGCGCCGAGCGCCATGACCAGCGGAAAGACCACCGGCAGGATCCAGATCGCCGGCCGGCCGAGGAAGGCGCCCCAGAGGCCGACGGCGACCATCGCCGCGACATGGTCCCAGCCGAGAACGGGGTGGGCCAGGCCGCTGAGGAAGCCGCCGCCGAACCCCTCGCCGGTATGGGCCAGCGCCGGCGTGGCGGCGATTGCCGCCGCCAGGGCGAATGCCGTGACCTTTGATACGCGCATCTTAATGCCTCTCCTTCACCTTGGACGTGTCATGCCGCGAATGCCGCAACCCTGTCGATCATCCAGTAGGCCGCCAGCGCCCCGACGCCGTAGACCGTCGTTGTGAGGCCCGCGCTGCCGCGGGCGAGGACCGGTCCCGCCCTGGCGCCGAGGCGGCCGAGGAACAGACCCGCCGCGAGGACGGCGGCGATGAATATCAGCTGCCCGGCCTCGACGCCGACATTGAAGGCGAAGAGGGCCAGGGGAACGTCGCCCTGCGGCACCCCGATATCGAGCAGGGCGCTGGCAAAGCCCAGCCCGTGCAGCAGCCCGAAGGAGAACGAGACCGCCCAGGGGTAGCGCCGGGTCAGGTGCAGGCCGCGGTCGGGCGGCTGTACCAGTTCAGTGGCGAGGATCACGATCGACAGCGCGATGATCGCCTCCACGGGCGCCGCCGGCACCACGATCCAGCCGAGCGTCGCGGCGGCGAGGGAGAGCGAGTGCGCCACCGTGAAGGCCGTGATCGCCCCGATCAGCGGGCGGACGCGGCGGATCAGTAGCAGGAGCAGGAACACGAAGAGAAGGTGGTCGACCCCCTGCAGGATGTGGTCGATCCCGAGGGCGACATAGCTCCGGGCGCGCTCGAACCTGCCCTGCGGCTCGGCCACTTCGAAGCTCGTCGCGTCGGGGGTCAGGCGCATGGTCTGCGCCGCCGCCTCGCCCGGCAGGGTGTAGCGGACGAGCACGTCGGTCTGCGTTTGCTCCAGTCCGGGGATACGGATCGTCCCGCCGCCGAGCCCCGCCTCGCAGGTCACGACCCAGCTGGTGACGAAGGCGCGGCCGTCATGGGTCGGCGGGGGGCCCTCGGAGGGGCCGCAGCCCCGGGGCAGCGCGGCACCGATCGGCATCGGCCGGCCCTGCACGTCGGGCCGGCGCAGCGTCACCCGCCAGTCCGACCCGCCGAGATACTGCAACTCGAGAAAGCCCGGATCGAGGGCGTGCGCCGGGGCCTGCGCCGGCAGCAGCGAGACGAGGAGCGCGAGGAGCGCCAGTAGACGGATCATCGGCTCCGCAGCTCCTCGATGACCGGCGCCGGATCGGGGGTGACGATCTCGTAGCGCGACATCAGCGCGTCGAGCCGCTCCTGCGAAAGCCTCTCGCGCATCGCCGCCCGCCAGTCGCGCTCTACCTCCGCCCGGGTCTCCTCCAGGGGCGGCACGATTCCCTCCTCGAACCCGGTAACGCGGACGAGGTGCCGCCCGTAGCCGCTCTCCACGGGCCCGGCCCAGCGGCCGGGGGCAAGCTCGGCCACCGCGGCGAAGAACCCCGCGCCGAAGGTGCCGTCGACGACGCTCTCCGAACTCGGCGGGATCGCCGGCGGCAGGAGGGTGCGGGCGCCGACCTCTCGCGGCGCCGCGCCCGCCTTCAGGGAGGCGAGGACCGTCTCCGCCTCCGCTTCGCCGGTCTCGAGCTGGACATGCTCGAATCCGACCACGGCGGCCCGCGCGAACCGGTCCGCATGGGCGGCGAGATGCGCGCGCAGCTCGGTCTCCGATGGCTGCGCGGCCTCGGCGCCGCTCTCCGCCAGGAACCGCATCTTCTGCGCCAGCCGCTGGCGGACGACCGCGTCGCCCTGGTCGAGCGACAGCGCCTGCGCCTCGCGCACAAAGACCTCCTCCTCGACATGGGCCTCGATCAGGCCGGCGAGTTCGCTCGGACTGGGTGGTCGCCGCCAAGTCGACTCGAATTGCCGGGCCAGGCGCAGCGCGTCGTCCTCCGTCACCTCCAGCCTGTTCGCCGCCACAGGAGGCGGCGCGTCGTCGACAACGGCGAACAGCACGAAGATCGCCGCGCCTAGGACGAGGAAGTGAAGGAGCGGCTCGCGGAGCAGGTGTGACATGGGGCTGTGTTCGCTCGATCCTACGTCGGAAACAGGAAAACCGCGTTGACGCGGGCGCCCCAGCCTTCGGGGCCGCCGTCCGGTGCGTCGGCCCAGTAGCGCAGGCCGCCGCCGACCTGGACGCTCTGGCCACCGAGCGTCAGCAGCTGGTTGACGCCGACATTGATCGGCATCGACCATACCTCCGCCTCCCAGTCGTAGGTCGACCCGGTGTTGAGGAAGAACGAGGTGGCGTTCGGCGTCGTGTAGTTCAGGAACTGGCGCAGGAAGGTCTGGTTGACGTCGGCGCGGTCGTCGTCGCCGGCGTAGGACCAGATGTGATTGGCAAGGCCGCCGACGGTCCATGGCCCGCTCTGGTAGAGGCCGACGGCGGTCGGGCCAACGCCCCGCTTTTCGGCTCCGAGCGTATCCTCCGTGGCGGTGGGCAGCAGGAAGACCGGGCCTATGCCCCAGGTCAGCGCGCCGGAACCCTTGGGCGAGAAGAAGAGGCTCTGGACCACGTCGCCGATGCCCGTCTGGCCGCCTTCGCCGGGAATCACGTTCTCCTGGCGGATCACCGGAACGATCGTGCGCGAGATCAGCAGCCAGTCCGAGTTCAGGTCGATCGGCACCACCGGCTGGACGTTGAGGATCAGGCGCTCGCCGTCGGACGGGCCGATGTCCTGATCGTAGTTGAACTGCAGCGGCACGCTGACGAGGTTCGCGATCGGGTTGGCCAGCTGCTTGGCGAGCTCGGCCCCGTCCTGCGCCGAGGCTCCGAGGGAAGAAACGGCTATCGCGACGGCGGTTGCCGTGAACGTCCGTGTCATAATCTAGACTGATCTCCATGCGGGCCGAGAGGATCCTGTCCGCCCCGGACCCGGATCACGGCTTCCGGCGGACCCGGCGTGGCATCACCTCTCGGGCGCGTACCAGATCGGCGAGGTGTAGGCGCGCTCCTGGAGGGTCATCGGCACCTCGGGCGCGAAGTCGGCCTCCTCGAAATAGGCGGCGTCGTAGGCGGTCCAGCGCGGCGTCGGGATCTCGATGACGCGGGCGTAGTAGAAGGCCTTCTGGGAGGGGTCGAAGTCCGGGTCCTGCCAGACCGTGATCAGTTCCGAGGCGCCGATCGTGTTGGTCCAGGTGGCGTTCTCGACGTCCACGGTGTTGCCTACCGCCGGCACCTTGCCGTCCTCGCCCGGTTCGCGGTCGCCCGACCAGGCGACGTCGTGGATCTGCTCCTGCATCTCGCCCTCGGCGTCGACCCAGCCCTTGATGATCTGGATCCGGTCGAGATTGCCAGAAGAGCGGGTCCTTCAGCGCCGCGACCAGGAAGCTCGGAGCCTCCGCGCCCTCGGGGGCCGGGGGCAGGTCGCCGCCCATCGGCACGCCCTTGCCGTAGCCGACCGCGCCGGGGTTCCTCCCCTGCGCGTCCTCGGCCGCGAAGTCCCAGCCGCCGAAGAACCGGACCAACATCCGCGGGCCGGTGGTGCCGTAGACCTCCTTGCGCTTCATCGCGTCCCAGATCGAGGCGCGGGTGTTCTCGGTCGCCCAGACCGCGGTCAGTCCCGAGGCGCCGAGCTGCCAGTCCTTGACCGTGCGCCCCTCGAAGTCGAAGGCGTTGCCGGTCGACCGCTCGGGGCCCGGCTCGCTCGGCGGGAACTTGCCGAAGAAATTGTTCTCCTCGGCGGAAGAGATGCCGGTGTGGTCGTCGGTCGAGCCGAGGAGGCCGAACTTGAACGGGTTGGTGCCGTACTCCTCTTCGAGCACCAGCCCGCGCTTCAGCGCCTCGCGGGCGTACTCGTTCTCGATCATGCCCGGTTCCTTGGGCACGACGTTGAGGTTGCCCTTGTCCCAGATCTCGAAGTCGGCGAACTCGTCCGACGGCGCCAGGCTCGGGTGCTGCTCGGACGTGCCCTTGCTCTGGGTGATCTCGTAGAGCGGCTCGAAGCGGGCGCGCATCTCGACCCATTCGGCGTCGATCGGCTGGCCGTCCGCCGTCTCGGCCCTGAACATCAGGCCGTTCGAGAGGTTGCCGTTGTGCGGGATCGCCAGGATCCGCCCTCCGGTCACCTCCTCGTAGTTCGCCATCCAGTCCCAGAGCTTGTTGGGGATGTCGGTCTCGGAGGTGAGCAGGGGGCTGACCTGGTCGGCCTCGGCCTTGTCGCCGCGGTAGATGATGTTGCGGTGCAGGTTGTTGCCGCCGCCGTAGTTCGACGACCACTCGTACCCGATGATCGCCGAGAAGATGCCCGGCTGGTTATGGCTCTCGACGATCTCGGTCATGTTGCGCCAGATGTCGTGCAAGGTCTGCTCGTCGGTCATCGCCTCGGGCAAATCGCCCACGCCCTGGCGCGTGATGACGTCGATCATGACCTCGGCGGCGGCCTGGCCGCCTGCATTCATGCCCTTGTTCCATTCCTTCAGGACGGGGTCGGTCATCAGCGCCGGATCGCCTTCGAGGACGCCCGAGAAGACCCCCATCGCGTCGGAATGGTCGGTGATCACCATCCAGTCGTAGGGCCGCGACAGCCGGACCTCCTGGCCGGTGCTCGAGGTGATCTCGCCCCCCTTGGCATATTGCAGAGCCTCGTCGGGGCCGACCCGCGTGCCGGCGGCAATGGCGTCGCCCGACCAGGACGTGTGCAGATGCTGCTCGCCCCAGAGCGGCCGCATCGGGTAGGTCCGGCCGGCATAGGGCGAGTAGCCTGGCTGGTCGAAGAACTGCGCGGTCCGGGCCGGGTCGATCGTGCCGGCATCGGTGGTGACCTGTGCCGCGGCCAGGCCCGGCAGCAAGAGCGTGACTCCGCGAGCAGGCTTGTTCGGATCGTGGTGGTGGCCATTCGTCTCTCCGTGTTCTCGGTGGTCCTGCCCGGCCCGGCTTCACCCTTCCGGCGTATACCAGATCGGCGAGGTATAGGCGCGCTCCTGCGTCGTCATCGGCACCTCCTCGGGCAGGTCGATCTCGAACCGCTGCGCCTCGTAGGCGGTCCAGCGCGGCGTCGGGATCTGGATGACGCGGGCGTAGTAGGTCGTCTGGAGCGACGGGTCGAAATCCGTATCCTCCCACACAGCGATCAGTTCCGGAGCGCCGATGGAGTTGGTCCAGGTCGCGTTCTCGACATCGACAGTGTCGCCCACGGGGGGCAGCTTGCCGTCCTCGCCCGGCTCGCGGTCGCCGGACCACGCGACGTCGTAGATGCGCTCCTGCGTCTCGCCTTCGGCATCGACCCAGCCCTTGACGATCTGGATGCGGTCGAGGTTGCCGCCGATCGGGTCGCGCAGCGCCGCCACCAGGAAGGTCGGGCTCGCCCCCTCGGGCCCCGGCTCCAGGTCGCCGCCCATGGGTACGCCCTTGTCGTAGCCGACCCAGCCCGGCTCGCGCGCGCCGGCGTCCTCCTGCGTGAACTCCCAGCCGCCGAAGAACCGCACCGACATGCGGGGGCCCGTCGAGCCATAGGTCTCGCGGCGCATCATCGCGTCCCAGATCGCCTCGCGCGTGTTGTCGGTGGCCCAGACGGCGGTGTAGCCCGGCGGCGTTCTGCCGCCAGCCGAGGATCTCGCGCCCCTCGAATGCCAGCACCACGTGTTCCCACCGGCTCGGCGATGGCTCGACGCCCGAGTGCTTGCCGAAGAAGTTGTCCTCCTCGGTCGCGGTGAGCGCGGTGTGCGCGTCCGACCCAGCGGCGGCGCCTGTTTTGAACGGGTTCGCGCCCAGCTCCTGCTCGAACGCCATGCCGCGCTTCAGCGCCTCGCGCCAGTATTCCTTGGCGAGGTCGCCGTCCTCCTTGGGGATCAGGTTGAGGTTGCCCTCGTCCCAAGTCTCGTAATCGGCGAACTCGTCGTCGGGCGACAGCGACGGATGCGCCTCGCCGTCGCCCTTGATCTGCGTCACCTCGTAGATCGGCTCGTAGCGCTGCCGTCGCTCGGCATAGTCCTCCGTCAGCGGCTCGCCGGAATAGGTCACGTCGTCGAACATCAGGCCGTTCGACAGGTTGCCGTTGTGCGGGATTGCAAGCAGAGGGTCGCCGGTGGTCTCCTCGTAGGCCTCCATCCAGTCCCAGAGGTCTTCGGGATCGACGCTCTCGAACGTGGTGAAGGGCACCATCGTGTCGGCGGCCTCCTTGCCGCCGCGGTAGATGACGTTGCGGTGCAGGTTGTTGCCCTGGCCGGGGTTCGGCGTCCACTCGTAGCCGATAAGCGCGGTGAACCGGCCGGGCTCGTTGAATCGCTCGATGATCGCCGTGTAGTCCTGCCACGACCGCTCGAAGACTTCGGGGCGCTGCGCCGCGTCGGGCAGCGTGCCGAGGCCCTGCGCCTCGATCGCCTCCATCGCGGCGCCGACGGCGGTCTCGAGGTCGCCCTGCATCGCCTCGCTCCACCGCGCCAGCGTCTCGTCGGCCTCGACCAGTGACGGGTCGCCGGAGCGCAGCAGCGGCGTGATGCCGAGCAGGTCCGAGTGGTCGGTCATAGCCAGCCAGTCGAGCGGCCGCGACAGCTGGATCGGCACGCCGTAGGTCGTCTCCACCTGCTCGCCGCGGGCGAAGCGCAGCGCGTCCTCGGGAGAGAGGGCGTTGATGAAGCCCGCGTCGAAGGACCAGCCGGTGTGGACGTGCTGGTCGCCCCAGAGCGGCCGCGTCGGGAACGAGCGGTTGGCGTAGGGCGAGAAGCTGCGTGGCCCGAGCCGCTGGGTCTCGCGGATCTGCGCCGGGTCGATCGTCATGTCCCCGGCATGGGCCGAGCCGCCGTTCTCCTGTGACTGGGCTTGGGCCACGGCGGCGACCAGCAGGAGAAGCGGGGCGGCGGAGAAGACTCGGATCATGTCGACACCCTCGTTGCGATTCCGTTCATAGTTGCGTCATAACGGGGTAGATCATTGCACTGCCCGGTGCATTCGAGTACGGAAAGTTTGTGAAACTCGAAGATGCGCGCGCAATCGTCGCAGCTACAGGTTGGCTGTCGCGCCAGCCCGCTGCGTTCCAGGATCAGCTTCTCGCCGAGGCGAGGCTGGTCGGGGCCCCGGCCGGGGGCACGATCTACTCTCTCGGCGATCCTCCCGGCGGCGTGTTCTGCGTCGTCGACGGATTCCTCGACGTCCTGATCGCACCCGGGCCCTTGCCGCCGACGCTCGTCCACATCGCGCGGTCTGGGTGGTGGGTCGGCGAGGCGGCAGCCATCACGGGAACGGTCCGCCGCGCGGCGCTCGTCGCGCGAACCGACACGCATCTGATCCAGATCCCCGAACGGGCGGTGATCCGCCTTTGCGCCGAGGCACCCGAGACCTGGCGGCGCCTGGCGGAGATCACGGTTTCCCACCTCGACAATGCGCTGTTCCTCGCGGCCAGCCTCTACCTTTCCGACCTTCGCCTGCGCCTCGCCGCGACGATCCTCCGGCTGTTCGGGCCGGACTCACCGTCGCGCTCGGCGGCAGAGTTGCCGATCACCCGCGAGGAGATCGGCGAGATCGCCGGAATCTCGCGGAACACGGCCGGCCGCTTGCTGGCTGACCTCGCCCGGGACGGGGTGATCGAGATGCATTACGGTCGCATCGTCCTCACGGATCCGGGAAGGCTACGCGATCTTCTTGCAAACTGAATGGCCAGGGGTTCCAGGCATTTTCCCCGGTCGCCCCGACCCCCGGGTTGCAGACCGGGTGGGAAAATGGTCGGCGGCTACCCGGGCAGGGGGATTGAGAACCCCGGCTGGTTGCGCGCGACAGCGAGGCCCACTCACCATCGAGCGGATGAAGACCTTCGACGAAGAGCTCGTGGAGCGGACCGTCGGCTTCATGGAGCGCGCCGTGTAGGAGGGCAATCCGTTCTTCATCTGGCACGCGACCAGCCGGATGCACGTCTACGTTCATCTCAAGGACGAAAGCTGGAACCTTGCCACGGGCATCGGTTCCAAAGAGGATCTGTTCGGCAGCGGCCTTCAATCGCCGTTCTCAGGAAGCCTGGCCACGTTCGCAAATAATCTGGTCACCCCGCCCCCGATAGTCGCAGATAATCTGGTCGCGAAAGAGCCGAGGATTGCGGTTCAAGCTCCGGATGTCTGCAGTTCGTCACTCTTTGCGGCGTTCCAGCCGTCCGAGGAGACGATCATGACGAAATCGCGCCACTCACTGCTCGCCGAGCTTTCGAAATCGCTCACCGCGCAGAACTACCATCCGACGGTTGTGGCCAACCATCTGCGATACGCTGGCAAGTTCCTGGACCACTTGGCTACACGCGACATTCCCGTCGCGGCGGTCACGCCATCGCAGGTCGAGGAGTATTCCCGCTATGCGGTTCGGTGCTTCCGACGACGCCATAACCGAGCGCCCTGTCGGGCCTGGCACAACCTGTCGCAGATCTCGATCTGCAGGCTGCTGCGGCTGGCCAAAGGCACGTGGCCGCCCGAGCAGGAGATGTCCGATCCTGTTGCGGCATCTCGCCAAGCGATCTGCCACGCCTACGAGGGCTGGATGCGCGAAGAACGCGGGCTGGCGGAGGCCACCATCGATGCACGCCTGCGGGAGGCACGGCGCTTCCTGGACTGGTACTTCGGTCGCAAGGGCGCCGACGGTCTTCCGGTCTTGGGCGTAAGGGACATCGATCTCTATATGGACATGCGCGCCCATGGGCTGCGCCGGACGTCGCTGGGGGCCTCTGCCGCATGGCTCCGGTCCCTGCTGGGGTATCTTTATCGGTCGGGACGGGTCCCGACCGATCTTGCCCCGCATGTCATCGGCCCCAGGCTCTATGCCTACGAGCACCTTCCCTCGATCCTGGATCGCGGTCAGATCGACGCGGTTCTGAAGACCACCGCTAGGGACAGATCGCCGAGGGGGCTGCGGGATCACGCGATCCTGCAGTTGCTCGCGCTCTATGGCCTTCGAGAGGGCGAGATCGTCGGTCTCCGGCTCGATGACATCGACTGGCGCACGGACACGTTGCGCATTCGTCATACCAAGACCGACGCCTGTTCCTACATGCCGCTGCTGACGCCGGCCGGGGACGCGCTCCTCGACTATCTGCGCCTCGGGCGCCCGCAGGTCGAAAGCCGGGACGTCTTCCTCCGATCATTAGCACCCTATATCCGGATGAAGAACCTGCATGGCATGATCGGCAGGCGCCTGGCGGCTGCGGACGTGACCCCGGCGGGGAAACGCGGAGCGCATGTCTTCCGCCATGCCCGCGCGGTCGAACTGCTGCGCGCGTCGGTTCCGCAAAAGATCATCGGCGACGTGCTCGGACATCGGTCGATCAGAATCCACGGACGCCTACCTCAGGCTCGCCACCGAAGATCTGCGGGCCGTGGCGCTCGAATTGCCCGGATCGGAGGTGCACTCATGAGCGCTTGGCACGATCCCGGTCGCACCGTCATCGCCGACTTTCTGGATGCCTCCCGGTTCAGCCAGAGCAGCCGCTGTACCTATCTCTACCTGCTTCGGAGCTTCGAGAGGGTCGCCCGTCGGCACTCCGTGATCGACCGCCACATGCTAAAGGCTTGGCTGGAGGACATGGCGGCCCGCTGGAAGATGCCGACGCTGTTGAACCAAGTTTGCATCGTCGATCGCTTCCTCGAGCACCTGGTCCGGACCGAATGGATCGCCGACAATCCCGTGGCTGATCTGCGAAGGCAGTACAACGTCAAACAGAACAAGCCGATCTGGCGGGCTCTCGCGTCGGCCGATCCCGACAAGGCCCTTTCCGCCCTGCATCGGCCGGCAGCCCTTCGGCAGCGTCATGGGCGAAGTCATGCGCGAGCATGTCGCGCTGATGCGGCGCCGGGGATACCAGTACGAAACCCAGGCCCACTGGATGCTGCGGTTCGACCGGTTCCTGCAGGCACATCCCGAACTGGCGGGAGAGCCCCTCGAGATAATGCTGGCGCATTGGGCCGTGTCCAAGCCCACGCGTGGTCACGCGGCGGAATGCGAGAAGCTGGCACGCATCCTGATCAAGGCGCGGTGTCGCCTCGATCCGAGCCTCCCGCCGAAACGCTTCGATCCGCGCCCGGCGCGGGAGGCGGCACGGCTGCATCGACGGCCGCATGTGTTCAGCCCCACCGACATCCGGAACATGCTCGATGTGGCCCAGTCCTATCCGTCACCACAGGCGCCACTGCGGCCGGCGAGCCTCTACACCATGATCGTTCTGGCCTATTGTGCCGGGCTGCGGCGTGGCGAACTGGCGCGGCTCGACTTGGGCGATGTCGACCTTCAAGCGGGCACAATCACGATCCGGGAAACGAAGTTCCGCAAGACCAGGGATTCTGCCGCTATCCGACAGCGTCATGAGCGAGCTGCGCGCCTATCTGGATACGCGGCGGCGCGGCGGTGGCCCACAGGACCCAATCTCGGGACTGTTCTGGCACGATCACTTCGACGATCGCTACGCCCCGGGAATGATCTCGATGATGATCACCGATGTCATGCGCCGCGCCGGGCTCAAGCCGCCCTGCGGGCGGACGGGGCCGCGCGTGCACGACCTGCGGCATTCGATGGTCGTGAACCGGATGCTCAAATGGTACCGGGCCGGTATCGACCCGCAGGACAGGCTGCGCTTCCTCTCAACCTATCTGGGTCATCGGGACCTCAATTCGACGCTGGTCTATATCACCGTCACGCAGGAACTGCTGTACGAGGCAAGCGAGCGGTTCCGCGCCATCGGCGCTCGATGCCTCGACGGGGAGGCGCCGTCGTGAGGCCGGCCGATCCGTTCCCCACATTGCTGCGGGCATTCTTCCAGGACTGGCTGGCCGAGCAGCGCGGCGCCTCGATCCATACCATCAAGTCCTATCGGGACAGCTGGCGGCTGCTGCTTCGGTTCGTCGCGCAGCGAAAAGGTGGCGGCGTCGCGCAAGTCACCCTAGCCGACATCTCCGCCGAAGAGGTGCGCGCGTTCCTCAGTTATGCGGAACACGATCGCAACGGCACGATCGGCACGCGCAATTGCCGGCTTGCCGCGATCCGCAGCTTCTTCGGCTTCGTGGCGAGCAAGGAGCCCGAGTTCGTCGCCCAGTGCGCGGAGGTCCTCGCGATCCCGCTCAAACGCAAACCCACGGCCGCGCCCTGCTACCTCGACCCGGGAGAGGTCGAGGCCATCCTCGCGCAGCCCGATCGCTCGACGGTGGATGGGATGCGAGACCATGCACTGTTATCCCTTCTCTACAACAGCGGCGCGCGCATCCAAGAGGCCCTCGATCTGTGTCCCGGGTCGATCCGCTTCGAGGCACCCTACTTCGTGCGTCTTCGGGGCAAGGGGCGAAAGGAGCGCGTCTGCCCGCTTTGGCCGGAAACCGTGACCTTGCTGAAGAAGCTGCTGGAGCGGCGGCCGCGCGCATCGGACGAGCGAATTTTTGTCAATCGATACGGCAAACCGCTGGGAGCGTCGGGCGTGCGGTTCAAACTGGCAGCCTACGTCGAAGCGGCCGCCAAGACGACGCCCATGCTGCGTTCGAAGCACGTGACGCCGCACTGCTTCCGGCACGCGACGGCCGTCCATCTCGTCGCAGCGGGCGTTGACATCACCGTCATCCGCAGCTGGCTCGGGCACGTCAGCCTCGACACCACCAACCACTATGCCCAGGCCGATCTCGAAACCAAGCGAAAGGCGCTGGAGCAGGTCGGCATTCCGGCAGCAGGGACGCGTCCGCCGCGCTGGAGGCGTGACGCAAACCTCCTCGCTTGGCTCGATACCCTCTGAGACAGGGGCAAAATAATGCGAAGGACCTGGCCCAGATTACCCCAACTGAGACCGGCTCTGACACGCTCCTTCGCATTATCGCCACCTCACGATTAAAGGTCTTATGCGCAGCTGCGCATAAGACTTTGAACGCGCGGGCAAATGCGTCGTAAACGCTCCGCTCCGCCTCCGACAGCTTGTGGTCGAGGATGTCGTACTCGACGCCCTCGAAGCTCAGGGACCGGGCGAGATAGAGGCCGAGGGCCTTCAGGTCCCGCGCGACCACCTCCATCGCCGCGACGCCGCCCGCCTCCATGGCCGACACGAAGTCCTCGCGCGAGGCGAAGGGATAGTCCTCGCCCGGCCCCCAGAGGCCGAGGCGGGTCGCATAGGCGAGATTGGCGACATTGGTGGCGCCGGTCGCGGAGACGTAGAGCACGCGGGCGCGGGGCAGGGCATGTTGCAGCCGGAGCCCGGCGATGCCCTGCTGCGACGGCGCGGCGCCGCGGCCCTCTTTCGATCCGGCCGCGTTCTGCATGGCGTGGGACTCGTCGAAGATCACGGCGCCGTCGAACCCGTCACCGGCCCAGTCCACGAGCTGCTGGAGCCGGGTGGTCCCGCCCTTGGCCGTAGCCCGGAGCGTGGCGTAGGTCACGAAGAGGATGCCGCGGGAGAGCGTGATCGCCTCGTCGGGTTTCCACCTGTCGATCGACTGGATGTCGGTGGGCGCCCCGCCGAGATCGGTCCAGTCGCGGATCGCGTCCTCGATCAGCGTCTTGGACTTGGAGATCCACACCGCCCTGGTGCGGCCGCTGAGCCAGTTCGACAGGATGACGGAGGCTCCCTGGCGTCCTTTCCCGACGCCGGTCCCGTCGCCGATGAAGAACCCCTGCCGGAAGGCGACGCCCGCATCCGGGGCCGGTTCGGTCCCGGTCCAGTCTTCCCAGACCGCGAAACGCCCGGGCAGGTCGCGGGAATGGGCCTCCTCGGCCATGATGACGGCTTCGAGCTGCGCGGCCGACAGCGCGCCCTCGCCGACGAGGCGGGGCGGCAGGACGGGCAGGGCGGTCGGCATCGGCGGCACGACCGCCGCCATGGCGACGCTCTCGACGAGAGGCGTGGGGTGCGGCACCGCGCCGGCGATCTCGATCCGCTGCGGCGCGTAGCTGGCGTAGATGTCGGAGAGGGCCTTGTTCTCGCCGGGCGTCGCGCGCTCGGCGTAAGCCAGCGGCGTCTCGACAGGGCGGGACCGCGCCGGCTGCGCCGGTGCGGAAGACGGCGCCACCGGGCGCGCGGGCCTTGCCGGCGCCGCGGCCACGGGACGGAGCCGGGCGGCCTCGACCGGCAGACGCTCGGGCAGGTCGGACAGGATCGCGTCGAGCGCGGCCTCCAGCCCCTCCACGGGGCGCAGGGCGATGCTGCGCTCTCCCTCGGCGCGATCCGCCACGAGAAGGGCCGTCTCCACGGTCGGTCCCCATCCTGGCGTAGACGGTTCCCGGAAGGCCGAGATGGAGCCGCGGCGTGAGCGTCTCCATGAGCCGGTCCCAGAGCCGGGGCTGGCGGGCGCGGCAGGCGGCATGGGGCAGGATCGCGACGAGCCGTCCGCCGGGGGCGAGCCGCCTGGCGGCCGAGAGGACGTGGCGCAGCGCGATGGTCGGATCCTCGCGGGCGACGCTCGACGCGAAGGGCGGGTTCATCAGGACCACGCTCGCCATGCGCCGTCATCCGTCGAGAAGGTCGTCGATATGCTCCGCGTCGTGGCGCGTCGGGCGCTGGCGGAAGAGGAGCTGCAGGAGGGCGGCGCGGAAGCCGTCGATCTCGTTCAGGAGGACGCTTGGCCCCGGCGGTGCGCGCCATGTGGGCGAGCGCCCCGGTCCCGGCCGAGGGCTCCAGCACCACGTCGCCCGCGCCGATGGAGGCGGCCGTGGCCGCCACCTGGGCGTAGGGCAGGGGGGTGGAGAATTGCTGCAGGCGGATCTGCGCTTCCGACCGCCGCGTCTCGGTCGGTCTCTCCCCCGCGGCGGCGCCGAGGCGCGCCAGCCGGGTGCGGGGATCCTCGCCCGCCGGCGCGGCCTCCCGGTCGGCGAGGATCGCGGCGGCCTGCACCACGTCGTAGGCCCGGCGCCACGACCAGGCGCCCTCCGCATCGCTGCCGCCCGCGGCCGCCGTCAGGCGGGCCGAGACGGTTTTCGTGTCGAGGGGGCCGGCGGCGATGTCGTCGGCTGAGCTGGCCGAGAAGGCGGTCGAGGTCCTGGCGCTTCATCGGGGATCCTTTCCGTGGAGATGAACTGCACACGGGAAAGGCGCCGCCTTTCTCCTTTCGGAGAGAGACGGCGCCCCCGGGATCAGGCTGGTGAGGTCAGGCGGGCTCGGTCGCGGTCGGGTCGGCGTCGGCGTCGGCGTCGGCGTCGGAGAGGTCGATCTCCTCTTCCTCCCCGTCAGCCTCGTCGTCCCCGGCGAGGTCGATGTCCTCGTCGCCGTCCTCGAACGGCACTTCGTCGATGAACCCGTCGTCTGCGTCCTCGTCCGGCTCGGCGTCCTCGCCGGGCCGCGATTTCGGGGCGGGGATCTCCATGCCCGGCGGGCACCACGTCTCGACCGCCTCCCGCTGCGCAGGCGAAAGCGTGGCGAAGGGCGCGGCGAAGAGGGTCTCGAGGTAGTCCACGATCTCGCCCTTCTTGCCCGAGGCGAGGCGCGCGGCCTCCTCGGGCTGCTTCAGGTCATGGGCGAGGAGGCCCAGGAGCTCGCCCTTCTTCAGGCGGCCGAAGAACGCCTCTCCCGTCGGCCGCCACGCGGCGCGCATGTCGGGCACGATCTGGCGCGCCACATGGGACAGAAGCTCCTCGCCCCAGCCGTAGCCCGTGGGCTGGATGGTCCCGGCCATGGCGTAGGCCACGATCCGCGCCTTCATGTCCGCGTCGAGCGCCCGGAACCGCTCGAACCGCTCCGGCAGGGACCGGGGGCTGCGCTCGTCCCACCATGTGAGGTCGAGACCCTGCCGGAGCGTCTCCAGCGCCTCGGCCGCGCGCCCGTCCACGCCCTCGGGCCTGGCATGGGGGCGGCTCGCCTCCGAGGCGGTGATGCCGAGCGCGTAGGAGACGCGGGAGAAGCGCCCCATCATGTCGGCCACGACCTTGAACAGGAGAAGATCCTGCGCCAGCGCCGGGTCGGCGGCGAGCGCGCTGCCCACCACCGCCGCCTGCTCCGTCTTCAGGTCGGTCTTCAGGCTCTCCGACAGGGCGAGCGGGGCCGGGCCGGTCTCCTCCTCCGGCGCCTCCGATCCGCCCGACGCGCCCGCGCCGGTCCCGCCTCCTTCGGACGCACCGCTCTCGCCGGTCGCCCCGGTGACCGGCGCCGCGCCCGGCTTGTCCTCGGGCCGCACGAGGCCGGGAAACAGCGTGACCTCGCCCCGCTCCCATGTCGCGATGACGCCGGCGCGGGCGAGATCCTCGGGATCGTAGCGGTTCGTCAGATCGTCGTACTCGGCGTCGAGGCGGAGCCATTCCGCGTCCAGCGCCTCCGGATCGGCGCTCTCGTCGGTCTCGCGCTGCTCCTCGATCTCGGCCATCCGGTCGGCGATATCGTCGCAGCGTCGACCGGCCTCCTGGACGCCGATCTGCTGCGGATAGACCCGGCCATAGGCCCGCATCGCCTCGTAATCGGGGTTGCGCTCGGCCGCGGCCCATTTCAGCCCGAGACGGGCGCGCTCCTCCTCCGCGCGGGCGTGGAGCGTCTCCATCAGGAGGGTCTCGACCAGCCCCTCGTCGGTCAGGATCCCGTCCTCCTCGATCAGGTCGGCCGCGATCTCGCCGCCGGCGGCGCGGTAGCCTTCGACGACGAGCTGGCCGAGCGCGTCGCCGATCTTCACGCCGCGGTTCCGCAGCTTGTCGCGGATCGCCCACGCGGCCATGAACTGGCCCTGCATCTCCCGGAAGAGGGCGGCCTGCACCTCCTGGTCGGGATGTTCGGCGAAGGCCTTCATCGCGTCGAGCGTGATGTGCCTCATACGGGCGGCGGCGCGGATCTCCGGGTGGACGCGGCCGAAGCGCAGCCGGTCCACGACGCGGCGCCGCTCGACGCCGAACATCGTCGCGATGCTCTCGGGGGTATGCCCGCCCGTCTCCATCATCCGCGCGAAGGCCTCGAACTCGTCGAGCGGGTCCATGGCCTTCTGCGTGACGTTCTCCGCCACGGTGATCGCGGTGGCCGCGGCCACGTCATCGGCGATCGCGCGGCACTGTCACCTTGCTCCGCATCGTCCAGCCCTTGGCGGACTTGTCGTTCGCGAGATGCAGGAGCGCGGCCCGGCGGCGGCCGCCGGCGATGACGCCCCAGTGCTTGCCCGATCTTCTGGACGATGAGCGGGTTCAGAAGCCCCAGCGTCGCGATCGACGCGGCCAGAACGGGGATGTCGTCGGCCTCGTAGGCCTCGGGCGAGCCCGCGCGGGCGTTCAGGTCGTGGACCACGAGGTCCTTCATGGCCACTTCGATCTCGGTCAGCTCGGGTCGCGTGGTCATCGGTTCGTCTCCTGTCTCTCTCGCGGCCTCATCACCGCACCCATGACCAAAGGCCCCCTCTGCTCTTTCGAGCGGGGGCCTTCAGCCGGGCGGGACGGGGCAGCGGCGCGCGGTGCTACCAGTCCGAGGGGAACAGGATCGTCATCACGCGGTAGGTCCGGGCCGGGTCGTCCGGGGCCTCGGAGCCGTATCTGAGGTCGGACCCGTCGTAGAGATCGAGCTTGAACCAGACGGTCGTGCCCTCGGTCTCGACCGCTCCGAAATCATGAAACCCGTCCGGGTCGTTGTCGGCCGGGAAGTCCGTCATTCGTCCGATGGCCGCGAGGGTGGCCTGGACGA
This sequence comes from uncultured Alphaproteobacteria bacterium, assembly GCA_963776705.1. GTDB lineage: Bacteria > Pseudomonadota > Alphaproteobacteria > Rhodobacterales > Rhodobacteraceae > Palleronia. The sequence goes on from CAVZOA010000014.1 coordinate 24,923, forward strand.
ACGCGGTGCCTTTCGCGTGGACGGCCCGCGTCGCGACGAGCTGCCCCATCAGGATCGGATCGCCCGGCGCGAAGGGAATGGCGAGGCAGACGTTCCGGCGGAAGGCGTCGTTCTGGGCGGCCACCCTGGCGGCGTCGGCCACGTACTCGGCGGTATCGGTCATGGTCTCTCTCCTCGGTTCCTGAAACCACGAAGAGAAGGCGCCGCCTCCACTCTTTCGGGGGGGCGACGCCTTCATCTCCGAAGGCTCTGGAAGTGGAGAGCTGACTGAGGCCGGAGGACCTTCTTAGACGAAACTTGCCGTAAAGCCCTGAAACTGAACATTGTACCCGCACGGACAAGCAATTCGCGGCGGAGGGCAGCGTGGATTTTGTTGCAATTGATGTCGAGACGGCCAACGCAGACATGGCGTCGATCTGTTCGATCGGAGCTGCGGTATTCGAAGATGGTGTGCTGACGGACGAGTGGTACTCGCTGATCGACCCCAAAGATTACTTCAGCGGTATGAACATCTCGATCCATGGGATCGACGAGCAGCAGGTTTCTGGCGCGCCGACCTTCGAGGAGGCAGCGGGGACAATCAACGACCTCCTTTCAGGGAAGGTCGTCGTTACGCACACTCACTTCGACCGCGTTGCGATGCATCAAGCCGCCAGCCGCTGGACGATCCAGCCCCCGAACTGCACGTGGCTGGATTCTGCTCTGGTAGCGCGCAGGACCTGGGCCGAGTGCGCGCGGCGTGGGTACGGCCTTTCAGATGTGTGCAAGCGCATCGGCTATACATTTGAGCATCACAACGCCCTGGAAGATGCGAAAGCGTGTGGACAGGTGGTACTCGCCGCCATGGGCGAAAGCGGGCTCGACCTCGCCGCCATGCTCAACAGGGTTCGTCAGCCCATCGACCCCTCGGGTGCTTCCGCACGTCGTGATGGGAACTCAGACGGTCGTCTTGCTGGGGAAGTCGTGGTGTTTACGGGCGCGCTCGATATCCCACGTCGAGAGGCCGCTGATCTGGCCGCCTCTGTCGGATGCGCGGTCGGAACCACCGTGACGAAGAAGACGACACTCTTGATCGTCGGAGATACGGATGTCTCTCGCCTTGCAGGCCACAACAAGAGCTCGAAGCATCGAAAGGCCGAGGATATGGCGATGCAAGGCCATCCCATCCGCATCATTAGAGAAACAGATTTTCGCGAATTGGTTCAACAAGCATAGCGCGCGGCGTCGCGTGAACGCAGACGCCACGACAGGTTCACAGCGCCGCCCCAGAGTGACCGGGAGCGGCGCTTTGCCTAGTTATCCGGATCACGCGACCTGGCGATCATCGCCGCGAGGCCAGTTCGCGACCACGGCACCAAGCGCCTTGGCGCGGGCCGCGTAGGCGCGGAGGGGCGCGTAGCTCAGGCTAGACCAGGGTTCCGGGTCGGGGTCCCGGCCGACAGCGACGAGGGGCAGGTCGATGAGCCGCCACTTGTTCGCGACCGGGTTGGTGTCGATCAACGGCAGGCCGAGGTCGACAAGGACCTGGGCCACGGCCATGTGGCGCAGCCGCTCGTAGCCCTGGAGCGTGCAGCCCCGCCCGTAGTGAATCGTCGTGCCGCCGACGCCCGTGGAGACATAGGCGCCTGTCGTCGCCAGCGTCTTGCGGATGACGTCGAGGCTCATATCGGATCGAGGTGCGCTCCCGCGCCCCGGCCTCCCCCGTCTCGCCCCGGTCGCGTAGAGCCTTGTGATACCACCAGGCGCGGGCATCCGCGCGGAGTTTGCGGAGGATCCAGACCTTCATGCCGAGACCTCCCCGGTTTGCGGCACCGTCTCGCCGGTCAGGATCGCCTTCAGCTCTGCCAGGGCCGCGGCGTCGCCTATCTCGCAGAGCGCGTGGATGCGCTCGGCATGGGCCTTGACGCGGGCGCGCACCTCCTTCAGCGCCTTCGGGCGGTAACGGTCGAGCGGGACGACGCAGATATAGCCGACGCCGGGCTTGCCCTGGCCGAGGCCGACCTTGAGCGTCTTCCAGATCGAGCCTTCCTCCTGCTCGTAGACGGTCGAGGAGAAGAAGATGCCCTTGGGCTTCGTGCTGTAGTCGAAGTAATTGATGCCGCCCTTGTCGTAGTAGACGGACAGTTCGCGGATTTCCCTGGGCGAGATCCGCTTGGTGTGGACGAGGCGATCCGAGGCCATGACAGGCTCCTTTCCGGGTGGGTTGAGTCCACACGGAAAAAAGCCCCCTCTACCTCTCGGTGCGGGGGCTTCGTGCCAGGCGGGCGAGGGCAGGATCAGGGCGCGTCGGGGGACGCGTCGTCGTCGGAGAGGTGCGGTGCCGCGCCCTGGATATGCGTGCCCGCCTCCCACGCGGCGAGCTGCTCCGGGGTCAGGTTCATCTCGCGCGTCCGCGTTTCGTCCAAGAACATGGATGTCCGGGTGATCTTCATCGTGCGTCCTTTCCGTCCAGATCAGGGTCACACGAAGGAAAGCCCCCATTCCTCTTTGGGAGCGGGGGCTTCGATGCTGGGGTAGAAGGGTCGTACGAAGTATTACTCCGCCGGGGTCCGGCCCGCGCGATCGTCGCGTTCGAGTCGCTTTTGCGACCAGCGCGCCCAGACCAGACCGCCGAACGAGAAAGCCAGCGCCATGCCGATGAGGATGAGTTGTCCAGTCATTTGCGCGTCTCCCTGTTCGAGTCGCTGTCTTCCGCCTCGAGGCGTCCAAGAGCAATATAGGCATTTCCGACCATCAGGACAGCTACGGCAAGGTAGACGGCCACCCAGAACGTGATCGGCACCGTCTCATCGGCCAGCGGTCGTGCGACGCCGAGCCCGAAGAACGCGAGTCCGACGGCGTTCGAGATGGTCACGTACAGTTTCACCCGCTCGTTGTGGACCGCCAGATCATCACGCCGCCGCATCGACATACTCCTTTGCTTGTCTACCCGCTTCCGATGCCGCGACGAGATAATCAACCGCCCGCTGCGCATGGGCGGCGGCGGTGAACAGGAACCGGGTATCGTTGCGGAGCACCTTGATCCACGAGGAGATATACGCCGCGTGGTTGTCGATGTGGTCGGCGTAGAAGCCCATACGCTGGCCCATGAGCGCTTCGCTGACGCAAGCCACGAGCTCCTCCTTCGCGTAGGCCTCGTTTCCGAAGCTGGAAACACCGAAACTCCGGTCGAGCCGGTGCTTCGCGCTCGTAGCGTGGGCCATTTCATGCGTGATCGTTGACATCGCCGCACCCGCGCTCTCGAACCGGGCCAGGTCGGGGATATGGATCTGGTTGAGCGAGGGGATGTAGCAGGCCCGGTCGCCGCCGTAGCGCACATCCATGTCGATCGCCTCGAAGAACGCCCAGGCCTCCGGGTCGAGCGTGGGACCTTCCGCCGGATCGCCCTCGGGCTCTGGATGCCACGCGGCGTCCAACCCCTCGATCTGGCTGACATGGAAGACCCGGTAGGATTTCAGGAAGCGGTAGGTGCCCCCGGTCTCTTCCCGGTCCTCGCCGGTCTCCTCGGGCGCGGTTTCGGC
>CAVZOA010000015.1:0-191049 GCA_963776705.1 uncultured Alphaproteobacteria bacterium
GGAAGGGGTCTCAGCAACCCAATCCTTCCAGTCAGAAGCACCGCCCGCGAAGCAGGCTCCTGCCGCGCAGCGGCTTCGTTCAATCCCCAACAATTCAGATCAGAGGCAAACCGCTTTAGGCATTTTGCACCGGATGCCGTGGCCGGTCCCGAAAGGCTCCGGGCACATGCAGTCAAGACGAAATTCCGTCCAGGAGATCACTTGCCCAGCGCAACCGCCTGCGGAACAAAGGCGGCACGCCGCCCGGAGGCGGCGCCGGATCACTCGGGGGTCACGGTCGCGTCGATCATCTCGTCGCCGAGATGCAGGTTGTCGCCCGCGTAGCGGGACTTGGTCGGCACGTAGAGCGTGGTCATCGCGACGTAGGTACCGATGGAGAGAACTACGGCAATCGCTGCGCCGGAGAGGAAACTCGTCATCGGGTCGCTCCCTTCTTGTTCTCGATTTCGTCGAGCCAGAGGTCGTGGTGCTCGGCCGCCCAGTTGAGATCGACCTTTCCGGTCCACATCGCCCAGAAGGCCCCCTGCATGCCGATCGAGCCGATATAGATGTGGCCGAGGATAACCGCGATCATGAGTACGGCCACGATCGCGTGGGCGAGCATGGCCCAGCCCATGCCGTTGATGTCGAGGAGCCAGAACGGGAACATCAGCAGCAGACCCGAGGCGACGAGGAGCCCGCCGCCGAGGATCACCGCCCAGAAGATGAGCTTCTGGCCCGCGTTGAACTTGCGCGCCGAGGGGTGCAACTCGTCGGAGAACATGCCGCCGCCCTGCTTCAGCCAGTTCAGGTCGAGCTTCGAGGGCAGGTTGTGGCGGATCCACATTGCGAACATCACCACGATCCCGATCGCGAACGGCGGGAAGAACATCATGTGCCCCCAGGTCGCCAGCCAGCCCGTCTGGCCCAGAAGCTCGTCGCCGAAAGGCAGGATCAACGTGTCGCCATAGGCGATGACGATGCCGGTCAGGGCCAGCATCAGGAAGCTGATGCTGGTCATCCAGTGGGTCGTGCGTTCGATCATGCCGAAGCGCTGGACCTTGCGTTCGGACTTGCCGCGCACGATCGGCACGCGGCCGCGGATCGCCAGCACCGAGGCCAGGAGAAAGGCGAAGCCGAGGATCGCCAGCGCACCGAGATGGGTGGCGATGTCGGCAATCCCCAGCCGCCAGTCGCGGGCCAAGGGGCGCTCGAAGACGTTGGCGCCCACATAGGGCAGGGAAGAGATCCCCTCGACCCGGTCGGTTCCGCGGATCATCGCGAGTTCCTCGTCGGTGGGGGCCGACCAGGTCCGGGTCATAAGACCATAGGGGTTCTCGATCGGCTCCTCTCGCAGCCGGGTTTCGGAACCCACCTGGAAGGTGCGGTCGTGCCGCGGCGACGGCCCGTACTCCGCCCGCGGCCCTTGGAGCGTCGCCCGGTCGCGCAGGATCTCGTTGACGATGAGGGAACTGTCGCCGGTCTGCTCCGCGGAGATCGGCGGCGCGCCCCAGCGCACTTCCGGCACGGTGTGGTTGTCGTCGTCGAAGATCTCGATGACCTGGATAACCAGGAGGGCGAGCAGGACGATCGCCGCAACCGCTCCCGCGACACGATAGCCGCCGAAAGAGGGCCGATCCGGGGCGCCGCCGCTCATGTGTGTCGCGTCGGTCATCTCACGCCTCCTCCGGATAGTAGGCCGTCTGCCAGCCCCAGGCGCCGGAGCCGAAGCCCCGCGCCAGGACGCGCTCGCGGTAGATCTCGCCGATCACCTCGCCGTCGCCGGCCAGGAGTGCGCGCGTCGAGCAGACCTCGGCACAGATTGGCAGCTTGCCCTCGGCGAGCCGGTTGCGCCCGTATTTCTCGAATTCCGCCTCCGAGCCGTTCTCCTCCGGTCCGCCGGCGCAATAGGTGCACTTGTCCATCACCCCGCGCGATCCGAAGAGCGTGGAGCGCGGGAATTGCGGCGCGCCGAACGGACAGGCGTAGAAGCAGTAGCCGCAACCGATGCAGGTGTCCTTGTCGTGCAGGACCACCCCAATATCGGTCTGGTAGAGGGTCGAGACCGGGCAGACCGCGACGCAGGGCGCGTCGGTGCAGTGCATGCAGGAAATCGCGATCGACTTCTCCCCCGGCTCGCCGTCGTTGATGGTGACGACGCGGCGGCGGACCATGCCCCAGGGAACCTCGTGTTCGTTCTTGCAGGAGGTCGAGCAGGCGTTGCATTCGATGCAGCGGTCGGTGTCGCAGAGGAATTTCACTCTTGCCATTGGTCGAACTCCTTACGCGGTCGCGATGCGGCAGAGGGTGGCTTTCGTCTCCTGCATCTGGGTGACGACGTCATAGCCGTAGGTCCAGGCGGTGTTGGCCGCCTCGCCGGCGACGACGGGCGTGGTGCCTTCCGGATACCGGCCGGTCAGGTCCTCGCCCTGGTAGAAGCCGGCGAAGTGGAAGGGCATGAACACCGTCCCCTTGCCGATCCGCGGCGTAACCAGCGCCGAGACGCGGACCCGCGCTTCGGGCGTTTCCACCCAGATCATGTCGCCGTCGGAGATGCCGGCACTCTGCGCATCTTCCGTGTTCACCTCCGCGAACATCTTCTGCTGGAACTCGGCGAGCCACTTGTTCGACCGCGTCTCGTCGCCGCCCCCCTCGTATTCCACGAGGCGACCGGAGGTCAGAACCATCGGAAAGTCCTGGCTGAAGTCGTTTTCCTGGATCGAGGCGTACCGGACCGGGAGACGCCAGAGCCGCCGGTCGTCGTAGGTCGCGTACTTCGGCAGCAGATCGCGACGCGGCGTATAGAGCGGCTCGCGGTGGAGCGGCACCGGATCGGGGAAGTTCCAGACCACGGCGCGCGCCTTGCCGTTTCCGTAAGGTGCCAGACCGTGTTTGATCGCCACACGCTGGAGACCGCCGGAGAGGTCGGTCTTCCAGTTGACCCGGCGGATCTTGTCGCGGACGGTCGCGTCCTTCGGCGTATCGTCCTGGGGATTGTTGGCGAGATAGGCACCGATGGCCGTCATAGCGTTGTCGGGATAGTCTCCGCGCAGCATGTCCAGTGTCTCGCCTTGGCTCTCGTCCGTCGCCTGTCCGCCCTGGCCACCCTGCCAGGACCCGTCGATGTCTTCGTTGTTGCTGCCGCCCTTCTTGCGGAGTTGCTGCGGCGTGAGGTTGTCGATCATGCGCTGCGCCTCCGACTCGGAAATGTCGAAGTACTCCCACTTGAAGAGATCGGCGCCGATGGTCGCGATGATGAGCCGCTCCCTCGCGGTCAGTTCCCCGTCCCAGCCGAGCGCCTCGATCATGCCGAGGGTGATCTCGGGATAGCCGTCCTCTATCTCCGAATCCCTCGACCAGCTGTCGGTGGCGAGGAGGTTCGAGCCTTCGTAGCTGACCCCCCAGCGAGCGCGGAACGGCAGGCCGCCTTCGGCGACGCTCTTCGACGTGTCGTAGAGGATCGGCGAGCCGGGATGGTTGATCTCGGGCGTCCCCCAGGCCGGCCAAGGAAGCCCGAAATACTGACCCTCGAATTCGGTTCCCTTCTTTCCGAGAAGGGTGTTCCCGTCGAACATCGCCTGATTCAACATGTGGGCCTTGAGCTTCTCCGGGCTCTGCCCGGTATAGCCGATGGTCCAGGTGCCGCGATTGATCTCGCGCAGGATCGAACTCGGCCTGCGGATTCTTGTCCTGCACATCGATATGCTTGAACATCTCGCCGGCAAATCCGAGCGCCTCGGCGAGACGATAGGTGATCTCGTAGTCGGTCTTGGCCTCGAAGAGCGGCTCGAAGACCTTGTCGCGCCATTGCAGCGAGCGGTTCGAATTGGTCACCGAGCCGTCACATTCGGCGGTCGTGGCGGCGGGCAGCAGGTACACGTTGTCCTGCTTTTCGGTCATGATCGCGACCTGGGTCGGATGCGGGTCGACGACGCAGAGTAGATCGACCGTGTCGAGCGCCTTGATCTGGTCGGGTCCCCGCGCGATGGAGTTCGCCGCGTGGCCCCAGAACATCATCGCCTTCACCGGGTTCGGCTGGTCGAGCTCCTCCGTCTTCTCGGTGATCGCGTCCATGTAGCGGCTGAGCGGCATTCCCGCCGCCTCCATCAGCTCCTTGGAGGCGAACTTGTCCTGCATGTACTGGTAGTCCACGTCCCAGACGCGACACCAGTGCTTCCACGCGCCCTCCTCGAGACCGTAATAGGCCGGCAGGGAGTCGACGGCGACGCCGAGGTCGGTCGCGCCCTGGACGTTGTCGTGGCCACGGAAGATGTTGGCGCCGCCGCCCCGCTTGCCGATATTGCCGAGGACGAGCTGCAGCACCGAGGCCGCGCGAGTGTTCGACGAGCCGATCGTGTGCTGCGTCAATCCCATACACCAGACGAGCGTGCCGGGACGGTTCTCCGCCAGCATCCGCGCCACCCGGCGGGTCTGCTCCGCGGGGATGCCGCAAACATTCTCGACTTCCTCGGGCGTCCACTTCTCCACCTCGTCGCGGACGGCGCCGATATTCCAGACCCGGCTCTCAAGATACTCCTTGTCCTCCCAGCCGTTCTCGAAGATCTCGCGTACGAGCCCCCACATGAAGCCGATATCCGAACCGGGACGAACCCGCACGTATTCGTCCGAATGCGCCGCGGTGCGCGAGAATCTTGGGATCGACGACGATCATCTTGGCGCCGTTCTCACGCCCGGCGAGGACATGCAGCATCGAGACGGGATGCGCCTCGGCGGGATTGCCGCCGATGATGATGATCGACTTGGCGTTGCGGATGTCGTTGAAGGTGTTCGTCATCGCGCCGTAGCCGAAGCTGTTGGCGACGCCGGCGACGGTCGTCGAGTGGCAGATCCTCGCCTGGTGATCGACATTGTTCGTGCCCCAGAAGGCGGCGAACTTGCGGAAGAGATAGGCCTGCTCGTTCGAGAACTTGGCCGACCCGAGCCAGTAGGCGGAATCGGGCCCGTATTCGGCACGGATATCCTTCAGCTTGCCGGTGATCTCCTCGATCGCCTGGTCCCAGGAGATGCGGGCCCATTCGCCGCCGACACGCTTCATCGGATACTTGAGCCGGCGCTCGCCCATCGAGACTTCGCGCATGGCGGCGCCCTTGGCGCAATGGGTGCCCTGGTTGATGGGGCTCTCGAAGGCCGGCTCCTGCCCGACCCAGACGCCGTTCTCGACCTCCGCCCAGATCGAGCAGCCGACCGAGCAGAACTGGCAGACGGTCTTCTTGAACTCCGGGAGGTCGGCCGCCTCCTGCGGGGTGACCTGAGCCTTCGCCGTTCTCGGGGCGCCGGAAAGCGCCGCGAGGCCGAGCCCGGCAACCCCGGAGGATTGCAGGAAGCCGCGGCGGGACAATCCGGAAGTTTCGGCGGCGGCGACCGGCGTAGCCTCTCGGGACCGTGTGACGGTGCGGGATTTGCGCTTGAGCATGGCGTGACCTCCTCAGCTGCGCGCGAGCGCGTAGTAGGTCCGGGTGTGGGGAGTATCCTTCAGAACGACCCGACGGTGATCTTCGGCCGCGGCGTCGGGCCCGTGGGGCTCGGTCCCGGCGGCACCCGCGGAGGCCGCCGCGGCGCCGATCACGGCGCTTCCCAGCAGCATCTGACGACGAAAGAATTGGGGGGAATCACTCATGACCAGAAGACCTCGCTGGCTGGCTACTGTCTCGTTCGTTCCTGCTCCCATAATGACGCAAGAATTCCGGGGCGAAAGCCATTACTGCTTATTCTTCAGTCGGTATTGTCGCGGCCGCAGTCCGCACCGGCGGCATGGTAAGGTTCCGCCGGGGCCCGACCCAACCGGAGATGGCACGGCACTGGGATCCGCAGCGCATCACTACCCCGGCGGAACCGGCTGCAAAGAAAAAATTCGCGCCTCCGGAAGGAGGCGCGGCGGGCGGTGGGTGTCGCTGCGTGCCTTCAGGCCGCGATGCCGGTCGATCCGGCGAGCTCCCGTAGCGCCCGCAGACCCATCGACTGGAACTTCGACGGCGACCGCTCGCCAGGATCCTGACCCGCGGAGCAGACGATCCAGCCGTCGAAGCTGGAGGCGGACAGCAGGTTGAGGCAGGTCTTGAAGTCCACCGACCCGTCACGGTCCCCCGGCACAGTGAAGACGCCCATCTTCACCGCCTGTGGCAGCGACACGTCGTTCATCCTGGCCTTCGCCATCGGGCTCACCCGCACGTTGCCGGCGTGGAAATGCTTCACGCGGGGCATATGGCGGGTGAGGAGTTGCACCGGATCCCCGCCCCCGAAATAGCACTGGGCGGTGTCGAAAAGCAGGTAAAGATTGGGTCCGGTCTCCATCATCAGCCGGTCGATCTCGTCCGGCGTCTGCACCACGGTGCCCATGTAGTGGTGGTAGACGCAGGTGACGCCCTGATCGGCGCAGTACGTCGCGATCTGTTCGAGCTTCAGCCCGAAGCTGTCCCATTCCTCCGCAGTCAGTTCGGGCTTGCGGGAAAGTGGCTTGTCAGGATTCGCGAAGATCGCATTCGAGACCTCCTTCACCACGACCACGTTCGCGCCGGCGGCCTTGGCGCGATCTATCGCCGGCTGAATGGCGTCCCGCTCCTCCTCCAGCGACCGCTCGAGCAGGTGAAGCCCGTGATGGACCGCTGCGAGTGCGAGGCCGTGACCGTCAAGCACGCCCGTCAACTCCGCCGGCTCCTGCGGAAATTTGTACCCCTCCTCGATGCCCTCGAATCCGAGCTCCGCCGCTTCTGTCAGGCAGGTCTCGAGATCGATATCGGCGCCGAGCGTCCGATCGTCCTCATTGGACCATGCGGCGGGGGTGGTAGCGAAACGGGTCATGCGGTCTCCTTTCGTTTTTCTTGCAACGGCCCGGAGCACGTCTCCGGACAGGTTCGTCGGGGCCGACCGGTCAGACGCTCCGCGCGATCCAGTCGGCGATCATGAGGTCCAGATGCGCTCCGCCCCCGTTCTTGAAAACGGTGACATCGTCCGGAGTGCGCTCGGGACGGTCGGCGACGAGATCGTAGAGGTCGCCCCGGATGTCGTCTTCTCCGATTGCGCCGCTGGCGATCGGAATGGCGATCTCGCCGATATGACCGATCGTCGTCTCACGGCTATCGACATGGAGAACTGCCTTGCGAAGCAGCACGTCATCGGCTTCGCGCATATCTTTCCGGAACGCGCCGATGAGGTCAACATGGGTTCCGAGCGACACGGCGTCACCCGACAAGACGGGCTCGCGCGCCATCGTGGCCGTAGCGATGATATCGGCGCTGCGAGCCGCTTCTTCAAGGTCCATCACGGCCTCAACGGGAGTATTTGCCGAATGTTCCTCGGCAAATTTCTGCGCCTGCGAAGGCCGGCGGGCCCAGACCCAAATCCGCTCGAGGCCGGGAAACGCGGACGCATAGGCCCGCACTAGGCTCGCCGCGACGGTACCCGCGCCGACGATCAGGAGCGTCGCCGAGTCGGACCGCGCGAGCAGCGTCGCGCCCAGAACCGAATCGGCCGCGGTCTTGAACTCGGTGACGAGCTTCGAGTCGATCACGGCGCTGAGCTCGCCCGTCCCCGGAGCGAAGACCAGCATCGCGCCCTGAACCGTCGGCAGGCCCCGCTCGGCGTTTCCGGCGCAAACGGTGACGGACTTCACGCCGTAGCCGAGGCCCTCGATATAGGCGGCACGGGTCAGGCTCGTGCCATCCGCCGGCCCCAGAAACAGGTCGCCGATCTCGGCCTTCGGCCGACGATGACCCGCCCGGAGCGCCTCGACCGCGCCCGGCCAGTCGAGCCGTTCCGCCGCGTCATAGCCGATCTGTCTCATCTCTGCCGCGTCTCCCAATCGGGGTGGATCCAGGGCGTGGCGTTCGAAGGTGGAAGCATCCCACGACCGAGAATGTGGTCGGCCGCCTTCTCGCCGGTCATGATGGATGGCGCGTTGAGGTTGCCGTTGGTGATCCGGGGAAAGATGGAGCTATCCGCGACGCGCAGCCGCTCGACGCCGATCACCCGACATTCCGGGTCCACCACCGCCATGGGGTCGTCGCGCCCCCCCATCTTGCAGGTCCCGCAGGGATGATAGGCGCTCTCCACCTCTTTGCGAACGAAAGCGTCGAGGTCGTCGTCGGACTGCACCCCGGCGCCGGGACTGATCTCCTTGCCGCGGAATTCGTCGAATGCGGCTTGGGCGAATATCTCCCGCGTGAGACGGATGCAGGTGCGGAATTCCGCCCGGTCGTCGGGATGGCTCATGTAGTTGAACAGGATTCGCGGCGGCGCGCCCGGATCGGCGCTGGCCAAGGTGACGTGCCCCCGCGACTTCGAGCGCATCGGCCCCACATGGGCCTGGAACCCGTGCCCTTCCGCCGCCGTCCGTCCGTCGTAGCGCACGGCGATGGGAAGGAAGTGGTACTGGATGTCGGGATATGCCACGCCCCCGGCGGAGCGGATGAAGCCGGCGCTCTCGAACTGGTTCGAGGCACCGGGACCGGTCCGCGTCAGGAGCCATCGCGCGCCGACATAGGCCTTGCCGAGCAGGGACCAGTACTTGTAGAGGCTCACCGGCTTCGTCGCAGCCTGCTGGATGTAGAGTTCCAGGTGGTCCTGCAGGTTCTGCCCGACGCCCGGCCGGTCCGCGACCGCGCCGATGCCGTGCTCGGCCAGGTGTGCGCCGGGGCCGATGCCCGACAGCATGAGAATCTTCGGCGAATTGACGGCGGAGGCCGCGAGGATCACCTCCGACCCGGCCCGGATCGTCTCGATTCGGCCCTTGCGCTCGACCTCGACGCCGATCGCCCGGCCCTGCTCGATCACCACCTTCCGGGCGAGCGCCCGGACGAGCCGGCACGTCTCGCGCTTCAGCGCCGGCTTCAGATAGGCAGAGGCCGCAGACCAGCGGCTCCCCTTCCAGATTGTGGCGTCGTAGGGCCCGAACCCCTCCTGCTTCTCTCCGTTGTAATCGTCGGTCAGCTCGTAACCGGCCTGCCTGCCGGCCTCGACGAAGGCGCGGGTCAGCGGATTCTGGCGCAGCCCGCGGGTCACGTGCAGCGGGCCGTCTGTTCCGCGCCAGGCGGGGTCCCCCCCATGTCCGCCGTCGTGCCAGTTCTCCAGCCGCTTGTAGTAGGGCAGGACGTCGGCATAGGACCAGCCCGTCGCCCCCTGCTCCGCCCAATGATCGAAATCGAGCGCATGGCCCCGCACGTAGATCATGCCGTTGATCGACGAGGAGCCGCCGACGACCTTTCCACGCGGCACGACCATCCGCCGCCCCCCCAGATGCGGCTCGGGCTCGGTCCTGAGGCCCCAATCGTAGGTGCGCATGTTCATCGGATAGCTGAGCGCGCCGGGCATGTTGATGAACGGGCCGAAATCGGAGCCGCCATGCTCGATGACGATCACGGAGCGGCCGGCCTCGGAGAGGCGATAAGCCAACGCGCAGCCCGCACTGCCGGCGCCGACGATGATGTGTTCCGCCTCCATCAGAACGGCGCCTCGGTGGGATTCATCGAGACGTAGACGGTCTTGATCTGACTGTAATGCTCGATCGCGGCCTTCGAATTCTCGCGCCCCAGCCCCGACATCTTCATGCCGCCGAAGGGAGCTTCCACGGGCGTGAGGTTGTAGGTGTTGATGTAGGTGGTGCCGGCCTGGAGGCCCGCCGCCATCCGGTGCGCGCGCGTCAGGTCGTTGGTGAAGACCCCGGCCGCAAGACCGAACTCGGTTCCGTTGGCGCGGGAAAGCAACTCGTCCTCGGTCTCGAAGTCGAGCACAGACATGACGGGGCCGAATATCTCCTCCCGCGCGATGGTCATGTCGTCGGTCACGTCGGCGAACAGCGCGGGCGTGATCCAGAAGCCGGGCCGGTCGAGATGCTGGCCCCCGGCGACGAGCCGGGCGCCATCCTCGCGGCCCTTTTCGATGTAGCCGAGGACGATGTCGAGCTGTCGCTGCGAGACCATCGGCCCGAGGGTCGTGGCTTCGTCCATCGGGTCTCCGATGCGGGCGCCCCGCATCCGCTCGGCGAGGCGGGACAGGAACGCCTGCTTGATCCCCCTCTGGACGAAGACGCGGGTGCCGTTCGAGCAGATCTGCCCGGTCGAGTAGAAGTTGCCGTTGATCGCGGCCGAGACGGCGCTTTCCAGGTCCGCGTCGTCGAAGATCACGATCGGGGACTTGCCGCCGAGTTCCATAGTGGCGTGTTTCATTCCCCCGGCTGCGGCCTGATAGACCTTCCGGCCCGTCGGTACCGAGCCCGTCAGCGACACCTTGGCGACGCGGCGGTCCTCCAGCATCTGCACCGCCTGGGCACCGTAGCCCTGCACCACGTTGAAGATACCCGGCGGCACCCCGGCCTCGGTCAGGATCTTCGCGAGCTCGAGGGTGCAGAGCGGCGTCGTCTCCGAGGGCTTCATAACCATCGCATTGCCGCATGCGAGCGCGGGCGCGGCCTTCCATGCGGCGATCTGGGTGGGATAGTTCCAGGCGCCGATGCCGAGCACGACCCCCAGCGCCTCGCGCCGGGTATAGACGAAATCGCCGTCCGCGAGCGGGATGTGCTCGCCCGTCAGGGTGCCGGCGAGGCCGCCGAAATATTCCAGCGCGTCGGCGGCCGAGGCCGCGTCGGCGATCAGCGTCTCCGAAAGCGGCTTGCCGGTATCCATCGTCTCGAGTTTTGACATCTCGCGGTTGCGTTCCCGCAGAAGGTCGGCAGCCCTTCGCAAGACCCGGCCGCGCTCCGTGCCGGTCATGGCGGCCCAAGCCGGCTGCGCCGCGGCGGCGGCGGAGAGAGCGCGGTCCGCGACATCCGGCGTGGCGGCGTGAAGGCGCGCGATCTCCTCGCCGGTGGCGGGATAGAGGACCGGGATCGGCTCCCCGTCCTCGTCCTCGTGATAGGCGCCGTCGATGTAGTGGCTGGCGGGAGGCTGGCGCTCCATCCTAGTGGTCCTTCCCGAAATAGAGCGGCTCCCAGCTCACCATGACGTGCTCGCGGAAGGCGGAGCGCTCCTGCAACCTGCTGAAGTAGCGAGAAAGATTCGGCGTGTCCGGGCGGGCGAAGTCGAGGCCGAAATAGCGCGGGAGCATGTGGCCGGCGGCGATGTCGGCGAAGGTGAAGGTGTCGCCGGCGAGCCAGGGACCGTCGCCGATGCGGGCGTCGAGAACCCGGGCGGGCAGGTCGCAGGCGGCGGCGAGACGGTCGCGCTCGGCATCCGTCACCGTGGCGGGATCGCGGCGCACGACGGTGCGGAAAAGGTCGATGACCGCCGCCTCGAAGGTCGTCTTGGACCATTCCGCCCAGACGTCGAGCGGCGCGCGGGCGGCCGGATCGGGAGGCCAGAAATCCGTGTCGCCATAGCGGGCGGAGAGGTAGCGCAGGCAGGCCATGCTCTCGAAGAGGGTCAGATCCCCATCCTGGAGGACGGGGATTTTTCCCATGGGATTCATGGTCTTGTATTCGGGGGTGTCGTTGACACCGTAGGCGTCGCCGGCGTCGATGCGCTCGTGCGGCAGGTCCAGTTCGCCGACGGCCCACATGACCGTCTGGACGTTCGAGGAGGTGGTGCGGCCCCAGATCGTGAGCATCATTCGCCCCTCGGAAAGCGCTGGCTTTCCTCGACGACGTTGAGGTCCATGTGGTTGCGCATGTAGCGTTCGGAGGCTTTCTGGAGTGGCTGGAAATCCCACGGATACTGGCCGCCCCGGGACAGCGCCCCGTAGACCACCCAGCGTTTCGCCTGGCTCTCGCGGACCTCGGCGTCGAAGGTTTCGAGGTCCCAGCGGCTGTCGGATTCCTGTCGGAATCGCGTAAGAATCCCGTCGGAGTCCGGATCGCCCGCGAGATTGGTCATCTCGTGCGGATCGGCCTCCAGATCGAAGAGCTGCTCGGGGTCGAGGGCGCAGCGGGTATACTTCCACCTGCCCTCCCGGATCGCGACCATCGGCGCGTAGCTGGCCTCGGCGGCGTATTCCATCCTGACCGGTTCGGAGCGCCCCTCGCCGCCGGCGACCGGCACCAGGCTCTCGCCGTTGGTCCAGGGCATGACCTCGTCCATGGAGATGCCGGCGAGGTCGCAGAGCGTCGGGCAGACGTCGATCGTGGAGACCGGATCGGTGACGAGGCCCGGCTCCATCCCCGGCGCCGAAATCATCAGCGGCACGCGGGAGGACCCCTCGAAGAAGGACATCTTGAACCAGAGCCCGCGCTCGCCCAGCATGTCGCCGTGGTCGGAGACGAAGAGCACGATCGCCTCCTGCCGGGTGCGCTCGAGCACGTCGAGGATCTCGCCGACCTTGCGGTCGAGATAGGTGATGTTGGCGAAGTAGCCGCGGCGGGAGCGGCGCACGTCCTCCGCGGTGATGTCGAAGTCGCGCCAGTTGTTGGCGTCGAAGATGCGCCTGGAGTGGTTGTCCTGATCCTCGTAGGGAATGGCCCCCACCCTGGGCTCCAGATGGTCGCAGTCCTCGTAGAGGTCCCAGAATTCCCGCCGCGCGACATAGGGGTCGTGAGGATGGGTGAAGCTGGCCGTCAGGCACCACGGCCGGTCGTCGTGGCCGCGGGCGAGGTCGTAGAGCTTCTGGCAGGCGAAGAAGGCGACCTCGTCGTCGTATTCCATCTGGTTGGTGATCTCGGCAACGCCCGCCCCGGTCACCGACCCGAGGTTGTGATACCACCAGTCGATCCGCTCGCCCGGCTTGCGGTAATCCGGCGTCCAGCCGAAATCGGCCGGGTAGATGTCGGTGGTCAGCCGGCTCTCGAAGCCGTGGAGCTGGTCCGGCCCGACGAAGTGCATCTTGCCCGCGAGGCAGGTGTAGTAGCCCGCGCGCCGCAGGTGGTGGGCATAGGTCGGCACCGAGGAGGGGAACTCGGCGGCGTTGTCGTAGATGCCGGTGCCCGAGGGAAGCTGCCCCGACATGAAGGCGCCGCGGCCCGGGGCGCAGAGCGGGCTCGCCGTGTAGGCGTTGCGGAACCGCGCCGAGCGCGCCGCCAGACGCCTCAGGTTCGGCGCGTGCAGCCACTCCGCGGGCCCGTCGGGAAACAGCGTGCCGTTCAGCTGGTCGACCATGATGACGAGGATGTTCGGGCGGGTCATTCGGCGCCCCGAAGTTCGCGGTCGAGGGCGGCGAGGACGTGGTCCCTCGCCTCGGCCGCGCTGGTCTCGGCGTCGAGTGCGGCATGGAGGTAGAGCCCGTCGATCAGGCCGGCGAGGCGCTCCGCGGCGGGCCGGGCGCCGTCCCCGAGACGGGGGCGGAGGGCGTGGACGAGGTTCGAGGCGAGGCGGCGGCGATAGACCATGAGAAGCCGCCGCGCCCCGGGCGAGCGCCGCGCGAGGACGTAGAAGGTCAGCCAGGCGGCCACCGCCTCGCGGCCGAAATTCGACGGCGAGAAGCTGGCTTCGGCGATCGCGGCGATGCGCGCTTCGGCTCCTTCCACCGACCGGAGCGCGGCGCGCACGTCGCGCCCGTACTCGGTGAGGACCTGGCGCATCGCTGTCAGGAAGAGCGATTCCTTGTCGCCGAAATAGTGGAAGGCGAGGGCCGGCGAGATGCCGGCGCGCTTCGCGATCCGGCCGACCGTCACGTCGAGCGATCCGACGGCGCCGATCTCCGCGACGGTCGCGGCGATCAGATCGGCGCGACGGCGCGTTTCGGCCCTTTCGCGGCCGGACGATTTGGCGTCCAATGTTGCCATGCGGCGGGCGTTAGCATTTAATTGATCCGTCAATCAATAGACCGCGACAGGAAGGACGTCTCCATGCCCCGTCTCGCCACCGCCTCCGCCCTGGCGATCCTCGCCGCCGGCGCCGCCTCGGCGCAGGTCAGCGACGATTGCCGGGAAGTGCGCTTCTCCGATGTCGGCTGGACCGACATCACCACGACCACCGCCGTCGCCAAGCACGTGCTCGAGGGGCTCGGCTATGGCGTCGACGTGAAGGTGCTGTCGGTGCCGGTGACCTTCGCCTCCCTGGAGAAGGACGACATCGACGTCTTCCTCGGCAACTGGATGCCCTCGCAGACCCAGGCGATCCAGCCCTACCTGGACTCGGGCGAGATCGAGCAAGTGACGGAGAACCTCACCGGCACCAAGTACAACCTCGCCGTCCCCGCCTATACCTACGGGAAGGGGCTGCATTCCTACGGGGACATGCCCGACTTCGCCGACGATCTCGACGAGACGATCTACGGCATCGAGCCCGGCAACGAGGGTAACGCCTATCTCATCGGCCTGACCGAGGAGGACGAGTACGGGCTCGGCGAGTTCGAGGTGAAGGAAAGCTCCGAGCAGGGAATGCTGGCGCAGGTGCGCCGCGCCTACGACCGGGAGGAGGACATCGTCTTCCTCGGCTGGGAACCGCACCCGATGAACGCCAATTTCGACCTCGAATACCTCGAAGGGGGAGAGGATTTCTTCGGCGGCGAGGGCGTGGTCTACACCACGACCCGCAAGGGCTATGTCGAGGAATGCCCCAACGTCGGCAAGCTGCTGAAGCAGATGAAATTCACCCTGCCCATGGAGAACGAGATCATGGGCAGGATCCTCGACGACGGCCAGGACCCGGCGACCGCGACCGAGGAATGGCTGCAGGGCCATCCCGACGTGATCGACCCCTGGCTCGAGGGGGTCACCACCGTCGAGGGCGAGGAGGGCCTGCCGGCCGTGCGGTCGGAACTCGGGCTCGGGTCCTGACGGATGCACGGCGCGGGAACATCCCGCGCCGCGCCCGGCTCAGGCGTAGGACAGCGTCTCGGTCGTCAGGTAGGCGAGTTCCTGGGCGGGCTCGGCCACCTTCTCCATGACGTTGATCGAGACGTGCGGCCAGCGGATCAGCCCCTCGCCCTGGCCCGGCGGACGCGGGAAGAAATCGAGGAGGATGAACTGGGAATAGGCCAGCATCAGCTTCGGATCGCCGGAGGCGTCGGTCTCCTTCATCTCCATGATCCAGAACGTCGCCCGCATCAGGTTGGCGTCCGCCTGGCGCTCGATGAAGGGGATGTTGCGGATGCCCGCCTCGGCGAGGGCGCTGTCGGTGAGTTCGCTCGCCTCGGTGGTGAAGTGCAGGATCGTCGTGCGCTCGACATCCTCGGCCGGCGGCAGGCCGCCCTGCAGCAGCCCGTTGGCATTCGCCGGCGAGAAGCCGGGGAACTCCGCCACGTCGGCGAGGATGCCCTTGAAGGGCTGGTCGGAGAACAGCTTGTAGGGGAAGAGGTAGTCGGTCTCGCCCGCCGCGGCGACCGCCGCCTCGACGTCGAAGACCACGCCCAGCGGGAAGGCCGACAGGTCGGGGATGCCGGGGCGGCCCGGCACCTGCTCCGACCGGCCGATCGCGGTCGCCGCGTTGCCGTGGGGAATGGTGGCCAGCCGCGCGATGTCGATGCCGTCGGTCTGGCGGTTCATCATCCACAGGAACAGGCCCGGCTCGTGGTGGATGGCGAGGCCGGCGGCGCCGGCCAGGAGTTCGCCGTCGCCGTCCTTGGCGTTCTCGTCGTCCTGCGCGGCGATCTGGTCGATCTTCTGCTGGTAGTCGAGGGTGGTGACGATCTGGTCGGGGGTCTCGTCGGGCGGCAGGTTGTCGGCGATGCCGCGGTTGGGCACGTTGTCGTCGATGAAGGTGAACTTCAGCTCCTCGTTGTACTGGTTCATGAGGAGCCGGTAGGGACGCTCGCCCTGCGGATGGACGAAGGGCAGCGCGATCAGGTTCCAGCCGCGGCCGTTCAGCGCCTCGGTGTTGCGCCAGGTGCCGGGCAGAAGCTTCAGCGGCCCGAGCTTCGGGTCGTTGGTCTGGGCGATGTCGATGTAGCGGGAATTGGCGCGGACGCGCTTTGCATCCTGGGTATTGTCGAGCATGGACTCGGCCTCCGGATAAGAATGAATTTGCACGCAAATCGTGTGGTCGATCGAAAATACGCTGATCGAACTCACGCCGGAATACTGCCACAATCCGGGGGATTCACGCATGACGATAAGCGCCGCCGGGTGCCGTCGGCGGAAAGCCGCCCACTCCCACGAAACGCTACGGGGTGCCGCATGATGCAGTGGTTGACAGACAAGAAGATTCCCGTAGGCGACTGGGCGGCCGAGGTGTTCGACTGGATCAACGCCAACCTGCAATTCCTGCTGGCCTGGCTGTCTGACGTGATGGGGGCGCTGATCGACGCGATCCTGTGGGTGCTGCAGGAGCCCAACCCGCTCGTCGTCGTCGCCGTCTTCGTGGCGGCGACCTGGGCGCTGCAGCGGTCCTGGAAGATCTGCCTCTTCGTGGCGCTGGGCTTCCTCTTCATCCTCAACCAGGGCTACTGGGAGGAGACCACCGAGAGCCTCACGCTCGTGCTGTCCGCCTGCCTCGTCTGCATGGGGGTGGGGGTGCCGATCGGCATCGCGGCGGCGCACCGGCCGAAGCTCTACGCGGGCATGCGCCCGGTGCTCGACCTGATGCAGACCCTGCCCACCTTCGTCTACCTGATCCCGGCGATCGTGTTCTTCGGCATCGGCATGGTGCCGGGCCTGATCGCCACGGTGATCTTCGTGCTTCCGGCGCCGATCCGGCTCACCTATCTCGGCATCTCGTCGACGCCCACGGCGCTGGTGGAGGCGGCGCGGGCCTTCGGGGCGACGCCGCGCCAGCTCCTGTGGAAGGTGGAGATGCCCTCCGCCTTCCCGCAGATCATGGCGGGGCTGAACCAGACCATCATGCTGTCGCTGTCGATGGTGGTGATCGCCGCGCTGGTGGGCGCCGACGGGCTCGGCGTGCCGGTCGTCCGGGCGCTGAACTCGGTCAACACCGCGCTCGGATTCGAGAGCGGCTTCGTGATCGTGGTCGTCGCCATCATCCTCGACCGGATGCTGAACGTGGGGACGCGGAAATGACCACCGCCGTCCGCATCGACAACGTCTCCATCGTCTTCGGAGACGCGCCCGAGGCCGCCCTGCCGCTGATGGACGAGGGGCTCGACCGCGGCAAGATCGAGAGCCAGACCGGCCAGGTCCTTGGCGTCCACGATTGCGACCTGACCGTTGAGGCGGGCGAGATCCTCGTCCTCATGGGGCTCTCGGGGTCGGGCAAGTCAACGCTCCTGCGGGCCGTGAACGGGCTGAACCCGGTGGCGCGGGGCAAGGTGGTGGTCCATGACGGCGAGTGGAGCTGCGACGTCACCCATGCCGCGCCGGCCGAGCTCAGGCGGGTACGGCGGGAATGCGTCTCGATGGTGTTCCAGCAATTCGGCCTCCTGCCCTGGCGCACGGTGCGGGAGAATGTCGGGCTCGGGCTCGAGCTCGGCGGGATGCCGAAGGCGGAGCGGCGCGAGGCGGTGGAGCGGCAGCTCGACCTCGTCGGGCTCGACGGCTGGGGCGACCGCAAGGTGGGCGAGCTCTCCGGCGGCATGCAGCAGCGCGTCGGCCTCGCCCGCGCCTTCGCCACCGACGCGCCGATCCTGTTGATGGACGAGCCCTTCTCGGCGCTCGACCCGCTGATCCGCAACAAGCTGCAGGACGAGCTTCTCGAAGTGCAGGAGCGACTGAAGAAGACCATCGTCTTCGTCAGCCACGACCTCGACGAGGCGTTCAAGATCGGCAACCGGATCGCGATCATGGAGGGCGGGCGGATCGTGCAGTCCGGCACGCCGCCGGAGATCTATTCCAGGCCGGAGAACGCCTATGTCGCCGATTTCGTGGCGCACATGAACCCGCTGGGCGTGCTGACGGCACGGGACGTGATGGAATCCGAGGGGGACCGGCCGGAGGCGACGATCGGCTCGGACGCGACGGTGGAGCAGGTGATGCGGGCGCTGGTGGCGACCGAGGGGCCGGTCTCGGTCACCGAGAACGGCGAGCGGATCGGCCGGGTCTCTCGGCGGGGACTGATCCGGCGGCTGCTCGACCCGCGGGCGTGACGGCGCCGGGCGCCGGGGTCGTTCTCCCCGCGGCGGCTGTCCCTAGCGACCGAGGCGGCCGCGCGCGTCGGACCGGCTGCCGGTGGCGGGACCCAGCGCGGCGGCCCGGCCGAGCCCGTGGGGCGGCATGCCGGAATACAGCGTCTCGTAGTCTCCGTCCCGGACGAGATAGGTCTCGTGCCAGATCCCCACGTCCGCCCGGCTCGCTCCCACGCGCCGGTTGAACTCGGCCCATGCCGGACGATGCGCGCGATCCGGGGATCGCGCATAGGCCTCCAGATGGTCGAAGCTCCGCCAGTACTGCACGATCGCGCCCGGGCCGAGGATCGTGTGGCCGAGGAACCCCGTCTCCTCCCGGGGCAAGGCGCCGAGCTCGCGCAGCATTCGCGGCATGCTCCGGACCACGGGCAGCCATTTGTGGACCTTCCACGGCCGGTTGATCCGCAGGCCGATCAGGAACACCACGAAATCGCCGTCGATTTGGGCCGCCAGTCGCTGGTCGCAGAATCCTCGTCATCGCCCCTCCGGCGCTCTCGCACCGATCCTACCGACACCGGGCACGGGCGGGCAAAGCATATCGCCGCGCAGGATTCCCGGCGCCGCAATTCCAACTTGTCCGGTCGGATTTTCCAGACTAACCTGACTATACAAGTCGGATATAAAGGATCAGGAGCCCCCGATGTCCCTTCACCAGCAGGTCCCCGTCCCCTCCCACGACGCCACCACCCTGACTGCGGGCGGGCAGACCGCCACGATCGAGCTGAACGGGATGCTCTACACCCTGCGGATCACCCGGCAGGGCAAGCTGATCCTGACGAAATAGCGCGGCGGCCTCCGGGACCGGACCCCGCGCCCGCCGCGTTGGGGCGGCGACCAAACCGGAGTTCGACGCATGAAGATCGCCTTTCTCGGCCTCGGCGCGATGGGCGCGCGGATGGCCATGACCATCGCCCGCGCCGGCCACGACCTGACCGTCTGGAACCGCTCCCCCGGCAAGGCGGAGGATCTCGTCGCCGCCGGCGCGCGAGAGGCCGAGAGCCCGAGGGCGGCGGCCGAGGGAGCGGAGATCGTCGTCTCGATGGTGCTCGACGACGACGCCTCCCGCGCCGTCTGGACCGATGCCGAGACCGGCGCGCTGCACGGCATGGGGCGGGGCGCGGTGGCCGTCGAGTGCTCCACGATCTCCCCGGACTGGGCCCGGTCGCTGGCCGGGACCGCCGAGGGGAGGGGGATCGACTTTCTCACGGCCCCGGTCGCGGGCACACTGCCGCCGGCGGAATCGGGCGAGCTGGTGATCGTCGCCGGCGGCAACAAGGATGCGCTGGTGAAGGCGCAGCCGGCCCTCGACGCGATGGGCAAGGCCACCCATCATGCCGGCGACGCGGGCGCGGCGCTCGCCACCAAGCTCGTCATCAACGGCATGCTCGCCGCGCAGGAGGCGGCGCTGGCGGAGCTTCTGGGGATGACGAAGCGGCTGGGCGCGGACCATGCCCGCGCCTTCGAGATCCTCTGCGAGACGCCGGTGGCGAGCCCGATGCTGAAGAATTACGGGCGGATGATGGTCGAGGGCACCGACGCGGTGAACTTCCCCGTCTCCGGCATCCTGAAGGATCTGGGCCTGATCGAGGGCGCCGCCCGCTCCGCCGGGGCGGAGGTTCCGGTCTCGCGCGCGGCGCGGGCGAGCTTCCAGGGCGCCGCCGATGCGGGCTTGTCCGATCGGAACCAGACGGAGATCATGCGCCGCTACGAATAGACCGGGGAAACGGGGCGAGATGGGCCTGACCTTCGAGACATTGACGGATGCGCGCGTCGGCGAGGTACTCGGCGATCTCGCGCGACTGCGCGCGGAGGTGTTCCGCGCTTGGCCCTATCTCTATGACGGCGACCCCGGGAACGAGGCGGACTATCTCGCGAGCTACCGGGACACGCCCGGCGCGATCCTCGTCGCCGCGAAGGACGGCGCGCGGATGGTGGGCTGCGCCACCGGCATGCCCCTCGCCCGCCACGAGGACGCCCGCGACGTCCCGCTCGAGACGGTGGGCGCGGAGATGGACGCGGTCTTCTACTGCGCCGAATCCGTCCTCGTCGCCCGCTACCGGGGAGAGGGGGCGGGGCATGTCTTCTTCGACCGGCGCGAGGAACATGCGCGGGCGCTCGGCTTCTCCGTGTCGATGTTCTGCGGCGTGGAGCGGCCCGCGGACCACCCCGCCCGGCCGGAGGGCGCGCGCAGCCTCGCGCCGTTCTGGGAGGGGCGCGGCTACCGGGCCCACGACGCCTTCGTGCGCATGAGCTGGACCGATGCCGGAGAGAGCGCGCCGACCGAGAAGCGGCTGCGGGTCTGGACGAAACGGCTGTGAGGATCGCCGCGGCGGCCTGGCCCCTCGAGTGGCACCGGGACTGGAACGGCTACGCCGAGAAGCTCGAGCGCTGGTTCGAGACCGCGGAGGCGGAGCTTCTGGTCTTTCCCGAATATGCCGGGATGGAGGCGGCCCTGATCGAGCCGCCCGCACGCGACCTGCCGCCGGACTGGATCGACCATGCCGCCGCGCGGGCCGAGGCGGCGCTGGCGCTGCACGTCAAGCTCTGCTGCCGGTACGGGGTCCATTGCCTGATGGGCAGCCTGCCGGTGCGGGTGCCGGAGGGGATCGTGAACCGGGCGCACCTGATCTCGCCCGCCGGCGCTGTTCTCTGGCAGGACAAGCAGGTGCCGACCCCTTGGGAGCGGGCGCAGACCGGCCTCGTCGCCGGCGATCCGCCGATGGTGATGGAGACGGGCTGGGGGCGCGTGGGGGTGCTGGTCTGCCACGACGCGGAATTTCCGCCGCTCGCCCGGGCGCTCGACTGCGACCTCCTCCTCGTGCCGGCCTGCACCGACACCGAAGCGGGCGCGACGCGGGTGCGCAATGCGGCGCGGGCGCGGGCGCTCGAGGGCTGTTGCCTAAGCGTGCTGTCCCAGACCCTGGGCGCCGTCGAGGGATGCAGCTTTCTCGACGTGAACCGCGGCCGGGCCGGCATCTATGCTCCACCCGACCGGGGCTTCCCGGGCGACGGGATCGTGGCCGAGGGCGAGCTCGACGCGGCCGGATGGATCCGGGCGGACGCGCCGCTCGAGGCGCTCTCGCATCTGCGGCGCGGGCGCGGCGAGGTGGCAGTCCCCGCCGACTGGACGCTGGCCGAGGCGCGCGCCGCGCTCGCGCCGGCAGACCGGCGGCCCGGCTGAGCTATCGGCGGGCGACCAGCGCCACGGGCGGCTCCTCCACGAGGCGGGCGTGCTGCCGCGGTGCCGGCGGCGCAGGCGGGCGGCGGCCGTGATCCTTCACCCAGGCGGCGACGTAGCAGATCGCGAGCGCCAGCGGCGGCAGGATCCAGCCCAGCATCGCCGAATGGGGCTCGGCATCCATGAGGATCTGTCCGGCCAGCGCCAGGATCGTGCCCCAGCCGAAGACGAGGAGCCCCTGGCGCCCGAGGAGTCGCAACGGCGCGGCCCAGCCGCGCGCGGTGGCGCGCCCGACGAAGGGCAGGCAGGAGATGACGTAGGTCAGCGCCGCGATGTGAAGAAGACGCGGCAGGCCGAGATAGGTCTTGGTGTGGGAGACGACGTGATGGGGCGCGCCGAGCTGCGCCAGCTCGGCCATCTTGCCGTTCATGAAGGCGCCGAACGGGGGCACGAACTTCCACACGATGACGAGGACCAGGAAGGACGCCGAAAGCGCGAAGAGCGGCCACCATACGGGCACCAGCCGCTCGCCCTTCCGGTGCCGGATGCCGATGAGGAGGCCGAGGACGAAGACGACCTGCCAGGAGGCCGGCGAGAAGAACCATCCCCCGCCGCCGGGATGGTTGGGCAGGTTCCATTCCCAGAGCCCGCCGAGGAACCACAGCGCCAATGAGGCGGCGAGGGTCGCCCGCGGCGCCCGGAGTCCCGCCATCACCACCACCGGCGCGGCGAGGAGCAGGACCATGTAGGTGGGCAGGATGTTGACGTATCCGATCTGATAGCCGAGCGTCGCGAGCCCCACGAGCGCGCCGGCCGTGTCGCTGTAGACGAGGCCGATATTGTGGAACGACCGGAACTCGCCGCGCACGAACGTGTCCGCCGCCCAGGCGAACAACCCCAGAGCCAGGACCGAAAGCAGAATCTGGACGAGATAGAGGGTCCAGGCCCGGTTCCACATCGGCGTGACGGCGGACCACAGAAGCCCCTGCCCGGTCATCCAGCGTTCCACGGCGCCGGAATAGGCGATGCCGGCGGCCACGCCCGACATGACGAAGAACGCCTCCGCCGCGTCGGAAAAGCCGAAATTGCGGATCGTCGCCTGCTCGAACGGATTGCCGGGCATGTGATCGATCAGGATCATCACCAGGGCCAGGCCGCGGAAGGCGTCGATACGGGGGTCCCGCCCCCGCCGGTGGGGCGGGGGCGATCCGGGGAACGACACGAGTTTGGCGTCAGGCCGTTCGCGCGTTCTTCTGTCTGTCGTCATCGTTCTCGTTACTCGCGGTCCATCGCCCTAACTGCGCGCGATAGGCGGCGACGACCGGGGAGGGGCGGAGCTCCTCCGGAACTGTGAACAGGGCCGTTCCCACCGGACGCGAGGTCCAGGCGATGAGAAGCGGCGCAACAAGCATAGGTACACCCACCGGGGCCAGCCAGAGAAGCAGATCCGGCGCGAACCAGGCGGTGGCGGCGAGAAGACCCGCCCCCCAGATGGCGATCCACTGTCCGGCCCGCCAGCCCTCGGCGAGAGACAACCGGCCCTCGCCGCGCAGGGTGGCGGGCCAGCCGCCGTCCCGGCCCGAGAAGACCTCGATCACCGCCTTCGACTGGTACATCAGCATCAGGGGCGCGATCAGCGAGGAGAGCAGGATTCTCGCAGGTGACCGATGCCAGGGCGCGCAACGCCCCGCCGAACCCGACCACCCGGCAAGTCACCACCGATTCGGCCCAGACGGCGAATTTCGGCACGAGAAGCAGGCCGCCGATCCCGATCGCCAGCGCGACGATCTCGCGCGTCCGGTCGTCGGGGAAGACCGGGAAGAGCTGGTAGGGCTCGGGAAAGTAGTCCGGCGGCGGGGCGGTGACGGTGGCGACGATCGAGGCGACGAGAAACGCCCCCCAGAGGATCGAGACCAGATAGGAGACGATCCCCTGCACGAAGACGAACCGGCTCCAGCCGTGGAGACCCGGCGCGTCGACGAGGCGCATGTGCTGGAGGTTGCCCTGGCACCAGCGCCGGTCGCGCCTGGCATAGGCGATGAGGTTGTCGGGCCCCTCCTCGAACGAGCCGCCGAGGCGGTCGTCGACCGCCACGCGCCAGCCGCCACGCGCGAGGAGCGCGGCCTCGACGTAGTCGTGGCTGAGGATGGTGCCGCCGAAGGGCGGCGGCCCCTCGAGCTCGGGCAGGCCGCAGCATTCCGCCAGAGCCTTCATGCGCACGATGGCGTTGTGGCCCCAGAACGGGCCCGTCCGCCCCTGCAGGCGCGACAGGCCGCGGGCGAAGACGGGGGAGTGGAAGCTTGCGGCGAACTGCATCGCGCGGCCAAAGAGCGAAGCGGCCCCGACGATCCTTGGAAGGGTCTGCAGGAGACCCAGATCGGGCTCCGCCTCCATGCGCGCGATCAGCGCCGCGACGGTCTCGCCCTCCATCAGGCTGTCGGCGTCGAGCACCACCGCGAATTCGTAGGCCCCGCCGGACTTGCGGACGAAATCCTCGATGTTTCCGGCCTTGCGGCCGCGATTGTCTCTCCGGTTGCGGTAGTAGATGCGCCCCGCCCCGCCGGTCGTCTGGAGGAGCATCGAGAAGGCCGCCTTCTCGCGGGCGAGATGCGTCCCGTCGCGCGTGTCCGACAGGATCGCGATATCGACCGAGAGATCCTGATCGAGCATCGAGCGGTCCATCGCCGCAACGCGGGCGAAGGCCTGCACCGGATCCTCGTTGCAGATCGGTATGAGCAGCACGGTCGGCCGGTGCGGGCGGGCGAGCGGCGGCGCGACCGTCGATCGCCTGTGGGCGGGCAGTCCGACGAGGGCCTGCGCGGCGCCCCAGGCGAGCCAGGCCGTCGTCAGCAGGATCAGGGCGACCCGGATCCCGTCCCAGACCCCGAACCCGTCGACGAAGGCGGCCTGCGCCAGCATGAAGGAGGCGCCCCCCGCGCAGAGCGCCGCGAAGCCCAACGCAACCGACCGGGCAAGCAGCGTACCGGCGGGCCTCTCAGACATCTCGTGGTATCAGCCGCCCCGCGAAGGGCAGCCAGCCCACCGTCTCGGCCCGACGCTCGAGCGTCTGCCGCGGGACCTCGAGCGGCGCCCATTGCGGCGCCCACTCCCCCTGCACCGCTAGCGTCGTGTCGTTCTCGTCGCTGGACGCGCTGGCGCGCGCTTCGAATGTATCTTTCATACCTTGACCCATTGGTACAGCCACGTCTCGGTCAGACGCTTGTCCCCCTCGTAAAGATCGGCACGGAGTTCGACGACCGCGCCTGACGCGGCGCTCGCCTCGATCACCAGCCGCCACAGACCGCCATCCCCGATCCGTTCCAGTGTCGTTTCCGCGATCTCCCCATTCGCCGCGGTAACACGAGGCGTAACTTCGGTATCCTTCGATAGTTCCGCAAGCGATGCTCCGGCGAAGTCGATGACAAATTTCTGCCGGTCGGTCGCGGCCTGGGCGCCGGCCACCCCGCCGTGGCCCACGAGGGTGCGCAGCACGCGGGCGTAGCGCGGCTGCGATCCTGGCGGCCGGCTCCCCCAGTGCAGCCTGTAGTTGAACTCGAGTTCGTCGCCCCCCCGCACCTGCCCCTCGGGCACCCAGAAGGCGACGATGTTGTCGTTCGCCTCGAGTTCCGAGGGAATCTCGATCAGCCGGATCGTGCCGCGGCCCCAATTGCCCACCGGCTCGACCATCAGCGAGGGCCGACGCTCGTAGCGTGCATGGGCGTCGAGGTAGTCGTCGAAATCCCGGCTGCGCTGGATCAGGCCGAAGGAGGAGGGCCCGTCCGACGTCATGTAGGAATTGGCGAGCCGGGGCGGGTTGTTGAGCGGACGGTAGAAGGACTGGCCGCCGGAATTCACCAGCAGCGCCTCGCTGTCGTGGACGCTCTGGCGGTAATCGTGGAAGTCGCCTGGATCGTTCGGCGCGAAGAGGAACATCGACGTGAGCGGCGCGACGCCGAGCTGGCGCACGTCCTGGCGGAAGAACAGCCGCGCGGTCACGTCGATCCGGGTGATCTCGCCCGGGATGACGACGAAGCGGTAGGCGCCGGCCACCGACTCGCTGTCGAGCGCGGCGTAGACCACCACCTGATCGGCGCCCGGCGCCGGGCGCTCCAGCCAGAACTCGCGGAACGCGGGAAATTCCTCATCCCAGTCTGTCGCCGTGTTGACGGCGAGTCCGCGCGCGCTCAGCCCGTATAGGTTGTTCCGGCCGAGCGCCCGAAAATAGCTCGCGCCGAGAAACGATACCACCTCGTCGAGGCGATCGTTGCGGTTCAAAGGAGCGTTCAGGCGGAACCCGGCGACACCCGGCAACGGCTTGTTGTCGGGAATCCGCTCATCGAGATTCCCGTAGTAGATGAAGTCGTCGGTGTTGAAGGTCAGAGGGCGCGCCTTGCCGTCGACGATCTCGTTGATGGCAACAGGCGCGTCGAAGAGCCAGCCCAGTGGATGGGCGTGAAGGACGAAGCCGCTGCCCTCCTCCGCCCAGCGGGCATGGGCGGGGTCGAACTGGATCAGCCGGTAGGCATCGTAGTCGAGATTGCCGAACACCCCGTCCACCGGCTGCGGCGGCTGGTAGGCCTGCTGGCTCGCATTCCGCATCCGGTCGGCGAGCCATTCGAAGGTGAAGGGCTTCGCCTCCCCCCCGTCTTCGCCCTGCCCGTCCTGGGCGGTGGCCGTCCGCGCCCCCGCCGCGGCCAGGAACGCGGCGGTTCCGGCCATCGCGCGGCGACGGGTCATCGGAGCGGCGCTGGAGAGCAGGTTCGAACGTAACGGCCCGTCGGTCATTCGTGCACACTTTCCCATCGGCAACTCATCCGCATCATTTTCTCGCGCCATGCTCCCAATTCAACCGTCTGGCCGGCATCCGGCGTCTTTACGCTGCGCATAGTGGCGCCCGGCTGCGCAGAAAGCCGGCGCATTTCCATCGACGCGGGAATCGCTTCGTCATCCGGCAACCGTGAACAACCTGCGCGTCCCGGATTCGTCATTCGGCGACGCGGAAATCGTCGGGTATCCGGTCGCGGCCGTGAATCACGAGATCGGTCATCGTCCGGCCGACGCCGATTGCCACGCCAAATCCGATCTTGAAGCCGCCATTGGCCACGAAATGCCCCGGGCGCCCAGGCCAGGGCCCTAGCAGCGGCGCCCGCGACCGGGCGCGGGGCCGCAGCCCCGCCCACCGGGCGAGGACCGGCGCGCCCGCGAGGGCCGGCACGGCCGCCCGCGCCCGCTCGAGAACCGCGTCGAGCCGCGCGTCGGTCTCCGAGGCGTCGTCGAAGTCCCGTTCGGTGGTCGAGCCCACGGCGGTGCTGCCGTCGCCGTGGGGGACGATGTGGAGACCGTCGGCGAGGATCTGCGGGCGATCCGGCACCGCCAGGGCGAGGAGCGCCGCCTGCCCCTTCACGGCGCGGCCGACCTCGCGGCCCAGCGCGGCGGAGAGCGCCTGGAGGCCCGTCGCGCCGGTCGCCCAGATCACGGCGCCGCGATCCGGCGCCTCGGCGACGAGCCGGCCGCCCCGCGCGCGAATGGCGGCCGCCAGCGCGGCGACGGCGCGGGCGGGATGGAGGCGGGCGGTGAGGGTGTCGCGGACGACGAGGCCGGTGGCGGAGACCGGCCCCCAGTCCTGCGGCGCGGCTCCGACCTCCCAGACGGCGCCCTGCCAGCGCGCCGCGGCCTCCGCGGCGCGCTCCCTCGCGCGGGCCACGGCGGCGGCGTCGGCGAGCGACTGGAGCCGGCCGGTCCGGGCGTAGAGCGGATCGCCGCCGCCCGCCGCGGCGACCTCCGCCCAGAACGCCTCGGCGGCAAGGAGGCTCTCGAGCTGGAAGGCCTTCTTGGCGTTCCAGCGCTCGGGAACGTGGGGGGCGAGCGCGCCGACCACGCCGCCCGAGGCGCCCGCCCCCGGCCCGCCCGGATCGACCACGGTGACGCGCGCACCGGCCTTCACGCATTCCCAGGCCATGGTCAGGCCGAAGATGCCCGCGCCCCGCACCGTCACCTCGCTTGCCATGCCCCCTCCCCCGTGGTTCTCCCCCGGGGCGGGTAGGACGGATCGGCATGGAAGGCCAGCGGAGCGGGATCGAGTGGCGCGGCGGCGTGCCGGTGTCGCGGCGCTTCGACGATCCCTATTACGCGCTGGAGGACGGGCTCGCGGAAACGCGGCACGTCTTCCTCGCCGGCAACGGTCTGCCGGGCCGGTTCCGGGACGGGTTCCACGTCGCGGAACTGGGCTTCGGGACGGGGCTGAACCTCCTCGCAGCCTGGAAGGCCTTCCGCGCGGGAGGCGTTGCGGGCCGGCTCCGCTTCACCTCCTTCGAGGCGTATCCGCTCGGTCGGGACGACATGGCCGCGGCGCACCGGGCCTTTCCCGAGCTTCGCGGCCTCTCGGCCGAGCTTCTCGACGGCTGGACCGGCGCCGGGGGGCGGTACGCGGATCTGGATCTCGCGGTCATCGGCGGGGAGGCCGGGGCGACCGTTCCCGGCTGGACCGGACGCGCGGATGCCTGGTTCCTTGACGGATTCGCGCCCGCGAGGAACCCCGGCCTCTGGACGCCGGAACTGCTGGCGGAGGTGGCGCGGCACACCGCGCCAGTCGGCACCGTCGCCACCTACAGCGCGGCGGGGCATGTCCGGCGGGCGCTCGCCGCTGCGGGATTCGACGTGACGCGGGCGCGAGGATACGGGCGCAAGCGGCACATGACGAAAGGGCGGCTCGCGTGACGGAACAGAACACCCGCACGGGCATCCTGCTGATGGTCTTGACCACCTTCATCTTCGCGGTTCAGGACGCGATCTCGCGTCACCTCGCGGCGGAATACAACACGATCATGGTGATCACGATCCGCTACTGGTTCTTCGCCGCCTTCGTGATCGCGGTTGCGACGCGGTCGGCGGGGGGCCTCAGCCGGGCGGCGCGGACCGAGCAGCCGGCGGTGCAGATCTTCCGCGGCGTCCTGCTCGCCGCGGAAGTCTGCATCATGGTCGCGGCCTTCGTCCTTCTCGGGCTCGTCCACGCCCATGCGGTCTTCGCCTGCTATCCGCTGCTGATCGCCGCGCTCTCCGGTCCGGTGCTCGGCGAGCAGGTCGGATGGCGGCGCTGGGCGGCGATCGGGATCGGCTTCGTCGGCATTCTCGTCATCCTGCAACCGGGCTTCGGAATGTTCTCGCCGCACGCGCTCGTGGCGCTCGTCGCGGCGCTCTGCTTCGCGCTCTACGGGCTGCTGACGCGCTACGTGGCCCGGCGGGACAGCGCGGCGACCTCGTTCTTCTGGACCGGCGTCGCCGGCGCGGCGGTTCTGACGCCGCTCGGGCTCTGGCTCTGGGAACCGATGGCGGGAGCGGACTGGGCCTTGATGGCCACGCTCTGCGTCACCGCCGCCCTGGGGCATTTCTGCCTCATCAAGGCCTACGAGGTGGCCGAGGCGAGCGCGGTGCAGCCCTTCGCCTACCTGCAGCTCGTCTTCGCCTCGTTCATCGGCGTCTACATTCTCGGCGAGAGCCTGGAACCGAACGTGGCGATCGGCGCGGCCATCGTGGTCTCGGCGGGGATCTTCACCCTGCTCCGCGCCCGGCGGAAGACGAAGGCGACCGGCCTGCGCGGCTGAGCCTCAGGGCTTGTAGCGGCGCAGCGTGTCGCCGAAGGCGATCTTCGGCTCGATCTCGATCCGGCGGGGCTCGGTCAGGCTGCCTTCGGCGCGGGCGGCGATGATCTTCGCCGCCTCCCGCCCGGTCGCGGCCCGACCGGCATCCATTGTCGCGAGCTTGCGCGGCAGCCCCTCGAGAAGCTCGGTGCCGTTGAAGCCCGCGAGACCCAGCCGCCCGGGAATGTCGTAGCCCTGCTCGAGACAGTAGAGCAGACCTCCCGCCCCGATCATGTCGTTCGAATAATAGAGGAAGTCGAGGTCGGGATTGCGCGTGAGCAGGGTCTGGGTCATCTCGCGGCCCTTCTTCAGCGCCGAGCCGCCGGAATAGAATTCCTGGTCGGCCACCTCCATCCTCGCACGGGCGAGGGTCTCGGTGAATCCCTCGAACCGCTTGCGGGCGCGGTGGTCGAGCGGCATCTGCGTCCCGAGGAAGCCGATCTGCTCGAAGCCCTGCTTGACGATCGCCTCGGCCATCATCCGCCCGGCGCGCCGCTGGGAGATGCCGACGACCGAATCGACCGGCTCGCCGTCCACGTCCATGATCTCGACGACCGGAAGATCGGCCGCGCGCAGCATCTTGCGGCAGGTCTCGTTGTGCTCGATCCCGGCGATGATGAGACCCGAGGGGCGCCAGGAGAGCATCTCGTAGATCGCCTTCTCCTCCCGCTCGGGGCGGTAGTTGGTGACGCCCACCACCGGCTGGAGGGGCGTCTCGTCGAGGACTTCGGCGATGCCCGACAGGACGTCGGGAAAGACCATGTTCGACAGCGAGGGGATGATGACGGCGACGAGGTTCACCCGGCTGGAGGCGAGCGCCCCTGCGATCTTGTTCGGCACGTATCCGAGCTCCTTTGCGGCGGCGAGGACCCGGTTCCGCGTCGCCTCGCTGACATCGCCGCGATTGCGCAGCACGCGGCTCACGGTCATCTCGCTGACGCCCGAGGCCTCGGAGACGTCGCGAAGCGTCATCGGGCGGCGGGGCGGAATCGGACGTTCGTTCATCTCGGACACCTCGGGACCTCGCTCCGGTTTAGCGGAAACATCGCCGACTTGAAAGGCGCGAGCGCGGTTCGACGGCCCGGCCGCCGGGCCCGGGAGGCGCGGGATCGTGCGTCCCCTCCGACCCGGCGCCGGGCCGCGCGACGCGCTTGCCGCTACCGGGGGGCCGGGGCACGCGGGCGCGCCGATTGCCAGCTTGACCTTCTCTGGAACCTCGTCCCACCATGTCAGACCGACGGGTGACAGACCCGCACCAACGACAGGGAGACCAGAAGCGATGACAAGACCCCTCACCGGCGTGGTCCTCGCGGCCGCGACCGCGCTCGGCGCCACCGGAGCCCTTGCGCAGGAACAGACGTTCATCACCATCGGCACGGGCGGCGTGACGGGCGTTTACTACCCGACGGGCGGC
Organism: uncultured Alphaproteobacteria bacterium; assembly: GCA_963776705.1. GTDB lineage: Bacteria > Pseudomonadota > Alphaproteobacteria > Rhodobacterales > Rhodobacteraceae > Palleronia. Next base: position 30,107 of record CAVZOA010000015.1, read on the forward strand.
GCCATCTGCCGCCTCGTGAACATGAACCGCAAGGAGCACGGCATCCGCTGCTCGGTCGAGAGCACGGGCGGATCGGTCTACAATGTCAACGCCATCCGCAACGGCCAGCTCGAATTCGGCGTCGCCCAGTCCGACATCCAGTACCAAGCCTATAACGGCGAGGGCGAGTTTTCCGAACAGGGCGCGGACAAGGATTTGCGCGCGGTCTTCTCCATCCATCCCGAGCCCTTCACCGTCGTGGCCCGCGCCGATTCCGGCATCGAGTCCTTCGAGGATTCGAAGGGCAAGCGCGTGAACATCGGCAATCCGGGCTCCGGCCAGCGGGCGCTGATGGAACGGCTGATGGAGGAGATGGGCTGGTCCACCTCGGACTTCCAGCTCGCCTCCGAGCTGCAGGCGGCCGAGCAGTCCCAGGCGCTCTGCGACAACAACATCGACGCCATGGTCTATTCCGTCGGCCACCCGTCGGGCTCAATCCAGGAGGCGACGACCTCCTGCGATTCCGTCCTCGTGGACGTGGACAACGAGGCAGCCCAGAAGCTGGTGGAGGAGAACGACTACTACCGCGTGGCGACCATCCCGGGCGGCATGTATCGCGGCAACGACGAGGACACGACGACCTTCGGCGTCGGCGCGACGCTGGTGACCTCCACCGCCGTCGACGAGGAGACCGTCTACCAGGTGGTCAAGGCGGTCTTCGAGAACTTCGACCAGTTCAAGGGCCTGCACCCGGCCTTCGCCGATCTCGAGAAGGAGCAGATGGCGAGCGAGGGGCTCTCGGCCCCCCTGCATCCCGGCGCCGAGCGATACTTCGAGGAGGCCGGCCTCCTCGGGGGCGGGTCGTCGGACGGCGCCTCGGGAGAAGGCTCGTCCGACGGGTCCTCGGACAGCGGCTCGTCGCAGTAGCGACCGTCGGCGGGGCGGTCCCAACCGGCGACCGCCCCGCAGCGTTTCACGGTACGTATGCGTGACGCCGCGGGTTGCGGCACTTTGAACCGGATCGGAGGGCAACTCCGGACGCGCCGCAATAGGGGACAGTGCCATGGCCGAAGAAACGCCCGGCAACCGCCAGTTTTCGGACGAGGAACTGCAGGATCTCGTCGCGTCTTCCGACGCCGGCGCGAGAACGCCGAGCAAACGCTGGATCGCGCTCCTGATCGGAGGGGCGGCGCTGCTGTGGTCGCTGTTCCAGCTCTGGATCGCCCAGCCGATGCTCTGGTTCGGGGCCTACCTGCCGGTCATGAATTCCTCGGAGACGCGACCGCTGCACCTCGCCTTCGCGATCTTCCTCGCCTATCTCTGCTATCCCGCCTTCAAGTCGAGCCCGCGCAACCGGATCCCGATCGTCGACTGGGTGCTCGCCCTCGCGGCGACGGGCACGGCCCTCTACGTCTTCTGGTTCGCCGATCACCTGGCGCAGACCGCGCGCTCGGGCCTGCCCACCACGACGCAGGTCTGGATCGGGGCCGCCGGCCTCGTGCTCCTGCTCGAAGCCTCCCGCCGCTCCCTCGGCCCGGCGCTCAGCATAGTCGGATCGCTCTTCCTCGCCTACGGCTATTTCGGCACCGGCTGGCTGATCCCCGAACTTCTCGAGCACCAGGGCCTCAGCTTCAGCTCGCTCGTCACCGCGCAATGGCTGGACACCCAGGGCGTGTTCGGCATCCCGCTCGGCGTCTCCACCGCCTTCGTCTTCCTCTTCGTGCTGTTCGGCTCGCTGCTCGACAAGGCGGGCGCCGGCAACTACTTCATCCAGCTCGCCTTCGCCGGTCTCGGCCACCTGCGCGGCGGTCCGGCCAAGGCGGCCGTGGTCGGATCGGCCATGACCGGCCTGATCTCGGGCTCCTCGATCGCCAACGTGGTGACCACGGGCACCTTCACCATCCCGCTGATGAAGAAAGTGGGCTTCACCTCCGAGCAGGCCGGCTCTGTCGAGGTCGCCTCCTCGGTCAACGGGCAGATCATGCCGCCGGTCATGGGCGCCGCCGCCTTCCTGATGGTCGAGTTCATCGGCATCCCCTACGTGCAGGTCATCAAGCACGCCTTCGTGCCGGCGGTGATCTCCTACATCGCGCTCGTCTACATCGTCCATCTCGAGGCGCTGAAGAAGGACATGCGCTCGCTCGGGGAGGGCTCCTCCCTCGCCCGGATGGCGCTCAACTTCGCCATCGGCTTCGCCGTCTTCGGCGCCGGGTTCACGGCGCTCGTCTACCTCATCAACGGCCTGGACGCGGTGCTGCCGGACCTGACCGGACCGATCTGCATGATCGCGCTCGCCGCCGTCTACGTCTGGCTCGTCGCCATCGCGGCACGGCAGACCGATCTCGATCCCGAAACCCTCGAAGCCGAGGCCGAGGACATCAAGCTGCCCAAGGTCGAGGACGTGTGGAAGACCGGCCTGCACTACATCCTGCCGATCCTCGTCCTGGTCTGGTTCCTGATGGTGGAGCAGCAATCGCCGGCCAAGTCGGCCTTCTACGCCACCGCGCTCATGCTCTTCATCATCATCACCCAGAAGCCCCTGAAGGCGGTGTTCCGCAAGGGCGAGAGCATCGCGGCGCGGACCAGGGAGGGCTTCATGGACCTCGTCGACGGGCTGATCGCCGGGGCGCGGAACATGATCGGCATCGGCGTCGCCACCGCCGCCGCCGGCATCATCGTCGCCACGGTCACGAAGACGCCGATCGGCACGGAACTCGCCGGCCTCGTGGAGCAGCTCTCCGGCGGCATCCTCATCATCATGCTGGTGCTGATCGGCCTCTTCTCCCTCGTCCTCGGGATGGGGCTGCCGACGACGGCGAACTACATCGTCGTCTCCTCGCTGATGGCGTCTGTCGTCGTCTCCCTCGGCGCGCAGGAGGGGCTCATCATCCCGCTGATCGCCGCCCACCTCTTCGTCTTCTACTTCGGCATCATGGCCGACGTGACGCCGCCCGTCGGCCTCGCCTCCTTCGCCGCCGCGGCGGTCTCCGGCGGCGACCCGATCAAGACCGGCTTCATCGCCTTCTTCTACTCGCTGCGCACGGTCGCGCTGCCGTTCCTGTTCATCTACAACCCCACCCTCATCCTCTACGGGGTGGATCTGACGACGTTCATGGGCATCGCCCACGCGGTGTTCGTCTTCATCGTTGCCACGTTCGCGATGCTTCTCTTCGCCGCCGCCACGCAGGGCTACTTCCTGGCCCGTTCGAACCTCCTCGAATCCGCGGCGCTGCTGCTCGTGGCCTTCACCTTTTTCGTGCCGAATTTCTGGCTCAACCAGGTTCAGCCGCGCTTCCTCGAGGAGAGCCCCGACAACTTCGCCCAGGTCCTGGCGGAGGCGCCGGCCGAGTTGCGGCTGCGGCTGAAGATATCGGGGCCGGACTTCAACACCGGCAACGAGGCCGAGACGACCGTCTCGCTCACGGTGCCCGAGGGAGACCAGCAGACCCGGATGAACGAGACCGGCATCATGCTGCAGCAGGGCATGGAGGGCGCCGCCCTGCAGGAGCCGATGTTCGGCACCGAACTGCAGGAGAAGCTGTCGGATTTCGACTTCTATTCCGACCAGCCGGTGCGGATCTCGCAGGTCCTCGCCCCGAACACCGATCGCCTGCCGGCGCAGATTTTCTATCTCCCGGCGCTCCTCCTCCTCGGCCTGGTGATCGTCCTGCAGCGGCGCCGGCAGACCAAACCGGCATTCTGACATGACCCAGTCCATCCTCCTCCCCGTCGACCTCGCCGACCGCGCCACCTGGGAACACGCGCTTCCCCGCGCCCTGAAGATGGCGGAAGGGGGCACCCTGCACGTGGTCACGGTCATCCCGAATTTCGGCCTGCCGATGGTCGGGAGCTATTTCGACGACGATTTCCTCGAACGCGCGCTCCACGACGTCGGCGAGGCGCTGACGACCTGGGTGAACGAGACCATCCCGGCGGATCAGGAGGTGCATCCACACGTCGTCCACGGTCGCATCTACCACGAGATTCTCGCCGCGGCGGACCGCCTCTCCGTGGACACGATCGTCATGGGCGCGCCGCCCTCGGACCTGGCCCATTACCTGCTCGGCCCGAACGCGGCGCGGGTGGTGCGGCATGCCCGGCAATCCGTCTTCGTGGTCCGGGGGGGACGAGCGGCCACGTCTTCGGCCGCTCGGCGAAGCCGCTTCCCACGGCGGTCAGCGGCGAGGGCTGCTACATCCACGATTCCGAGGGGCGGGCCTATCTCGACGGGTCGGGGGGCGCCGCGGTCTCCTGCCTAGGCCATTCCGATCCGGACGTGCGCGCGGCGATCCACCACCAGCTCGACCGGCTGGCCTTCGCCCATACAGGGTTCTTCACCTCCGAGCCGGCGGAGGCACTGGCCGATCTCCTCGTCGCCCAGGCGCCGCCGGGGATCGAGCGCGTCTATTCCCTCTCCGGAGGGTCGGAGGCGGTGGAGGCGGCGATCAAGCTCGCCCGCCAGTACTTCCTCGAGATCGGTGAACCGGAGCGCCACCGGCTGATCGCCCGCCGGCAGAGCTACCACGGCAATACCCTCGGCGCGCTCGCCGCCGGCGGCAACGCCTGGCGGCGGGAGAAGTACCGGCCGCTTCTTGTCGAGACCTACCACGTGGCGCCCTGCTACGAGTACCGCTTCCGCGCGGTCGGCGAGAGTGCCGAGGAATACGGCCGGCGCGCGGCCGACACGCTCGAGGCCGAGATCGAGCGGCTGGGCCCCGGAACCGTGATGGCCTTCATCGCCGAACCGGTCGTCGGCGCGACGGCCGGCGCGGTGCCGCCCGTGCCGGGATATTTCCGGCGCATCCGGGAAATCTGCGACCGCCACGGCATCCTCCTGATCCTCGACGAGGTGATGTGCGGCATGGGGCGGACGGGCACGCTCTTCGCCTGCGAACAGGACGGCGTGGCGCCCGACATCGTGACGATCGCAAAGGGGCTCGGCGCGGGCTACGTGTCCATAGGCGCGATGCTCTGCTCGGGCCGCATCCATGATGCTATCGCGACCGGGTCCGGCGCGTTCCAGCACGGCCACACCTACCACGGCCATCCGCTCGCCGCCGCCGGGGCGCACGCCGTCCTCTCGGCGATCCTCGGGCGCGATCTCCTGCCCCGGATCCGGAAGCGGGGCGAGGCGCTGGCCGGCGCCCTCGCCGGCCGGTTCGGCCAGCATCCCCATATCGGCGACATCCGCGGCCGCGGACTTTTCCGCGGCATCGAGCTGGTGGCCGACCGGGAGACGAAGGCGCCCCTCGATCCGGCGCGGGCGGTCCATGCGAAGGTGAAGGCCGCGGCGCTGGAGAACGGGCTGATCTGCTACCCGGCGGGGGGGACGATCGATGGCGTGCGCGGGGACCATGTGCTTATCGCCCCCCCGTTCATCATCTCGGAGGACGAGATCGGCGAACTCGTGGACCGGCTCGGCCGCGCCGTGGAGACGGCGCTCGCGGCGTGAGGCTGGCGATCCCACGAGGACTCGAACCCCGAACCTGCTGATTAGAAGTCAGCCGCTCTATCCAGTTGAGCTATGGGACCGCACGCGGCTCCATAGCCCCCATTCGCGGCGCGCGGCAAGCGGAACCCTGGTCTCGCCCTCCCGTTGAAGCCCCGTATCAAACGGGAGATTTCACCATGATCCGCACGCTTCTGACGACCGCCCTGTCCGCCGGCCTCCTCACCCTGCCCGCGCTCGCCGAACAGCATATGCAGTCGGACGGTGAGAGCGGGTCGTCGGAGAACGCCGGCTTCACCACCGCCGCGCGCGCCGCCGTGACGGACCGCGAGGGCACCGAGATCGGAACGGTGACCGTCAACGAGACCGAATCGGGCATGCCGATGCTGATCGTCGCGCTCAGCGGCCTTCCCGAAGGCACCCACGGCATCCACATTCACGAGACCGGTGACTGCAGCGCGGACGACTTCACCTCCGCCGGGGGTCACGTCGCGGGCGACGCAGAGCACGGCGTCTTCGCAAGCGGCGGGCCGCATCCGGGCGACCTCCCGAACGCGATCGTGGGATCGGACGGCGACCTCAACATCGAGATATTCGATCCGCTCCTGAGGATCGACGAGATGATCCTGAATGACGACGGCGCCGCCTTCATCGTCCATGCCGGTGCCGACGACTACACGTCGCAGCCCTCGGGAGATGCCGGCGACCGCATCGCCTGCGGGGCGTTCGAGAAGGACTGACCTCGGCGGCCGGGCCGAGGTCCGACCGGCCCCGCGCCGGGCGCGTCAATGCGTCCAGGCGCCCCGGCGCTTGGTCGCGAAATTATCGCCGTATCCGCCCGGGCGGACGTTCGATCCGCGCTTCTTCGGGAGCGTCACGATGGCGTCGATGCCGTGGGTCTCGGCATATTCCAGCGCCTCCGCCTTGGTCTCGAACCGGAGGCGAACCTGCGCCTGGGTGTCCGACGAACTCGTCCATCCCATCAGCGGGTCGATGCGGCGCGGCTCGTCGGCGGTGAACTCCAGAATCCATTCCTTCGTCTTCGCCATGCCGGAGGACATGGCCGTCTTCGCGGGCTGGTAGATGCGGGCGGTCATGGCTGGCTCCTCGGATCGTTCCCGCGGGAGTATTCCGGAAGCCCCGGCGCGCCGCAAGCGCTTCCATGCCGGAAGGAGAAGCCGGACCGGAACAGTGAGGATGGGATGGGGATGTTCCGGCCCGGCTTCGGGCTGCTTGGGTATGTTCACCTTGGCAACAATTCGCGGCTCCACGCAAGCGAAAACTTCTCGTTAAGGTTGTTTTTCTGGCAGGCGCTGCGCCCGCGAGCCGAGCCGACGGGGGTTGCGCCGCGGCCCTGCAGCGACACATTCCAAGGGATCACGCGAGGTGACACATGCACAACAACCGGCCAGATGAGATGCCCGACCTGCTGCACGCGCCCGCGCCGGGCGTGCGGGAGCGCGAGAAGCTCGAGGGCGGCATCGCCTTCCGCATGGAGACCGAGTTCAACCCTGCCGGCGACCAGCCAGGGGCGATCGCCGAATTGTCCGCGGGCATTGCGGACGGGGAACGCGACCAGGTCCTGCTCGGCGCCACGGGCACGGGAAAGACCTACACGATGGCGAAGGTGATCGAGGAGACCCAGCGCCCGGCGATCGTGCTCGCTCCGAACAAGACGCTGGCCGCGCAACTTTATGGTGAATTCAAGCACTTCTTCCCCGACAACGCGGTCGAATACTTCGTCAGCTACTACGATTACTACCAGCCGGAGGCCTACGTGCCCCGGTCGGACACCTATATCGAGAAGGAGAGCCAGATCAACGAGCAGATCGACCGGATGCGCCACTCGGCCACCCGGGCGCTGCTCGAGCGCGACGACGTGATCATCGTCGCCTCGGTCTCCTGCATCTACGGCATCGGCTCGGTGGAGACCTACGGCGCGATGACCGTCGACCTGCATACCGGGCGGGAATACGACCAGCGCAAGGTCATGGCCGATCTCGTGGCGCAGCAATACCGCCGCAACGACCAGGCGTTCCAGCGGGGCTCCTTCCGGGTTCGGGGCGACGTGCTGGAAGTCTGGCCCGCGCACCTGGAGGACCGGGCTTGGCGGCTGTCGTTCTTCGGCGAGGAGCTCGAATCCATCGTCGAGTTCGATCCGCTGACCGGCGCGAAGGCCGACACGTTCGACCGGGTGCGGATCTACGCCAATTCGCATTACGTCACCCCGCGCCCGACGCTGAAGCAGGCGGTCAACAAGATCAAGGCGGAGCTGCGCCAGCGGCTCGACCAGCTCGTCGGCGAGGGCAAGCTCTTGGAGGCTCAGCGGCTCGAGCAACGCACCAATTTCGACCTGGAGATGCTGGAGGCCACGGGCTCCTGCAACGGCATCGAGAATTATTCCCGCTACCTCACCGGCCGCGCCCCCGGCGAGCCGCCGCCCACCCTGTTCGAGTTCATCCCCGACAATGCCCTTGTCTTCGCCGACGAGAGCCACGTCTCGGTGCCGCAGATCGGCGGCATGTATCGCGGCGACTACCGGCGCAAGTTCACCCTCGCCGAGCACGGCTTCCGCCTGCCCTCCTGCATGGACAACCGACCCCTCAAGTTCGAGGAATGGGATGCGATGCGGCCGCAATCGGTCTTCGTCTCCGCCACACCGGCGGCCTGGGAGCTTGAGCAGTCTGGCGGGGTCTTCACCGAGCAGGTCATCCGGCCGACCGGCCTTCTGGACCCGCAGGTCGAGATCCGCCCCGTGGAGATGCAGGTGGACGACCTCCTCGACGAGATCCGGCGCGTCACACAGGCGGGCTACCGCACGCTGGCCACGGTGCTGACCAAGCGCATGGCCGAGGACCTGACGGAGTATCTCCACGAACAGGGGATCAAGGTCCGCTACATGCATTCCGACATCGACACGATCGAGCGCATCGAGATCCTGCGCGACCTGCGCCTCGGCGCCTTCGACGTGCTGGTGGGGATCAACCTGCTGCGCGAGGGGCTCGACATCCCGGAATGCGGCCTCGTGGCGATTCTCGACGCCGACAAGGAGGGGTTCCTGCGCTCGGAGACCTCGCTGATCCAGACCATCGGCCGCGCGGCGCGGAACGCCGAGGGCCGCGTCATCATGTATGCCGATCGGATGACCGGCTCGATGGAGCGCGCCATCCGCGAGACCGACCGGCGCCGGGAGAAGCAGCTCGCCTACAACGAGGAACACGGGATCACCCCCGCCACGATCAAGAAGAACGTCGAGGACATCCTGCAGGGCCTCTACCAGGGCGACGTGGACATGAACCGGGTGACGGCGAAGATCGACGACAAGCGCTCGGGCTCGAACATGCAGGCGGTGCTCGAGGGCCTGCGCACCGACATGCGGAAGGCGGCCGAGAACCTCGAATTCGAGGAGGCCGCGCGGCTCCGGGACGAGGTCAAGCGGCTCGAGGCGGTGGATCTCGCCGTCTCCGACGATCCCCTCGCCCGGCAATCGGCCGTCGAGGCGGCGAGCGACGCCGCGACGAAGGTCAGCGGGAGGTCGAAGGCGGGCCGCCCCGGGCAGCGGGGCGGGAACGTGAAGCGGAAGCGGTAGCGCCGCCCGTCGCGGCTGCATCAGCCCCCGTCCCCCGCGCATGATCGAGAATGCCTCGGTCGGCCACGCGGCTCACCGCACATCCCTCGCGGCGTTGAGCGCGGCTTCGCTCTGGGCCTTCGCCCTGATCGGCGTGTCCGGTCGCGTTCGACATCGTCCCAATGGCGGGTGCGGACGCCCCTTTCTTCACGACCGTTAGCAACGCGTTAACCACAATCATGTGCACGTGCTGCCATGCGCGCGCTCCTTCTCGTCCTGCTCCTGACATTGCCGGCGGGCGCGCTCGCCGGGGCCTGGGCGCGCGGCGAGGGGAAGGCCTTCGTATCGGGCAAGGTCGCCCTGACGCCAGGCGACTGGGAGGAGCCGGAGCCGACCATCGCGCTCTACGGCGAATACGGCCTGACGCCGCGGCTGACCCTCGGCGCGAGCCTTGACAAGCTGGACCCGCCCTATTCGCTGGCAAAGCTCTTCGCGCGCTGGAACCTCGCCGAGAGCGACGCTACCTGGCAGATCGCCCTGGAGGCAGGCGGCGGGATCGAGTTCGACGACACGGCCCTCGGCTTCGAGAAGGTGCCGTTCTGGCGGCCGGTGCCCGATTTCCGCGAACCGGGGCTGCGCACCTATCTCAACTACACGAATCCGACGGATGAAGAACGCGTCTACTACGACAACGAGAGCGGCGAATTCGTGACCCTCCCCGCCGAGGTCGACGGGGTGCCGGTGAGCTTCGAGCTGATCCCGCGTGACCTCGAGACGACGCCGGCGACGGGGGCGCTCCTCGCGGCGGTGCATCTCGGCCGGGGCTTCGGAACGCCTTTCGGCAACGGCTGGACGGACATGCGCCTCGGCGCGGAACTGCCGCTGAACGACGATCCCGTGCGCCTCAAGCTCGACGCGACGACCGGCGTGTCGCTCGGCTCGGGTCATCTGCTAATGCTCGACCTGCGCCACACCACCATCGAGGACGCGTCCTACACCTCGCTCGGCCCCGCGACCGCGATCCGGCTCGGCGAGCGCCTGCACGTGGCGGCCGGGCTCCTCGCCGACGTCTCGGGGGAACTGCCGACGCGGATCGAACTGGGAGCCTGGCTGAGCTTCTGAGCTCCGGGCCCGTCGTCGTCCCGGAGGCCGTTCGGCGGCGCGCCGCACCCGACGCACCGAATGGTTCCGCGCCGCCATCGCCGCGGTCGGCGGCGCGCCGAGGGTGGTGTTCTTCGCGGCGCGAGATGCGGAGGATCATCGCCGCAATATCGTCCCGTCCGACAGGAGCACTTCGTCCATCGGCACGTCCCAGGGCATCGGAAAGATGGTCGGCACACGGCAAGTCGCCCACCCGACCCCCAGGATCCGCGGCCGCGGGTCCAGCCTCGCCAATGTGCGGTCGTAGTAGCCGCCGCCATTGCCGAGACGGTAGAGCGCCTCGTCCACGCCCACGAGCGGCGCAATCACGATCTCCGGCACGAGAACATCGCCGTCGGTCGGCACCAGGATGTTCCAGGCGCCGCGGGTCATCCCGCAACCCGGCGACCAGGTATGGAATTCGAGCGGCGCCTGTTCCTCGACGACGACCGGGAGCAGGATCCGCGCGCCGGAGGCGTGGACGCGCGTCATCCAGGGGCGGAGGTCCGGCTCCCCCCGGATCGGCCAGTAGACCGCGATCCTCAGGTCCCTCCGCGGCTCGATGATCCTGTCGAGCCCCGCGGCCAGGGCGGCCCGCGCCTCGTCCAGATCTCCGGAATGCCGGGCGCGGGCCGCAATCAGCCGGGTTCTTTCGGCGCGCCGGAACCTCGCCACGTCGCGCGCCGTGTCGGGATCGGCCGGATGTCCGTCGACGAGGAGATGGGCAAGGCAGGGGGCCGAGCCGCCGCCGGCGTCGTCGTCCGTCATCAGGTCGTTCCTTCGGCGCTCCGCGGCGGGAAAAGCGTATCGTAGCCCCATGTGAAAAGGAAAGCGTAGCCGACGTAGAAGAGCGCAAACGAGAGATCCATCAGCAGCGCGGCGAGCAGCGACACGTCGAGCCACCAGGCGAAGAGCGGCAGAAGGATGACGAGCAGCGTCGTCTCGAAGAGAACGGCATGCGCGGCCCGGAGAGGGAGCGTCTTGCGCGGATCGCCGCGCCACCGAGACAGAACGTGGTCGAAGGAAAGATTGAAGACGTAGTTCCAGACCGTCGCCGCCGTTGCCCCGATCAGAGCCAGCATCCCAATGTCGCCCATGGGATGACCGAAGACCCACGCGAAGAGAGGCGTGACGATCAGGAGACCGATGATCTCGAAGCTGACGGCCTGGCGAATTCGATCTGCGGTGCTGCGCATCGGTGCGGGACTCCCGGTCTTGTCCGGGCCGTCCCGCGTGCAGGCCGATTGGCCGGGCGAGGTCGTCCCCGCCCGGGCCAGAGATGCGATCGGAACGCCGGTGTTTCAAGGCGAAAAGACTGCGTCGCTGAGCGCTCCGGCCGCCGCGACGCCGACCGTCCGGGTAGGGCGCGTGCGGGACGCGAGGGCTCCGGGGGTGGCCCCGCGTGATAGGGGGCCGGCCGGCCGGCACCTGCTCCCGCCGGAACCCGTAGAGACCCGAAGCGGTGAGGATTGCGATCCCGACCCAGATCGGGTGATCCAGGGAATCGCAGAAGACCGGGTATCCCGCGGCCGTCGCTCCGATGATCTCGAGGGATTGGAACGGAACAAGCCTGCCCGCGCCAGCCCACGGTTGCAAGGCTGCGGAGGACGGCTCGATCAAGCCGGATCAGGCCAGGATCCGGAGACCGACGCGCATCGACGGGTCCCGAGCCCGGTTCCGCTTCCCGACGCGGTTCGTCTTGCCTCTGGCACGAGGGTTTCGTATGCGGCGCAAGCGAAGTCACCTGAACGCTGTTTCCGAAGGCGTCGCAACCCGTGGCTTTCGGGCCGGAAGACAGATGCCGGTGCGCCGGCCGATGCGGGGTCGCCTGCCGGACCCGTCGCCACCCAATCGTGACGCCCCAACACATGACGTCCCCCGTGAACATGCTCCGCACCTTCGTCAAGCCGATGCACAAGGAAGGCATCAGGTTCGTCGCGGTCTTCGCCGCCATCACGGCGCTTCTTTTCGTCGTCGCGCCGGTCGCCGGATGGGTCGGCCTCGGCCTGACGATCTGGTGCTACTATTTCTTCCGGGACCCGGAGCGGGTACCGCCCGCAGGGGAGGGGCTGGTCGTCAGTCCGGCCGACGGGGTGGTCTCGCTGATCGAGGCGGCGGTTCCCCCGGCCGAACTGGACATGCCGCAGACCCCGCTGACCCGGGTGAGCGTGTTCATGAACGTGTTCAATTGCCATGTGAACCGCGCCCCCGTGGCAGGAACGGTCACTCGCATCGCCTATCGACCGGGCAAGTTCTTCAACGCGTCGCTGGACAAGGCCAGTGCGGACAATGAGCGGAACAGCCTGCGCATCCGGTCGCAGACCGGACGCGACCTGGCCGTGGTGCAGATCGCCGGCCTCGTCGCGCGCCGTATCGTCTGCCTGGTCGCCGCGGGCGATGCGGTCTCGACCGGAGAGCGCTTCGGCCTGATCCGGTTCGGCTCGCGGCTGGACGTCTATCTTCCAAACGGCGTGGACCCGGTGGTCCGCATCGGCCAGACGATGGTCGGGGGCGAAACCGTCATCGCGGATCTCGGCGCGCCCGGGCCGACGCGGGGCCTCTCGTGACCAGGCGGCCTCCGGAACGGATCCGGTCCGAGGTGCCCTTGCTCCAGTTGCTGCCCAACATGCTGACGGTCACGGCCATCTGCGCCGGCCTTTCGGCGATCCGGTTCGGGGTCCAGGGGGACTTCTCCCTCGCGGCGCGGCTGATCCTCGCAGCATGCGTGCTCGATGCCATCGACGGTCGCCTGGCGCGGGCCCTGTCGAGCGACAGCAAGATGGGGGCGGAGCTCGATTCGCTTGCCGACTTCCTGAACTTCGGGGTTGCGCCACCGCTGCTCGTCTACTTCTGGGCCTTGCAGGACATGAAGCGGGGCGGATGGATCTGCGTCCTGGTCTTCGCGGTCTGCTGTGTCCTGCGGCTGGCCCGGTTCAACGTCAGCATCAAGGCCGAGACCACGATGGCGGACGGCGCCTATTTCGTCGGAGTTCCCGCCCCGGCGGGCGCGATGCTGGTCCTGTTGCCGATGTTCCTGTCCTTCGCGTTCGTCGGTGCCCCGATCCTGAATCCGATCGGGATCGGCATATACATGGTTGTCGTCGGCCTGCTGCTGATCAGCCGGATACCGACCTGGTCGTTCAAGACGACCACGATATCCCGCCGCAACGTGAAGGCCTTTCTGGTCGGCTTCGCCTTCATCGGCGCGGCCGTGCTGACCTTCGCCTGGATCACTTTGGTTGTCCTGTGCGTGGGCTACATCCTTGTGGTCGTCTGGGCGCTGGTCACGAAACCGAAAACGTCAACGCAAGAGGAGAGATGACTTGGAAAGCAAGGCGGTCGAAACCTCCTACGCCCGCTGGGCCCCGATCTACGACAGGACCTTCGGAGCGATCACCGATGTCGGGCGGCGCAACGCGGTGGCCCATATCAACCGGCGGTCCGGGAGGGTTCTGGAGGTCGGCGTCGGCACCGGGCTCTCGCTGCCGCATTACCGGCCCGACCTGGCGGTCACCGGCGTCGATTTCAGCCACGACATGCTCAGGAAGGCGCAGGAGAAGGTCGATCGGCTGGAATTGGACCACGTCGAGGAGCTTCGTCAGATGGACGCGCGGTCCATCGACTATCCCGACCACCATTTCGACACCATCGCGGCGATGCATGTCCTGTCGGTGGTGCCCGAACCCGAAAGGGTGATGGCCGAGATGGCCCGGGTCTGCAAGCCGGGCGGCGAGGTCGTGATCGTCAACCATTTCAAGCGCACGTCGGGCGCGCTGGCCTGGCTCGAAAACAGCTTCGCTCCGTTCGCGAATGCGCTCGGATGGCATTCCGACTTCGAGGAGGGGACGGTTCTGAAGGAGAAGAGCCTGTCCTGCGAAGGGCGCAGGGTGCTGCCCCCGCTCGGGATGATGACCTTCCTGACCCTGAAGAAAACCGCGCCGACATCCTTCCGGTCGCAATGGCCGGCACCCGACCGGGCGTCCTCCGCGCCAGCCTGACCGGGGGTCGGGCGTCGGACCGCACCGGCCGTCACCCGGTGAGCGCCGGCGCGCGCCCTGCACGGCGGGACCCGCTCGTTCGCTGCCGTTGCGCCACCGCCGAGCGGTCCCGGCGTCATCGACGCCGCCTGCTTCCGCCCGTGGAGTGGTTGCTGCCGACAGGGCCTAGGCCGGACCGTCGCAGCGAATGGTCACGCGCAGCGCGCCGGAGACGGGAATCGGGAATTGCGCCCGAAGCCGGCCGGTTCTCTGGTCCACCCCCACCGACGGTATCTCGCGGACCGGATCCCCAGCCGCGTTGCGCAGCTCCACGGCCGTGACCGCGACGATCTCGGTGGCGACCGCGCCGAAGGGCAGCGCGCCGCCGGGATCGAGCGTCCAGATCCGCGTGGGGATCCGCAGCCGGAACTGCCGCGTGACCGGGTTCGCGGCAGGGAACAGGACGCCGCGGCAGGTATTTCCGTGCCACTCGATGCGGCGCATCCGGCTCAGGTCGAGCCGGGCCCCGGAGGCGCAGACCGTCTCCACCCGGTCGGATCGGCCGCCGATCGCGGCGAAGGTGTTGCCGATCACCGCGAGATCCCGGATCGGCTGCGCCCGCCGGTGGGCGCGGATCGTCAGCCAGGTCTCGTGCTCGGCGGCGTCCGTTGCCTCGAAGACGTTGCCGACGAGACCCAGCCCCCCGAACCCCGCCTTCCGGCCGGCATCGAATCGCGATTCGTGCTCGTCGGTCCAGTCGATGCCGCAACCCTCGAATGCGGTTCCGACGACCTCGCATCGCGGCTCGCGCCGGGTGAGCAGGAGCGCGGTGGACCGGCCTCCCGTGCCGCCCCCGACGAAGCGGCATCCCGAGACGAGGTTGCTCCGTCCGCTCAGGACCGCCGCGATCGCGAACCCCTCGAAGACGCATCCGCGGAGCCGCACGGAGGCTCCCGCGCTCGCCATCCCGACATCCTGCGCGCCGACGGCCTCGAAGCGGCACTGGTCGAGCTCGAGACCGGAGGTCAGCCGCCCGAGACCGGACAATCCCTGACCCGCGGGCGCATCGACCACGAGACGGATGCCGCGGAAACTGCGGTGCCGCTCCGGCAGGAGGATCCCGGCCGCCGCGCCGCGCAGGTCGAGCCGGACGTCCTCGAGGAGGAAATCGCCGAGCTCACCCAGGCCCGAGAAGTCGAGCGCAAAGCGGAGGCGCCGGAATTCGTATCGCCCGGTCTCGGCATCGCCCCATCCCGGCAGGGAGAGACGAGCGGTCCGCCCCTCCGTCTCCGGCTCGCGGACATGGACGGCGCGGCCGAGACCGGGTCCGGTGACGAGGGCGCCCGGGGCGATCCGCGCGCCCGGCGCCACGTCGCGCAGCTCGCAGGGGTCGGTCGGGTCGAAGCGGGCGCGCGACCGGATCGTCTCGCCCTCCCAGGCGGGACCCGGCGCCACGGCGAAGGTGCCGTTCCGGATACCCTTGCGGCCGGAGCCCCGCAGCGTCCCGCCCAGGCGCGCGAAGTCCAGCGGCCGCGAGAGCACCACGGTCCGGCCCTCGAGATCGAGAACGGCCGGCCCCTGGACGGCGAAGAGCGCACGGAGCGCACGGTCGAGCGCCTCTCTGTCCCCGAACGCCGCGCGATAGCTCGAATGGTCGAGGTTCCGCAGGAAGACGGCATGCCGGCCCGCCGGCTGGCTGATCCTGCCGAGGAAGCGGACGGGCACCTCGAGCACCAGATCCCGCGCCAGCCGGAAGGTGCCCTCCGGCACCACGATCCCCGCGGGGCCCGCCGCGGCCGCCGCCCGATCGAAGGCGGCGCTGTCATCCGCGACCCCGTCCCCGATCGCCCCGAACGTCCTTACGTCGACCGCCGCCGAAGCCCGGTCGAAGATGCGGTCGTGCATTCCCTGCGCCCCCCCCTGTTCGGCCGAGGCACAGGCTAGAAAGAGCTCCCTTGTGTTTGCGTTGCAGCGACGTCCGGTGCCGTCACGCGCCGACCGCGCCCGAGGGAAGGAGCCGCACGCCGCCGATCTTCCAGCCCTCCGGGCCGTCGACCATCTCGTATTCGAGCGTGTGGTAGGCGCCGGCGCGATCGCGGACCAGGGCCTCTGCCGCGCTGTCCCGTCGCCGGTCGCGAGGTCCAGGAAGGTCGCGTCCGCCGGGCGGTGGACCATCGGATAGTCCTGCCGGACCATCTCCCCGAACCTCTCCGGCGTCCCGAACAGGCTCCAGATGCCGGGCGAGGCGAAGCCGAAGGCGGCCGCTTATACCGCCGCGCGAAACGCCTGGCTCTGCGGGGGCTTCCGAGCCTTCGTGATCCGTGATTCCCTTCTGGAAGACGGATCATGAGGTTGGGATGGGACGAGCGCTCGAGATCAGGACGACATGACCGCGGCGGAGCTGCGGGCAGTTGCCGCGCGGGAGAAGAAGACCCGCGCGGCGCTTCGGATGCTGGCGATCGCGACCGCGTTGGAGGGCATGAGCCGGGCGGCCGCGGCCCGCGCCGCCGGGATGGACCGGCAGGCGCTGCGCGACGCGGTCGTGCGCTGCAACGCCGGAGGGATCGACGGTCTCCACGACCGTCCGGGCCCGGGCCGCCCGCCCGCGCTGACGGAAGCCGAGCGGGCGCTGCTGTCGGCGCGCCTCTTTTGCGGCCCCGATCCCGAGACCGACGGCGTGAGCAGCTGGACGCTGCCGGACCTCTGCCGCTGGATCGAGGATCGCTTCGACAAGCGCCTGCCGCCGCAGAGCCTGTCGCGCATCCTGAGGCGTGAGGGCTTCTCACGGCAGAAGACCCGGCCGACCCATCCGAAGACCGACGCGCAGGCGCAGCACCGCTTCGGAGAAGGGGGCTCAGGTCGGCGCTGGCGGCCGCCGCCGAGGCCCATCCCGGCAAGCGGCTGACCCTCCGGTTCCAGGACGAGATGCGCGTCGGCCAGAAGGGGCGGCTCTGTCATCGCTGGTGGGCGCGCGGCAAGCGCCCGCCTGGAGTTCAGGACCAGCGCCACGAATGGGCCTCCCTCCTTGGCGCCGCCCGGCCCGGCGGCGAGGCCGCCTTCGCGCTGGTCCTGCCCGCGGTCAATACCGACACGATGCAGATCTTCCTCGACCGCTTCGCCGCAACCCTGGCCGAGGGTGAGCACGCCGTCATGGTCCTCGACGGGGCCGGCTGGCATGGCGCCAAGGCGCTCGCGGTCCCGCGGAACATCACCCTCGTCCAGCTCCCACCCTATTCGCCCCAGCTCGATCCGATGGAGCGAGTCTGGCTCTATCTGAGGGAGCGCTTCCTCTCCCTGCGCGTCCTCGAAGGCTACGACGCCATCGTCGATGCCTGCTGCGTCGCCTGGAACGCCATCGCCGACGAGGCCGACCGCATCCGATCTCTCTGCCTCTACCCGTGGATCAACAAAGTCATCGGTTGAGCGCGTGGGTATAAGTCGTCGTGGCGGAACGCCTCGATCTGGGAGGAGATGACCCCCTCGATCGCGGCGTCCTGGGCATGCCCCGGAACGGCGGCGACGGCGGCGACGAAGATACCTGCGGCAAGTCTCATGGGCGGCCTCCTGCGGCAGGAAGCTAGGCCGCCCGCTCCCTCGGACGAGACCCGACCGCGGTCAGGCCCGTTCGGTCGCGAGATTGCCCGCGAGCGCCCGGTCGATCAGTGCCACCGTCTCCGTTACGCCGTAAAGCGCCACGAATCCGCCGAAGCGCGGCCCCTGGCTCTGCCCCAGGAGCACCTCGTAGAGTGCCCGGAACCAGTCGCGGAGCGGCTCGAACCCGTGGTCCTTGCCCACCGCGAAGACCATCGATTGCAGCACCTCCGCGTCCTGCCCCTCGTCCCAGGCCGCGAGTTTTTCGCGCAGATCCGCGATCGCGGCGCGCTCCGTCTCGTCCGGGGCACGGAACCGCTTCTGCGGTCGCACGAAATCGTTGTAGTAGCGCACGGCGAAGCCCGCGGCCCGGTCGAGTTGCGGATGGCTCTCCGGCGTCGCCCCGGGCGCGTAGCGGCGGATGAAGCCCCAGAGTGTCTCCTGCTCCTCCGTCCCCGAGACGCTCGCGAGGTTCAGCAGCATGGCGAAGGAGACCACCATGTCGGATCCGGGCACCTCGGCGCCGTGGATGTGAAAGACCGGGTTCGCCAGACGCTTCGCCGTGTCCTGCTCGGGATAGGCGCGAAGCTGCTGGTGGTACTCGTCCACCGCCTTCGGGATCACGTCGAAATGCAGCCGCTTCGCGGTCTTCGGCTTCTGGTACATGAAATAGGCGAGGCTCTCGGGGGCGGCGTAGCTCAGCCAGTCCTCCATCGAGAGGCCGTTGCCCTTGGACTTGGAGATCTTCTGGCCGTTCTCGTCGTTGAAGAGCTCGTAGGTCAGCGTCTCGGGGCCCGGCGCGCCCAAGGCGCGGCAGATGCGCCGCGCCTGCGTCACCGAGTCGATGAGGTCCTTGCCCGACATCTCGTAGTCAACGTCGAGGGCGTACCAGCGCATCGCCCAGTCGGGCTTCCACTGCATCTTCACGTTGCCGCCGGTGACCGGGATCTCGACCCGCTCGCCGTCCGGCTCCTCGTAGACGATGGTGCCTCGCTCCGGATCACGCTCCAGCGTCGGCACCTGCAGGACCCGGCCGGTCTTCGGACTGATCGGTAGGAACGGCGAATAGGTCGCGCGACGCTCTACCCCGAGCGTCGGCAGCATGATCTCCATGATCTCGTCGTAGCGTTCGAGCGCCCGCAGGAGCGCCGCGTCGAACCGGCCGGACCTGTAATACTCGGTCGAGGACGCGAATTCGTAGTCGAAGCCGAAGGAATCGAGGAAGGCGCGGAGCCGGGCGTTGTTGTGCGCGCCGAAGCTTTCATGCGAGCCGAACGGGTCCCGCACGCGGGTCAGCGGCAGGTGCAGATCCTCTTCCACGACCTCCCGGTTCGGGACGTTGCCCGGCACCTTCCGGAGACCGTCCATGTCGTCCGAGAAGCAGAGGAGCCTCGTGGGCAGATCCGACAGGATGCCGAAGGCGCGGCGCACAATCGTTGTGCGTGCCACCTCCCCGAAGGTGCCGATATGGGGCAGGCCGGAGGGACCGTAGCCGGTCTCGAAGAGTGCATAGCCCTTCTCCGGCGGCGCCGCCTCGAAGCGCTTGACGAGCCGGCGCGCCTCCTCGAACGGCCAGGCCTTCGACGCCGTCGCGGCATCGCGCAGATCGCACATCGTCCTTCTCCTGCCGGTCTCTCGTGGGCCGCGCCTGCCTATTGCCGCGACGCTGCGGCGTCAATTAACATGACCGCGGGGGCTCAGGCAGGATGCGGTGCGACATGCTCGGATATTCTCACTCCATGACGGCGCAGGATTGCCTGGTGGCGACCATGATCGCCGTCTCCGCCTCCGACGAGAACCTGCGCACGAGCGAACTCGTGACGATAGAACGCATCGTGAACCACCTGCCGGTCTTCGCGGATTTCGACCAGGACCGCATCGCGACGGTGGCCGAGATCGTCTTCGACCTCTATTCCGAAGAGGACGGCCTCGACGCGCTCCTCGGCCTGATCCGGGAAAATCTCCCCGAAACGCTCTTCGAGACCGCCTATGCGCTCGCCTGCGACGTCGCCGCCGCCGACGGCCAGCTCGGCGACGTGGAGATCCGCCTCCTCGAGGAGATCCGCTGGGAACTCGAAATCCCCCGCCTCAACGCGGCGGCCATCGAACGCGGCGCGCGGGCGCGCCACATGACGCTCTGATCAGGCGGTGTAGAGCGCGCCCCAACGCTCCAGCAATTCCCGCTGCAGCCATTTCGCGGCGCCGTTCCAGCGGCGGCCGCCCGGGGGGCGCTCCCGCAACTCCATCGGCAGGGCGTCGCGCTTTGGAATGTCGCCGCAGAGGATCGCGAAGGCGAGCGGGCGATCCTTCGGGCCGGCGACGAACCCGGTCAGCGCGCTGACGAAGTTCAGCGTCCCCGTCTTCGCGGCGACGTCGAAACGCCGGTCGTCGAGATAGAAGGATTTCAGGAGCGGCCGGAGCCGGCCCTGATCCTGGCTGGCGAGCATCGCCGTCACCATGTCGGCGGCGGTCACGCGGCTGTCGTCGCCGAGCCCGGAATGGTCCTCGAGACGGGTTCCTTCGAGACCGAGGCTCGACCCCAGCCAGTCCGACATCCTCTCGGCCGAGGCCGCGAGCGTCTCGACCCGGGGGCCGGCCGCAAGGGTGGCTCCGAGCCCGGTCACCTCGGCGGTGAGATTGGTCGAATATTTCAGCATGTCGTGCAGGATCGGCTCGAGCCGGTCGCTCTCGCGGACATGCAGGACCTCGCCGGCGTCGCTGTCGGCCACCGAGACCGGCCCCCGGCTCATGATCCCCTGGGACCGTGCGAGCACCTGGAACACCTCGCCCGCATAGAGTCCCGGATGGCGCACCGGCAGCCAGCGCGCCCCCTCCGGACCGAGCATGGACCGCGCCACGGTCCACTCGTCCTGCGCGCCGAGATCGTCGTAGGTGTAGACCGGCGAGGCGCGGTCGACGACGCGCATCCGCGACACCTCCACGCCCGGAACGTAGCGCCCGGCGCGGGCATCCATCGTCACCTGGTACTCCTTGCCCTCCGGGCCCAGCCGAAATGGACCCGGTTGAAGTTCAGGTTCAGCCCGCAGATCGCCGGGTTGTAGCTCACGTGATCGGGCTGCTCGCCGTCGATCTCGTAGAGCCGGGGCAGCGCGTCGATCCAGACCTTCAGGTTACCGCCGATCTCCCGCACACCGGCCGCCTTGAGGGACGCCGCCATCTCCATGAGGCCGATCGTGTCGAGCACCGGGTCCCCGCCGCCCGCGAGGATCAGATCCCCCTCGATTCTCCCGTCGACGATCGGTCCGGCGGCCACGAGCCGCGTCTTGAAGCGGTGGTCCGGCCCGAGCCGGTCGAGCGCGTAGAGAGAGGTCAGGGTCTTCGCCGTGCTCGCGGGAGGCAGCGGCAGACGCGGCTGCCGTGCGTCGAGGATCTCGCCCGTGCGGGCGTCGGCCACGGCCCAGGCGACCTCGCCGCTCAGCCCGGAGCGACCGACGAGCGCGTCGCCCGGCGGACCGGCGCGCGTTGCCGGATCGGCGCCGCGTTCGGGCGGCCGCGGCGACCGGACCGGCGCGGCCGCGGTCGCGCTGCCTGCCGTGGCAGCCAGACCGGCCAGAATGTCGCGTCGCGTCAGGCGCATATCGCCCCTTTTTTTCCGATTGTCTCGCCTTAGCCAGAAGCAGGTTCAATCTTCAATGACCTGGCGGGCTCGCGAAGATCACGTCACTGTTGCCAACGTCCCTCGCGCCGCAACCGGGAGGAGCTTTCCTCCCGGAGCGGGATCGAGGCGAAGGACCAGGCCGGCGGATCGCTTCGGGAGAGCCGCGCGGGCGCCACCTGCCGGTGCCGCAGGATGCGCGCCGCCGGGGAGGCCAGCCCGCTCAACCGATGGTCCGGCCGGGCGAGGACACCCAGCGGAACCTCGGCCGCGATCTCGCGCCAGCGGTCCCAGCGGTGGAAGCCCGCGAGATTGTCCGAACCCATCAGCCAGACGAACCGGACCCCCGGATAGCGCCGGCGAAGTGTCGCGACGGTATCGGCGGTGAAGCGCGTGCCGAGCCGCAACTCGATGCCGGTGACCTCCACCCGCGGATGCCGCATGATCCGCCCCGCCTCCGCCAGTCGCCGCCGGAGCGCGGCGGGCGCGTCGGGCTTCAGCGGGTTCGCCGGGCTGACGAGCCACCAGACCCGGTCGAGCCCGAACCGCGCGAGCGCCGCGCGGGTGATCGCCACGTGGCCCGAATGCGCCGGGTCGAAGGATCCGCCGAGCAACCCGACCGCCATGCCCGGCCGCGCGACCGGCCAGACCGCGCCCCTCACCGCCGGCCTCCCGCAGATCGGCGGCGGACGGATCGGCACCTCAAGCGGTGCGGGCCGCGACGCCGAGCACGATGGCCGCCGCCCCCGACACGACGAGCTCGATCCCCAGCAGCAGACCGAGCGTCGTCAGTGCCGCATTGGGCAGCGCGGCGACGATGACCAGTCCCAGCAAGATCGACATCGCCCCGGAAAGCGCGACCCAGGGCCAGCGCGAGCGGTGCCGCATCCGCATCGCCATCCAGACCCTGAGCGCCCCGATCGCCAGGAAGAAGATCGCGGTCATCAGGGTCAGGGTCAGGAGGCCGGCGAGCGGCTGGAGCCAGAGCGAGAGCGCCAGCACCACCATCAGCGCCCCCATCGCGCCCGCCGCGAGCCGCCCGCCCGAGGACCCGTCCTGCCCCCGGATCGCGAGCCAGAGCTGCACTGCGCCCGCGATCAGGAAGGCGGTCGCGGCGACGGCCGTCACCGCCAGCGAGGTCACGAAGGGATTGAGCAGCGACGCGACGCCGCCGACGAGCAGCACGAGGCCCATCGCCGCCATCGCCTTCCAGTTCATCTCTCCCAAGGGAATCATTCCCGGTCCCTGATCGTGCATGCCCCACTCCTCCGGTCCGATGCGCCATTTCCCCGCTCAAGGCGGTCCTCCCCTGCCGCGTTCCGCTCCGCCGCCGGACGATCCGGCCGCCGGCGCGCCAAATAGTATCATTGCGGGTCGCAGCGTCGCGGCCTAAAAGCGCGTGCGAGGCATGCGGGCCGACCCCGCACGCCGTTGCGCGCAACGGGAACCCAGGAGGCACGACATGGCTGACGCAGCCGTCCACGGCCATGACGGACACGAGGACCGGAGGGGATTCTTCACCCGCTGGTTCATGTCGACGAACCACAAGGATATCGGCATCCTCTATCTCTTCACCGCGGGCTTCGTGGGCTTCATCTCCGTCGCCTTCACGGTCTACATGCGGATGGAGCTGATGGCGCCGGGCGTCCAGTTCATGTGCCTCGAGGGCGCGCGGCTCTTCCCGACATCGACCGAGAACTGCACCCCGAACGGCCATCTGTGGAACGTGCTGATCACCGGCCACGGCATCCTGATGATGTTCTTCGTGGTCATCCCGGCGCTCTTCGGCGGCTTCGGCAACTACCTCATGCCGCTGCAGATCGGCGCGCCCGACATGGCGTTCCCGCGGCTCAACAACCTGTCCTACTGGCTGTTCGTCGCCGGCTCGACGCTCGCCATCTCGTCGGTCTTCGCGCCGGGCGGCAACGGCCAGCCCGGATCGGGGATCGGCTGGGTGCTCTACCCGCCACTCTCCACCAGCGAGGGCGGCTTCTCGACCGACCTGGCGATCTTCGCGGTGCACGTCTCCGGCGCCTCATCGATCCTCGGCGCGATCAACATGATCACCACCTTCCTGAACATGCGCGCGCCGGGCATGAAGCTCTTCAAGGTGCCGCTCTTCTCCTGGTCGATCTTCGTCACCGCCTGGCTGATCCTGCTCTCGCTGCCGGTCCTCGCGGGCGCGATCACCATGCTCCTGACCGACCGCAACTTCGGCACCACCTTCTTCGACCCGTCGGGCGGCGGCGACCCGGTCCTCTACCAGCATATCCTTTGGTTCTTCGGGCACCCGGAGGTCTACATCGTCATCATGCCGGGCTTCGGCATCATCAGCCACGTCATCTCCACCTTCTCCAGAAAGCCGATCTTCGGCTACCTACCGATGGTCTGGGCGCTGATCGCCATCGGCGTGCTGGGCTTCGTCGTCTGGGCGCACCACATGTACACGGTCGGCATGTCGCTCACCCAGCAGAGCTACTTCATGCTCGCCACGATGGTCATCGCGGTGCCCACCGGCATCAAGATCTTCTCGTGGATCGCGACCATGTGGGGCGGCTCGGTGGAATTGAAGACGCCGATGCTCTGGGCGCTTCGGCTTCCTGACGCTCTTCACCATGGGCGGCGTCACCGGTATCGTCCTGAGCCAGGCGGCGATCGACCGCGCCTACCACGACACCTACTACGTCGTCGCACACTTCCACTACGTGATGAGCCTGGGGGCCGTCTTCGCCATCTTCGCGGGCATCTACTTCTACTTCCCCAAGCTCACCGGCAAGATGATCCCCGAATGGATCGGCAAGACACATTTCTGGGCGATGTTCATCGGCTCGAACCTGACCTTCTTCCCGCAGCACTTCCTCGGCCGTCAGGGCATGCCGCGGCGCTACATCGACTATCCTGACGCGTTCGCGCTCTGGCACCACGTCTCGTCCTGGGGCGCCTTCATCAGCTTCGCCTCGTTCCTGTTCTTCATCGGCGCGGTCTTCTGGGTGCTGTTCAAGGTGCCCCGCACCGCGCCGGCAAATCCCTGGAACGAATGGGCCGACACCCTGGAATGGACGCTGCCCTCGCCGCCGCCTGAGCACACTTTCGAGACGCTGCCGACGCGGGAGCAATGGGACCGTCCCCACCTGCACTGAGTGCAGCGATGCCCGTCGAATGGCAGAAGGTCACGGAGGAGGCCCCGGCACTGGCCGGGGCCTTCTCGCATGGGCGGGGACGCCCCTTTGCCGCCGCGCGGATCTGGCCGCACCGCTCCCTGCCGCTCACCGGCTTCGCATGGCTGATCGGGTTCACCTTCTGCATGATCCTGATCCCGACGATCCCGCTCCTCGGCACGCCGGTCTTCTGGGGCCTCCTGCCCTTCGTGATGGGGGCGGTAGCGCTCCTCTACGCGCTCGTCATGCGCAACTACCGCGACGGGGACGTGGTCGAGGAGCTGACCCTGTGGTCGGACCGGATGTCGCTCGTGCGCCACAATCCCCGCGGTCCGGACCAGTCCTGGGAGGCCAATCCTCACTGGGTGCGCCTGTTCCTGCACGCCGACAAGGGTCCCGTGCGGAACTACATCACGCTCCGCGGCGGCAACCGGGAGGTGGAACTCGGCGCCTTTCTCAGCCCCGAGGAGCGCGAGGCCCTCTACGGCGATCTCGACCGGCTGCTGAAGCGCCTGCCCGCCTGAGGCTCGCGTCCCGGCCCGGCACGGTGGGCCGTCAGCCTTCGCCCGCGGGCTCCGCGGCGGGGACCGTCGCCGCCGTCTCCCCGACATCGCGCCGCGCCGGCAGCCCGACATGGGCACGCCCTTCCCCCAGGTAGGGATTCCGCCGGGACGTTCGGCTCCACCCGGGCCGCCTCCGCAGCCGTCGGGGCGACGGCGAGCATGAACTCGAGAAGCTCCTCCGCAGACACCGAGGAGAGCGATTCGGCCCGACCCCGCAGGTGCTGGAAATCCTCGAACGCCGTGATCTCGCGGTAGCCGAAGCCCATGTCCCACCCGGAGAAGAGCCGTGATCCGATCGGGCCGGCGGCCAGGGTGCGGATCGCCGTGTGGCGCTCGTCGGCAAGAATCCTCTCTTCTAGAAGCCCCATCATGTCGACCGGCCCCTCGACGTATTCCGCGTAATGGGTGGAGGAGCGGTGCAGGTAGCCGGTGATCCCCCGCACGGGGTTCCGGTTGCAGGACTGGAAGTAGAGAAGCACGTCCTCCACGGACCGCGCCGGGCTCAGCGCTTCGGAGACGTACAGCCAGTAGCTCAACATGCCGCGATCCTTCGGATAAAATTTTACGGATCGACGGTGCCGCGCGAATGCTGACGCCGCCCGAACGCGGCGCCCGCCTCACGGCCAGCCGGCGCAATACCCCCTCGCCATGGCGTAGCGGCGCGTCAGGAGAGCCGCGCCTTCACCTTCGGCCCCACCACGCCGAAATCCATCTGGCCGGCGTAGCGCGCCTTCAGCTGGCCCATGACCCGGCCCATGTCGCGGATCGAGCTGGCCTCGGTGGAGGCGACGGCCTCGTCCACGGCCAGATCGATTTCCTCGCCGGTGAGTTGCCGGGGCAGGAATTCCTCGATCACGGTCATCTCCGCGCGCTCGCTCTCGGCGAGCTCCAGCCGGCCGCCCTCCTCGTAGGCGCGAACGCTCTCCTGCCGCTGCTTCACCATCCGGCCGAGGATCTCGGCGCACGTGCTCGTCGGTCACCCTGTCCGGGCCGTCCTCCGAGGTGCGGGCCGCGATGTCGCGGTCCTTGATCGCCGCGTTGATGAGCCGCAGGGTTGAGAGGCGCTCCGCCTGCCTCTCCTTCATCGCGGTCTTCAGGGCGGCGTTGATACGTTCGCGCAGGTTCATGAGTGCCTCCATCCCGGGCAGTCGCCGGCGCGCAGCCTAGGCGCCTCGGCGGCGACGGCAAGGTGCACTTGACCGCGTAGGGCCCGCCCCATACCTCTCGCGCGATCGTCCAGACCCGGAGAGACCCGCCGATGGCCCGCACGCCGCCGACCGCCTGCCTCGCCCTCGCGGACGGGACGATCTTCCACGGCCGCGGCTTCGGCGCAAGCGGCCTGGCCACGGCGGAACTGTGCTTCAACACGTCGATGACCGGCTATCAGGAGATCATGACCGATCCCTCCTATGCCGGGCAGATCGTCACCTTCACCTTCCCCCATATCGGCAATACCGGCACCACCCCCGAGGACGACGAGACCGCCGCGCCCTTCGCCGAGGGCATGGTCGTCAAGTGGGACCCGACGGCCGCCTCCAACTGGCGCGCGGCGGAGGAGCTGGGCGACTGGCTCCGGCGCCACGGCAAGATCGGCATCGGCGGCATCGACACCCGCCGCCTGACGCGCGCCATCCGCCAGCAGGGCGCGCCCCATGTCGCCCTCGCCCACGACCCCGAGGGCAAGTTCGACATCGCCGCGCTGGTCGCCGCCGCGCGGAAGTTTCCGGGCCTCGTCGGGCTCGACCTCGCGCGCGACGTCTCCTGCCTGCAATCCTATCGCTGGGGTCAGATGCGCTGGGACTGGCAGCAGGGTTTCCTGGAGCGGGACACGCCGGGCCACCGGGTCGTGGCCATCGATTACGGGGCCAAGCGCAACATCCTGCGCTGCCTCGTCAGCGCCGGCTGCGACGTGACGGTACTTCCGGCCACCGCAACCGCCGACGACGTCCTGGCGCAAGAGCCCGCGGGCCTGTTCCTGTCGAACGGGCCGGGCGATCCGGCCGCCACCGGCAAGTACGCGGTGCCGATGCTGCAGGAGACCATGCGGCGCTCCGACATGCCGATCTTCGGCATCTGCCTCGGCCACCAGCTTCTCGGCCTCGCCCTCGGCGCCGAGACCCAGAAGATGAGCCACGGCCATCACGGGGCGAATCATCCGGTGAAGGAACTGGCCACCGGCAAGGTCGAGATCACCTCGATGAATCACGGCTTCACAGTGAACAGCCAGACGCTCCCGAAGGGCGTGGAGGAGACCCACATCTCCCTCTTCGACGGCTCGAATTGCGGCATCCGAGTCGCCGACCGCCCCGTCTGGGGCGTGCAGCACCATCCCGAAGCCAGTCCCGGCCCGCAGGACAGCTTCTACCTCTTCGAGCGCTTCGCGCAGGCGATATCCGACGCCGCGTGACCGGGGCGCGCCGGTTAACCCGCCGTTAACCGGCCCGGGTGTGTCTCGGAGCCATGCTGCGATCGAGTCCCATGCGATGCTGATCCCGGAGGGTCGGTTCCAATTCTCCCGGCCGGCGGCGGCCACGAATGCCGCGGAGGCGCTGATCGCCGCGCTCCGCCGCGACGAGGGCGTGTCGGCCGGGTCGCTCGCCTGGGCCGCCTCCCGCGAACGCCGCCACTCGGTTTCCCTCGGCGATGTCCTGATCCGCAACGGGCTGGTCTCCGAGGAGGCGTTCTTCCGCACGCTCGCCGGGGCCTGGAAGGCGGACTTCACCGACCTGACCGACCGGCCCGCCGATCCGGTCGCGCTGCAGCGCCTCGGCCCGGCCTTCTGCGCCAGACGCCAGATCGTCCCGCTGCAATCGGCCGGCGCCTGCAGGCCCGTCGCCATCTCCCGGCCGGAGAAGTTCGAATCCCTGCGTGCCGAGATCGAGCCGGTCCTCGGCCCCGTGGCCCTGGTCGTCGCGCCGGAGACCTGTATCGACCGGACCATCCAGCGAATCGCTGCCCGGCCGCTCGCCGCGCTCGCCGAGACGCGCTGCCCCGGCCCGCAGAGCTGCCGCAGCCTGCCGGGGCGGAAGATGCGCTGGCTGATCGCGGCCGTCCTCGCGGCGATCCTCGCCTGCACGTCGCTCGACCCCGCCGGGACGGTCGAACTGCTCTGCATCCTGTCGTTCCTCGTCATCTTCACGAACAGCCTCGTCCTGACGGCCGCCCTCGTCGTGGCGTCCCTGAAGAAGGCGGCCCCCCGAAGCGCCTCCCTCCCGACCCTGGCGCGGCTCCCGAAGGTCTCGCTGCTCCTGCCCCTGCACCGGGAGGCCGAGATCGCGGGTGCGCTTCTCGAGCGGCTGGCGCGGATCGATTATCCGAGGGAATGTCTCGACGTGATCCTGATCACCGAATCCGACGATCGGATCACCAGGGAGGCGATCGCGCAGACCAGGCTGCCCCCCTGGGTGCGGACGATCCGCGTCGGGCCCGGCCGGATCAGGACCAAGCCCCGCGCCATGAACGTGGGGCTGGACTTCTGCCGCGGCTCCATCATCGGCGTCTACGACGCCGAGGACGCGCCCCATCCAAGACAGATCCGGGAAGTGGTCGACCGCTTCGCGCGGTCGCGCCCCGACGTCGCCTGCCTCCAGGGCCGCCTGAGCTTCTACAACGCCAAGTGGAGCTGGATCACGCGCTGCTTCGCGATCGACTACGCGACCTGGTTCTGGATCGTCCTGCCCGCCCTGCGCCGCTTCGGCTGGCCGGTCCCGCTCGGCGGCACCACCGTATTCTTCCGTCGCGAGGCGATCGAGACGGTCGGGGCCTGGGACGCCCACAACGTGACCGAGGATGCCGATCTGGGCGTGCGCCTCGCCCGCGCCGGCTACGTCACCGACCTGATCGACAGCGTCACTACGGAAGAGGCCACGGCGCGGCCCGTCGCCTGGATCCGGCAGCGCTCCCGCTGGCAGAAGGGCTACGCGATCACCTGGGCGAGCCACATGCGCAACCCCTTCGCCCTCCTGCGCGACCTCGGCCCCTGGGCCTTCCTCGGCCTGCAGGTGCTGTTCCTCGGCAGCCTCGCGAGCGCCCTTCTCGCGCCCGTCATGTGGTCGTTCTGGCTGATCCTTCTCGGCGTCGGCCATCCCTTCGTCGGGCTGACGACGCCGGTGGCGCGCTTCGCCCTGGCGGTGGGCTTCCTCGCGATCCTCATCGTCAACACCGCCGCGGGCGCCATCGCCCTCGCCCGGCAGGGCCGGACCGACCTGATCGGCTGGCTGCCGGCGATGCATCTCTACCAGCCGCTGGCCACGCTGTCGGTCGCCAAGGCGCTCGTGGAGCTGGTCCGCAAGCCGTTCTTCTGGGACAAGACCGCCCACGCGGTCACCGAACCGGACGGCTAGCCCTCCGCCCCCCACCCCGAATCGTGGCGCAGCCGCGTCTCGTAGGCCTTGGAGATGTGCCGCGACAGCGCCGCCCGGGCGCGCGCGGCATCCCGCGCCTCGAGCGCCGCGACGATGCGCTCGTGCTCTGCCAGCGCGTCCCGCCCGCGACCGCCCACCGCCAGTGTCGTCGTCGCGAGGAGCGCCATCGAGCGGTGCACCAGGTCGAGCTGCTGCACCAGAAACATGTTGTGGGAGGCCAGGTGGATCTGCTTGTGGAAGCGCCGGTTCGACCGGCTCAGCGTCTGCAGATCGTCGAGCGCCCCCCGGTCCTCCTCCACCATCTGCCGCAGCACGCTCAGCTCCTCCGCCGTGGCGTGGCGGGCGGCGAGATCGGCGGCGAGCCCCTCGAGCTCGGTGCGGACCACGTAGAGCTCCGCCATCTGGTTGTGGTCGAGGGAGGCGACGATCAGGCTGCGCCCGTCCCGCCTGAGGAGCGACTGCGTCTCGAGCCGCTGCAGCGCCTCCCGGATCGGCGTCCGCGAGACGCCGAACCGCTCGGCCAGCTCGTTCTCCACGAGCCGGTCTCCCGGCCGGTAGGTACCGCGGTCTATGGCCTCCAGAATGAGGGTGTAGGCGTCCCGCGCCGGTCTCTGCTCGGCCATGGTTCTCCTCCCGTCGGACGATCCAGCATAGAGCGCCCCACTCGCCCCCGCCAACCGGCCCAACGGAGCGCCGCGCTCCGCGGGAGGCCTTTCTGTCGCATCCGGCCGCCTTCGTCTTTTCCCCCGGCCGCGCCCGCCTAGGTCGCCTGCCATGGCGGATACCGACATTCTCGTCTCGGGCGCCGGCATCGCCGGCATGATTCTCGCCGCGCTGCTGGCGCGCCGGGGCCACAGGGTGACGATCTGCGATCCCGCCCCGCCGCCGGAGGACCGCGACGCGGACGGCTCCGACCTGCGGACCACGGCCTATCTCGCTCCCTCCGTCGCGCTTCTCGAGGAGGCCGGCCTCTGGGACACGCTCGCCCCCGACGCCGCCGCCCTCGCCGCGCTCCGGGTCATGGATTCCAGCGGCTGGCCACCGCGCCAGACCGCCACCCGCACCTTCACCCCCGCCGATCTCGGCCTCGGATCCTTCGGCTGGAACGTCATGAACTGGCGCGCCCGCAGGAGCCTGGCGGACACGCTCGACCGGGCGGAGCGCGTCGATCTGCTTCTCGGCACCGGGTTCTCCGACATGCTGATGCGCGACGACCGCGCCCTCGTCACCCTGACCGACGGATCCCGGATCGCGGCGAAGCTCGTGGTCGGCGCCGACGGCCGCGCCTCCCCCGTGCGCGAGGCGGCCGGCATCGGCGTGCGCACCCACCGCTACGGCCAGAAGGCCCTCGCCTTTGCCTGCACCCATGCCGAGCCGCATCACGGCGTCTCCACCGAGATTTACAATTCCGGCGGCGCCTTCGTGACCGTGCCCCTCGCCGACCACCAAGGCCACCCCGCCTCCTCCATCGTCTGGATGGCGGAGGGCGCGCGCGCGATGGAACTGATGCGCGCCGGCGCGGAGGCATTCGACGCCGCGCTCACCACGCGCGCGCTCCACGTCCTCGGGCCCATGACGCGGGTCACGCCGCTCCGCCTCTGGCCCATCGTCACGCAGACCGCCGCGCGGCTTGCGGCGAAGCGCACCGCGCTCGTGGCGGAGGCGGCGCATGTCCTGCCACCGATCGGGGCGCAGGGTCTCAACACCTCCATCGCCGATATCCGCGCTCTGGCCGAAGCCATCGACCCGGCCGATCCCGGCGCATCCGCCGGCCTCGCCGCCTATGCGCGCCGGCGGGAGCGCGACATGCGCGGCCGCGCCGCGGCGATCGACGCCTACAACCGCCTCTGCAGCGCCGGCGACGGCCCCCTGCAACTTCTCCGCCGCACCGGCCTCAAGGCCGTGCACGACATCGCACCGCTCCGCCGCCGCGCCATGGGGCTCGGCATGGGCGGCTAGAGCAGCGGCCCCGGCTCAGATCGGTCCCGGCCGGCGCTCCTCGCTCAGGAGCACGTTGGCCTCCACGTTGCCGACCCCCGGCAGCGTCAGGATGCGACGCCGGAGCACCCGCTCGAAATCGGCGAGATCGCGGGCGACGATCCTGAGCCGGTAATCGTAGAGGCCGAGCACGTGCTCCACCGTCTGCACCTCCGGGATGGCGGTGATCGCCCGCTCGAAATCGTCGAGGGCCACCCGCCCCCGCGCCGCGAGCTTCACGCCGAGGAACACCGTCACCCCGAAGCCCAGCGCGCCGAGATCGAGGACGAGCCGCCGCCCGGCGATCGCGCCACTCTCCTCGAGTCGCCGGATGCGCCGCCAGGCTGCCGGCTGCGACAGGCCGAGCCGCTGGCCCACCGCCGCCGCGCCGAGGCCCGCATCCTCGTCCAGCAGGCGCAGGATCGCCCGATCGGTCTCGTCCACCGCGGTCACAGCGGCAGCCGCTCGTCGGCCTTCAGCACCGCCACCTGCATCAGCGCCTCGATCTCGGCGATATGCGGCAGGGTCAGGATGCGCTCCCGGTAGAGCCGGTGGTAATCGGCGAGGTCGCGCGCCACCAGGCTCAGGCGCACGTCCACCCGGCCGAGGAAGGTCTGGATCTCCACCACCTCCGGCACGTCCCGCGCGGCTTCGAGGAAGGCGTCGAAGGCGCGCGGATCGGTCTTCTCGATGGTGAAGCGCAAGCTGACCTCCACCTCGTAGCCGAGCGCGCGCCATCCAATCCGCGCCCGCTGCCCCTTCAGGACGCCCGCTTCCCGCATCCGCTCGAAGCGCCGCGCGGCCAGCGACGCCGTGACGCCGGCCCGCCGCGCCAGCGCCGCCAGCGTCGCGCCGGGATCGTTCTGGAGCTGCCGCAGGAGCCGCCTGTCCGTGTCGTCCAGCATGATTTCCTCGCCTTGCCCGGTGCTCGCGAATGACTACCCACGCCTTCTCCCGTCCCGCAACGCGGATCATGGCTTTCGCGGCGGGTCGCGCCGATCCAGTTTCCGCCCACCGAATGTCGAGAGGAGAGATACCATGCGCGTGTTCTACGACCGCGACTGCGACATCAACCTGATCAAGGACCGCAAGGTGGCGATCCTGGGCTACGGCTCCCAGGGCCACGCCCACGCCCTGAACCTGCGCGATTCCGGTGCCCGCAACGTCGCCATCGCGCTGCGCGAGGGTTCGCCCAGCGCCAAGAAGGCGGAAGCCGAGGGCCTGCAGGTCATGGGGATCGAGGAGGCCGCGGCCTGGTGCGACCTGATCATGTTCACCATGCCCGACGAGCTGCAGGCCAAGGTCTACCGCGACCATGTCCACGATCACCTGAAGGACGGCGCCGCCATCGCCTTCGCCCACGGTCTCAACGTCCATTTCGGCCTGATCGAGCCGAAGCCCGGCATCGACGTCGTCATGATGGCGCCCAAGGGCCCCGGCCACACGGTGCGCGGCGAGTACCAGAAGGGCGGCGGCGTGCCCTGCCTCGTGGCGGTGCAGACCGATGCCACCGGCACCGCCAAGGAGCTGGCGCTGAGCTACTGCGCGGCGATCGGCGGCGGCCGCTCCGGCATCATCGAGACCGATTTCCGCCAGGAATGCGAGACCGACCTCTTCGGCGAGCAGGCGGTCCTCTGCGGCGGCCTCGTGGAGCTGATCCGCATGGGGTTCGAGACGCTGGTGGAGGCCGGCTACGAGCCCGAGATGGCCTATTTCGAGTGCCTGCACGAGGTGAAGCTGATCGTCGACCTGATCTACGAGGGCGGCATCGCCAACATGAACTACTCGATCTCCAACACCGCCGAATACGGCGAATACGTCTCCGGCCCGCGCGTCCTGCCCTACGACGAGACCAAGAAGCGGATGAAGGCCATCCTCACCGACATCCAGACCGGCAAGTTCGTCCGCGACTTCATGACCGAGAACAGCGTCGGCCAGCCGAGCTTCAAGGCAACCCGCCGCCTGAACGACGCCCACCAGATCGAGGAGGTCGGCGAGAAGCTCCGCGCCATGATGCCCTGGATCAGCGCCGGCCGCATGGTGGACCGGGAGAAGAACTGAGGCAGCGCCGCGCCGGCGGGAACGCCGGCGCGGCGCGGCGCTCCGCTCAGGACACCGCGCTCCCGCGCCGTTTCCGGCCGAACGTGGGCGGCCTGTAGAGCAGCCGCGGCCGTCCTGACTCGGTCATCCGGGCGAAGGAGATCGCCGAAGCGACCGTCACGCCCGAGATGACGAGGAACGCCGCGCTCGGCCCCACGCCATGGAGCTCGCAGAACAGCGTCGCCAGGCCGACGACGAACTGATGGCACACGAAGATCTCCAGCGTCCGCCTCCCCACCCACTGCATCGGCGCGCGGATCACCGGCACCAGCGACAGAAGCGAGGCCAGCGCCAGTCCCGCGAGGACGCCGGGCGCCGCGTGGACCGCCCTGGGAACGCTGACCGGAGTCGCTGCGTGGGTCGCGTAGATCGCGATCCACAGCACGAATCCCACCGTGAACAGCCAGACGGTGTGCCGCCGGTTCGCCAGCAGCGGCAGAAGGAAGCGCGCGAGCCATATCCCCGCCATGAAGAACAGCAGCCCGTGGGACGCCAAGGTGGAGACGAGATGGTCGAAATTCGTCGTCAGCCCCTCGAACTCCGGCGACCAGAGATGCAGCGTCACCTGCGCGAGAAGCGTCAGCGCGATCTGCCAGACGACCCCCAGATAGAAGACCGCGCGCGCGAACAGAGTGGCGCAGACGAGGGCGTAGATGAACCACTGGCTGCTGTAGCTCAGCCAGAGGAAGGTAGAGAAGCTCTGCGGCCGATCGGTCCACGGCATGATCGGATAGATTTGGCCGATCGCGATCGTCAGCGTGCTCCAGACCAGGTAGATCCAGACCATCACCCAGACCCGGCCCCTGAGCACGCGCCCCCAGTCGCGGTCGAGCCCCCAATGGGCGAGCATCCCCGAGCAGAAGAAGAACAACGGCATCCGCACCGAACTCGAACCCGTGATTCGCTCGCGTGATGAGGGGATCGACCGGTCCGATCGTCCGCGCCGCCATGTAGGAATGCCAGAGGATGACCAGGATGATCGTGCCGCCCCGGGCGACGTCCAGCCAGGCAATACGGCTTGCGTCCGATCTCATCATGACCTCGTCACCGCAACGGGATCGGATACAGACCGACCTGTCTGGGACAGCTAGCGCCCGTCGCGACGAGTAAACCACAGTGACCGGACCACCGGCCCCGGTCTCGCACAAGCGTGATCTCCGGGAGCGGCGCGGACGCGCCGTGGCGCTACGCCGCGGCGCGCGCGATCCGCTCGGCCAGGCCGTCCACGATCTCGGCCAGAAGTGCCTCGTCCTCGCATTCCGCCATCACCCGGATCAGCGGCTCGGTCCCCGACTTGCGGATCAGCAGCCGTCCCACTCCCCCCAGCCGTTCCTCGGCGGCCTTGATGTCGGTCTGCACCTCGGCGTTCTCCAGGGGCGCCCGCCCGGCGGCGTAGCGGACGTTGGTGAGCTTCTGCGGCACCCGGTCGAAGCGATGGGCGAGCTCGCTCGCCGGCTTGCCGCTCGCCGCCATCGCCGCGAGGAATTGCAGCCCCGCCACCAGCCCGTCACCGGTGGTGGCGTGGTCGGTCATGACGATGTGGCCGGACTGCTCGCCGCCGAGGTTGAAACCGTGCTCGCGCATCGCCTCCACCACGTAGCGGTCCCCCACCTGCGTGCGGTGGAGCGCGAGGCCCCGCCCGTTGAGATACCGCTCGAGGCCGAGATTGCTCATCACCGTCGCCACCAGCGTTCCCTTGGCGAGCCGGTCGCGTTCCGCCCAGTCCTCCGCGAAGAGAGCCATCACCTGATCGCCGTCGGCGACCTCGCCCCGCTCGTCGATGATCATCACCCGGTCGGCGTCGCCGTCGAGGCAGATGCCGAGATCCGCCCGCCGCTCGCGGACGAGGAGCGCGGCCGCCTCCGGCCTTGTGGAGCCGCAATCGAGGTTGATGTTGGTGCCCGTCGGGTTGTTGCCCATGGCGATCACCTCGGCGCCGAGTTCCCACAGCACCTCGGGCGCCACGCGGTAGGCAGCGCCGTGGGCGCAGTCGAGAACCACCCGGACCCCCTCCAGCCGCTGTCCGGGACGCAGGGTCGATTTCACCCGCTCGGCATAGCGGAAGCGGCCGTCGTCGATCCGCCGCGCGCGGCCGATATTCTCCGGCCGCGCCGGCTCCACGCCCGCCTCCAGAAGCCGCTCGATCTCGATCTCGTCGGCGTCGGAGAGCTTGAACCCGTCCGGGCCGAAGAACTTGATCCCGTTGTCCTCGTGCGGATTGTGGCTCGCCGAGATCATCACCCCGGCATCGGCGCGCATGGAGGGGGTCAGCATCCCCACCGCCGGGGTCGGCACCGGCCCGAGCAGAAGCACGTTCATGCCGGTGGAGGTGAACCCCGCCGTCAGCGCGTTCTCGAACATGTAGCCCGAGAGCCGGGTATCCTTGCCGATCACCACCCGGTTGGCGCCCCGCGCCGCGCGGCGGAAATAGCGCCCGGCCGCGGCGCCGAGCCTCAGCGCCGTCTCCGCCGTCATCGGCGCCGTGTTCGCGGTGCCCCTCACCCCATCCGTGCCGAAGAACTTGCGACTCATGGCGTCCTTCCTTGCGTTGCGGCCAGCCAGAGGCGGAGAGCCTGCCGGGTCGCCGCCACGTCGTGGACGCGCAGAATGTGCACGCCCTGCGCCAGCGCCGCAAGCGCGACGCCGACCGAGCCGGGCATCCGGTCGGCGGGCTGCGGCGCCGCGCCCACGGTGCCGATCAGGCCCTTGCGCGAGGCGCCGAGCAGGATCGGGCAGCCGAGCCCGTGGAACAGCGACAGACCCTCGAGGAGCGCCAGGTTGTGATCCAGGGTCTTGCCGAAGCCGATGCCGGGATCGAGCACGATCCGCTCGCGGCCGATCCCCGCCCGCTCCGCCGCCGCCACCCTGTCGGCGAGGTGGTCGTAGACGTCGAGCAGCACGTCGTCATAGGCGGGCGCGTCCTGCATGGTGCGGGGATCGCCCCTGGCATGCATGAGGCAGACCGGCCACCCGCTCGCGGCGACTACGCCTGCCATCGCCGGATCGAACGTCATGGCGGAGACGTCGTTGACGAGCCCGGCCCCCGCCGCCACCGCCTCCCGTGCCACCGCGGCCTTGCGCGTGTCGATGGAGACGAGCGCGTCGCCATCCGCGAGCGCCCGCACCACCGGGACGGCCCGGGCCAGCTCCTCCGCCGCCGGAACCGTCTCCGCGCCGGGCCGCGTGCTCTCGCCGCCGATATCGAGAATCTCCGCTCCCGCCGCCGCCGCGGCGCGGCCTTCCGCCGCCGCCTCCTCCGCGCCGGCGAAGCGGCCACCGTCGGAAAAGCTGTCGGGGGTCACGTTCAGGATCGCCATGATCCGAGGCCGGTCGAAGGCCAGCCCGGCCAGCGGCGCCCGCGGCGCCGTCAGCCGCGCCAGCGCATCGCCCGGCACCGCCTCCGCCGGCACCACCTCGGGCGCGGCGTCCCGCCCGAGCCGCGCCACATGGGTGAACCAGCACCACCCGCCCGCGAGCGGTCGCGCCTCCTCCGGTCGGACGCGCCCGGTCTGCGCGAGCGGCCGCCAGTAGCTCACGGCGCCCGCATCTCCACGGCGAGACCGGTCTCAGGCCGGGCCCTGTCCACGACGCGGAAGGCCCGTGCCCGCATCAGCCCCGCAAACCAGACCGCCAGCGCCATTGCGTCGCCGGGATCGGCCGGCGCCGGATCGACCGCGTCCAGCACGATCTTCGACGGCGCCCAGACCGACATGCGCCCCTTTCGCATCGCCCAGTCGAGTTCGGTCCGCGTCTCCACCACCACGCAGCGCCGGTCCCGCGCCGCGAGCCGCCAGCAATTCTGCTCGAGCCCGAGAAGGTCGATGCGGCGCTGGGTGAACTCGTGCCCGGTCCGGGGCAGGCGCCCGGGGGGCGGCCCGACGCAGAGGATGGCGGGGCCCTCCGCCTCCGCCGCGTCGAGATGCGCCCCGAGGCGCCCGGAATCGATCGCGGCGTTCGACAGGAAGACCACGAGCGGCTGCGGCGCGTCCTCCGAGGCGGTGGGCCGGCGCGGTCCGCTCGCCGCCCGCACGATCTCCACCCCGAGCGCGCCG
Organism: uncultured Alphaproteobacteria bacterium; assembly: GCA_963776705.1. Classification (GTDB taxonomy): domain Bacteria; phylum Pseudomonadota; class Alphaproteobacteria; order Rhodobacterales; family Rhodobacteraceae; genus Palleronia. The sequence goes on from CAVZOA010000015.1 coordinate 67,641, forward strand.
GGCCCGAGGTCGAGCTTCTCGATCCGGACGAAGCACCTGAGCGCCCGAGGCTCGGCGAGGAGCCGCGCCGCCACCCGGTCGGCCAGGGTTTCGAGCAGGTTCAGTCGCTCCGCCGCCAGTTCGGCGGTGATCGCCTCGGTGATCGCGTCGTAGGAAAACACCCGGTCCACGTCGTCGCCAAAGGCCGCATCGTGGGGGCGGACCTCCACGACGACGTTGAACAGCAGTCTTTGCCGCCGCCCGCGCTCGGGCTGGAAGGCGCCGATCTCCGCCTCGACCACGTGGTCGCGCAGCGAGATCCGGTCCGGGAAGCCCTCGGGCGGATAGGCGATCGCGCGCGCCTCGGGATGCTCGAAGGCCAGTCTCGTCTCGTCGCCCATCGCCCCTCCTCGCATTCCCGCTCTATCCGAGAGGGCCGGCGGACGGAAGAAGGTCAGCCCGAATAGAACAGGTGCGCCCCGATGGCGGCGGTCCGGTCGAAGGCGCGCGACCAGTAGGGCGAGACCGCGCGGGTATGGTAGAAGGTCGCGCCGCCGGTCAGGTCCCGGGCGCCGCCGTCGATCATCAGCCGCGCGATCTTGCCCACGCGCGCCCAGGCGGCGCGCTCGCTGATCGTCTCCGGCCGCCCGTCGCAATAATAGCTGAACTGGCATTCGTGCCGGCGCCCGGTGCCCTGCCGCACGACGCCGCAGACCGTCGCGGGGAAGCGCGCGCTGTCGACCCGGTTCAGGATCACCTCCGCCACGGCGAAGACGCCCTTCGCGCTCTCTCCCCGCGCCTCGAAATAGAGCGCCTCGCTCAGGCAGCGCCACTGGGCGTCTCCCTCCGCCTCGGGCAGACCGGCGACGAAGGCGCGGCTGTACTCGATCTCCGCTCCGCCATGCTCCGCGCCGATGCCCAGCGCGGCGCGGAAATCGGCATCCATCGCGGTGCGCACCTCCGGCGCCTCCTCCCCTAAGAGCGTTGCGAGCCGGTCGCCGAGTTCCGGCTCGGCGGCGGAGAAGCCCGCATGCGGGTCGGTCATGGTGGAGTACGTGACATCGGCGGCAGCCGGACAGCCCAGGACGAGCGAGCACAAAAACATAACCATCGCGCCGGAGTGGCGCGTTAGAATCTCGGATCTCATGTCACCCCCAGGCAGCTATCGGGCACGGATAGTCGGACGCCCCCCAGCGCCGACCTCCGTTAACCTTGACTAACGCGGCGGGAATCGTGCCTCAACGCGATCCGCCGCGTCGCGGCAGGATCTTGCCGATCGCAGGTTAAGGATCAGCGGTCGGGGGGTGCGGTGGTGGAGGTGCCGCGGTCGCGGATGGCGAGATGGGCCGCGGCCATCCGCGCAACCGGCACCCGGAAGGGCGAGCACGAGACGTAGTCGAAGCCGGCGGCGCGGCAGAAGGCGATGGAATCGGGGTCGCCGCCATGCTCGCCGCAGACCGAGAGCGTCACGTCCGGACGCCCCATCCGCCCCCGCTCCGCCCCGATCGTCAGGAGCTGGCCCACGCCTTCGGTGTCGAGCTGCAGGAACGGGTCTTCGGCGAACACCTTCTCGCGCAGATAGACCGACATGAAGCGCCCGGCATCGTCCCGGCTGAGCCCGTAGGTCATCTGCGTCAGGTCGTTGGTCCCGAAGCTCAGGAAGGTAGCGTATTCGGCGATCTCGTTGGCACGAAGCGCGGCGCGCGGCGTCTCCACCATGACGCCGAGGGAGAAGTCGAACTCCACCCCCAATTCGGTCCGCACCCGCGCCGCCACCGCATCGATGCGGCTCTTGACGAGCTCCACCTCGCGGCGCGCCGAGACCAGCGGGATCATAACCTCGGGCGTCACGTGCGGCGAGGTCCTGACCGCGGCCTCGAAGATCGCCCGCGCCTGCATCTCGTAAATCTCGGGGATGACGATGCCGAGCCGCACGCCCCGCATGCCGAGCATCGGGTTGAACTCGCTCAGCGCCCGGATTCGCCCCTGCACCTCCTCGAGGGGCAGGTTCAGCCCCGCCGCGAGATCGGCCACGCCCGCCCGGTCGGAGGGCAGGAACTCGTGCAGCGGCGGATCGAGCAGCCGGATGCAGACCGGCCGCCCCGCCATGATCTGGAACAGCCGCACGAAATCGTCGCGCTGCATCGGCAGCAGCCGCGCCAGCGCCTCGGCGCGGTCCTCGGAGGCGCGCGCGAAGATCATCTCCCGCATCACCGTCAGGCGGCTCTCGTCGAAGAACATGTGCTCGGTGCGGCAGAGCCCGATCCCCTCCGCCTCGAAGCGGCGGGCGACCTCGGCCTCGGCGGGCGTGTCGCAATTGGCGCGCACGCCGATGTCGCGACGCTCGTCGGCCCATTCGAGGAGGGTCCTCAGCGCGTCGTCGAAGACCGGTTCCAAAAGCGGCGCGGCGCCCTCGACGATCCGCCCCGACGAGCCGTCCACGGTCACCAATCCCCTTCGCGGAAGACCCGGCCCTCGGCGGTGCGGAAACAGCGCCGGCGCCGGTCGATGGTGATGGCGGAGGCGCCGACGACGCAGGGCAGCCCGAGCCCCCGCGCGATCACCGCCGCATGCGAGGTGACGCCGCCGCGCTCGGTCAGGATGCCCCGCGCCGCATGCATCCCCAGCACGTCGTCCGAGGCCGTCTCGCGCCGCGCCAGGATCACGTTCTCCTCCCGCGCCGCCGCCCGCTGCGCATCGGCGGAGGTGAAGACGAGCCGGCCCGTCGCCGCCCCCGGGCTCGCCGGGATGCCGGTGGCGATCACCGGCATCCGCGCCACGGGATCGACCTGCCGGTGCAGGACGTCGAGGAGGTCGCGCGGCCGGACGCGGAGCACCGCCTCGGATTCGGGGATGATCCCGTCGGTCGCCAGCGTCACCGCGATGCGGATCGCGGCGCGGGCGGCGCGCTTCACCCGCACGGCGTCGAGGATGTGCAGGACCCCGTGGGTCACGGTGAACTCGATCTGCATCTCCTCCCGGAGCCGCCCGCGGCAGAGCGCGCCGAAGGATTGCAGCTCCGCCAGCATCTCCGGCCGTTCCTCCTCGAGCGAGGGGCCGCGCGCGTCGCGGTTGAGGTAGAACGCGCCCGCGCCCTTCACCAGCGCCTCCCGCCCCTGGCTCTGGCGCAGGTAACGGCCGGTGATCTGCGGCAGGCCTGTCTCGGAGCTGACGAACTGGATCACCCCCGACCCCAATTCGCCGTGCGCGGGGTCACCCACGCCCAGCACCATCTCCTGCACCACGAGACCGAGCCCGGCATCGGGCGGCGCGCCCCGCGCCTGGCGCAGCAGCCGCGCGGTGGTCCCGTCCCAGGCCCGCACCATCGAGGTCAGCACCGCCGAGAGCTGCGCCGCGGGGTCCTGCGGGAAGGGCTCGTCCACCTCCTCCTCGTAGGCGGCGAGCATCGCCGGGATCTCCGCGCCGCGCTCGAAATGCGCGGGGTTGAGCCGCGCCACCTGCACGGAGAAGGACTGGATGAAGCGCGCGTAGAGCGCATCCGCGGCCGCCCGGCCGAGCGTCGCGGTCAGGGCCGCGTGGCGCGCATCGCACATGCCGATGTTCAGGATCGAGGAGGGCCCGCCCCAGTCCGGCGAGGCGGAGGAGGGCCGCACGGAAACCAGCGGATCGGGGCCGAAGCCTTCGAGGATCGCGGCCGCGTCCACCGGATGCCCGGCGGCGATCTCGGCCACGGTGGCGAAGTCGATGGCCTCGGTCCGGGGCACCGGCAGCCCGAGCCGCACCAGCCGCTGCAGGCACTTGGCGCGCCCGCCATGGACGCGCAGCCGGATGTTGGCGGTCGGCGTGACGGTGGTCACGCCGGGGATCGGCGGATGGTCGTGCTGCACTGCGGCGCTCCTTCGGCACTACAGCATAGGCCCGCCGCCCGGCGACGCAAGCGCGCGAAAGGTCGGCGCCCCCGCCTCAGCCCTCGATCCGGGTCAAATCCGCCACGCCGAGGCAGAGCGTGCGCATTTCGCTCAGGAGATTCAAGCGGTTGCGCCGCAGGATCTGGTTCTCGGCGTTGACCTGCACCGCCTCGAAGAAGGCGTCGATCGGTGTGCGGAGCAGTGCCAGCGTCGCCATCGCGGTGGCGAAATCCTCCTCCTCCATCGCTCGCTCGATCACCGGCCCTTGGCTCTCCAACGCCGCGAAGAGCGCCTGTTCCTCCTCGGTCCGCGCGTGCTTGGCATCGCCGCCGAAGGAATATTCCACCCCGTCGGCCGCCTCCGCCTGGCTCAGGATATTGTTCGCCCGCTTGAAGCCCAGCAGCAGGTTCTCCCCGTCCTCGGTCTTCAGGAAATCCGACAGCGCCCGCGCACGCTTCACCAGCAGAGTCAGGTCGTCGTTCCCCGGCATGGCGAGGCAGGCATCGATCACGTCGTGGCGGATGCCCTCGTCGCGCAGATGGACCTTCAGGCGGTCGTGGAGGAAGGCGAGGAGGTTGGGGATCCTACCAGAGACCTCTATTAGGAATTCGTTTGCCTCGTATTCGACGGCACGTTCGACCAACCTCTGCATAATTGGCTCTGCGGATGCATACTCACTCCAGAGATTTGCATCGAACACCCTATGGAGCGTGTAGAACCGGCTTTCAGGATTACTGAAGTAATCCATAGTTTCTTCTAGGTTCCTAAAGCTTTGGAAAGCTTCATACACGTTCTCCTGGTACTCAGCTAAAGCTTGCTCCGCTTTCCATGCGGTTAGTGTCGCCACTGACGTGGCGAGCTTATCTTCGAGACTTAGTCGGTGCCTATTTTCTAGCACCAACCGCACCACCCCCAGCGCCGCCCGCCGCAGCGCATAGGGGTCCTTCGACCCTGTCGGCGTCTCCCCGATCGCCCAGAACCCCGTCAGCTTGTCGATCTTCTCCGCCAGCGAAACCGCCACCGACACCGGCGCCGTCGGCACCGCGTCGGACGGCCCGAGCGGCGCGTAATGCTCCGCCACCGCGGCGGCCACCTCGGACGCCTCGCCCGCGGCCTCGGCGTAGTAGCGCCCCATCACCCCCTGCAATTCAGGGAATTCATAGACCATCTCCGACACGAGGTCGGCCTTGCCGAGCCGCGCCGCCCGCTCCGCCGCGTCCGCGTCGGCCCCCACGGCGGGAGCCAACTCCCGCGCCAGCGCCGCGATCCGCTCCACCCGCTCCGCCTCGCTGCCGAGCTTGGCGTGGAAGGTGACGGATTTCAGCGCCTCGTGCCACGCTCCCATCCCGGCCTTCGCGACGACAAGGTCGTTCTCCCAGAAGAACGCCGCGTCGGCGAGCCGCGCCGCCAGAACCCGCTGGTTGCCGGCCAGGATCGTCGCGCCATGATCCGCCGTCTCCCGGTTCGACACGGTGACGAAGCGCGCGATGCGGCCCGTGCCCGGCTCGCGCAGGGAGAAGAACTTCTGGTGCTCGCGCATCGAGGTCTGCAACACCTCCGGCGGCAGGTCGAGGAACCGCGCGTCGATCTCGCCCATCAGCACCACCGGCCATTCCACCAGCCCGGCGACCTCCGCCAGGAGCCCCGCATCCTCCACCACCTCGAGCCCGCCGGCGAAGGCCATGTTCTGCGCCTCGCTGCGGATCGTCTCCGCCCGCTCCTCCGGATCGAGCATGACGAAGGCGCGCTTCAGCCGCGCCTGGTATTCCTCGAAGGAGGTGATGCGGATCTCGCCCGGCGCCATGAAGCGATGCCCCTCGGTCACGTCGCCGGCGCGTATGCCGTCCACCTCCAGCGGCACCACCTCGTGCTCCTCCGGCCCCGTCAGGATGCACAGGATCCGGTGCAGCGGCCTGACCCAGCGCAAGGACCCCGCCCCCCAGCGCATCGATTTCGGCCAGGGAAAGCCGCAAATCGTGGCCTCCAGCACCTCCGCCACGATCTCCGCCGCCGGCCGTCCGGCCCGGTGGATCTTCGCGAAATAGACCTCGCCCTTCCTGTCCGCGCGCACCTCCAGATCATCCCGCGCCACGCCCGCGCCGCGCAGAAACCCCTCCACCGCCTTCTCGGGCGCGCCGACCTTCGGCCCACGCCGCTCCTCCACGCGGTCGGGCGAGCGCTCCGCCACGCCCTCCAGCGCCAGCGTCAGCCGCCGCGGCGTCACGCAGGTCCCCGCATGGGCATAGGTCAGCCCTGCCTCGACAATTCCGTCGGTCACCAGCCGCTTCAGGTCGGCGGCCGCACGCGCCTGCATCCGCGCCGGGATCTCCTCGGAGAACAGTTCGATCAGCAGGTCGGGCATCTACTCGAAATCCTCTCTCGGAGGGCAGTCCTCGCCGATCCGCGTGCCGTCGTAGGCGAGCTCGCCGCAATTGTTGAGCTGGTGCCAGACATAGCCGCGGCCCTCAGCGGTGATCGCCACGATCCGGTCGGCGCCGTATGCGATGTTCTTCTGCCCGAGAAAGGCCCGCGCAGTGCCGTCCGCGAGCTTCGCGCCGAGCCTGTCGGCGTCGAAGCAGCCGAACCAGAACGGCGCGGTCAGCGGCACCGCGTCGGGGTAGGAGAGCGCCTCCACCTCCGGCGTGAGGTCGGTGTCGAAGCACGCCCGGAACCGGATCGGCGACGAGGTCGCGTCGATCGCCTCGATGTTCCTGGCCTCCGCCGACCGCGCGTCGCCTTGCGTCTGAAGCACGAACCCCTCGGACTCCACCCGCTCGTAGTAGTAGAACACCTGCAGGTAGTAGACCGACGCCGCCGTGACCACGGCGACGGCCGCCAGGAAGAGGGCGATGACCTTGCCGCTCATGGGCTCGCGGGGTGGCCGCCCGCGCCCGTCAGCAGGAACGCGTCGGCGCAGGCCTTCGCCAGGGCCCGGACCCGCCCGATATAGGCCTGCCGCTCGGTCACCGAGATCACCCCCCGCGCGTCCAGCAGGTTGAAGATGTGGCTGGCCTTGATGCACTGGTCGTAGGCGGGCAGCGCCATGACGATCCGCCGCCCGGTCCGGGGGTCGGTCTCCGGCGCCCCGAGCAGCGCCGCGCATTCCGCCTCCGCCTCCTCGAAATGCCGCAGCAGCACGCCGGTCTCGGCGTGGTCGAAATTGTAGCGCGCATATTGCGCCTCGGCCTCTCGGAAGACCTCGCCGTAGGTCAGGGGCCGCGGCGCGTCGGGGGCGTTGAACGGCATGTCCATCACGTGATCGACGCCGAGCACGTACATCGCCAGCCGCTCCAGCCCGTAGGTCAGCTCGCCCGAGACCGGGCTGCAATCGTGTCCGCCCACCTGCTGGAAATAGGTGAACTGCGAGACCTCCATGCCGTCGCACCAGACCTCCCAGCCCAGGCCCCAGGCGCCGAGCGTCGGGCTCTCCCAGTCGTCCTCGACGAAGCGGATGTCGTGGATTCCGGCGTCGATGCCGATCGCCGCAAGGCTGCCCAGGTAGAGCGCCTGCAAGTCCGGCGGCGAGGGTTTGATGATCACCTGGTACTGGTAGTAGTGCTGCAGCCGGTTCGGACTGTCGCCGTAGCGCCCGTCCGTCGGCCGCCGCGAGGGCTGCACATAGGCCGCCGACCAGGGGTTCGGCCCGAGCGCGCGGAGCGTCGTCGCGGGATGGAAGGTCCCCGCGCCCACCTCCATGTCGTAGGGTTGAAGGACCGCGCATCCGGTCTCCGCCCAATAGGCTTGCAGCGCCATGATGACGTCCTGGAAGCAGGTCGGCTGTGGCATCGGGGATCCTCGGGCGGAAGGGCGCGGCCTCCATAGGCAGAAGGGCAACAAGGGTCAATCGCGCGCCCCGCCGCGGCACCGCCGCGCTTGACGGCGCGGCCCGGCGTGGCGCCAGTATCGCGCCGATCTCTCCCAGGTTGCAGGTCACGAGTGATGTTCCGCCGCAAGCCATCCCGCCTCGCCCTCGCCGCGCTGGTCGCAGCACTCGGCGCCCCCCTCGCCGCGCAGGAGATGTGGCTCCAGATCGAGGCCCGCCCGAGCCCGGCCCAGGCCGCCGCCCGCGCCCGCGCCTATGCCGAACGGCTCGACGGCGTGCAGAGCTTCGCTCTCGACGGCTCGCGCTGGAACGCCGTCGTGCTCGGCCCCTTCGACGCCGCCGAGATCGCCGGCCGCCGCCGCGCCCTGCTCGCTCGCCGCGCCGTGCCGGCCGACAGCTTCGCCACCGACGGCGCCCGGTTCGGCCAGCGGCTCTATCCGCCGGACGGCGCCCCGGCGGAGGCGGCGCGAACGAGCACCGCGTCCGCCGCCCCCGACCGAACCGCCGGCGAGACGCCGGCCGAGGCGCGGCGCGCCGAGCGCCGCCTCTCCCGGGCCGAGCGGGAACGGCTCCAGCGCGCCCTCGCCTGGGCGGGCCGATACGACGCCGCCATCGACGGCGCCTTCGGCCGCGGCACCCGCCGCGCCATGGCCGCCTGGCAACGCGCGGAGGACCACGAGCCCACCGGCGTCCTGACCACCGCCCAGCGCCGCGACCTGCTCGCCGCCTACGATGCCGTGCTCGACGGTCTCGGCCTCGCCCCGGTCGCCGACGAAGTTGCCGGCGTCACCCTCGCCATGCCGACCGCCCGCGTCGCCCTCGCCGGCCGCGAGCCGCCCTTCGCCCGCTACGCCGACCCGGAGGGCGGCCCCGCCGAAGTGCTCCTCATCTCCATGTCCGGCGGCCCGGCCGAGCTCCGCGGCCTCTTCGAGGTCATGCAGACTCTGGAGATCGTGCCGCCGGCCGGGGCGCGCGCCCTCGGCCCCACATCCTTCACGCTGACCGGCCGCGACGGCGAGATCGTGAGCGAGACCCGCGCCCTCGTCACCGACGGGGCGGTAAAGGGCTTCACCCTCGTCTGGCCGGCGGGCGACGAGGCGCGCCGCCGCCGCCTCGTGTCGGAGATGCAGGCGAGCTTCGCGACCGATCCCGGAGAGGTCATGCCCGACACGCTCGGCCCTCCGGGCGAGGACCAGAGCGTCGATCTCCTCGCCGGTCTCGAGATCCGGCGCCCGGACGTGAACCGCTCGGGCTTCTATGTCGGCCGGCAGGGCCACGTCCTGACCACCGCCGACGCCGTGCAGGGCTGCGACCGCGTCACCCTCGACCAGGAGATCGAGGCCCGCGTCGCCGCCCGCGACGAGGCGGCCGGCCTCGCCCTCCTGCGGCCCTTGCCGCCGCTCGCCCCGCGGAGCCATGCCCGCTTCCTCGCCGGCGTGCCGCGGCTGCGCTCCGAGGTGGTGCTCGCCGGCTTCTCCTACGACGGCGCGCTCGGCCTGCCGTCGCTCACCTACGGCGCCCTCGCGGCGATGCGCGGCCTCGACGGCGAGGAGGAGTTGCGCCGCTACGACCTCGCGACCCGCCCGGGCGATGCCGGCGGGCCGGTCCTCGACGCCTCCGGCGCCGTCCTCGGCCTGCTCGCCTCCCCCGCCGACGGCCCCCGCCGCCTGCCCGAGGGCGTCGCCTTCGCCATCGACGTTGAGACGATCACTGCCTTCCTCGAAGCGGCCGGCCTGACGCCGGACACGGCCGATCTGGGCGGGACGCTCCCCCGCGGCCGCCTCGAGGACCGCGCCGCCGACATGACCGTCCATGTGGGCTGCTGGCGGTAGCGCCTTCGCCCTCCCCTAGCCCAGCGCCACGTCGCAGCGCGCGCAGACGGCCGGATGGGCATGCATGCCGACGTCCGGCAGGACCTTCCAGCAGCGCGCGCATTTCTCCCCGCGCGCCTTGGCGAAGGAGACCGCGACGCCCTCCGCCTCCGGCAGCCGGAAGGCGTCGGAGGGCGCGGCATCGGTGGTGACCCGCACGTCGCTGACGATGCAGATGTCGGCGAACTCCGCCGCCCCGAGCCGCTGGGCCAGCGCCTCGTCCGACACGTGGACGATGGGCGCGGCCTCGAGCGAGGAGCCGATCACCTTGTCGCGCCGAGCCACCTCGAGCGCCGCGGTCACCACCCGGCGCACCCGCCGCATCTGCGCCCAGTCTGCGCCCAGCGCGTCGTTCCGCCAGCTCTCCGGCGTCGCCGGCATGTCGGTCAGGTGCACCGAGCTCTCCTCGCCGGGGAAGCGCTCCAGCCAGACCTCCTCCGTGGTGAAGGGGAGGATCGGCGCCAGCCAGGTCACGAGACGATGGAACAGCAGGTCCAGCACCTTCTCGGCCGACCTCCGGCGGAGCGAATCCGGCCCGTCGCAATAGAGCGCGTCCTTGCGGATGTCGAAATAGACCGCCGAGAGATCCACCGTGGCGAAGTTGAAGACCGCCTGAACCACCTCCTGGAAGTCGAAGGCGCGGTAGCGGGCGCGGACATGGGCGTCCAGCTCCGCCAGCCGGTGCAGAACCCAGCGCTCCAGCTCCGGCATATCGCCCGGCTCGACCTCCGGCACCCTCTCCGGCAGGTTGCCGAGCAGGAACCGCAGCGTGTTCCTGAGCCGGCGGTAACTGTCCGACACCCCCTTCAGGATCTCGTCGCCGATCCGCAGGTCGCCGGTGTAGTCCGACTGCGCAACCCAGAGCCGCAGGATGTCGGCCCCGTACTGGTCCACCACCTTCTGCGGCGCCACCGTGTTGCCCAGGCTCTTCGACATCTTGTTGCCGCGGGCATCGAGCGTGAAGCCGTGGGTCACCACGTTGCGGTAGGGCGCCCGCCCGATCGTCCCGCAGGCCTGCAGCAGCGAGGAATGGAACCAGCCCCGGTGCTGGTCGGTGCCCTCGAGGTAGACGTCGGCGATCCCGTCCGCGGTCCCGTCCTCGCGGTCGCGCAACACGAAGGCATGGGTGGAGCCGCTGTCGAACCAGACGTCGAGGATGTCGGTCACCTGCTCCCAGTCCTCCGGGTCGTGATCGTTGCCGAGGAACCGCGCCTTGGCGCCCTCCGCATACCAGGCATCCGCCCCCTCGCCCTCGAAGGCCTCGAGGATGCGCGCGTTCACGGCCCCGTCGCGCAGCAGGAAGTCCGGATCTTCCGGCTTCGCACCCTTCCTGACGAAGCAGGTCAGCGGCACGCCCCAGGCCCGCTGCCGCGACAGCACCCAGTCGGGCCGGTTCTCCACCATGCTGTAGAGCCGGTTGCGTCCCGAGGGCGGCGTCCAGGTCACCAGCTCGTCGATGGAGCGCAGCGCCCGGGCGCGGATCGTGCGGCCGTATTCGTCCTGCCCGTCGCCCACCTCCCGGTCGATGGCGGCGAACCATTGCGGCGTGTTGCGGTAGATGAGCGGCGCCTTCGACCGCCAGGAGTGGGGGTAGGAATGGGTGATCTTGCCCCGCGCCAGCAGCCCTCCGGCCGCGACCAGCGCGTCGATCACCGCCTTGTTGGCGTCGCCCTCCTTGCCGTTCTCCCGCAGGATCCGCGTGCCCCCGAAGAGCGGCAGGTCGGGCCGGAAGGACCCGTCCTCGAGCACGTTGTAGGTGATCACCTCGCCCAGCATGCCGAGCTCGCGGTAGAGTTCGAACTCGTCCATCCCGTGCGAGGGCGCGCAATGGACGAAGCCGGTGCCCTCCTCGTCGGTGACGAAGGGGGCGGCGCGGAAGTCGCGCAAGCCGTCCCACTCTCCCGCCGCGCCTTCGACGCCGGCCAGCGGATGCGCCAGCTTCATGCCCGCGAGCTGCATCCGCGTCACGTCCCGCACGCGCCGCCACTGCCCGTCCGCGAGCCGCGCCCTTGCGAAGGTCTCGCCCGCCAGCCTGTCGGCCAGGATGTAGCGTTCGCCGGGCTTCGCCCAGCATTCCTCCGGCGTCTCCACCACCTCGTAGAGCCCGTAGGCGATCTCCGCCCCGTAGGTGACGCCGCGATTCGAGGGGATGGTCCAGGGCGTCGTCGTCCAGATCACCACATGGGCGCCCTCGAAGGCCTCCCGCGCCGCCTCCTTGGCCTCGGCGATGGCCTCGCGCTCCTCGTCGGACAGCTCCTCGTCCGACATCTGCGCCCCGGGCAGGTCGAACTCGGCGACGCGGAACTTCACCCAGACGGTGAAGCTGTCCTTGTCGTGGTACTCGACCTCGGCCTCGGCCAGCGCCGTCTTCTCGATCGGCGACCACATCACCGGCTTCGAGCCCTGGTAGAGGGTGCCGTTCATGAGGAAGGTCTGGAACTCCTCCGCGATCACCCGCTCGGCATGGTAGTCCATCGTCAGGTAGGGCCGGTCCCAGGCGCCGGTCACCCCGAGCCGCTTGAACTCGTCCCGCTGCACGTCGATCCAGCCGCGCGCGAAGTCGCGGCACTCGCGGCGGAACTCGACGATGTCGACCGCGTCCTTGTCCTGCCCCCTGGCGCGGTACTGCTCCTCGATCTTCCACTCGATCGGCAGGCCGTGGCAGTCCCAGCCGGGGATGTAGCGCGCGTCGTGCCCCATCATCTGGTGCGAGCGCACCACCATGTCCTTGATCGCCTTGTTCAGCGCATGGCCGATATGGAGGTTGCCGTTGGCGTAGGGCGGCCCGTCGTGGAGGGTGAAGGGCGGCCGGTCGCCGGCCCGCTCCCGGAGCCGGTCGTAGATGCCGATCCGCTCCCACCGCGCGAGCCAGTCGGGCTCCCGCCTCGGCAGCCCCGCCCGCATCGGAAAGTCGGTCGCGGGCAGGTTCAGCGTATCCTTGTAGTCGCGGGTCTTGTCGGTCGTGTCGGCGCACATGGGAGGAAATCCCGTCATCGGAGGGTCTGGTCTGGCGAGCGGCATCGCAAGCGCGCGACGGCAGGATCCCGGCGGCTCTAGTCGAGCGCCGGGCCGCTAATTCGCCGGATGCAGCGGGGCCGTGCCATCGCGCTCCTGATGCCAGAGAGCGGCGCGGCCGGCAAGCCGGAGCGATGGCGGCGTCAGGCAGTCCGCTCGGCCCGTTTCTCCGCCACCGTCGTGTCCGAGGAGCCGAGGAAGTTGCCGAAGGTCTTCAGGGTGTCGACGTTGTCGCAGATCACCTTCACGATCACCAGGAACGGCACCGCCATCAGCGCCCCCGGAACGCCCCAGAGCCAGCCCCAGAACACCACGGTGACGAAGACCGAGACGGTGTTGAGCTGCAGCCGCCGGCCGACGATCGTCGGCGTGATGATCTGCCCCTCGAGCGCGGTCGCGGCGAAGTAGAGCAGCGGCGCCAGCAGCGCGTGGGACAGCGGGTCCACCATCACCACGGCGTAGAACCCGACGAGCGCGATGCCGGCCATCGCGCCGATGAAGGGCAGGAAGTTGAACACGAAGGCGACGGCGCCCCAGATATAGGCATTCGGCAGCCCGATCGCCCACATCAGCCCGAAGATGACGATGCCGAGCCCGGCATTGATGAGCGTGATCGTCAGCAGGTAGTGAGAGATCGCCCGCTCCACGCCGTAGACGATCTTCAGCGCCCGCTTCTTCTCGCTGAGCCGCGGATAGGCCTCGACGATCTTGGCGTAGAACATGTCGCCGGAAGCGAGCAGGAACAGCGCCAGAACGAGCGCTACGGAGACGGTCGTGGCGATGCTGGCCGCGTAGCCCGCCGCCGAGTTCAAGAATCCCGGCTGCTCGACCGCCACCCGCTGCACCGGGTCCCCGCCGGACTGCTTGGCCATCTTCTCCACCTCGTCGGAGGCTTCCTTCACGCGCTCGACCGAGGACATCAGCCCTTCCAGACGCTGCTTCACGGTCTCGCCGAATTCCGGCGCGTCGGCGACCCATTCCGAGACCGGGCCGCTCATCGCGTAGCCCCCCGCGCCGGACAGGATCGCGAGCAGCACGATGAGGATGCAGGCCGAGACCGGCGGCGGGATCCCCGCCCGTCCGGCGCCGCGCACGACCGGCGAGAGGGTCAGCGCCAGCATCGCGCCGAGGATCACCGGCAGCATGACCTCCCGCGCGAAGTAGAGCGCGATGGTGACGCCGATGATCACCGCGACGAGGAGCAGCGACCGGATCCGCTGCAATTCCCTGACCGCGCCGGCACGAGCGAGTTCGGGGCTGAGAGTGTCCGGGTCGATCGGGTCCGGATGGACGTTTTCGGGGGCGGGGGTCAGCATCGAGGGGAGGGCCAGGACCGGGACAGGAGCGGATCGCGAATCAATACCACGCAAATCCTTCGGTTCCGCTACTTGCCGGAAATTTCATCGCCGGGACGCGCGGTTGGGCGACCGATCGGCAGGCCGGGCGCGGCCGCTCCGCAGGTCTAGTTCTCCTCGCGCGATTTCGGGAACAGGCCCGAGAGCGATCCCCCGATGATCCGGTGCACCTGCGGCTTCCGCTCGCCGGTGAAGGGCAGCGGCCGGCACACTTCCATCGCCGCGACGCCGACCCGCGCGGTCAGCGCGCCGTTGACGATCCCCTCGCCGAAGCGGCGGCTCACGCGGGCGAGGACCGAGCCCCCCGCGACCGATCCCACCAGATCGTCGCCCACCGCCACGGCGCCGGTCGCGACCAGATGGGTGAAGACCGCCCGCGTCAGCCGCCAGGCGCCGAGGGCGCCCGCCCGGCCGCCGTAGATCTCCGCGATCCGCCGGATCATGCGGATGTTGGAGGTGAAGGCGGCGATCACGTCGGCGAAGGCCAGGGGCACCACCGCCGTCACCGCCGCCACCTGCCGCGACGCCGCCTCGACCTCGGCCCGGGCCGCCATGTCGAGCGGCCGCAGGAGCTCTGCCTCGGCCAGCGCGATCAGCGCGTCGGGGTCGAACACCTCGTCGCGCCTCTCCTCGAGCCGCCGCCGCCCCCAGTCGAGCTCCGGCCGGCCGGCGTAGAGCGCAAGCACCTGGTCGATCAGCTCCCGCGCAGGCCCCATCTCGTGGGCGCGGAGCGCGGCCTCCGCCGCCTTCTGCACGCCGCCCACCTGTTTGAGCCGCGCCAGCGCCCGGAACTCCCTGACCGCGAGCCCGAGCGCCGTCAGCACCACGCCCGCGACCAGCGCGAAGGCGATCCAGCCGAGCACCGGGTTGCGCGCCAGGAGCGCCGTGATCCAGGCCCAGGCCGCGGTGGAGACGAGGAAGGTCACGAGCGCCGCGGCGAAGCGGCGGAACCAGCGCCCAAGCCGCGACGGCTTCCGCGCCGCGAGCGCCGCCATCGTCCGCATCGCCTGCCCCGAGGCGGGCGGGTCGGCATCGGGCACCGGCGGCGCGTCGGCGGGCGACGCCTTGTCGGCCTCGTCCTCGATCAGGATCGGACCCCGGCTCACAGCCTGTCCCCGATCAGGAACTCGGCCGCCCGGTCGAGGCGGATATGGGGCGGGCCGGATCCCGGCCGGCTGCCGCCCTGGGGCACGAAGCGCATCACCCCGAACTCTGCGTCGAGCCAGGCCTCCGCCCCCCGCCGCCCCTGGCTCAGGAGCATCTGCGGGTCCTCGGGCAGCTCGCCGGGATAGAACGCGCCCCGACGCCCCTCGGCGGTCACCCCGCGCACCACCTCGAGCGTCTCGCCTTCGTGCGGCACGCTGTCCTCCGTCGTCGCCCGGAGCGCGGCCACCGAGATCGCCGCCGTCTTCGCGCCGGCGAAATCCGCCCGCCTCTTGGCCTCGTCCACCAGCGCCTCCATGACCCGCGTCAGCCGTCCATGCTGGGAATGGTGCAGGTGGTCGGCCTTGGTCGCCGCGAAGAGGATCTTCTCCACCCGCCTGCCCCGGAATATCTCGGTCAGGAAGGCGTTCCGCCCCGGCTTGAATGTGCCGAGGATGTCGGCCAGCGTGGCGCGCAGGTCCTCCAGCGCCTGCGGTCCGGCATGGATCGCGCCCAGCGCGTCCACCAGCACCACCTGCCGGTCGATGCGCGAGAAATGCGCCCGGAAGAAGGGCTTCACCACCTCCCGCTTGTAGGCCTCGAAGCGCCGCGCGAACTCGGCGCCGAGGGTGCCGCGCTTCTCCGTCGCCCCTTCCAGCGGCGCGAAGGTCAGCGCCGGCGACCCGGCCATCTCGCCGGGCAGCAGGAACCGCCCCGGCGTGCAATCCGAGAAGCCCGCCTCCCGCGCCCGCGCCAGGTAGCCGGTCCAGCTCTCCGCCAGCCGCTGCGCCGTCTGGTCGTCGAACTTCGCCTCCGCGTCCGTCGCGTCGAGCGCCGCCAACGCCTCGTCGGCCGCGCTCCGCCGCCGCGCCCGCTCCAGCGCCTCGCGCGACCATCCGGCGTAGTCCTTCTCCAGAAGCGCCAGATCCAGGAGCCACTCGCCGGGATAGTCCACGATGTCCACGTGCAGGGTCTGTGGCCCCCCGAGCCCGGCGATCAGCCCGGTCGGCTGCACCCGGAACGACAGCCGCAGCTCCGAGATCGCCCGCGTGCTCTCCGGCCAGTGCGGATCAGGGCCGGTCATCGCGTCGAGATGGGTCTCGCAGTCGAAGCGCGGCAGCGTGTCGTCGGGCTGCGGCTCGAGATAGGCGGCCCGGATCGACCCGTCGGAGGCGGCGCGCAGCCCCCCCATCCGCCCCCGCTCGAGCAGGTTCGCCACCAGCGAGGTGATGAAGACGGTCTTGCCCGCCCGGCTGAGGCCGGTCACGCCGAGCCGGATCGTGGGCTCGAAGAAGCCGCCGGTCATCCGCCTGCCGATCCCGCCCAGGCCTCGCGTCAAATCGCCGAACATGCGTCTCCCCGGTACGGTCGAGAGGCAGATAATCCCCCCGACGTCCCTCTTCCAGCCACCTTGCCGCGCCCCCGACCGCGGTCTAGTCCCGCGCCATGCCCCGCTACGCCTTCCGCATCGAATACGACGGCGCCCCCTTCTCCGGCTGGCAGCGGCAGGCCGACGTGCCCTCGGTGCAGGGCGCCGTCGAGGCCGCCCTCGCCCGGCTCGAGCCCGACCTGCCCGCGATCGCCGCCGCCGGGCGCACCGATTCCGGCGTCCATGCGCACGGACAGGTCGCCCACGCCGATCTCGGCAAGGAGTGGGAGCCCCACCGCCTCTCCGAGGCGCTGAACTACCACCTGAAGCCCGCCCCGGTCGCGGTCATCGCCTGCGCGCGCGTCGCGCCCGAGTGGCACGCCCGCTTCTCCGCCAGCGGCCGGCGCTATCTCTACCGGATGATCGAGCGCCGCGCCCCCCTCGCCCTCGAATCCGGCCACGCCTGGCACATCCGCTACCCGCTCGACGCAGGGGCCATGCGCGCCGCGGCGGCGCATCTCACCGGCCACCACGACTTCACCACCTTCCGCTCGGCCCAGTGCCAGGCCGCCTCGCCCGTGAAGACCCTCGACCGGCTGGAGATCGAGACCCTCGACCGCGCGGACGGCACCGAACTCCGAATCCACGCCGCCGCGCGCTCCTTCCTCCACAACCAGGTCCGCAGCCTCGTCGGCACACTGGAGCGCGTCGGACGCGGCGCCTGGGATCCGGTGGACGTCGCCCGCGCGCTGGCCGCCCGCGACCGCGCCGCCTGCGGACCGGTCGCGCCGCCCCACGGGCTCTATCTGGCCGCCGTCGCCTACAGGATCGATCCGTTCCCCGAACCCGGCACCTCGTCGCGCCAGCTCACCTGCGGCGCGTAGCCCAGCATCGCCTTCGCCTTCTCGATGGAATAGAACGTCTCCCGCGCGCCCATCTCCCGCGTGAGCGGCACGCCCTGGTAGAACCGCTCCGCGATCTCCCCGCTGGTCAGGTCCACCGACGGATCGGCATTGGCGACGTTGAAGACCTCGTAGCCCAGCCCGTCCGTCGCGAGGCAGCACTGGACCATCCGCCCCAGATCCCGCGCGTCGATATAGGCGAAGATGTTGCGCCGCCGGAGCGCGGGGTCGGCCACGAAATCAGGAAACATCTCCGCATAGTCGTGCGGCTCGATCACGTTGTTGATCCTCAGCCCGTAGATGTCGGCGCGGCTGCGGTGCTGGAAGCAGCGCGCGGTGGCCTCGTTGCAGACCTTCGACATCGCGTAGCTGTCGCCCGGCAGGGTCGGGTGGTCCTCGTCCACGGGAATGTAGTCGGGCTTGCGCTCCCCGTCGGCGAAGCAGATCCCGTAGGTCGTCTCGGAGGAGGCGAAGATCACCTTGCGGATGCCGAGGCCCAGCGCCGCCTCGATCACATTGTAGGTGCCCATCGTGTTGATGCGGTAGGTCTCCACGTCCGGCCGGATCATGATCCGCGGGATCGCCGCGAAATGCACCACCGCGTCGTAGGGCAGGACACCCTTGCCGTCCTCGAGGTCGTCGAAATCCGAGGGCTGGGTCAGCGCCCCCCAGACCTGCCCCGGATCGGTGATGTCCCCCTGCAGGTTGTGCACCCCCTCCGCCTCCAGCGGCACCAGGTCGAAATTCGTCACCCGGTGCCCCTGCGCGATGAGATGCGGCACCACGTGCCGCCCCGCCTTGCCGGCGCCACCGGTGAAAAACACGCGCATGATCGCGCCCCCCTGCCTGGAGAGGCGAGAGCTAGCGCCCCGGCCGCCGCGCGCAAGCCGCCGGGGCGGCCGCGCCTCAGGCGGTCTCGCTGAGCGAGATCGTCATCTTCGCCCCCTTCGAGGCGTTGTCGAGCGTCCCGCTCACCGCGATCGCTCCGCCGTCCGGCAGCGGATAGCTCATGCTGCAGAGCTTTTTGAGCGATCCGTGATCGACGAGACTTCCGGAATTGGCGCTGTGCCATTGCTCGGCGGTGAAGAGATCGTTGGCCGCCTTCTCCAGCAGAGCGAAATAGCCCTTGTGGTTCGAGCTCGAATGCATGTCGATCGCGACGAGCAACATCACGTCCACATCCGAGACGTCCCACATCATCACGCAGGTCGGCGCGACGTGCGACCCCTTGTTGCTGCTGACTTCGACCGCGTCGTCGAAGACGATTGTCTCGAGCGGCAGGTCGTTGCCGTTCTTGTCCTTCTTGTGGGTGGTGAAGGTGAATTGCGGCGCGATGTCGGGCAGAGCGCCCATGCCGTCCGCGAACTTGCCGTGAGCCGCGTAGTGGGAATGGTAGGTGAGGCAGCGTTTCGTCTGGTTGGAGATGGTGATCACGGCGCTCTTGAACCAGACTTCGGCCAGCGCCATCGGCTGCTCCGCCGCCCCCAGCGACGAAACCACCGTGTTCGCCGCAGTGGTCGCGAAATCCTCGTTGGTCGAAATGGGCGAAGGGCCGTCCGCCGCCCTGTCGAGCAAGGCATCGGTCTTGGCTGTTTCCGCATAGGTCATGAAATTGTCCTCTGGACAAAAAGGATTTAGGGGAAAAGACTTGGGACTGTTGACGAAAAGGAAACGATAGAGATCGGTCATCCTCGCGTCAAAGGAATCCGCCGCGGCGCCACGCGGCGGCGCTCGACCCTGCCGGTCGCCAACCCGCGCATCGCCCTTGCCGTCTGACGCAATCTGCCCGAAGGCAGGGCCGCCAGGCGTCCCCCTGCCGGGCCCCGCCACCTCACGACCCGCCCGCCTCACCGGACCCCCGTCTTGCCCCTCGCCCGCTCTCCCCGCCTCGCGGTCACCGCGATCTTCGCCCTGAACGGCGGCCTCTTCGGCGTCTGGGCCTCGCGCATCCCGGCCTTCGTAGACCGGTTCGACCTGACCCCCGACAGGCTCGGCCTCCTGCTCCTGTGCATCGCCGGGGGCGCCATCCTCGCCTTCCCGCTCGCCGGCCGGCTGACCGAGCGGCTGGGCGCCGCCGCCCTCGCCCGGCTGCTGGTCCCGATCCTCGCGCTCGCCTTCGTGGCGCTGCCCCTCGCGCCCCACCCGGCTCTCCTCGCGCCGCTGCTGGCGCTCTTCGGCGCCGCCTACGGCGCGATGGACGTCGCCATGAACGGCTGGGCGGCCGAGGTGGAGCGCGACAAGGGCCGCCCGATCATGTCGTCGTTCCACGCCGCCTATTCCCTCGCCGCCGGCCTCGGCGCCGGCACCGGCTACCTCGCCGTCGAGGCCGGCCTGACGCCGCTCTGGCACTTCGCGATCCTCGCCCTGCCCTGGACCGCGGCCACCGCCGCCCTCTCCCGCGTGCCCTGGACCTCGCGCCGGAGCCCGGGCGGACCGGCTTTCGCGCTGCCGCACGGCGCGCTCGTCCTTGTCGGGCTAACCGCCTTCGCCTCCGCCGTCGGCGAGGGCGCGATGGTCGACTGGTCGGCGGTGTTCCTGACCCGCGTCACCGGCACCACCGAGGCGCTGGCGACGCTCGGCTTTGCCACATTCTCCGTGGCGATGGTCGCCGCGCGGCTGGTCGCCGACCGGGTGGTGGCGCGGATCGGCCCCGTCGCCACCGCGCGCGCCAGCGGCCTCGCCGCCGCCACGGGCATCGCCGTGCTGATCGCCGCGCCCTCCCTCGCGCTGGCGCTGCCAGGCTTCCTGCTGCTCGGGCTGGGCTACGCGGCGATCTTCCCGCTGGCCTTCTCCCGCGCCGCCGCCGACCCCGAGGTGGCGCCGGGGCCCGCCCTCGCAGCCACCGCCACCCTGGCCTATGGCGGCGCCCTCCTCGGGCCGCCGCTCATCGGCTGGACCGCCGCGCTCGCCTCCCTGCCGGTGGCGATGGGCCTCGTCGGAGTGGCGGCGCTGGCGATCACCGCGCTGGCCGGCTGCCTCCGGGCCCCGCGGTGACGGTTGCCCGGCCGGGCCCCGCCTGCCAAACTCCGGCAAAATTTCCGGCAAGGACCGAGCAGCATGGCCGACGACCTTCTCAAGGGCGGCAGGGAGACCGCCTACGACGCCTCCTCCATCGAGGTGCTGGAGGGGCTCGAACCCGTCCGCAAGCGCCCCGGCATGTATATCGGCGGCACCGACGAGCGGGCGCTGCACCACCTCGTCGCCGAGGTGCTCGACAATTCGATGGACGAGGCCGTCGCCGGCCACGCCAACCGCATCGAAGTCGAGCTGCACGCCGACGGCGCCTGCACCGTGCGCGACAACGGCCGCGGCATCCCCACCGACCCGCATCCGAAGTTCCCCGGCAAGTCCGCGCTCGAGGTCATCCTCTGCACGCTCCATGCCGGCGGCAAGTTCGCGCGGCCAGGCCTACCAGACCTCCGGCGGCCTCCACGGCGTCGGCATCTCGGTGGTCAACGCGCTCTCCGACCGGCTCCGCGTCGAGGTCGCCCGCGACCGCAAGCTCGTCGCCCAGGACTTCGCCCGCGGCAAGCCCGAGGACCGACATCCACGACGCCGGCCCCGCCCCCAACCGCCGCGGCACCTCCGTCACCTTCCACCCCGATCCCGAGATCTTCGGCAAGCTCCGGCTGAAGCCCGCCCGCCTGTTCCAGATGGTCCGCTCCAAGGCCTACCTGTTCTCCGGCGTGGAGATCCGCTGGAAGACCGCCCAGGACGACGGCGAGACCCCCCGCGAGGCGACGTTCCACTTCCCCGGCGGCCTCGCCGACTATCTCAAGGAAACCCTCGGCGGCGCCGCCACCTATGCCGACCAGCCCTTCGCCGGTTCGGTGGAGTTCCGCGACGCGCCGGGCAAGGTGGAATGGGCGATCAACTGGACGCCCGCGCGCGACGGCTTCCTGCAGAGCTACTGCAACACCGTGCCCACCCCCGAGGGCGGCACCCACGAGGCCGGGTTCTGGGCCGCGATCCTGAAGGGCATCCGCGCCCACGGCGAGCGCGCCAATGTCCGGAAGGCCGCCAACATCACCCGCGAGGACCTCACCGCCGGTGGCTCCGCCCTCGTCTCCTGCTTCATCGCCGAGCCCGAATTCGTCGGCCAGACCAAGGACCGGCTGGCCACCAACGCCGCGAGCAAGCTCGTCGAGACCGCCGTCCGCGACCGCTTCGACACCTGGCTCGCCTCCGACACCAAATCCGCCGGCGCCATCCTCGACTTCCTCGTCCTGCGCGCCGAGGAGCGCCTGAAGCGCCGCCAGGAGAAGGAGACGCAGCGAAAGTCGGCCACCAAGAAGCTGCGCCTGCCCGGCAAGCTGGTGGACTGCTCGGTCAAGACCCGCGACGGCACCGAGCTCTTCATCGTCGAGGGCGACAGCGCCGGCGGCTCCGCCAAGATGGCCCGGTTCCGCGAGACCCAGGCGCTGCTGCCCCTCCGCGGCAAGATCCTCAACGTCCTCGGCGCCGCCTCCTCCAAGCTCGGCCAGAACCAGGAGATCGCCGATCTCTGCCAGGCGCTCGGCACCGGCATGGGCACGAAGTTCAACGTCGAGGACCTGCGCTACGACCGCATCATCATCATGACCGATGCCGACGTGGACGGCGCCCATATCGCCTCGCTCCTGATGACCTTCTTCTATTCCCAGATGCGCCCGCTGATCGACGCCGGCCACCTCTACCTCGCCTGCCCGCCCCTGTTCCGGCTGACCCAGGGCGCCCACCGCGCCTATTGCCTCGACGAGGCGGAGAAGGACGCGCTGATGGAGACCGGCCTCGGCGGCAAGGGCAAGATCGACGTCTCCCGCTTCAAGGGCCTCGGCGAGATGGACGCCAAGGACCTCAAGGAGACCACCATGAACCCCGCGACCCGCAAGCTCATCCGCGTCCGCATCGTGGACGAGGTGGCCGGCGAAACCGGCGACCTGGTGGAGCGGCTGATGGGCAAGAAGCCGGAATTGAGGTTCGAGTACATCTCGCAGAACGCGAAGTTCGTTGAGGAGCTGGATGTTTGATCCATGAAGCCCGTTCACACTTCCATAAAGAACCTAAAAAAACATGAACTACGAAGCGCACTTAGATATATCCGAGAAGAACACGCAGATTGGCCTGATACACATGAGAGTTTGGCCAAACTTCAGAATAAGAATACGGCAAACCTTATTGAGTTCACCCTGAATAGCTCTCAACCTGCTGATTTACCGCGCAGATCATGCTGAAACGCTGGCGCCGATTTGCAGGGTTTCGTAATCTGGCCTTCGAAACCTTGCGAATTCCGGAGCCCCGATTAGTTCACCCTGAATAACTCCCAACCTGCTGATTTACTGCGCAGATCATGCTGAAACGCTGGCGCCGATTTGCAGGGTTTCGTATTCTGGCCTTCGAAACCTTGCGAATTCCGGAGCCCCGATGAAGCCCCATCCCCGCCGGGAAGAGCAGGACGATCTCCTGCGCCCCCGCCTCACCGACATGATCGACATGCGTCACGAGCTGGCGACGCTGGCGGCGCTGATCGACTGGGAGTTCTTCGAACGGGAATGGGCCGGGTTCTTCCCATCGCATCGGGGGCGGCCCGCGACCTCGCCGCGGCTGGTGGCGGGGCTGCTGTATCTCCAGCACGCCTACCGGCTGTCGGACGAGGCAGTCGTCGCGCGCTGGGTCGAGAACCCCTACTATCAGCATTTCACCGGTGAGACGTTCGGCGGCAGATCGGTCCACCGGACCGATCTGTTCCCCGCCTCACTCCAGCACCGCCCACCGATCGACCCGTCCTGCCTGACCCGCTGGCGGCAGCGGATCGGTGAGGAAGGGGCCGAGTGGCTGCTCACGAAGACCATCGAGGCCGGGCGGGCATCGGGCACGATCGATGACGACAGCCTGTCGCGCGTCGCCGTCGACACCACGGTCATGGAGAAAAACATCGCGCACCCGACCGACGCGCGCCTCTATGACAAGGCCCGCAATCAGCTTGTCGCCCTTGCAAGTGAAGCCGGGGTCACGCTGCGGCAGAACTACAACCGGCTGGCGCCGCGCCTGGCCATGCAGGCCGGCCGATACGCCCATGCCCGACAGTTCAAGCGCATGCGCAAGACCCTGAAAAAGCTGAAGGGCTACACCGGCCGCGTGCTGCGCGACCTCCGCCGCCAGCTGGATGCGATCCCTGCGGGTCCGCTGCGCGAGCGCGTTCTGGACATGCTGGTGCTGGTGGGCCGCCTGCTGCACCAGGGCCCCAGGAGCCGCGGCAAGATCTACGCGCTGCACGAGCCGGAGGTCGACTGCATCTCCAAGGGCAAGGCCCGCAATCGCTACGAGTTCGGCACCCCCCTCTGTCAGGGAAGTTGTCGCCCGCTCTTGCACTGAAAGTGTATTCTGAGGCGGGCGGGACAGGATGACGGATTGGCTTACTCCCCGGAGAGGAAGGCGGCGGCTCTGACGAAGATGCTGCCGCCGAACAGCGTGCCCCTGGGGCGGCTTTCGCAGGAGGAAGGGATCTCGCGGGCGACGCTTGCCAAGTGGCGGGCGGAGGCACGGGCGAAGGGTCGGTTCCTTCCCGATGCGAAGGCGGGCCCGGAGGGCTGGACCTCAACCGACAAGCTTGCGGCGGTGATCGAGACGGCGTCGATGAACGAGGCCGACCTCGGCGGATACTGCCGTCGCCGGGGCCTCTATCCCGAGCAGCTCCGGGTCTGGCGGGAGGCCTGCGAGCGGGCCAACGACTGGGAGCGCGCGGCTGCGCGCCGGATCACGCGCGAGACGAAGGACGCCAGGACGCGCATCCAGCAGCTGGAGCGTGAACTGGCGCGCAAGGAGAAGGCGCTGGCCGAAGCCGCCGCGCTGATGATCCTGCGAAAAAAGGCCGAGGCGATCTGGGGGTTCTGTGTGGTCCGGCGCAAGCCGGATCGGGCCGTCCGGTGGACGGACCGAAGCACCGGACGGGACGAGGACGCATGACGTCCGCTCCGGATCGCCGACACATCATCGCCCTCATCGACGAGGCCACGGCGGCAGGCGCCCGCCAGTCCGCCGCCTGCGCCGAGCTTGGCCTGCACGAGCGCAGCTTGCAGCGCTGGAAGGACCCGGAGGGCGGGACCCGCGAGGACCGCCGCCCTTTCGCCGAACGGGCGGCGCCTGCCAACAGGCTGAGCGAGGAAGAGCGCGACCTCATCGTGGCGACCTGCGCCACGCCTGAGTTCGCGAGCCTCCCGCCCAGCCAGATCGTCCCTCGGCTGGCCGACCGCGGCATCTGGATCGCGTCGGAGTCCAGCTTCTACAGGGTCTTGCGCGAGCGTGGACAGAACCATCGGCGCGGGCGCGCGCGACCGGCGACCCGGCGCAAGCCGCCCACCAGCTTCGAGGCGAAGGCTCCGTGCCAGGTCTGGACGTGGGACATCACCTGGCTGCCCGGGCCGATCGCAGGGGCATTCTTCTATCTCTACCTCATCGTCGACATCTGGAGCCGCAAGATCGTCGGTTGGGAGGTCCACGAGCGCGAGACGGCCGACTTCGCCGCCCGGGTGCTCGAACGGGCGGTCCGGGCGGAGAGGTGCTTCACGAGCCCCCTGGTCCTGCACGGCCTGTAACGGCAGCCCGATGAAAGGCGCGACGATGAAGGCCACAATGGAGCGGCTCGGCGTGACCGCGTCCTTCAGCCGCCCACGGGTGTCGAACGACAACCCCTTCTCCGAAGCGCTCTTCCGGACCTGCAAGTATATGCCCGGTTGGCCGACCCAGGGCTTCGCGGCGATTGATGAGGCGCGGGTCTGGGTTCAGGGCTTCGTGCGCTGGTACAACACTCGAGCATCGCCACAGCGCCATCCGCTTCGTGACGCCTGACCAGCGCCACCGTGGCGACGACCGACCGCTCCTCGCCAACCGCCACCGCGTCTATCAACGCGCCCGTGCTGCCCGTCCCGAACGATGGTCAGGCAAGACGCGCTGCTGGACGCCGATCGGCTCCGTCTGGCTGAACCCGGAGCGACCGGACACCGGGAGCGAAGGCCATGGGTCCGACGACGCGCTCCCCCGGGAAGCTGGCGGCGGCGGACCCATGGCCGGCCCCGCCGAGCGAGCGGCCTGAGGCAAGTGCAGGCGACAACTCCGTTGACAAACGCCGGCACGAAGGTCAGCCTCGCCACGACCATCGACGAGGGGTTCGTCGTGGGCATGCGTGCGTTGCCGGGCAATCCCTATGACGGCCACACCTTGCCGGAAGCGCTTGAGCAGGTCGCCATCCTGACCGGCCAGACGCCTGCGCTGGCGGTCGTGGATCGCGGATACCGCGGCCACGGCGTGGCGCGCACGCAGGTCCTGATCAGCGGCACGCGCCGCGGCCTGACCCCGGCGCTGAGACAGCTGTTGCGACGGCGCAGCGCCATCGAGCCGGAAATCGGCCACATGAAAACCGACGGCCGCCTGTCACGCTGCCCGCTGAAGGGCACGTTCGGCGACGCGATCTTCGCCGTCCCGTGCGGCTGCGGCCACAACATCCGCAAGATCCTCGCCCACCTGAGAGCTCTTCTGGCCTTCTTGCACGCCGCGATCGCCGCAGTCCTGGCCGCGGCGATCGCCGAAATCTCCCTCGGCAAGCACCAGAAAGGCACGCCGAAAGTTTGTTCAGCCTGAACTCTCTAGATTGTATCTCTGCGGGTCTGCCATTCGAGGCCGCGTTCGAGGCCGCGTTCGAATAGGCCGCCAACATTGTCCACTGCGTCCGCATCGTCGATCGCCGCACGGAGCGCGAGCTCTGCCGCTTCGAACTCCCGCAGCTCTATATCTTGCCATTCGAGCTGCGCAGCAAAGCTAGCGAGATTCGCGTCTGGTTCCTCTTGCCTTTCTGCGAGTTCGATCGCGGTCCAAGCGGTCACGAACGCGAAGAAATTCGAGCGTGACCCCGTTTCAGTTGCGTCCAAGTAGGATCAGGTGTTTCTCGCAGCGTCTTTCACTGCGTCGGACAGGTCGGGGCGGGTGTCCGTCGCTGATCGCCGCGCGAAGACGGCCGCTGTTAATGTCGAGAACAAGGCGTCGAGAACCGCGTCCGGGTCTCGCTCGCAGATCTCGAAGAGCGCCGGAACTTCTCTTAACGCGGTCCGAACTGCCAGGGCGAGCACGACCGCGTTCGGTCTCGTGCGCAGCCTTTCGGCGCACTCCGCCCGAAGCCTATCGATCTCCTCCTGATCCGCCAACGGCGCTACCCCCTACGCAATCCGTGGACAACACGCCCGAACCGCCCCATACCCCGGACATGACCGAGCTCACCCATATCCGCAACTTCTCCATCGTCGCCCATATCGACCACGGCAAGTCGACCCTGGCCGACCGGCTGATCCAGCTCACCGGCACCGTGGCCGAGCGCGACATGCAGGACCAGCTCCTCGATTCCATGGATATCGAGCGCGAGCGCGGCATCACCATCAAGGCCAACACCGTCCGCATCGAGTACCCTGCGGCTGACGGTCACACCTACGTCCTGAACCTCATCGACACGCCCGGCCACGTGGACTTCGCCTACGAGGTCTCGCGGAGCATGCAGGCCGTCGAGGGCTCGCTCCTCGTGGTGGACGCCTCCCAGGGGGTCGAGGCGCAGACGCTCGCCAACGTCTACACCGCCATCGAGGCCGACCACGAGATCGTCCCCGTGCTCAACAAGGTCGACCTCCCCGCCGCCGACGTGCCCCGCGTCAAGGAGCAGATCGAGGACGTCATCGGCATCGAGGCCCACGACGCCGTGGAGATTTCCGCCAAGACCGGCATGGGCATCCCCGACGTGCTGGAGGCCATCGTCCGGCGCCTCCCCGCGCCCCAAGCGGGCGACGCCGGGGCGCCCCTCAAGGCGATGCTGGTGGATTCGAAATACGACCAGTATCTCGGCGTCATCGTCATCGTCCGCATCATGGACGGCGTGCTCCGCAAGGGCGACCGCATCCGCATGATGAAGACGGGCGGCACCTACGACGTCGACGACGTCGGCGTCTACCGCCCCGCCATGAGTGCCGTCGAGGAGCTGGGGCCGGGCGAGATCGGCTACCTCAACGCCTCGATCAAGCAGGTCCGGGATACCCGCGTCGGCGACACGATCACCCACGAGAAGCGCCCCTGCGCCCAGGCCCTGCCGGGCTTCAAGCCCTCCGTGCCGGTCGTCTTCTGCGGCCTCTTCCCGGTCGACACCAACGATTTCGACGACATGCGCGACGCCATCGAGAAGCTGGCGCTGAACGACGCCTCCTTCACCTACGAAATGGAGACCTCCGCGGCGCTCGGCTTCGGCTTCCGCTGCGGCTTCCTCGGGCTCCTGCATCTGGAGGTCATCCGCGACCGGCTCGAGCGCGAATACGACATCGAGCTGATCACCACCGCGCCGTCGGTCATCTACCACGTCTATACCCGCGACGGCGAGCGCAACGACCTCCACAACCCCGCCGACATGCCCGACATGACGCATGTGGACCATATCGAGGAGCCGCGCATCAAGGCGACGATCCTGGTGCCCGACGACTATCTCGGCGACGTCCTCAAGCTCTGCCAGGAACGCCGCGGCATCCAGCTCGACCTCACCTATGCCGGCACCCGCGCGATGGTGGTCTACGACCTGCCGCTGAACGAGGTGGTGTTCGACTTCTACGACCGGCTGAAATCGGTGACCAAGGGCTATGCCAGCTTCGACTACCAGATGATCGGCTACCGCGAGGACGCGCTCGTCAAGATGCAGGTCCTCGTCAACGACGAGCCGGTGGACGCGCTCGCGATGATGGTCCACCGCGACCGCGCGGAGAGCCGCGGCCGCCAGATGTGCGAGAAGCTCAAGGAGCTGATCCCCCGGCACATGTTCAAGATCCCGATCCAGGCGGCGATCGGCGGCCGCGTTATCGCCCGCGAGACGCTCTCGGCGATGCGCAAGGACGTGACGGCGAAATGCTACGGCGGCGACGCGACGCGGAAGCGCAAGCTCCTCGACAAGCAGAAGGCCGGCAAGAAGAAGATGCGCCAGTTCGGGAAGGTCGAGATCCCGCAGGAGGCGTTTATTAATGCGCTGAAGATGGATGGGTAAGCGGCCAAGGAAAACGCTATTTCCCCTGGACTTTAGTGAAGATGCCGACTCCCGACTGAACCGTTTTCAGGCATCGACGCCCCAGCGCAAGCAAGGGGCAGGGCGGCGATGGGCCAACGCCAGTACGATCTTCCAGTAAACTTCCAGACAGCGAGAAGCCGACGACAACTCTAAGAAGGAAAGCTTCTAAGCAGAAGATAAGCTCAATGAACGTCTGGTTCCAACTCCGGCTCTGTTGCGCAAAGGCCGGGTGAGGGATTCATCTCGTGAATTCAGCGTGGTAGCCGGTCTGCATGAGCAGACCCATCCCGCCGAGCTACAAGACCAAGAACTGGCCGGCCTACAACGAAGCGCTGAAGCAGCGTGGCTCCCTGACGATCTGGTTCGACCCGGACATGGTCTGGGTGCCGCCGCCGACCGGCAAGCGAGGCCGTCAGCCGCAATATAGCGATGCCGCGATCCAGACATGCCTGACGATGAAGGTCCTCTTCGGCATGGCGCTCCGGCAGACGACCGGTTTCGTTGAAAGCCTCCTGCGCCTGGTCGGCCTCGACTGGGCGGTGCCGGATTTCAGCACGTTGAGCCGGCGCCAGAAGGCCTTGGCCGTGACCATTCCCTACCGCGGCTCGCAGGGGCCGCTGAACCTGCTGATCGACAGCACCGGCATCAAGGCCGAAGGTGAAGGCGAGTGGCACGCCCGCAAACACGGTGGCGCGAAACGCCGCCTATGGCGCAAGATCCACATCGGCGTCGACGAACAGACGCTGGAGATCCGAGCCCTCGAGATCACCGGGAGCACCGTCGGTGACGCGCCCATGCTGCCCGAACTGCTCAGCCAGATCCCGCCTGATGTGGAAATCGGCTCGGTCACCGCGGACGGTGCCTACGACACGCGCAAGTGCCACGACGCCGTCGCCGACCGAGGCGCCCATGCGGTCATACCGCCGCGCAGGAACGCCAAACCGTGGAAGCCTTCGACCGCGGGCGCCATCGCCCGGAACGAGGCCCTCCGAGCATCGAAATACCTCGGCCGCGCTATCTGGCGAAAATGGAGCGGGTACCACCGCCGAAGCCGCGCCGAGACGAAGATGCACTGCGTGAAGCTCTTGGGGCAGAGCCTCATGGCACGCGACTTCGATCGTCAGGTCGCCGAACTTCAGATCCGCGCCGCCGTCCTGAACGGCTACACCGCGCTCGGCATACCTGTCACAGAGCCCGTGGCATAAGTGCGTCTGGGGAAAGGGGAGGTCCGCGCTTCACGTCCTTTGCGCAACAAAGCCCACCAACGGCCCTACGGATTGACCTGTGCCCATTGCCTGGAGGTGATGGAGGAGACGACTTCGGGCTTTTCTGCGAAACGGCTCCACGCGTTGCAGCAGGCATCGACGATGGCGTCGTAGTTGTCGAAGACGCTGATCGCGAGCCAGTTCGCCCGCAGGTACTGCCAGACGTTCTCGACCGGGTTCAGCTCCGGGCTGTAGGGCGGGAGCATGACGAGGGAGACGTTGTCGGGGACGACCAGCGCGTGTCCGCCGTGCCAGCCGGCACCGTCGAGGACGAGGACGGCATGGGCGCCGGGGGCGACGGTGCGGGCGATCTCGGCGAGGTGGTCGTTCATCGCGCCGGTATCGGCGAAGGGCATGACGAGGCCCGCGGCGACGCCGCGGCCGGGACAGACCGCGCCGAAGATGTAGGCCCACCGATAGCGGGTGTCGCGCGGCGCACGTGGGCGCGTGCCGCGCTTCGCCCAGACCCGGGTGAGCGTGCCCTGTTGGCCTACGCGCGCCTCGTCCTGGAACCAGACCTCGAGCGGTTTGCCCCTTGCAGTCTCGGGGACCGCGGCGGCGACCGCCTCGGAGAAGTTTTTTTGAAAGCTTCCTGCGCCTCGGGGTCGGTCTTCGGATGGCGCGGGCGCACCGAGAGCCGCCGGTAGCCGAGCGCCGCCAGGTACTTGCCGACCGTCCGCTCGTGCAACTCCACCCCGAACGTCGAGGCAATCCGGGCCCGCAGGTCCTGCCGCCGCCAGCGTACCACCCCGTCCACCGCCGGATCGGGGCCGGCCTCCAGCCAGAACACGACTTCGGCCACCTGGCCAGGATTAAGCCGCCGGGTTCGCGGGGCGCCTCGCCGGTTCGAGAGCCCGGCGAGCCCTTCGGCGTTGTAACGATGCACCCAGTCCCGGAGCGTCTGCCGGTCCATGCCGCAGGTCTCCGCCGAAGTCTTCCGATCGGCGCCCTCCAGCACCAGCGCTAACGCCAGCATCCGGCGCGCCGCCTGCCTGTCTCGGCTCTTCACCGCCGCCGCCCGCAGCTCCGCTGCCGTCAAATCCGTCCGCGTGATCGCGATCGCCACCATCTGCTCCACCTCCTGCCCTCAAGGCAGAGAGTCAGAAAGCAACCCGCTTGGGAATCCCCTTCGGGAGTCAGGCGGAAGGGCCGCTGGTATCAGACAATACTAACGCTTGAATTGCATGCCGCGAAGAGTCGATCAAGGGCTGGAGAAACTAGTAGGGTGATCTTCCCCTGCGGCACCCGCTGCTCCAGCGGCACCATCTCCCATCCGTCCGGCACGGCGGCACACCCGTAGGGTGCGCGTTTACCGCGCACCGCTCCGCGGGCGCCTATTTCCGGCGCGACTTCCCCTTCTGCGCCCAGGGCATCATCATCCCCATCCACATGTCCATCCAGGCGCGCTGCCATTCCTGCATCATGTAGTTCAGGCTAAACAAACTTTCGGCGTGCCTTTCTGGTGCTTGCCGAGTGTACCGGTCCACGGTTTTGAGACAGCAAACTGGGCTTAGGCGGCCTCTCTGTTGATCACGGTCTGCTCTTCTCTGATGGCGGCGGGTGGACGGTGGCCGTGTCGTTCGATCAGCCAGCCCTCGTTGTAGGTGCGCTGGAAGACGAGCAGCGCCTGTCGCAGCTCCTCGATCGTCTCGAACCAGCGCACCCAGAGCAGGTTTTCCTTCAGGGTCCGGATGAACCGCTCGGCACAGCCGTTTCCCTCGGGCGCACGTACGAAGGCCGGGGAGCTCGCGGCGCCGAGGAAACGGATCTCGCGCTGGAAGTCCCGGCTCATGTACTGGCTGCCGTGATCGTGGCGGATCTTCAGCCCCGTCGCGACATCCTTGCCGAACGCGCCGAAGCTGCGGCGAACACCCTGTCGGATCGGCTCCAGCGCCTCGTGGCGACTGGCCGAGGCGCTGGCGTGGATGCCCATGCACTCCGCCGAGCAATGATCGACAGCGATGAACACGGCGGCCTGGCCTTCGCCGGTGGCCACGGCGGTCATATCGGTCCCCCACATCGTATCTACGTGCAACGTGGTGATGGTTCCGTCATGGGCCCGCGGCCCCCTTGGCGATCCCGCCCGCTGATGCGCCAGCAGATTGTGCTCGCGCATGACGCGCAGCACCCGGCGGGGGCTGGTGCGCAGGCCCGCATAGCGCAGCCGCGCCCAAACCTTGCGATACCCTTCGCCGTGGAAGGGGCTGCCGGCGAGCAGCGAACGGATGCGCTCCGCCAGATCGGCATCGGGCATTGCCCCCTGCGGTCCCCGACGGCGTCGCGGTGCGTCCGGCCGGTTCGCGGCGCTCAGATGCCGGTGAAGCGTCGCCCGACTGACGCGCCAGTACAGACACAGCCGGGCCAGACCGTAGCGGCGCCTCACGGAGATCGAGAAGGCCTGGCTCATCGCTTCGATCTCCGCAGCCGAAAAGGGACGCCGGCCTCCAGGCGGTCGATCTTGGCCTCGAGCAGCTCGTTGGCCATCGTCATCTCGCCGATCTTCTCCCGCATCGCCTTCAGCTCTCGACCCTGGTCGGTCTCCGGACGGCTCTTCAGCGACGCCGCGCCGGCCTCCAGAAAGCCGTCACGCCATGCACTGAGATCCGCGGCGGTGGTGCCGACCTCGCGGCTGACCACTTCCAGATCCTCGCCGCGCAAGATCCGCAGCACCGCTTCCTGCTTCTTCCTGGCCGACATGCGCCGCTGACGCGGTGCGGCGGGCTTGTCCTCGCCAGCGTGATGGGCGCGCTCCGGCAAGCCCGCCTTCTTCCCTCGATCGTCCGTCATGGCTCCTCCTCGATGGAGCCGCTTTCACCCAAATCGCTGTCTCAGAAAACCGTACACCGGGAGACCGAGGGAGATTTCGGCGATCGCCGCGGCCAGGACTGCGGCGATCGCGGCGTGCAAGAAGGCCAGAAGAGCTCTCAGGTGGGCGAGGATCTTGCGGATGTTGTGGCCGCAGCCGCACAGGACGGCGAAGATCGCGTCGCCGAACGTGCCCTTCAGCGGGCAGCGTGACAGGCGGCCGTCGGTTTTCATGTGGCCGATTTCCGGCTCGATGGCGCTGCGCCGTCGCAACAGCTGTCTCAGCGCCGGGGTCAGGCCGCGGCGCGTGCCGCTGATCAGGACCTGCGTGCGCGCCACGCCGTGGCCGCGGTATCCGCGATCCACGACCGCCAGCGCAGGCGTCTGGCCGGTCAGGATGGCGACCTGCTCAAGCGCTTCCGGCAAGGTGTGGCCGTCATAGGGATTGCCCGGCAACGCACGCATGCCCACGACGAACCCCTCGTCGATGGTCGTGGCGAGGCTGACCTTCGTGCCGAACTCGTAGCGATTGCGGGCCTTGCCCTTGGAGATGCAGTCGACCTCCGGCTCGTGCAGCGCGTAGATCTTGCCGCGGCTCCTGGGGCCCTGGTGCAGCAGGCGGCCCACCAGCACCAGCATGTCCAGAACGCGCTCGCGCAGCGGACCCGCAGGGATCGCATCCAGCTGGCGGCGGAGGTCGCGCAGCACGCGGCCGGTGTAGCCCTTCAGCTTTTTCAGGGCCTTGCGCATGCGCTTGAACTGTCGGGCATGGGCGTATCGGCCGGCCTGCATGGCCAGGCGCGGCGCCAGCCGGTTGTAGTTCTGCCGCAGCGTGACCCCGGCTTCACTTGCAAGGGCGACAAGCTGATTGCGGGCCTTGTCATAGAGGCGCGCGTCGGTCGGGTGCGCGATGTTTTTCTCCATGACCGTGGTGTCGACGGCGACGCGCGACAGGCTGTCGTCATCGATCGTGCCCGATGCCCGCCCGGCCTCGATGGTCTTCGTGAGCAGCCACTCGGCCCCTTCCTCACCGATCCGCTGCCGCCAGCGGGTCAGGCAGGACGGGTCGATCGGTGGGCGGTGCTGGAGTGAGGCGGGGAACAGATCGGTCCGGTGGACCGATCTGCCGCCGAACGTCTCACCGGTGAAATGCTGATAGTAGGGGTTCTCGACCCAGCGCGCGACGACTGCCTCGTCCGACAGCCGGTAGGCGTGCTGGAGATACAGCAGCCCCGCCACCAGCCGCGGCGAGGTCGCGGGCCGCCCCCGATGCGATGGGAAGAACCCGGCCCATTCCCGTTCGAAGAACTCCCAGTCGATCAGCGCCGCCAGCGTCGCCAGCTCGTGACGCATGTCGATCATGTCGGTGAGGCGGGGGCGCAGGAGATCGTCCTGCTCTTCCCGGCGGGGATGGGGCTTCATCGGGGCTCCGGAATTCGCAAGGTTTCGAAGGCCAGAATACGAAACCCTGCAAATCGGCGCCAGCGTTTCAGCATGATCTGCGCGGTAAATCAGCAGGTTGGGAGTTATTCAGGGTGAACCATGTAGGTCTGCTGCTTCTTCATCTCGCTCGACATCTGGCCGCGGGCGGCGCCGGTCATGCTGTTCGCGGCCGAGAGCCACGCGCTCATCCAGGGATTCTTCATACTCGCTACTCCGGGGGGGCCGGCCTCGGCCGGTCCGCCATCCTGCGCGTCGCCCGGCTCGGAGAGCCTGCAGGGAAGGGGCGCCGTCCCGGCCGCGGGTCGCGGCCGGACGCTGGCTCAATGGCGATGGAGGGCCGAAGGTTCCCGGGCCGCGCCCCGGCCGGTCACGCGTCGGTGGCGCACGCGTCGGGGAGGCTCAGGATTCTTCCTCTTCCGCGCCGAAGGTCACGTTCTCGACCGCGCCGAGCTCGTTGATCTTGCAGCGCGCCACCTCGCCGTTCACGTCGAGGAAGACGATCGGGCCCGTCGCCGTGGCCGAGGCCGAGGTCGGCGTGGCCATTTCCGGCTCCACGTTGCGCGCGCTGGCGGCGGCTCTCGTGCAGGCCTGCTGCTGCTCGGGCGTCACGCTCGACACGATGGTGGTGGAGCGGACCTGCGGTTCCTGCGCGCAGGCGCAGAGCGTCAGGGTCACTAGGGCGATCAGGGGGAATTTCATCTCCGGCCTCAATGTCTGGGGCGGCGCGGGACGATCCCGGCCGCCGAATGTCGTTAAACGTGTCCTGCCGACGGGCGGTTCCCGCTCGGCGGTCGCTACTGCCGCGCCTCGTAGCTCTCCCGCTCGATCGCCCGCCCCGCGCTCTGCAGGTCGCGTCCGGCGCCGCCCACCGTCTCGCAGGCGGTCAGCGCGAGCAGGCACAGGACGACGAGGCTGGCGAGTTTCATGGGCTCTCTCCGGGATGCGGTCGGGGAGGTGATAGACTGCGTGCGGGGGGCGTTCAACGGCGTCCGGGCGGAGCGTTCGGCAGGCGTGGCAACGGCGCATCCCCCGCCGGGACTCCGACGGGACTCCGACAGGATTCCGACAGCCCTTTCCGCCGCTCGCGCTGTCTTGCCGCGATGTAAACGCAATGCGCCCGGCTGCGTCAGGGGATCAGCGCATCGCAGGCGGCTCACATGGAAATCGACCGCAGATCATAAACTTGCGCCACGCGACTGATCGGGCTTCACCGGCTCGTCTTCGGCCTCGTCGCCTTCCAGTTCCTCACCAGCAAGGGCATCGCCCACGCCTTCGACCAGGGCCTGTCCCTCTCCCCCGACGCCACCGGCACCGCCCTAGTCCACGCCCTGATCGGCACCGCGATCCTTTTCGCCGTGATCGTCCGCGTGGTCACTCGTCGAGAGCATGGCGCACCCCCGCCGCCGCAAACGGAACTCCGGCGATCCAAAGAGTTTCTCGCGCAAACCACGAGCTGTTCTATGTCCTGCTGATCGCGATGCCTCTGGCCGGTCTCCTTGCGGTCCTCACCGGTTCCGATCTTCTGGCGGTGGGGCACGCAATCACATCGAAAGTACTCATGGCTCTCATCGTGGCTCACGTTGCGGGTGCCATGTGGCACCTCTTCAAGGGCGACGAAGTCGTCAGCCGGATGATCCCGAAGCGGTCCGCGTGAACACGTGGGAGTCAGGCCTTCCGCTTGGCTCCCGACGCCTCACCGGGAAGCCAAGGGAACGTCAGGTCAATCCAGGCATCAAGCCAGACCTTCACGAGATCGGCCTGTTGCCGTCCCATTTCCGTTGTTATCGACACCCGGCTTTCGGAGGCCGTCTCGTTCATCGCTCGCAGCCACGCCGCC
This sequence comes from uncultured Alphaproteobacteria bacterium, assembly GCA_963776705.1. Taxonomy (GTDB): domain Bacteria; phylum Pseudomonadota; class Alphaproteobacteria; order Rhodobacterales; family Rhodobacteraceae; genus Palleronia. The sequence goes on from CAVZOA010000015.1 coordinate 103,376, forward strand.
ATCATCGGATTGGTCATCTCTCACTCCCTATTTCTACGCGTTACAGCCCGTCCCGATCCTTGGCACCGGAAGGTGGCGCATGTGTAACGTTGCCATAAAATTCCGGTCGTGTCGCGATATTCGCTTTAAAGTTGCACAAGCGCACAGATATACGGCAATTTTTGGCCTATCTAGATTCGGTTGTCGCTTGATCAGTGTGCGGCGTGCCTTCATGCGAAGCAGTGTGAGGGTGGACAAGGCGGTAGCCTTCGGCCGACCCGCCCCTCGAAAGTCGGTTGCCCCAGCACGAAAGGCCCCTCCGTCGTTCCACGGAAGGGCCTAGGCCGATGCTGAAAAGGCGGCTCCAGTCAGTACTGCGCCTGGTTGCTTTCGCTCTCGATCGCTTGGCCTGCGCTCTGCATATCCTCCCCGGCGCCGGCGACGGTCTCGCATCCCGTGAGCGCGACGAGCCCCAGAAGGGCGAGGATTTAACGGTAGGTGTCATTGGTCACTCCTGATTGGGAAGTGGTCACAACCCCGCGGGGGACTGATCGTTCCGTCGGCCCATCGCGTAGACGACGATCGCGACAATGGCGTATATCCCGTTGACGAAAAACACGAAGCCCCAAGGAGCTCCGGCGCCCCAAATCAGTTTCGCCGAAACCGAAGCCAAGGCGTTCAGCGCGACGAACGCCGCCAGATAAGACCCGACGCCCGACATCAGCGCGAAGATCGGGATCAGCGCCATGGCGAAGAGGATCGAGAAGAACTCGCGCCCTGCGCTGAAGATCAGGTTGAGAAAGGAAGCCTCCGGTACCGCCGCCGCGATCGCCAGAGAGTTCGCGATGCAGCCGAGAACACCGGCGAGCGCGGCAATCAGGATGTTGCGCGTCGTGAACATGCGATCTCCCCGTGGATCAGGACCACCTCGCAGGGACTTAGGGCGGACGATCAGGATCCCAAGAAGGTCCGCACCGCAGACTCGACCTCGCGCGGCTTCTCGGCGTGCAGCCAGTGACCAGCCCCGGGGATCGCCGCGAACCGGGCTTTCGGAAAGAGCCGCCGAGCGGCCGTCTTGCCCTTTTCGTCCAGGTAGCCGCTCTTCGCTCCGGAGAGAAACAGCGCCGGCCCGTCGAATGTCGCCCCGACCTCCGGCCAGCCGACGATCTGCTTCATCTCGCGCTCCAGCGCCTCGAGGTTCAAGGCCCACCGCTTCTCCCGGACATTCAGGCTCTGAAGCAGAAAGGCGCGGACCTCGCGCGTCTCCACGTGTTCGGAGAGCGCCCTGTCGGCATCCTTCCGGGACTCCAGCGGATCGAGATCCAGCGCCTTCATCGCGTCGATCAGATGCGTCTGTGTGTGGGAATACGAGACTGGAGCGATATCCGCCACGATCAGGCGCCGCACCTTGCCGGGGTGGGTGAGCGCGAGCATCATCGCCGCCTTGCCCCCCATCGAATGGCCGAGCACGTCCCAACCTTCACCGATCGAGGCCGCGAGGTCATCGGCCAAGTCCTCGTAGCGATGAGTTTCCGTCTGCGGCGATTCACCATGGTTGCGCATGTCTACGGCACGCACCAGCCGGTCCGCGGAGAGCCGCTTCGCGACCGCCCCCCAGTTCCGTCCGGATCCGAAGAGTCCGTGCGCGATCAGCAGCGGCGGCGCCTGGCCATTTCCGTAGTCGGTGAAGGCGAGATCGACCAATCAAAGACCCTGATAGATCGGGAACCGCTGGCATATTTCGGCAACCTCGCCGCGGATCGCGGCTTCGATCTCGCCGTTGCCGTCCGGGCCATTCGCCGCGAGGCCGTCGACGACCCGGACGATCCAGTCGGCTATCTGGCGGAATTCCGGCTCTCCGAATCCGCGGGTGGTTCCCGCGGGCGTGCCGAGGCGGATGCCGCTGGTGATTGTCGGCTTCTCGTCATCGAAGGGGATGCCGTTCTTGTTGCAGGTGATCCGGGCACGGCCCAGTGCCGTCTCGGTCGCGTTGCCCTTCACACCCTTCGGCCGCAGGTCCACGAGCAGCAGGTGGCTGTCGGTGCCGTTGGTGACGATGTCGAGCCCGCCCTTCATGAGCTGGTCCGCAAGCGCGCGGGCGTTGGCGATGACCTGCTGCTGGTAGGACTTGAAACCGGGCTCCAGCGCCTCCCGGAAGGCGACGGCCTTTGCGGCGATGACATGCATGAGCGGACCGCCCTGGATGCCGGGAAAGATCGCCGAATTGACCTTCTTGGCAATGTCACCGTCATTGGTGAGGATCATGCCGCCGCGGGGCCCGCGGAGCGTCTTGTGCGTCGTCGTCGTGGCGACATGGGCGTGGGGGAAGGGCGAGGGATACTCGCCCGCCGCCACGAGCCCGGCGAAATGGGCCATGTCCACGAGCAGCCAGGCGCCGACCTCGTCGGCGATCTCCCGCAACCGGGCGAAATCGAGGACCCGCGGGATGGCGGAGCCGCCGCCGATGATCATCTTCGGCCGGTGCTCGCGCGCGAGATCGGCGATCTGATCGTAGTCGGGCAGCAGGTCCTGCCGCGTCACGCCGTACTGGATCGCGTTGAACCACTTTCCCGACTGGTTGGGCCTTGCGCCGTGGGTGAGATGCCCACCGGCGTCGAGGCTCATGCCGAGGATCGTGTCGCCGGGCTTGAGAAGCGCGGTGAAGACGCCCTGGTTCGCCTGGCTCCCGGAATTCGGCTGGACGTTCGCGAAGTCGCATCCGAACAGTTCCTTCGCTCGCTCGATCGCCAGGTTCTCCACCACGTCGACGTATTGGCAGCCGCCATAGTAGCGCCGGCCGGGATAGCCTTCGGCGTACTTGTTGGTCAGGACCGATCCCTGCGCCTCGAGGACCGCGCGCGATACGATGTTTTCGGAGGCGATGAGTTCGATCTCGTCCCGCTGGCGGCCGAGTTCGTCAGCGACGGCCTCCGTCAGTTCGGGATCGGTCTGGGCGAGACTCTTGGTGAAGAAACCTTCGTCGCGATGAGGCGCGTTCATGGTGGATCCTTTCGCAGCCGGGGCGGGCCGTTGCGCCTTGCTTACCCCAGGCCGGGAGGCTCGAAAAGGTGCCAGACCGACGCGCATCTTGTCATTCGCGGCGAGCGGAGGCAATCGTCGGCGCGAGGAGACCGCCCATGCACCGAAAGATCGCCTTCGTGGCCAGCCGCAGCGAGGTCGCCCGCGAGGCGCTCGCCGCCCTCACGCGCCGCTACGGGGAAGTGCCGCTCGACGCCGCGGAGGTGATCGTCGCGCTTGGGGGTGACGGCCACATGCTGCGGACGATGCACGAGACCCAGAACCTCCCCGCACCGGTCTACGGCATGAATTGCGGGACCATCGGCTTTCTGATGAACGAATATGCCGAGGACGGTCTGATCGAGCGGCTCGAGGCCGCGGAGATGGAAACAATCAATCCGCTGTCGATGTCGGCGACCCGGGTCGACGGAAGCGTCGAGAGACACCTCGCGATCAACGAGGTATCCCTCCTCCGGCAGGGGCCTCAGGCGGCGAAACTGGCGATCAAGGTCGACGGACGCACGCGGATGCAGGAACTGGTCTGCGACGGCGCGCTGGTCTCCACACCGGCCGGTTCGACCGCCTACAACTACTCCGCCCACGGCCCGATCCTGCCGATCGGGGCGGACGTGCTCGCGCTCACCGCAATGGCCGCCTTCCGCCCCCGGCGCTGGCGTGGTGCTCTCCTGCCGGAGACGTCGCTGGTGCGCTTCGATGTTCTCGAGGCGGAGAAGCGGCCGGTCATGGCCGATGCGGACGGGCACTCGGTGCGGGACGTCGCGGTCGTCGAGGTGCGAAGCGAGCCCAAGATCGCCCATTCGATCCTCTTCGATCCGGGGCACGGTCTCCAGGAGCGGCTGATCCGCGAGCAGTTCGTCTAGAATCTCGGTGCGGGTCCGATCGGCACAGGACCGAGCCACAGGCGCCCGGCCCGGAGGGCCAGCGGGGCCTCGAGCCGATCCTCCCGGCCGGACATGGCGGCGAGGGCCCGGACGGCCTGCTCGATCATGTCGCGCTGTCCCGGCGGGAGGAGCCCCGTCGCCCCCGCGATTTCCAATGCGCGCTCCCAGTTGGTCAGGGTGACGTCGAGACTGCCGGTCAGCGCGCCACCGGCGGATACGTCGAGCGTGCCGTTCGCGCCGAGCGTCATGCCGCTCCAATCGACATCGAAACGGGCGATCTCGATCCGCTCGATCGCGATGCGCTTCGTCCCGAGCGCCGCCCGCGAGAGTGGGGCGGAGAGGGTGAGCGTCGCGTCGAGGGTCGCGCCGTCCATCCGGGCGGTCTCGGCGCCGCCGAGCCGAGCGACGAGAGGCCGTGGAAGGTCGAGATCATCGACCGTCAGACCGATATTCTGCCGGGTCGCGCCGGCGCCCTCGGGCACCCGCGTGGCCGCGAGGATTCTGCGCGGCCTCCGCCACGAGGGCGCCGATCTTGATGCGCACCTCGTCGGCAACGAGATTCGCGTGGTCGAGCGTCAGGTCGCCATCGTTCCTGAACAGCCCCGAAGCCCGGGCGCGGCCGGTTTCGATGGTCGCCTCGCCGAAGCGACCGGAGATCGACTGGGTCGGCGGCAGCGCCGCGATGACCTGGTTCGGCCGGTAGCTCAGGGCGAAGACCTGCAGGAACGGCGCGGACCACGACAGGCCGGAAGGCCAGGCAAGACGCGGCGCGTCCACCATAGTGTCGAACCGGTTCGGAAACCCGGTGACGGAGATGCTTTGGGTCTCGACCGACACGCCCGCCGCGCGCAGGTCGGCGATCTCCGCGCGGATCGCGCCCCGAAGGGAGCGGGCCCCGTAGAACCAGTATCCCGACCAGCCGATCGCCGCGATCAGGACGAGCGCGATGAGTATTCGCATGCGGCGCGGCCTTTCCGAAGTCGTGTCAGGGGGATATAGCCTCCAGCATGGAACGGCCAGAAACAACCAGGGCGATGTGGGTCTTCGGCTACGGCTCGCTGGTCTGGAATCCCGAATTCCCGGTGGCCGAACGGATCGTGGCGCGGCTTCACGGATTTGCGCGCTCCTTCTGCATGAGTTCGATCCACCACCGGGGCACTCCGGATCTGCCGGGCCTCGTGCTGGCGCTCGACGCGCGGCCGGAGGCGAGTTGCACCGGGCTCGGGCTGCGTGTGGCGGGCGGGCACGAAGAGGCCACGCTGGCCGCGCTGAGAGAGCGCGAACTCATCTCGTCGGCCTATCTGGAGCGCCGCCTGCCGCTCGATCTGGCGGATGGCCGAAAGGTCGAGGCGGTGGCCTACGTGGTCGACCAGCATCACGACCAGTACCGGGGCAGGCTGCCGCTCGAGGACCAGGCGCGCATCATTGCCGACGCCACGGGAGGCCGTGGCCCGAACGACGAATACCTCTACAACACGAGCGCGCATCTGAGCGATCTCGGCATTTCCGATCCCGATCTCGACTGGTTGGCAACACGGGTGCGGGCGCTCCGAACCGATGGAGGTTGACGGTCTTGGCGGATCGCTCCGTTTTTCCTACGCTCCGCAGCACCCGTAACGGCAGGACAGGCCAGATGTATTTGAGTGCCGGGCGTGCCATGCGGCCGACTTTTACCCAACCGATTCGCCAGATCGTCTCGATGCTCCTGGTGCTCGTTCTCACCGGGATCGGGACGTTTCTCGCCTGGCCCAGCGTGGCCCCGGTCTTTCTCGCCAATCCGCTTCTGAACGGCTTCATCTTCTTCGTGTTCCTGATCGGTGTCCTCGCCTGTTTCTGGCAAGTCTGGCAGTTGAGCCAGTCGATCAGATGGCTCGACGGCTTCGTGAGCGAAGCTCCCGATCACCGCCTTTCCGCCGCGCCCCGGCTGCTTGCGCCGCTGGCGACACTCCTGCGCTCCCGGGGACGGCAGATGCAGATCAGCGCGCCGTCGTCCCGCTCGATCCTCGATTCCGTCGCAACCAGGATCGACGAAGCGCGCGACATCACCCGCTATCTCGTCAACCTGCTGATCTTTCTCGGACTGCTCGGGACGTTCTACGGCCTCGCAACGACCGTCCCGGCGATCGTAGACACGATCCGGGCGCTTGCGCCGGCCGAGGGCGAGGACGGAATGGCGATCTTCGGCCGGCTCATGGACGGTCTCGAAGCGCAGCTCGGCGGCATGGGCGTCGCTTTCGCCTCATCCCTCCTCGGGCTTGCCGGTTCGCTCGTCGTGGGCCTACTCGAACTCTTCGCGAGCCACGGTCAGAACCGGTTCTACCGGGAGTTGGAGGAATGGCTGAGCTCCATCACCCGCCTCGGCTTCGCGGGCAGCGACCATGACGGGCAGGAGGGCCACGTCCACGACAGCGGAGCGGTCGCCGTCCTGGAGCACATGGCCGGACAGCTCGATCGCCTCGAAGACATCTTCGCTCGCGGCGAAGCGGCCCGCTCCGAGAACGATCGTCGCATCGCCCAGCTCATCGACGCGGTGGAAAGCAGCGACCGCCCAGTAACCGATAGCGGGCGGCTCGAAACCGTCCTCGACCGCATGGCGGCGGGGCAGGAGCGCCTCGCGCAGACCCTCGACGAGGGCGGACGGGCGGGCGGGCTCGATGCGGAGAGCCGTATGCGCCTGCGCTCCATCGACGTGCAGCTCCTGAGACTGCTGGAAGAGATCGCCGCCGGGCGCCAGGAATCGACCGCGGAGATGCGCCAGGAGTTGCGCCAGATCGCCCGTGCCATGAGCCGGATGACATCGACCTGAGGAAACAGTCATGGCCCTGAGCCGTCGCGCGACGACCCGCATGAGCGCCAATATCTGGCCTGGTTTCGTTGACGCGGTCACGTCGCTCCTCATGGTGATGACCTTCGTCCTGACGATCTTCATCGTGGTGCAATACGTTCTGCGGGAAGAGATTTCCGGCCAGCAATCCGAGCTCGACAGCCTCTCGACGGAGATCGCGGGGCTCGAACGCAGTCTCGGCTCGTCGGAACGTCGCGCCGCGGAGCTGGCCCGCCAGCGCGACTCGCTGTCGAACGAAAGCCGGGCGCAATCCGCCCAGATCGCCGAACTGGAGACGAGCATAGAGACCCAGCGGGACCGGATTGCGGAGACGGAGGCGGAGGTCGAGACCCTGACGGCCCAGCGGGACGCGGCGACCACGACGGCCGCGGACCTGCGGGCCGAACAGGCGGCACTGACCCGCGCGCTCGCCTCCGCCCGCGACGAGATCGATGCCCGCACGGAGGAGGCGCGCCTCGCGGCCGCCCGCCGCGAGGCCCTCGAGGCCCTGACCGCGCGTCTGCGCTCGGAAACCGACGATCGGGACGAACGGATTTTCGCGTTGCAGGCAGACCTCACGGAAGGGGAAAAGGCGCGCGCCGCGGAAGCGGCGGCGGCTGAGGAGCTCCGCCGGAAGCTTCAGGATTCCGAAGCGGAACTCTCGGCTCTTTCGCTCGCGATGGAGGAGGAACGCCGACGAGCGGAGGAGACTTCTCACGCTTCTCGCCGCCGCCGACGCCGCGAATGCCGATCTGACCGACCGCCTGGCCGGAGCCCTTGCGGATATGGAGGCGACCGAAGAGGCGCAGGACTCGGCGGAGGCACGCCTCGAGGCGGCACTCGCCACGAACGCGGAGCGGTCGAGCGAGATGGCGCAGAATCTCGGAAGCGCTCGAGGCGGCGCGGGCCGCTAGGATCGCGTTTGGGGGCGATCTGGAGGACGCCCGGGCCGAACTCGACGCCGCCGAGGCGGAAGTCGCCCGCCTGCGCGCAGAGGCGGGCCGCGAGGCGAAAGAGCGCGACCGCCTGGCCGTCGCGCTGAAGGCCGCACGTGAAGGGGCCGCGGCCCTCGAGGGGGCGCGGGAGACCAGGATCGATCTGCGCGAACAACTCGAGGAGGCGCTGGCCTTGAAGCTTGCGGCCGAGAACCGGGCCGAGGAGACCGCGACCGAACGCGATCGACAAGCGGCTCTGCTCGAGCAGGCCCGGTCCGAGCTCTCCGAGGAAGAAGAGGCCAGTCTGGAGGCGCAGCGCGAGGTCGCGTCGCTCAACGCGCAGCTCCGGGCGCTCCGGCGGGACGTTTCGACGCTGCAATCGCTCCTCGACGTTGCGGAAGCCGACGCGGACGAGAGCGAGATCGAGATCGAGACGCTCGGGAGACGGTTGAACGCCGCGCTCATGCGCGAAGCCGAGGAGCAAAAGCGCCGGGCCGAACTGGAAGCGGCCGAGCGGGAGCGGCTCGAGAGCTACCAGTCGGAATTCTTCGGACGGATGCGCGAAATCCTCGGCAACCGCGAGCAGGTGGAAATCGTCGGTGACCGGTTCGTCTTCGACAGCGAAGTCCTGTTCCCGTCCGGTTCGGCACAGCTCTCCGAGGAAGGGAAGGAGCAAGTGGCAAGGGTCGCTGAACTTCTCGACGACGTGTCGGACGAGATACCGGACAGCATCGATTGGGTGATCCGCGTGGACGGCCATACCGACGACGTTCCGATCTCGAATACGAGCCGGTTCGCGGACAACTGGGAATTGAGCCAAGCGCGCGCCTTGTCCGTTGTACGCTTCATGGCGGACGATCTCGGCTTTCCCGAAGATCGCCTTGCGCCCACCGGCTTCGGTGAGTTCCGCCCCGTCGATCTGGCCGACACGCCGGAGGCGCGGGCGCGCAACAGACGCATCGAGCTGAAGCTGACGGAACGATAGACCGAAACGGAAAGCGCCCCGGCAGGACCGGGGCGCTTTCGGGAGACTATTCGGCAGTCAGCAGCGGCGGCCTCTTGGAACTGAGCCGGCGGGTCTCCGGCGGGTTGATCCGAAGATCGATCCTGCCGTCCTTCACCCCGACCTGTACGACACCTCCCTTGGCGAGCTGGCCGAAGAGAAGCTCCTCCGCGAGCGGCTTCTTGATGTGCTCCTGGATCACGCGGCCGAGCGGACGCGCACCCATCTTGTCGTCGTAGCCCTTGTCGGCCAGCCATTCCGCAGCCGGTTGCGTCAGTTCGATGGACACGTTGCGATCTAGAAGCTGCGCCTCGAGTTGGAGGACAAACTTCTCGACGACCTTCAGGATGACCTCCTTCGGCAGGGCGCCGAAGCTGATCACCGCGTCGAGTCGGTTGCGGAACTCGGGGCTGAAGGTCCGTTCGATGGCGGCCGTATCCTCCCCCTCGCGCCGGTCCCGGCCGAAACCGATGGCTTCCTTCGCCTGCTCGGTGGCGCCCGCATTCGAAGTCATGATCAGGATCACGTTCCGGAAGTCGACGGCCCGCCCGTTGTGGTCGGTGAGCTTGCCGTGATCCATGACCTGCAGGAGGATGTTGAATACGTCCGGATGCGCCTTCTCGATCTCGTCGAGCAGGAGCACGCAATGGGGGTGCTGGTCCACTCCGTCGGTCAGCATCCCGCCTTGGTCGAAGCCGACATAGCCCGGCGGCGCGCCGATCAGGCGCGAGACGGCGTGCTTCTCCATGTATTCCGACATGTCGAATCGCATGAGTTCGACACCCAGAGTATCCGCGAGTTGCTTGGCGACCTCCGTCTTGCCGACGCCCGTCGGCCCGGCGAAGAGGTAGTTGCCGATCGGCTTCTCGGGCTCCCGCAGGCCCGCGCGCGCCAGCTTGATCGAGGCAGCCAGCGCCTCGATCGCCGTATCCTGACCGAAGACAACCCGCTTCAACGTCCCCTCGAGGTCCTTCAGCACGGCGGCATCGTCCTTCGAGACGTTCTTAGGCGGGATGCGCGCGATCTTGGCAACGACGGCCTCGATCTCCTTGGTGCCGATGGTCTTGCGTCGCTTCGATTCCGCCACAAGGTGCTGCGCCGCGCCAGCCTCGTCGATCACGTCGATCGCCTTGTCCGGCAGCTTGCGGTCGTTGATGTAGCGCGACGACAGTTCCACGGCCGTCTTTATCGCGTCGTGCGTGTAGCGGATGTCGTGGTGCTGCTCGAAATAGGGCTTGAGACCCTGCAATATCTTCACGCTGTCGTCGACCGAGGGCTCGTTCACGTCGATCTTCTGGAACCGGCGGCTGAGCGCCCGGTCCTTCTCGAAGTGCTGCCGAAACTCCTTGTAGGTCGTCGAGCCCATGCAGCGCAGCTTGCCGCCTTGCAACGCAGGCTTCAGGAGGTTCGAGGCGTCCATCGCGCCGCCGGATGTGGCGCCGGCGCCGATCACCGTGTGGATCTCGTCGATGAAGAGCACCGCGTTGTCGTGCTCCTCCATCTCCTGCATGACGGCCTTCAGCCGCTCCTCGAAATCCCCGCGGTAGCGGGTACCGGCGAGCAACGCCCCCATGTCGAGCGAGAAGATCGTCGTTCCGGACAGCACCTCCGGCGTCTCGCCCTCCACGATCTTCTTGGCAAGACCCTCGGCGATGGCGGTCTTGCCGACGCCCGGATCCCCCACGAGCAGCGGATTGTTCTTGCGCCGACGGCACAGCACCTGGATGCAGCGCTCCACCTCGTGCTCTCGGCCGATCAGGGGATCCACGTCACCCTTCTGGCTCTTCGCATTGAGGTCTACGCAGTATTTCGCCAGCGCGGAGTCCTTCGCCTCACCCTCTTCCACCTGTGCCCCATCCTCCTCCTCGGCATCGGACGAACCGGCCACGGGACGCGATTCGGCCTGACCCGGATCCTTCGCCACGCCGTGGGCGATGAAGTTCACGGCATCATAGCGCGTCATTTCTTGCTCTTGGAGGAAGTATGCCGCGTTCGACTCCCGCTCGGCGAAGATGGCGACGAGCACATTGGCGCCGGTCACCTCGGTACGACCGGAACTCTGCACGTGGATCGCGGCCCGCTGGATGACCCTCTGAAAGGCGGCGGTCGGAACGGCCTCATTTCCTTCGACTTCGGTGACGAGGGTGGAGAGATCGTCGTCGATGAACTCGACGAGCGTCTGCTTCAGATCCTCCAAGTCGACCGAACACGCCTTCATGACCTTGGCCGCGTCGGGCTCGTCCGTGAGGGCGAGGAGGAGGTGTTCGAGTGTGGCCAGTTCATGCCGACGCGTGTTGGCGAGGGCCAGCGCCTGGTGAATGGCTTGCTCGAGCGTATTTGAGAACGACGGCACGGGCGTGCTCCTTATCTTCTGGCGAGGGGACTCGGCACGGAGCCACCCTACCGTGGCAGCATCATCTTAAAGCTTGGTTGTTGCCGCCGAAGCTTCAAGAAATTTCTGGATCGTTCCAGTCACAATAACCGTGAGTGCGGAGAGCATGTCCACGGTCAGATGAAATTTTCTGCCGCTTCAGAACGCATCCTTGCGCGCCCTGATCTCGGCGAACACCGAGACGTCATCAGCGCCGCCCATATCTATGGACTGTTTCACGCTGCGCAAGGAAGCCCTCAAGAACGGATTGGTCGCCTTCTCTTCCGCCAGGGTGGACGGAACGGTGGGAAGACCTTGGTGCCGACGTTCCTCGACCGACTCGGCACGGCGTTTCAGTCTTTCGTTCCCAGTCTCCACTGTCAGGGCGAAGCGCGCATTTTTCAATGTGTATTCGTGGCCGGAATAGATCACCGTATCGGCCGGCAGTGCCGCGAGCTTGGTCAGGGACTTCCACATCATTTCCGGTGCGCCCTCGAAAACCCGGCCGCAGCCGAGCGCCATGAGGCTGTCGGCGGTGAACGCGGCTTCGGCATCGGGCATGTGGAAGGCGACATGTCCGACCGTATGGCCGGAGACATCGAGCACGCGGACCTCGTGGCCCGCGAACTGGAAGCTATCCCCCTCGCCGACCGGGCGGTCCAGCTTCGGCAAGCGGTGCGCATCATCCCGCCCGCCCGTGACCGCCGCCTCCGGATAGGCCGACTTGATACCCTCAAGGCCCTCGACATGGTCGGCGTGATGATGCGTCAGCCACACCTCGTTGAGTCCCCACCCCCGTTCCGCCAGCGCGTCGAGGACGGGTCGCGCCTCGCAGGCGTCGACGAGGGCGGTCGTCTCGCCTGCGTGGATGAGAAAGGCGTAGTTGTCCGTGCGACACGGGACGGTGACGATTTCGATGTCCATTTCACTTTCCTGCCCGTTGGGTATGCTTCCAGTGGATGGACGGTAAGCCGACCGGAGGTGCCGGCAATGCATGTCGATGTCAGGGATTTGCGCAACTTCTACTACCGCACTCGGCTTGGCCGGGCGGCGCAGCGGGCCGTTCGCGACCAGATCCGCATGCTCTGGCCGGACGTCCGCGGCGAGACGGTGGTGGGAATGGGATTCGCGGTTCCCCTGCTGCGCCCCCTCGCCGCCGAGGCTCGGCGCACGATTGCGCTCATGCCCGGCGCGCAGGGCGTCATGCCGTGGCCTGCCGGGGGCGAGAACATCTCGGTCCTGTGCGAGGAGACGCTCTGGCCGATCCAGACCGGCTTCGCGGATCGCCTCGTGCTCCTGCACGCGCTGGAGACCTCGGAAATGCCGGGCCGGCTGCTGCAGGAATGCTATCGAGTGCTGGGTCCCGGCGGGCGGGCGCTCTTCGTCGTGCCGAACCGGGCCGGTTTGTGGGCGCGGAACGACAAGACGCCCTTCGGCTTTGGCCGGCCCTATTCGCTCACGCAGCTCGAATCCCAGCTGAGGGATTTCGACTTCACGCCCGAACGTCACGCCGCCGCCCTGTTCCAGCCGGTCTCGGAGCGGCGGTTCTGGATGCGCGCAGGCGGCTTGATGGAACGGACCGGAACCTCCATTGCCGGCCGCTTCGCAGGAGGGGTTCTGATGGTCGAGGCCTCGAAGCGGATACCCGCCCGCTCCGGCGGACTGGGTATCCGCCAGCATCGGCCCTTGCGCGTGCTCGAGGGACCCGGACGGCCCGCGCCGGGCGTGGCGAGGGCATGACAAGAGACTCTCCGAAAGCGCCGCAGCCGGAGGCTGCTACGCAGTTGCGGGTCCCGGATCCCTCTGCTAGAGCACTTCCGATTTCGACGGCGGGCTCGCAACGGGCCCTCGGTACCGGCACCCTGTTTCTCGCGTCCGGGCGGCGCGGCTTCGGGGTGCGAGCAACATCGAAAGGGTGGACGTGTCCGAACCTGCATCGAACTCGTCTGGCATCGCCGAGCGGTATGCCAGGGCCATCTTCGAATTGGCGAAGGAAGACGGTGCGCTGGACCAGATCGCGTCCGACGCGGAAACGCTCCTTCGAGCCCTGGAGGAGAGTTCCGACTTCCGTGATCTGGTGCATTCGCCGGTCTACTCCCGCGATGCACAGCAGCGGGCGATCGGGGCGCTGGCCGAGAAGATGGGCCTGCACGGGGTCATGGCCAACGCGCTGCGTCTGATGGCCTCGAAGCGGCGGCTTTTCGTCCTACGGGCCTTGGCCCGCCAGGTTCGGGAGACGATCGCCCGGGAACGCGGCGAGATCACGGCGGAAGTCGCCTCGCCGAAGGAATTGTCCGACGAACAGCGCGGCAGGCTCGCCGACGCGCTGAAGGCGGCGTTCGGGCGGGACGTCAACATTGAACTTTCGGTCGACGAGAGCCTGATCGGCGGCCTCGTCGTCAAGGTCGGCTCGAAGATGATCGACACCTCGATCCGCGCGAAGCTCGACTCCCTGAAGAACAGCATGAGAGAGGTCGGATAATGGGCATCCAAGCTTCCGAGATTTCCGCGGTCCTGAAGGACCAGATCAAGAATTTCGGACAGGAAGCAGAGGTCGCCGAGGTCGGTCGGGTTCTGTCGGTCGGCGATGGCATCGCCCGAGTCCACGGCCTCGACAATGTGCAGGCGGGGGAGATGGTCGAGTTCCCCGGCGGCATCGTCGGCATGGCGCTCAACCTCGAATCCGACAATGTCGGTGTGGTGATCTTCGGCACCGACCGGGACATCAAGGAAGGCGACACGGTCAAGCGAACGAATTCCATCGTCGACGTCGGCGTCGGGGACGGTCTGCTCGGTCGGGTCGTGGACGGTCTCGGCAAGGCGATCGACGGTAAGGGCGACCTCAACTATGCCGAGCGCCGCGTCGCGGACGTCAAGGCGCCGGGCATCATGCCGCGGAAATCGGTGCACGAGCCGATGGCCACGGGTCTCAAGGCGATCGACGCCATGATCCCGATCGGTCGCGGCCAGCGCGAGCTCATCATCGGCGACCGGCAAACCGGCAAGACCGCCGTGGCGCTCGACGCGATCCTGAACCAGAAGAGCTACAACGACGCCGCTGGGGATGACGAGAGCAAGAAGCTCTACTGCATCTACGTTGCCGTGGGTCAGAAGCGCTCGACTGTCGCCCAACTGGTCAAGAAGCTTGAGGAGACGGGCGCGATCGACTACTCGATCGTCGTGTCGGCCACCGCATCCGAGCCGGCGCCGGTCCAGTATCTGGCGCCCTACACGGCGACGGCAATGGCCGAATTCTTCCGCGACAACGGGCGCCATGCCCTCATCGTCTACGACGACCTGTCGAAGCAGGCGGTGGCCTACCGCCAGATGTCGCTGCTGCTGCGCCGTCCGCCGGGGCGTGAGGCCTATCCGGGCGACGTCTTCTACCTCCATTCGCGGCTTCTCGAGCGTTCGGCGAAGCTCAACGAGGATTACGGCGCCGGTTCGCTGACGGCGCTGCCGATCATCGAGACCCAGGGCGGCGACGTGTCCGCGTTCATCCCGACCAACGTGATTTCGATCACCGACGGGCAGATCTTTCTCGAGACCGATCTGTTCTACAAGGGCATCCGGCCGGCGGTGAACACGGGCCTCTCGGTAAGCCGCGTCGGGTCTTCCGCGCAGACGAGCTCCATGAAGTCGGTGGCCGGGCCGGTGAAGCTCGAACTCGCCCAGTACCGGGAGATGGAGAGCTTCGCCCAGTTCGGCTCCGATCTCGATGCGGCGACCCAGCGACAGCTTAACCGCGGCAAGCGCCTGACGGAACTGATGAAGCAGCCGCAATACTCGCCTCTCACCAATGCCGAGATCGTTTGCGTCATCTTCGCCGGTACCGAGGGCTATCTCGACGACGTGGCCGTCGCGGATATCGGCCGCTTCGAGGAGGGTCTTCTTAGTCACATGCGCAACAATCACGAGGACACGCTCGACTGGATCACCAAGGAGGATCCGAAGATCAAGGGCGATGCGGCTGACCGTCTGAAAAAGATCATGGACGACTATGCCAAGGACTTTTCGTGAGTCCGGTACAGGCGAAGGAGGGCGCGTGAGATGGCCAACCTGAAGGACCTCAAGAACCGGATCTCTTCGGTCAAGTCGACGCGGAAGATCACCAAGGCGATGCAGATGGTCGCGGCGGCAAAGCTTCGCCGGGCCCAGGAGGCCGCCGAGAATGCGCGCCCCTACGCCCGGAAGTTCGACGAGGTCGTGGGTCAGCTCGCCAAGAATGTCGGCGACAGCGACACGGTGCCGCGGCTCCTGCGCGGCACGGGGCAGGAGGACACGTTCCTGCTGGTCGTCATCACCTCCGAGAAGGGTCTCTGCGGCGGCTTCAACTCCAACATCGTCAAGCGGGCCCTGTCCCGTATCCGCGACCTTCAGGATCGCGGCAAGACGGTCAAGGTCATCACCGTCGGCAAGAAGGGCCGGGCCGTGTTGCGCCGCGCCCACGGAGAGCGCCTGATCGACCATGTGGACATGTCGGAGGTCAAGCGCGTCGGCTACGGCGACGCCCAGGAAATCGCGCGGAACATCCTCGACAGGTTCGATGCGGAAGAATTCGACGTCGCCTACATCTATTACGGCGAGTTCGAGAACGCGATGACGCAGATCCCGACGGAGCAGCAGATCATCCCGGCGACGTTCGACGAGGAAGAGGGCAAAGGCGATCGGCCCAACACGGTTTACGAGTACGAGCCTTCCGAGGAGGGCATCCTCCGCGAGCTGCTGCCCAAGGCGGTGTCGACGCAGATCTTCGCCGCGCTCCTCGAGAACGCCGCATCCGAGCAGGGGGCCCGGATGACCGCGATGGACAACGCGACGCGCAACGCGGACGACATGATCGACGATCTGAACCGGGAATATAACCGGACCCGGCAGTCGGTCATCACCAACGAGCTGATCGAGATCATCTCGGGTGCCGAAGCGCTCGACGGCTGACCCTGGAAATCATTCGAACCGTGCCGAAAACGTATTGGGCCGCCGCGCCCACGAAAAACCGGAGAAACGAGAATGGCTGAAGCGAGAGGCAAAGTGACCCAGGTCATCGGCGCCGTGGTCGATGTCCAGTTCGACAATCACCTGCCTGAGATTCTGAACGCGCTGGAGACCGACAACCACGGCACGCGCCTCGTCATGGAGGTCGCGCAGCACCTTGGCGAGAACACCGTTCGCGCGATCGCGATGGACGGCACCGAAGGCCTGGTGCGTGGTCAGGAGGTCGAGGATACCGGCTCGGCAATCAAGATGCCCGTCGGACCGGGGACGCTCGGCCGTATCCTGAACGTCATCGGCGAGCCCGTCGACGAGGGGGCGCCGGTCGAGACCGAAGAATATCGCGCGATCCACCAGAACGCGCCGGAATTCGCGCAGCAGGCCACCTCCTCCGAAATACTCGTCACCGGGATCAAGGTGATCGATCTGCTGGCGCCCTACGCGCGCGGCGGCAAGGTCGGCCTCTTCGGCGGCGCCGGCGTCGGCAAGACAGTGTTGATCCAGGAACTCATCAACAACGTGGCCAAAGTCCATTCGGGCTATTCGGTCTTCGCCGGGGTCGGTGAGCGCACCCGGGAGGGCAACGACCTCTTCCACGAGATGATCGAGGCCGGCGTCATCAAGCCTGATAATCTCGAGGATTCCCAGGTCGCGCTGGTCTTCGGCCAGATGAACGAACCGCCGGGGGCCAGAATGCGCGTCGCCCTCTCAGGCCTCACCATCGCCGAGCACTTCCGCGACCAGTCGGGCTCCGACATCCTGTTCTTCGTGGACAACATCTTCCGCTTCACCCAGGCGGGGTCCGAGGTCTCGGCGCTCTTGGGCCGCATCCCGTCGGCGGTGGGTTATCAGCCGACGCTCGCGACGGACATGGGACAGATGCAGGAGCGGATCACGTCCACGAACAACGGATCGATCACCTCGATCCAGGCAGTCTATGTGCCGGCAGACGACCTGACCGACCCCGCGCCCGCCACCACCTTCGCGCACCTCGACGCGACCACCGTGCTGTCGCGCTCGATCTCCGAGCAGGGCATCTACCCGGCGGTGGACCCGCTCAATTCCACCTCCCGCCTGCTCGACCCGCAGGTCGTGGGCGAGGAGCACTACCAGGTGGCGCGCGACGTGCAGGGCATCTTGCAGCGCTACAAGGAGCTGCAGGACATCATCGCTATCCTCGGCATGGACGAGCTCTCTGAGGACGACAAGCTGACGGTGTCGCGTGCGCGGAAGATCCAGCGGTTCCTCAGCCAACCCTTCGACGTGGCTAAGGTGTTCACCGGTGTCGACGGCGTTCAAGTGCCGGTCGAGGAGACGGTCTCCTCATTCAAGGCCGTGGTCGCCGGAGAGTACGATCACCTGCCGGAAGGCGCCTTCTACATGGTCGGCGGCATCGACGACGTGAAGGCGAAGGCCGAGAAGATGGGCGAGAGCGCCTGATCCACCCGAAGAGTGGAACGCCCGCCTGGGCGTTCCCGGCGTCCAGTTCCGGAGAGAATCCATGGCCGACATGATGCAGTTCGACCTCGTCAGCCCGGAGCGCCGGGTGGCACGATACGAGGCGCGCGCGGTGAAGGTGCCCGGGGTGGAAGGCGACCTTACCGCCATGCCGAACCACGCGCCCCTTATCACCACCCTGCGTCCCGGCGTCGTTCATGTGGACGGCGAGCAGGGCAGTGACGAGTTCATCGTCACAGGAGGGTTCGCGCAGGTCACACCTGAGGGAATCGCGGTGCTGGCAGAAGAAAGCTACCACCGCGACGAGATGAGCCAGGAGATACTCGACCGGATGGTC
Source organism: uncultured Alphaproteobacteria bacterium (assembly GCA_963776705.1). Lineage (GTDB taxonomy): Bacteria > Pseudomonadota > Alphaproteobacteria > Rhodobacterales > Rhodobacteraceae > Palleronia. The sequence goes on from CAVZOA010000015.1 coordinate 121,195, forward strand.
GAGGAGGCCGCGGAGAAGCAACGCAAGGCCGTCGAGGCGTCGCACAACGAGCCCGGTCCCGCAGACGACGCCGCCAAGCTTCTTGCCGACATGATGGCGATGGGCTCGCATATCGGTCTGTCGCCGAAACAGTCCAATCTCTGAGCCGCGCCGCACTCCGTGACAGGAACCGGAACACCGATCCGATCTGCACCGGCTCCAACCCGGACGGTTTCCGCGCTTCGTTATGCGGGGAAGAACAGCCGGATGGCCAGGCAGGTGAAGAGTCCGACCACGATATTCATCGGAACACCGATCCTGAGAAAGTCCGCGAAGGTGTAGTCTGCCGCGCGATAGACGAGGGTATTGGTCTGATAACCGATCGGCGTCGCAAAACTTGCCGAGGCAGCGAACATCACCCCGACGACCAGTCCTCTCGGCTCGATGCCGAGCGAATGCGCGAGGCTCACCACGATCGGCGTGAGCACCACCGCCACGGCGTTGTTGGTGACGATCTCGGTCAGGAGGGACGCGGTGAAATAGATCGCCAGCAAGAGCAGGAAGGGCGGCAGGTTCTCGAGCCAGGGCGTCAGGAAGTCGACGAGAAGCTGCACGGCGCCGGTGCCCTCAAGCCCCGCCCCGATGATGAGCACCGAGAAGATGAGGACGAGGATGCCGCCGTCGATGCTGCCCCAAGCTTCGTCGTTGTCAATGCAGCGCAGCACGAGGATGGCGGCGACGGCAACTAGGGCCAGGATGCCGATCGGTGCGACGTCGAAGGCCGCAAGGATCACGACGCCGGCCAGAGCGGCAAGCGCGATGGGCGCACGGGTTCGTCGATAGGCGCGCCCTGCCGGACGGGTGATCGCGAGGAGGTCGCCCGCGTCGGCCATGCGGTCGAGATTCGACGGGCTCGCGCGGAGCAAGAGCCTGTCTCCCATCCGCAATCGCGCGGATGCGAGATCGGGCCCCGCGATGTGTCGGTGGCGGTGAACGCCGATCACCCTGATTCCGCCGCGCGGCCCGATCGCGAGGTCCGATATGCGCGGCCTCGCTACCGTCGAGCGCGGCGTCAGGACCGCTTCCGCCAGGATGGCATCGCCTTCTGCCTCGGAGCCGCGCCGGATTCCGGTGGAGAGGCCCGCGGTCTGCGCGAGGGTAAGAAGTTCGGACGTGCGTGCTTTCAGGATGACGGTATCGCTGGCTTCAAGAGCGATCTCGGAGAGCGCGTCCCGGATGGTCTCGCCGCGTCGGCGCAGCCCGGTGATGGACAGGCCATTCGGGGAGAACGCCACGACATCGGAGAGCTTCTGTCCGATGGCCTCGAATGTCGGCAGCACGGTCACCTCGGTGAGATAGTCGAGTTCGGTCTCGCCGATCGTCCTGCCGACGTCGTCGGAACGGTGCGGCAGGAGTCGAGGTGCGACCACCACCATGTAGACGATCCCTGAAAGGGCGGCGATGATCCCCACGCCGCTTATCTCGAATATGGAGAACGGCGAGAGACCGGATTCGCGCGCGATGCCGTCGACGAGAAGGTTCGTCGAGGTGCCGATCAGTGTGCAGGTGCCGCCAAGGATCGCGGCGTAGGAGAGCGGGATCAGCAATTGCGTGGGCGCGAGGTTCAGGGAAGCGGCGAGACGCGTCACCACGGGAATGAGCACCAGCACGACGGGCGTGTTGTTGACGAAGGCGGATGCGACGATCGTCGAGGTGAGAAAGATCGTCACCGCGAGTGCGGGCCGAGTCTCCGCCCGGGTCACGACCAAGTTCGCGAGCGCATCCATGAGTCCGGTGCGGACCAGCGCGCCCGAGAGCACGAACATCGCTGCGATCGTGATCGGGGCCGAATTCGAGAAGACGTCCATGACCTCGTCGGAGGGGACGAGACCCAGCAGGACAAACACCGCCGCCCCTCCGGCCGCCGTGACGTCAGGCGGATAGCGTTCGCTGAGGAAGGCCGCGAAGAGCAGGACCAGAAGTGCGAAGGCGATGTAGGGGTCTAGGCCGGCGAAGAAATCCATGGATCGAGACTCCGGGCGCGACATGACATTCCGCCGAAGCGAACAGCGGCGCCACCATTTCCAGCCACCGAAACAAGAAACGCCGCCCGGAAGGACGGCGCTTCGATCAACTCGCGGAGACGCGGGCTCAGAAGCCCAGTCCCTTGTACTTGTTCTTGAATTTCGACACGCGGCCGCCGGTATCCATGAGCCGGGTGGAGCCGCCGGTCCAGGCCGGATGGACCGAGGGATCGATGTCGAGCGTCATCTGATCGCCCTCCTTGCCCCAGGTCGTGCGCATCTGCACCACGTCGCCGTTCACCAGCTTGACGTCGACCACGTGATATTCGGGGTGGATATCCTTCTTCATGATCCTGTCCTCACTTGTCGGGCGTGGCGCGGGGATTTTTCCCCTCGGGCGCTGAATTGTCGCCGGCAAGCGACGTGATATGGGCATGCGGCGCGCCCTTCTTCGGCGCGCGGTAATTCGATTGCTCGGCGATCCGGGCGGATTTCCCCCGGCGCTGCCGCAGGTAGTACAGTTTCGAGCGACGCACCTTGCCGCGACGGACCACGGTGATGGATTCGATGTTGGTCGAGTAGAGCGGAAACACGCGCTCGACGCCCTCGCCAAAGCTGATCTTGCGCACGGTAAAGCTTCCGGCGATCCCGTCGCCGTTCTTTCGGCTGATGCAGACGCCTTCGTAGTTCTGCACTCGGCTACGGGTTCCCTCGGTCACCTTGTAGCCCACGCGAATCGTGTCGCCCGCCTTGAAGTCGGGGATCTTCTTGCCGAGCTCGCCGATCTGCTCGGCTTCGAGTTCTGCGATCAGGTCCATGCCTGTCACTCCTTTTTCGCCCACGGTTGTCCCGCGGAGGTCTCCGGACCTCAGAGCTCTCGGTCTTCGTCGGGGTTCCCACCGCGCGCCGCGCGGTAAGCCCGCCAGAGATCAGGTCGCCGTTCCTTCGTCAGCCTCTCGGCCTCGGCCCGCCGCCACTCCGCGATATGGCCGTGATGGCCCGACAGAAGAATGTCGGGAATGTCGCGGCCGGACCAACGGACGGGTCTGGTATACTGGGGATGTTCCAGCAGGTTGTCGGAGAACAACTCTTCCTCCGTGCTGGCCTGGTTCCCGAGCACGCGCGGTATAAGGCGGACGGTGGCGTCGATCAAGGCCTGAGCGGCGATCTCGCCGCCCGAAAGGACGAAATCGCCGATGCTGATCTCCTCGACGTCATGTGCCTCGAGCACTCGCTCGTCGACCCCCTCGAAACGCCCGCAGAGCAGCGTGACGCCACGAGACCCGGCCAGACGCCGTGCCATCGTCTGGTCGAAGCGGGCCCCGCGTGGTGAGAGACAGATCACCGGCCAGAGGTCCCGATTCTCGACCGCTCCCTCGGCCGCGTGCCGCAGGGCGCGGTCGACGACGTCGGCGCGCAACACCATCCCGGCTCCGCCACCCGACGGTGTGTCGTCAACGTTGCGGTGCCGGCCAGCGCCGAACGTCCTTAGATTGACTGGGGTGAGCCGCCAGAGCCCCTCCCGCAACGCCTTTCCGGTCAGGCTCAGCCCCAGCGTGCCGGGAAAGGCCTCCGGGAAGAGAGTGACAACACGAGCTTCCCACGCTTCCAAAATTTGCTGTGAGCCGGGCACAAGACTGACCGGTTTCCGCGACGCGGCGATGGACAGGCGTCCGTGTGATCGGGCGGAACGGTCGGTCATGGATCGCCCGTGATGGCAGAGGGCGGGGCTGTCAAGGTCAGGCTATGGCGATGATGCCTACGGCTATGAGGAGGAGTGCGGCAAGGGCAACGAATATCAGGATTTTCGCTCCCGTCAGGGCGAGACCGGATATCCGTCCGAAACCGAGCAGCGCGGCGATCGCCGCGACGGCGAGGAGAATCAGGATGAGTTCGAGCATGTAGGAATTTCCCAAGGAAGGTTGGCGTGGTCCTCGCCGGAACGGCGGCGGGACCGGCGCCGTTCCCTCACCCGGGCAGCAAACCCTCCGGCGGATCGATCACGACACGGCGACGGGCCAGATCGACGGTGGGAACGATGGCGAGCTTGAAGGGAACGAGGACCGGCTCCGCCCGGCCCGGAACCGCGATCTCCAAGAGGTCGCCCCCGCCCTGTTCGAGAACCGCCGTCACCCGGCCGAGGCGTGCGCCGCCGGTGTCCCGGACCTCCATGCCGATGAGATCGACATGGTAGAACTCGTCCTCCGCCGCCTCGGGCAGCCGGGCTCGCGGGACGTGGAGCCGCGTGCCGCGCAGGGCCTCGGCCGCCTCCCGCGTGCGGATGCCGGTAAGCCGTGCGGCGAAGCCGCCCTTGAGGGGCGGGCCGAGGGCGATCTCGAAGACCCGGCCGTCCTCCGTCTGCAGCGGTCCGTAGGCGCCGATATCCTCCGGGACGGCACAGAAGCTCTTCAACCGCACCTCGCCGCGCGTGCCGTAGGCCCCCGCTACGGCCCCGAGGCAGGTCAGATCCTCCATCTAGCGCACGCACACGGGCAGCTCGCGGCGCCGGTGCTCCCACCCGGCGCGCTCGAGCTCCGGCGTCTCGGCGTCTTCCGCCGGCCAGCCGATGCAGAGATAGGCCACGAGCGCCCAGTCCTCCGGCAGGTCCAGATCGCGGCGCAGACGCTCGGGATCGAGGATCGACACCCAGCCCACCCCGAGCCCGTGGGCGCGAGCGACGAGCCAGAACTGGGTCACCGCCGCGACCACGGAATAGCGCCGCATCTCGGGCATGGTGCGAGCGCCGAGACCCCGGCCTTGGGCGGTTTCCTCGGCGCAGCAGACGGCGATCTGGACGGGCGCCTCCCGCATGCCGGAGAGCTTCAGCCCGACGTAGCTGTCGGCCCGGTCGCCGCGATACTCGGCGAGGGCCTCGGCGTTCTCGCGCTCGAAGTTCGACAGGGCGGCCGCCCTGGCCTCCGCTGAGTCGACGCGGACGATACGCCAAGGCTCGGACAGGCCGACGGAAGGCGCCTCGTGGAAGCTGTCGAGACAGCGGGCGATGAGGGCCTCGTCCACAGATGTCCCGAGGAAGGACCGGACGTCGCGGCGCCAATGCATCAGCGCCGCCAGCTCCGTCCGGAATCCCTCCGTGAAATCGCGCACTTGCGTCACGCTTCTACGATTCCGCCTGAGCCTCCTTGGCGGCGGCGGCCTTCTCGGCCTTCTCCTTCTGACGGTCCTGGGCGGCCTTGCCGGGCGTGCCCTTGTTGGGGTTGGCGCGCACGCGCTTGGCGATCACCTCGGCGTTCTCGAGGAAGCGGGCGACGCGGTCGGTGGGCTGCGCGCCGTGGTCGAGCCAGTACTGCACGCGCTCCATGTTCATCTTCACGCGGTCCTCGGCATCCTTCGGCAGGAGCGGGTTGTAGGTGCCGAGCTTCTCGCGGAAGCGGCCGTCGCGCGCGTAGCGGCTGTCGGCGGCGACGATGGAATAGTGGGGGCGCTTCTTGGAGCCGCCGCGGGCGAGCCGGATCTTCATGGCCATGTCAGTCTTCTCCTGAGATTTTGCGGTGGTTGTCCTTGACCCGATCGACGATCAGGCCGTGAATGTCGCGGGCGAGGTTCGGGTCGAGCCCGGCCTCCGACGCAAGATCCACGATCCGGTCGAGTTGCGCCGATTCGCGCTCGGGATCGTGGGCCGGGAGAGCGTGCGCCGCCTTCAGACGGCCGACACGGGTGGTCTGGCGGAACCGTTCCGCCAGGGTGTGAACGAGGATCGCGTCGAGCGTGTCGATCCGGTCCCGGAGATCGGCGAGGGCGGCGTCCGGTGCGGTCACGATTGCCCCCGATCCGGCGTTTCGCCGCTGTCGGAATCCTGTCGGAGTCCCGTCGGACTCCCGTCGGAGGGCGAAGTGGTTAACGAGGGTCTGCACCAGGCGGGGTCCATCACGTCGCCCTCCCGTGGCGCCAGACCTCGCATTCCGGATCATGGGCCGGGCGCCCGCCGTCGGTCGCCGCGCCGAGGCGGCGGGCCACGGCCTGCGAGGCGGTGTTGGCGGCGTCGACGTAGCTGACGAGCCGCCCCTCGCCGAGCGCGGCGCGGCCCCAGTCGCGGGCGGCGCGGGCGGCCTCCGTCGCATACCCCATGCCGCGGTGCTCGGGCAGGAGCATCCAGCCGAGCTCCGGCTCCGCGTCCTCCCATTCGAGACCGAGGAGGACGAAGCCGACGAGCGTGCCGGTGTCGCGGCACTCCAGCGCCCAGAGGCCGTGGCCGTGCAGGAGCCAGCCGGCGGTGTAATAGCTGAACTCGATCCAGGCGTCGCGCGGGCCGCTTTCGGGGCCGGCGAAGCTCTCCCGGTGGATGCGGGTCCAGGCGGGCAGGTCGCCGAGTTCGGGCGCGCGCAGGATCAGCCGCGCCGTCTCCAGCCGGGGCAGGACGGCACGGCAGCCGGCCGCGATCGCGGCGGTCGTGCCCGCGGGGGGCTGGGTGCAGCGGGGGGTCATTTCTTCTTGCCGAAGCCGGAGAGGCCGGGGGGCAGGGCCTGTCCGCCGCCGAAGGGGTTGCCGGCGCCGGGGAAGCCGCCGCCGGGCATGCCCTGACCCAGCTTGCCCATCTGCGACTGGGCGCTCGCGAGGTCGGCCTCGGAGGGGCCGCCCTTGCCGAACATGCTCCCCATCATCTTCTTCATCATGCCGCCCTTGCCCATCTTCTTCATCATGTCGGCCATCTGGCGGTGCATCTTGAGGAGCTTGTTGAGGTCCTGCACCTCCATGCCGGCGCCGCGGGCGATGCGCTTCTTGCGGGAGGCCTGCAGGAGGGCCGGGTTGGCGCGCTCCTTCCTGGTCATCGACTGGATGAGGGCGATCTGGCGGGAGAGCACGGAATCGTCGAAGCCGGCCTCCTTCACCTGCTTCGACATCTTCCCCATGCCGGGCATCATGCCCATCATGCCTTCCATGCCGCCCATCTTGATCATCTGCTCGAGCTGGGTGCGGAGGTCGTTCATGTTGAACTGACCCTTCTGGAAGCGCTTCATCATGCGCTCGGCCTGCTCGGCCTCCAGCGTCTGCTGCGCCTTCTCGACGAGCGCGACGATGTCGCCCATGCCGAGGATGCGGCCGGCGATGCGCTCGGGCTCGAAGGTCTCGAGCGCGTCCATCTTCTCGCCGAGGCCGACGAACTTGATCGGCTTGCCGGTGACGGCGCGCATCGACAGCGCCGCGCCGCCGCGGCCGTCGCCGTCCATCCGGGTCAGGACCACGCCGGAGACGCCGATCTTGTCGTCGAACTCGGTGGCGACGTTGACCGCGTCCTGGCCGGTGAGCCCGTCCACGACGAGAAGGGTTTCGCGCGGGTTGGCGACGTCGCGGACCTCCGCGGCCTGGGCGATCAGTTCCTCGTCGATGTGGAGCCGGCCGGCAGTGTCGAGCATGTAGACGTCGTAGCCGCCGAGCGACGCCTGCTGCTTGGCGCGCCTGGCGATCTGGACCGGGCTCTCGCCCCTGACGATCGGCAGGGTATCGACGCCGATCTGGGCGCCGAGGATCTGCAGCTGCTCCATCGCCGCGGGGCGGTTGGTGTCGAGCGAGGCCATCAGGACGCGCTTGTTCTCGCGGTCCTTGAGGCGCTTGGCGAGCTTCGCCGTGGTCGTGGTCTTGCCCGAGCCCTGCAGGCCCACCATCAGGATCGGGGCCGGGATCTGGTCGATGTGGAGCTTGCCCGGATCCTCCTCGTCGCCGGCGAGCGTGGCGCGCAACTCGTCGTGGACGATCTTGACGACCTGCTGTCCGGGCGTAACCGATTTCGTCACCGCCGCGCCGGTGGCCTTGGCCTGCACGCGCTTGACGAAGTCGCGGGCGACGGGGAGCGAGACGTCGGCCTCGAGGAGCGCGACGCGGACCTCGCGGAGCGCGGTCCTGACGTCGTCCTCGCTGAGCGCGCCCTGCTTGGTGAGGCGGTCGAAGACGCCGCCGAGGCGGTCTGACAGGGATTCGAACATCTGCGCGCCCTCCCGGGGCCGGTTGCATACGACGAGCGCCCCCGCGGGCGAAACCTCGCTGGCGGGGGGCGATCCCGGACCTCGGCCGGGACCGAGAGTGCGGGACTCCCGGAATTGCGCGCGAGGTAGACCCGCCGCGTGCGGCTGTCAAGCCGGCGGGGTGGCTCCGGCGCGGCGGCGGGCGCGCATGTCGAGCCAGAGGAGCAGGAGGAGGAGCACGAAGAGCCCCGCCAGATGCCAGATCGGCGGGCCGACGAGGAGGACCTTGGCGGTGAAGCCCACAACCATCGTCGCGGCGAGCGCCAGGCAGGCATAGGGGGCGAACGGCGTGAGCAGGGCTATGGCGGAGACGGTCTCCACCGTGCCGGTCACGTAGCGGGGCCACTGGCCGAAGCCCAGCGCGTCGTAGAGGGCGACGGCGCCGGGCAGGCCGAGGAGCTTCTCAAGGCCGAAATAGAGGAAGGCGAGGAGAAGCCCCGCCCGGAGGATCGTGCGGAGACGGTCAGCCCGCATTCTTCGCGCCGGTGACGGCGTCGAAATTGGCCTCGCGCTGCTTCTCGATGTCGCTGGAGAGCGAGTCGAGCCGCTCGGTGAGGCCGGAGAGCTCGCGCTCGATCTCCTCGTCGTCGCGCCAGTAGCCGACGGCGGCGTCGCGGGCCTCGCGGAACTTGTGCGGCGCGAAGATCGCGGTGAGGGCGGTGGGGATGACCACGAGTGCGGCGATGCCGGCGGCGATGGCGGCGCCCGGCGAGACATGCGGCATGCGGTCGGAGAGGCTGCGGCTGTCGAGGCGGTGGGTGAGGTTCTCGAGGCGCGAGACGACCTTGCGGGTCGCCTTCTCGATGTCGTCCTCGTCCTCGAAGAGCTCGCGGACGCGGTCGGAGACCTGTCCCGGCAGGGCGCGGGTCCGGTCGGGATAGAAAGCGGCGGCGGCGATGGCCGGCACCAGGGTGATCGCGGCGGCGATGGCGGCGTTGCGGGCGGTGGGCGTCATGGCGGACTCCGTTGGATTGTCTGTCGGGAAATGCCCGCCGGGGCGCCGGAGTTCCGGCGGCGTGCCGCCGGAACTCGCCCTGAACTCCCGGGCGCGATCAGTTCGCGGTGCCGGTGTCGTCTTCCTCGTGGATGCGCGTCAGGATTTCCCGGGCGCGCTCGTTCACCGCCTCGATCTGCAGCGGCATCGTGGTGTCGAAGCCGTTCGTCGCCTCGGCCGGGGCCGATTGCGCGAGCAGCGGCGCGGTCCCGGCGGTCAGGGCGAGGGCGGCGGTGGCAAGAATGCGTTTCATGTCAGGTCCTTTCGATTGCTGTTGCCAGTCAGGTCGGGCTCTGGACCGCCGAACGAAAGGCGAATAGTTAGACCGGATATGTTCGGAGGTGCACACACGAGATGGCGATCAGCACTTGGGACGAGGTCCGTACCGCCTACCACGTCGCCCGGCTGGGAACGGTGAGCGGCGCGGCGGAGGCGATGGGCGTCCATCACGCCACGGTGATCCGGCACGTGGACGCGCTCGAAGCGCAGCTCGGGGTGAAGCTCTTCCAGCGCCATGCGCGCGGCTACACCGCGACCGAGGCGGGCCGGGACCTGCTGCAGGTGGCGCAGGCGACGGACGACCAGTTCGCGCAGCTCGCCGGACGGCTGAGGGGCCGCGGCGAGGGGGTGACGGGGGAACTCGTCGTGACCTCGCTCGACGCGCTCTCGCCGATGCTGACGCCGGTCCTCGCGGCGTTCCGGGGGCGGCATCCGGGCCTGGTGGTGCGCTCGACCACCGGCGCGCGGGTGCTCAGACTGGAATACGGGGAGGCCCATGTGGCGATCCGGGCGGGCGCGCCGCCGCAGGAGCCCGACAACGTGGTGCAGCCCTTCGGGCGGCTCTGCGCGGCGCTCTGCGCGGCGCCCGCCTATCTCGCGGAGCGGGGCCGGCCGGTCTACGACGCCGATCTCGCCGGCCACGATTTCGTCGGGCCGGAGGATCTCGCCACGCGGGCGCCGTTCCACCAATGGCTGGTGCGGACGGTGCCGGAGGAGCGGATCGTGTTCCGCGCCCGCGACGACCGGGTGGGATACGACGCGGTGCGGGCGGGAGCGGGGCTGGGGTTCCTGCCGGCCGCGACCGCGGCGGCCGACGACGGGGTCGAGGTGGTTATGCCGCCGCGCGCGGAATGGGGGGCGGATCTGTGGCTCGTCACCCATGTCGATCTGCACCGCTCGACCAAGGTGCAGAGCTTCCTGTCGTTTCTCAAGGAGGCGGCGAAGGACTGGCCCGAGATGCCGTGACCGCCGGCCGCCTCACCCGGCCGGAGCGGGCGCCGCGGCGGCCGCCCCGGTGAGCCAGCGCATCAGCACCGCGTGGACCTCGGCGACGGAGCCCACCCGGTAGCCGGCCTGGGTGTCGTCGTCACCGACCTTGATTCCGTAGCCGCCGCGCTCGCCGGCGAGCGCCAGCATCCCCTCGTCGGAGGGATCGTCGCCGAAGATCACCGGCACGCGGCCGGGCAGGGCGTCGAGCACGGATTCCACGGCGTAGCGCTTGCATATGCGCGCCGGCAGGAGTTCCACCGACATCTTGCCGTGGGAGACCACGAAGTCCGGATGGGAACTCGGTCAGCGCGTTCAGGAGCCGGGTGCAGTCGGGCTGCAATTCCGGCACCCGGCGGAAATGCAGCGCCACCGAGGCCGGCTTCTCCTCCACCAGCACGTCGTGGTGATGGGAGGCCCAGGTGCGGATGATGTCGCGGAATTCGAGAAGCCGCTCGTCCTCCGCCTCCGGCGCGACCCGGGTCTCGCCGTTCCACCGCCGCTCGGCCCCGTAGGAGCCGATCAGGGTACCCCGGAAGCGCGGCAGGCGCCGCTCCAGGTCGGCGAGGGATCGCTCGGAGACGATGGTGAGCGCGCCGTCCGTCTTCTCGTCGAGCCCGATGAGCAGATCCTCGAGATTGGCCCGGACGGTGATCGCGTCGGGCCGGTCGGCGATGTCGACGAGCGTGCCGTCGAAGCCGAAGACCGGCGCCGCACGGGCGGGATCGGGAAGGTCGGGGAGCTCGTCCGACGGCTCGCGCGTCTCCGAGGTGAAGCCGACGAGGTCGTAGTAGCTGGTCTGATCCTTCATGTCTCTGTCCTCCATGTTGCGGAGGTGGGGAATCCTGAGGAATCCACCATAGAAATAGGATAAGAAAAGTCTTTTCGCTACTGCCGGTTTTGTCCCGGAGGCGGAAACCAGCCGCTGCCGAGCCGGCCGAAGCGGTCGATGAATTGCACCTGCTCCTCCATCGCGGGCCGGTCGAGAAGGCGGATATAGGGCCGCTCGTGCTCGATCCAGCCGCGCTCCACCACCGTGCGCAGGGCCTTGTTGACGGTGATGTCCGAGGCGCCGATGACGCGGCCGATCTCGACCTGGGTCATGGGCAGGCGGAAGCGGTTGCCGGAGCCCACGTTCGGCAGCGCCAGCCGTGACCTGAGCTCGAGCAGGAACAGCACCAGCCGGTCCGGCGCCTCGAGCGCGCGGTCGGCGGCGATCCGGTCGCGGAGCGTGAGCTGGTCGAGGCCGGAAATCGCCAGGAACAGCGCCGCGAGGCGGGGCAGGTGGGAAACCAGGCGCGTGATCTGGGAGCTCGGGAAGGGACAGAAGCGCCCGTCGGTCTGCATCCGCAGGACCTGGCCGTCGAAGGTGCCGCCGAGCTCGGCGAGGCCGACGATGTTGCCCGGCAGGTAGACCTGGGTGATCCGCTCGAGCCGGTGGCGGTGGTTGACCGCAACCGCCCAGCCCTGGTCGAGGACGCCGACCTCGGAGTTCCGGACCCCGATCGGGAGGCGGTCGCCCTTCCGCAGGTCGCGCGAATCCTCCTCGATCGCCGCGAGGAAGGACCGCTCGTCCTCCGTGAGATCGATATAGGCCGAGAGGCGCTTCGTCAGGCAGCTGTCCTCGCTCATGGTTTCCCTCTTCCCGGGTCTTGAAATCACGTCGAAAAAATGGGCGCGGCCCGCCGAGGTTCCCTCAGGAGCGCTCCTCGGGCGGGTCGCCCAGCCCCTCGCGGGCGAGGAACCGTTCGTAGGCGTCGAGTTCGAGGGGCTCGAACTGCCCGAAGCCCTGCATCCAGACGCTCGCCGGGCGCAGCGCGTCGGGATCGAGTTTGCACCAGACCACCCGGCCGCGCCGCTCCTGCGCGATGAGCCCGGCGCGGCTCAGGATCCCCAGATGCTTGGAGATCGCCGCGAGGGAGAGCGGGAAGGGATGGGCCACGTCGGTCACCGACATGTCGTCCTCCAGAAGCAGCGACAGGATCGCGCGCCGGGTGGGATCGGCGAGGGCCTGGAAGACGGCATCGAGGTCGCGGGCCATCGCGGGGTTCCCTGTCGTTCAACCGGTCCGTTGAATATAGACGCTCGGCCGAGCGCCGGCCAGAGCCGCGCAAGACATTGAATTGGCTGTAATCTATGGTCATTGACGATCCTGCCCCCCCTGCCTAGGGTCCGCCCAACCGTTGAGGGGTCCGCTTGCGATGGTCGACGATGTCACGCGCGCCCGGATGGAGGCGCTGGAGAAGCGTCTCTCCGAGCGGCGGCGGCAGGACGCGCCGGCGGCGCCCAGCACGGGACGGGGCTATTCGGGGGCGGAGCTCGCCTGGCGGATGGTCATCGAGCTTGTGACCGGTCTCGGGATCGGTTTCGGCATCGGATACGGCCTCGACACCTATTTCGGGACGATGCCGATCTTCCTGGTGCTGTTCATATTCCTGGGGCTCGCGGCGGGCATCAACGTGATGCTCAGGACCGCGAGGGGGATCGATCTGGGCGGGACGCCGCCCGCGGGCGAGAAGAGGGACGAGGATGGCTGAGCAACAGGCGGCGACGCTCGTGGAGAACGGTGGCGGCCACGGCGGCGAGGCGGCCGCCGGGGGCGGCCACGGCGGCGAGAGCGCGTTCAACATCCACCCGATGGACCAGTTCGTGGTCCAGCCGCTCTTCCACGACGGGCCGGTCGGCATGTTCACGGTCACCAACGCGACGCTCTGGATGGCCGTCGCCGTGCTGTGCGCGCTGCTTCTGCTGGTGATCGGTACGCGGGGGCGCAACGTGGTGCCCACCCGCGCGCAATCGGTGGCCGAGCTCGCCTACGGCTTCGTCTACAAGATGGTGGAGGACGTCGCCGGGCGCGACGCGGTCAAGTACTTCCCCTACATCATGACGCTGTTCATGTTCATCGTGCTGGCGAACGGCCTGGCGCTCCTGCCCGCCTCCTTCGCGCCGACCGCGCAGTTCGCCATCACCGTGCCGCTGGCGCTGGCGGTGTTCCTCGGCGTGACCGTGCTGGGCTTCGTCAAGCACGGGGTGGGCTTCCTCGGGCTCTTCTGGGTCACCTCGGCGCCGCTCCTGCTGCGGCCGATCCTGGCGGTGATCGAGCTGATCTCCTATTTCGTCCGCCCGGTCAGCCACTCGGTCCGGCTTGCGGGCAACATCATGGCCGGTCACGCGGTGCTGAAGGTGTTCGCGGGCTTCGCCGGGGCGCTGGGGCTCGTGGCGGTGGTGCCGGTGCTGGCGATCTCGCTGTTCTACGCGCTCGAACTGCTGGTGGCCTTCATCCAGGCCTACATCTTCACCATCCTCACCTGCGTCTACCTCAAGGACGCGCTGCATCCCGCTCACTGACCGCTTCGGAACGACGGCGCGCGGACCCATCCGCGCGCCCATTCGGCAAACTTCCAGAATTCAAGGAGAGAGACCATGGAAGGCGACGTCGCAGAACTCGGCAAATTCATCGGTGCGGGCCTCGCCGGCATCGGCTCGGGCGCCTCGGCCATCGGCGTGGGCCACGTGGCCGGCAACTTCCTGTCGGGCGCGCTCAGGAACCCCTCGGCGGCGGCCGGGCAGACCGCCACGCTCTTCATCGGCATCGCCTTCGCGGAGGCGCTCGGGATCTTCTCGTTCCTGATCGGCCTGCTGCTGATGTTCGCGGTCTGAGCCACGCCTGACGTCTCCGATGCCGGGCGCCGAACGGGGCGCCCGGCCGACCCATTCTCTGGAGGACGCGGATGGCAACCGATCCGACACAATCGGTCCTGGGCGAGGGCGAAGCCTCGGCGAACGGCATGCCGCAGCTCGATTTCGCCACCTACCCGAACCAGATCTTCTGGCTGATCCTCGCCCTCGCGGCGATCTACTTCGTGCTGACGAAGATCGCGCTGCCGCGGATCGGCGGCGTGCTGGCCGAGCGGCAGGGCACGATCACCAACGACATCGCCGCCGCGGAAGAGCTGAAGCTCAAGGCGGCGGAGGCGGAGCGCGCCTACGAGAAGGCGCTCGCCGAGGCCCGCGCCGAGGCGAACCGGATCGCCGAGGAGAACCGGGCCGAATTGCGCGCCGAGCTCGACAAGGCCATCGAGAAGGCCGATGCGCGCATCGCCGAGAAGCAGGAGGAGAGCGAGAGCCGCATCGCCGAGATCCGCGACAACGCCGCGGACAACGTGGAGCAGGTGGCCCGCGAGACCGCCGAGGCCCTCGTCGAGGCGCTGGGCGGCCGGGCCGACAGCGACCGGGTGAACGCGGCGGTCGACGACAGGATGGAGACGCGCGCATGATGGGTCGTATCTTCATGGCCGCGGCGCTGCTGCCGGCGCCGGCCCTCGCGCAGGAGGAGCACGGCTTCTTCTCGCTCGACAACACCAATTTCGTGGTGGCCATCGGCTTCCTGATCTTCCTCGCCGTGCTGGTCTACTACAAGGTGCCGCACATGATGGGCCGGATGCTCGACAAGCGGGCGGAGGGCATCAAGGCGGATCTCGCGGAGGCGCGGGAGCTTCGGGAGGAGGCGCAGACGCTCTTGGCCTCCTACGAGCGCAAGCAGAAGGAGGTCCAGGAGCAGGCCGACCGGATCGTCGCCAATGCGCGCGCCGAGGCGAAGGCCGAATCCGAGCAGGCGAAGAAGGATCTCGAGCGCACGGTCGAGCGCCGTCTCGACGCCGCCGAGGAGCAGATCGCCCAGGCCGAGGCGGAGGCGGAACGGCGGGTCCGCAACCGGGCCGTGGAGGTCGCCGTGGCGGCGGCGCGCCAGGTCCTGAAGGAGCAGATGGACGCCGAACGCTCGGACCGGCTCATCGACCGGTCGATCGAGACAGTGGGCCAGCGGCTTCACTGAGGCGGCGCGCGCGGGCCGTTCCGTTCCGGACGGACGCCGCCCATGATCTGGGTCAATGTCCGGCCGCCGCGAACGGCTAGGATTTCGCAGGATCCCCGGAGAAGAAGGTTGCGGCCATGCCCCCACGAACGATCTCGGCCTGCCTGATCGGCGACGAGGAGGCGCGGACGGTCTCCCGCTGGGCGGCCTCGCTCGCGGCCTCGACCGGCGCGCATCTGACGGGGCTGGCCGCGGTGCCCGACCTCGGCACCTTCATCCCCCTTACCCCCTACATGGCCGGCCCGATCCTGTTGGACAGCCGCGCCGGCATGGAGGACTCCTACGCCAAGCTCTCGGACCATTTCGAGGCCGCCTGCCGCGCCGAGGGGGTGGAGGGCGAGTGGCGCCGGGTCGAGTGCAGCATCGACACGCTCCACTGGCGCCTGCTCGACCACGTGCGGGCCTCGGACGTGATCGTGATGCCGGCGGCGCGATCGGGAGCGGGCGACAGCCAGGGCGAGTTGCAGGAGAACATCGTCCGGCAGGCGGGGCGGCCGGTGCTGGTGGTGCCCGTGACGGGGGACCCGGCGCCGATCGGACGATCCGCGATCGTCGGCTGGAGCCCGACGCGGGAGGCGACCCGCGCCGCCTTCGATACGGCGGCGCTGCTCGAGGAGGGGGCGGCGGTGACGCTTCTCCACGTCGGCCGGGAGGCGACCGACGAGCTCGCGGACGGCGCGATGAACGATCTGGCCGTGGCGCTCGACCGGCGGGGGCTGAAGGTGACGGTCTCCCACCGGGCGCCGGGCGAGGACGGGATCGCCGCGGTGATCCGGCGCGAGGCGCAGGAAACCGGCGCCGGGCTGATCGCCTCGGGGGCCTTCGGCCATTCGCGCGCCTATGACTGGGTGATCGGCGCGGTGACACGGTCGCTCCTGGCCGAGACCGGGATCCCCGTGCTGGTGTCGAAATGAGGGCCCTGATCCCCGTCGCCGCGGGCCTCGCCGGTCTCGCCGTCCTCGCCGCCGCCTGCACGCAGACGGCGCGGGAGCCGTCCGGCCGGGCGCTCTACGAGGCGCAATGCGCGCCCTGCCACGGCGCCTCGGGCCGCGGCGACGGCCCGCTGGCGGCGGGCCTCGAGCGGCCGCCGGCGGATCTCACGGCGCTCTTGACCGAGTGGCAGGGCTATCCGCGCAATCATGTGATGGGCTACGTGGACGGCTACTACCGGCGCGGAGAGACCGGGGAGATCATGCCGGTCTTCGGCCCCGGCATGGCCGATTCGACGCTGGTGCCCTTCGATGCCGGAGACGGGACGCCGAGCCCGGCGCCGCTGCCGCTGGTGCGGCTCGCCGCCTATGTGGAGAGCCTGCAGCGCGACGCGCCGCCGGCCCATCCCGAACCGTGAGGGCCCGCGGCGGGGTGCCGCGGGCCCGACCGAATCAGCGAGCCTGTTCGTAGGGCCGGATGACGACCTGGACGCGCCGGTTCTGGGCGCGGCCCGACGGGTCGAGATTGGAGGCGATCGGCTGGCTCTCGCCGTAGCCCACGGAGCGCAGCCGGGAGGGGCTGACGCCGTTCTGGATGAGGACGCTGGTGACCGACTGGGCGCGGCGCTCGGAGAGTTCCTGGTTGTAGGCGGCGGTGCCGGTATTGTCGGTATGGCCCTGCACCTCGATCCGGCTCGCGGAATACTGGTTGAGGCTCGAGGCCAGGAGCCGCAGGTCGCCGTAGATCGAGGGCGAGAGCGTGGCGCTGTCGGTGGCGAAGAGGATGTCCTGGGGCATCCGCACGACGAGCGCGTCGCCGGTGTTCTGGATGATGATGCCCTCTCCGAGCTGGGCGCGGAGTTCCTGCGCCTGGCGCTCGAGGAAGCCGCCGGTGACGGCGCCGGCGCCGCCGCCGATGGTCGCGCCGATGGCGGCGTTGCGGAGCCGGTCGTTGGTGTCGTCTCCTTGCGTGGCCCCGGCGAGCGCGCCCGCGGCGGCGCCGATCATCGCGCCGGTGCTGACGCGGTTGGGGTTGCCCGGCCCGGTGCCCGTCGCGGTGGATTGCGCGCAGGCAGTGAGCGCGAGCGCTCCCGCGGTGGCCAGAAGAAGGGGAAGTCTGAGGGAGTTCATAGGGTCCTCGATTGGTGGGAGACGCACATCTCGCGGGCGTTCTACACCGATCGGGGCCGGCGACACCTCCATGAGGCGATCACATCGGCGCGATTTCGCGCATTTCAGAACCCGGTGCGCGCCGCATCTTCCGCGAGAAGGGCGCGCTTGACGGGCAACCCCCAGTGGTAGCCGCCGAGCCCGCCGCTCGCGCGGAGCGCCCGGTGGCAGGGGATAAGCCAGGAGATCGGGTTGCGCCCGACCGCGGTGCCGACCGCGCGATGCGCCTTCGGGTGGCCGACGGCGCGGGCGATCTCGGCATAGGTGGTGACGCGCCCCTCGGGCACCCGCAGGAGCGCCTCCCAGACCTTGATCTGGAACGGCCCGCCCATGAGGTGCAGCCGGGCCTCGCCGCCGCCCGCGGCGAGGGCGTCGAGATGCGGCGCGAGGGCGGCCGGGTCCTCGGCATAGGCGGCCTCGGGCCAGCGCGCGGCGAGGTCGGCGAAGGCGGCCGCCTCGCCGGATTCGCCGGTGAAGGCGAGCCCGCAGAGGCCGCGATCGGTGGCCATCGCGAGCATCGGGCCGAAGGGCCCCTCGGCGCGCGCCCAGCGGATCGTCAGGCCGCGCCCGCGGCGGGCGTAGTCGCCGGGGCTCATCGCCTCCCAGCGCAGGAAGAGGTCGTGCAGCCGGCCGGAGCCCGACAGGCCCGCCCCGTCGGCGGCGGCGAGGGTGGTGTGGCGCGCCTCCAGAAGCCGCTTGGCGTGACCTAGGGTCAGGTATTGCTGGAAGCGCTTGGGGCTGATCCCGGCCCAGCGGGAGAACAGGCGCTGGAAATGGGCCGGGCTGAGGCCCATCTCGGCGGCGATCTCCTCGAGGCTCAGGTCGCGACCGGCGTCGAGACGCGCGATGGCGCGGCGCATGAGCTGCCAGTGGTAGCGGCTCTCGATCCCGGGACGCGTCGCGGGATCGGCCGTCAGGGTCTCGGTGGTCATGGCGAAGGCTCTCCTGTCGATGCGGGCAATCTAGCCCGTCCCTCCGCGCGCCGCGACCCGGAGCTTGCGCATTCGCGCCGGATACTCCCGGTCCGGCGCTTGCCACCGGAGAGCCCACGGGGCAGACAAAGGCCCATGGCCCGGCCCTTGCCCTACAATGTCCAGCGGGAGATCTTCGCCCGCTTCCACGCCGCCGAGCCGGAGCCGAAGGGCGAGCTGAAGCATCTAAACGCCTACACGCTCGTCGTCGCCGTGGCGCTCTCGGCGCAGGCGACGGACGCGGGGGTGAACCGCGCGACGGGGCCGCTCTTCGAGGTCGCCGACAGTCCCGAGAAGATGCTCGAACTCGGCGAGGAGGGGCTCACCGACTACATCAAGTCGATCGGACTCTACCGCAACAAGGCGAAGAACGTCATCAGGCTCTCCCGCATCCTCGTGGAGGAATACGGTGGCGAGGTGCCGTCCTCCCGCGCCGCGCTGGAGAGTCTGCCCGGCGTGGGGCGCAAGACGGCGAACGTGGTGCTGAACATGTGGTGGCACCACCCGGCCCAGGCGGTGGACACCCACATCTTCCGCGTCGGCAACCGCACCCGGATCGCGCCGGGCAAGGATACGGTGGCGGTGGAGCGCGCCATCGAGGACAACGTGCCGGCCGAATACCTGCTCCACGCCCATCACTGGCTGATCCTGCACGGGCGCTATGTCTGCCTCGCGCGCAAGCCCCGCTGCCCGGACTGCCCGATCCGCGACCTCTGTCCCTATCCGGAGAAGACCCCAGCATGATTCCCCGCGTCATCGGCATCGGCAACGCCATCGTCGACGTGATTTCCCACGCCGACGACAATTTCCTCGACAACATGGGGATCGAGAAGGGGATCATGCAGCTCGTGGACCGCGACCGCGCCGAGCTGCTCTATGCCGCCATGTCGGACCGGACCCAGACGCCCGGCGGGTCGGTGGCCAACACCATCGCCGGGCTCGGCCGGCTCGGGATCGAGACCGCCTTCATCGGCAAGGTGAAGGACGACGCGCTGGGGCGGGCCTATGCCGGCGGCATGGAGACGGACGGCATCGCCTTCCCGAACGCGCCGGCGCCGGCGGAGGCGCCGACCTCGCGCTGCATGATCTTCGTCTCGCCGGACGGCGAGCGGTCGATGAACACCTATCTCGGCGCCGGCGCGGATCTCGCCGCGCATGACGTGCCGGAGGCGCCGTTCGCGGATGGCGGGATCGTGTTCCTCGAGGGCTATCTCTTTGACAAGGAGGAGGGGAAGACAGCCTTCCGCCGGGCCGCGGAGCTGATGCACGCCGCCGGCGGGCGGGCCGGGATCACGCTGTCGGATCCGTTCTGCACCGAGCGGCACCGGGCCGATTTCCAGCGCCTGATCGCCGGCGAGATGGACGTGGTGATCGGCAACGAGAAGGAGTGGACGACGCTCTACGAGAGCGATCTCGACGCGGCGCTCGGGCGGGCCGCGGAGGATTGCGGCATGGTCGTCTGCACCCGGTCGGGCGCGTCGGTGATCCTTCTGGCGGAGGGCGACCGGGTCGAGGTGCCGGTGGAGCGGGTGGTGCCGGTCGACGCGACCGGGGCGGGGGACCAGTTCGCCGCCGGGTTCCTCTACGGCTTCGGGCAGGGACTGCCGCCCGAGACCTGCGGGCGCATGGGCGTGGTCGCGGCGGCGGAGGTGATCGCCCATGTCGGGCCACGGCCCGAACGCAGCATGAGGGAGGTCTTCACGGAGATCGGATTGGAGTGACGGGCCGGGGGCGACGGTCGATGCAGATCGCCGTGACGTCCGGTCGTCCAGATTCCGCCGGAGGAAGCGCATGCCGCATCTCGATCAATTCGTCGTCCTGAGGGACAACGCCGCAACTCGCCGTCAGGGCGCGCCCTGGCGGGACGCGCGCCCCGGCACGCGGATCGCGGAGGCGCCGGAGCCGCGGATCGAATGCCTCGACATGTCGGAGCGCGAGGCGCGCGGGCTCGAGCGCGATCCGGAGGTGGTGGAGATGGCGCGCGCCATTCCCATCCGCCTCATCCAGCCGCTGGAGGGACGGGAGACGGAGCCGGGTCCGCGGACCTCCTGGGGCGTCGAGGCGGTGGGCGCGGATTCCTCGCCCTATGACGGGGCCGGGGTGAAGGTCGCGGTGCTCGATACCGGGATCGACGCGGGCCATCCCGCCTTCGCCGGCGTCACCCTCACGCAGCGGGACTTCTCTGGCGACGGCGACGGCGATGCCAACGGCCACGGCACCCATTGCGCCGGCACGGTCTTCGGCCGCGACGTGGACGGCGCGCGGATCGGCGTGGCGCCCGGCGTGACCGAGGCGGCGATCGGCAAGGTGCTGTCGGATGACGGCGCGGGCAGTTCGGAGATGCTCTTCGAGGCGCTGCGCTGGGCGGCGGAGGAAGGCGCGCGGGTGGTGTCGATGTCGCTGGGCTTCGACTTTCCGGGCCTCTCGGCGCGGCTGGTGGAGGAGAACGACCTGCCGGTGGCGCTCGCCACCTCGATCGCGCTCGAGGCCTACCGGAAGAACCTGCGCATGTTCGACCGGATCATGGACGTGATGCGCGCCCAGACCGCCTTCGACGGCGGCCGGGTGATTCTCGCGGCCAGCGGCAACGAGAGCCAGCGGCAGATCGATCCCGATTACGAGGTCTCGGCCTCGGTGCCGGCTGCGGCGGAAGGCGTCATCTCGGTCGGCGCGGTGGCGCGCGGCCCCGAGGGTCTGACCGTCGCGCCCTTCTCCAACACCAATCCGGTCCTCTCGGCGCCGGGCGTCGACATCACCTCGGCCAGGGCCGGCGGCGGTCTCGCCACGCTTTCGGGAACCTCGATGGCCTGCCCGCACGCGGCAGGCGTCGCCGCGCTCTGGTGGCAGGCGCTGGAGGGCGCGCGGGTGCCGCTCTCCGGAGAGGCGATCGAGGCGCGGATGCTGGCGAGCGCCCGCCGCGACGGCTTCGCCGACGGCGCCGACCCCGCCGATCGCGGGCAGGGGCTCGTGCAGGCGCCGAGCGACGCGATCTCCTGAGACCGGCCCCTTCTTTGCTGTCCCGAAATACCCCGGGGTGAGCGCCGCATGGCGCGAGGGGCGGAGCCCCTCAGAACCGCGCGATCTCCACGCCGTCGCTCTCGAGCCGGGCGCGGAGGGTCCGGGCGGCCTCGACCGCGGAGGGCTCGTCGCCGTGCAGGCAGATCGTGTCGATCCGGGTCTCGATGCGCTTGCCCTCCGGGGTGATGATCGCGCCCTCGCGGACCATCTGCGAGACGCGCTCGGCGGCCTCCCCGGCATCGGTGATCATCGCGCCGGGCCGGCCGCGGGCGATGAGGGTGCCGTCCTCGTTGTAGCCGCGGTCGGCGAAGATCTCGGCGGCGTAGGCGCAGCCCAGGGCCTTCGCGGCCTCCTCGAGACCGGTGGCGGCGAGGACGACCATCGTCAGCTCGGGCGCGACCTCGAGCGCGCCGCCGAGGGCGTGGCGGGCGATCTCGGCATCCGCCACGGCGGCGTGGGAGAGCGCGCCGTGGAGCTTCAGATGCCGCACCTCGGCGCCGACCGAGCGGGCCATCGCCTGCGCGGCGCCGAGCTGGTACTGGACAATCCGCCCGACCGTCGCGGGCGCCATCGCCATTTGGCGGCGGCCGAAGCCCTGCAGGTCGGGAAAGCCCGGATGGGCGCCGATGCCGACGCCGTTCCCGGCGGCCTTGCCCATGACCTTCGCCATCGTGTCCCAGTCGCCGGCATGGAAGCCGCAGGCGATGTTGGCCGAGGTGACGATGCCGAGCAGTGCATCGTCGTCGGTCATCGCCCAGGGCCCGAAGCCCTCGCCCATGTCGGAATTGAGGTCGACGCTGGTCATGGGCGATCCCCCGGATCGACGCGGGTCATGGGCGATCCTCCGGATCGACGCGGGTCATGGGCGGTCCTCCTGGTCGGGCCGGCCGGCGGTGACGCCGGAGATCAGCTGGTAGCGGCCGAGATCGCGGATGTCGCGGGGATCGCGGGTGAGGGGCCGGACCGCCTTGCGCATCCGCGCCAGGCTGTCGGGCTCTGAGAGCCAGTCCGACAGGGCGTCGGCGCGGGCGACGAAGCGGACGCGCAGCTCGGCGCCCGGCGGGGCCTGGATGGCGCGGGGCAGGTCCTGCGGGAGGACGGCGCCGATCCGGGGATAGCCGCCGGTGGTCTGGCATTCGGTGCCGAGGAGATAGGGCACGCCGTCGCCGGTCATCTGGATGTCGCCGGGGCGGGCGATCTCGGAGACCAGGGAAAGCTGGTTCGCGGTCGTGGCGAAGGGGTCGCCCTCGTGGTTCAGCTTCACGCCCTGCCGGTTGCCGCGCCCGTCGCGGGTGAAGGTCGCCGCCTCGAAGCGGGCCAGCGTCTCCTCGGAATAGAGACCGGTATGGGCGCTGGGCAGGAGGCGGAGGGGGTCGTCCGTTGGGCCTTCGGGGTCGAGGATTCGGTTGGTCGCCGCGCTCTCGTCCGCGCCGAGGGGCAGCGCGTCGCCCTTTTCGAGCGCGCGGCCGAGGCCGGCGGCGAGATGGGCGGAGCGGCTGCCGAGGCGCGGCTCGGTGGCGAGGCCGCCGCCGAAGGAGACGTAGCCGTAGCCGCCCTTCGCGGGAGAGAGCGTCAGGCTCTGGCCCGCCTCGACGCGGTGGCAGGCGTTCCAGGCGAGCTGCGTCTCCCCGAGGCTCGCGCGCATGGGCGCGCCGGTGAGGGCGATGCGGGCGGTCGCGTCGAAGGCCAGGGTCAGGGCGGCCGGCGGGACTTCGAGCGCCGCGGTGGGGTCCTGGTCCAGAAGCGCGGCGGCGGCGAGGATCGCGTGGCGGTCGGCGGCGCCGCCGCGGGACAGCCCCTGCGCGATGTAGCCCGGGCGGCCGAGATCCTGCACGGTGATGCCGGGACCGGCGCGGGAGATCGTGACGCTCATCCGATCTCCTCCCATTCGGCGCCGCCCTCGGGGGGCGAGAGCCGGTCCAGTTCGGCGGCCGAGACCGGCCGCAGGCGCACCTCGTCGCCCGGTGCGAGGGCGATGGGATGGTCGGGATCGTCGGGGCGGAAGGCGTGGAACCGGGTCATGCCGACCTGCCGCCAGCCGGTGGGGGTGGTGGTGGCGAAGATGATGGCCTGGCGCACCGCGACGACGACCGCGCCGACGGGGACGTCGGGCGTGATCTCCTTCTGCCGGTCGAGATTCCAATGCGCGGGCAAGGTGCCGAGATAGCCCTGGCCGGGAGCGAAGCCGACCGCGAGCGCGCGGAGGGGGTTCGCGCAGAGCTCCGCGACCGCGTCCTCGGGGGAGAGGCCGGCGAGCTCTGCGGCGTCTGCGAGCCGGGGGGCGTGGTCGCCCTCGAAACAGGCGGGAACGGTGACGCGGCGGCGTCCCTTCGGAAGATCGGCGTCGGACCAGTCGCGGGAGCCGAGCAGGGTCCCGACCTTCTCCGAGAGGTCCTCGAGGCGGGCGGCGCCGGGGTCGAAGGTGAGATAAGCGGAGGTGAGCGAGCTCGCGGTCTCCGTCACGCCCTCCCAGCCTTCGGCGTCGATCGCCGCGCGGAAGGCGATGGCGGCGCGGTTCGCCTCCTCCCCGATCTCGTCGGCGAAGGTCACGAGGAGGCCGTCGAGCCCGAGCGGCGTGATCCGCGGCGGATCGGGGCGGTCGGGGGCGGGATCGGGGGGCATGGCGACTCCGGGCGGCTCGGTCCGAGCGTGTTGAGGCGGCCGGGCGATGTCAACGCGGCTCAACCCTCGCGGCGGCGGAGGATTGCCGTGGCGGCGAGATCGACGGCGCGGTGGAGCAGGATGGTGAAGAGGGCGAGCACGAGGAGGGCGGCGAACATGAGGTCGGTCTTGGCGCGGCCGTTGGCCAAGAGCATGAGGTAGCCGAGTCCCTTCGAGGCGCCGACCCATTCGCCGATGATGGCGCCGATCGGGGCGTAGACCGCGGCGAGGCGCAGGCCGGAGAGGAAGCCCGGCAGCGCCGCGGGGATGCGGATGCGGCGCATGGTGGACCAGTCCGACCCGCCCATGACGCGGGACATGGCGAGCCAGTCGGGGGGCGTGCGCATCAGCGCGTCGAAGAAGGACGAGGTGACCGGGAAGTAGATGATGAGCAGCGCCATGGCGATCTTCGAGCCGATTCCGTAGCCGAACCAGAGGGTGAGGATCGGGGCGAGGGCGAAGACCGGCACCGCCTGCGAGAAGACGAGGATCGGCCGCAGTGTGGTCCGCGCCCAGTGGGACATGGCCAGCGCGATGGCCGAGACCCAGCCGAGGATCGCGCCGAGGAGGAGGCCCGCAAGCACCTCGGCGATGGTGACGAGGGCGTTCTCGGCGATGGTGGCGCGGCTGGCCCAGAGCGTCCCGGCGACGCGGGCCGGCCCCGGCAGGATGAAGGGCGGCATGGCGAGGAGCCAGACGGTGCCCTGCCAGATCGCGAGGCCAGCGAGGAGGGGCAGGAGCCGCGTCACGCGAGGCTACGCAGGCGGGTGAGGAGGTCGGCCTGCAGGTCGAAGACCCGGCGGCCGGCGACCGGGCGGGGGATGGCGCCTGCGGGGGGCGGCACGGTCTCGATCCCGTCGGCGCGCATCAGCAGGATCGACTCGCCGAGCCGCGCGGCCTCGGCCGGGTCGTGGGTGACCTGAAGGACAGTGCGGCCGGAGAGTTCGGCGGCGGCGAGATCCTGCATCTTCGTGCGGGTGGCGACGTCGAGGGCGGAGAAGGGCTCGTCGAGGAGGACGAGGGGACGGTCCTCCATCAGCGTGCGGGCGAGGGCGACGCGCTGCCGCTGGCCGCCGGAGAGGGCGCGGGGCTTGCGGGTCTCGAAGCCCGTGAGCCCCATGCGGGCGAGGATCGCGTCGGCGCGGTCGGGATCGGGGCGCTCGCCGCGGAGTCGGGCGCCGATCAGGACGTTGTCGCGGGAGGACAGCCAGGGCATCAGCATGTCGGACTGGGCCATGAAGGCGACCCGGCCGGCGAGGGGGGCCCCGTCCGAGGCGGCGATGCGGCCCTCGAAGGAGACCGTGTCGGCGATGCCGGCGACGAGGTGCAGGAGGGTGGACTTGCCGACCCCCGAGGGGCCGAGGAGGCAGGTCCAGCGCCCCGGTTCGAGCTCGACCGAGAGCGGGCCGAAGACGGCCGCGCCGCCGATCCGGGCGCGGCCCGAGAGGGTGACGCCGAGGGCGCGGGTCACGGGGCGAGCCCCATCTCCCAGAAGCCGGCCTCGAGCCGTGTCGCGGTACGGAAGCGGTGGCAGAGCCCGGGCCAGCGCAGCGTTTGTTCGGGATCGGGGCCGAGGCGGCGCCGGGTGGCGCCGTCGATCAGCGTCGGCCACGGTGCTGCAGACACGCTGATACTCGGCGCCGCCATAGGTGTCGATCCAGTCGCGATAAGGGTGTCTCGCCGGCCTCGGCGGCGAGGCGGGCGCCGATCTCGCCGTAGCCCAGCACGCAGGGCGCGAGCGCGGCGAGAAGGTCGAGAAAATCGCCCGAATGGCCCGCATCGAGGACGTAGCGCGTATAGGCGATGGTTTCCGGGCGCTCCTCCGCCGCCTCCAGCTTGCCTGCGTCGATCCCGGCCGCGGCGCAGGTGCGGATGTGGAGCGTCATCTCGCCGTCGATCAGGGCGTGGACAATGGCGGCGCAGGTCCGCATCTCCGCCACCGCGTCGGCCTTGGTGACCGCCAGCGCCCAGGCGCGGGAGAAGTGGATCAGAAAGAGGTAGTCCTGCACGAGGTAGCGCAGGAAGGCGGCGCGCGGCAGGGTGCCGTCGCGCATCCGCTCGACGAAGGGGTGGCGGGTATAGGCGGTCCAATGGTCGCCGGCGGCGGCGCGCCAGAGGGGGAAGGTCGTGCCGTAGCTCATTCCTCTTCGCCGAGATCGACGGCGAGATCGGAGACCGGGCGGGCCGCCTCGATCAGCCCGGCATCGGCGAGGAAGGCGTCGAAGCGGCGGTAGCGGCCATGGTCGAGCGCGGCGGGGCGCAGGGCGAAGCGGGGGATGGTGTCGGCCCAGGCCTTCTCGTTCAGCGCGTCGTCGAGCTCGGCCGAGGTGGCGGCGAAGGTCTCCCAGCTCTCCTCGGGGTGGTTGACGATGTATTGGGTGGCGCGTTCCGTGGCGGCGAGGAAGCGACGGATCAGGTCGGCATCCATCGTCTCGGGATTGGCGACGTAGATCAGCTCGTCATAGGGCGGGACGCCCTGCTCCTCCAGATAGAAGCAGCGCCCCGGACGCCCCTCGATCTCCATCTGGTTCAGCTCGAAGTTGCGGTAGGCGCCGATCACGGCGTCGACCTGTCCGGACATGAGCGCCGGGGAGAGGGAGAAGTTCACGTTGACGAGTTCCACGTCGCCGAGGGAGAGGCCGGCCTGGCCGAGAACGGCTCCGAGAAGCGCCTCCTCCACGCCGGCGACGGAGAAGCCGACCTTGCGGCCCTTGAGGTCGGCGATCTCCTCGACCGGGCCGTCCTCGAGGACGAGGAGGCAGTTCAGGGGGCTGGCGATCAGGGTGCCGACGCGGGTCAGGGGCAGGCCCTCGGCGACCTGGAGGTGGAGCTGCGGCTGGTAGGAGACGGCGAGGTCGGCGCGGCCGGCGGCGGCCATCTTCGGCGGGTCGGAGGGATCGGCGGGGGCGACGATCTCCACCGCGAGCCCCTCCTCGGCGAAGTAGCCGAGCTCGTCGGCGACCACGATGGGCCCGTGATCGGGGTTCACGAACCAGTCGAGGACGATGGTCAGCTCGTCGGGCGCGTCCTGCGCGGCGGCTGGGGCGGCGAGGAGCAGGAGGGCGGCCAGAAGGTGTCTCACGATGGGTCTCCGAGGGCGACGAGGGCGATCTCTCCATCCCAGACCGCGGCGAGGCGGTCGGCGGCGGACCAGCTCCGCTGGCCGGAGCGGCAGCAGAGCACGGCGCGCCGGCCGGGGGCGGGGTGCGGTCCGCCCGGCCCGAAGGCCGCGACGGGGAGGCGACGGGCATCGGGGCGGAAGAGCGGGGCCTCCTCCTCGGCGCGGAGATCGACGACGAAATCGTCCGGCCGGATCCCGGAAGGCGCGATGAAGGGCCGGGGGCTCTCTGGCTCTTCCGCGCCGAGGAAAGAGAAGCCGCCGGTCCGCCAGGTGGCGGCGTCGAAGCTGACGAGGCGACCGAGCGGGGAGGCGAGGCCGGCGGCGAGCGACATCGCCATCTGCGCCTGCAGGCTGCCGATGATGCCGACGACTGGGCCGAGGACGCCGTCCTCGGCGCAGGAGCCGAGGCGCTCGGGCAGATCGGGGAAGACGGCGCGCAGGCTCGGTGCGCCGCCGCAGAAGCCGCCGGCATAGCCTTCGGTTCCGACCACCGAGGCGTGGACGAGGGCGAGGCCGCGGTCGCGGGCGGTGTCGGAGAGGACGTAGCTCGCCGCAAAGCTGTCGGCGCAGTCGAGAAGGACGTCCATCCCGTCCGCCAGGGCACCCGCGTTGGCGGGGTCGAGCCGGGCGGTGACCGGGTCGATCCGGGTCTCGGGATTGAGCGCCGCCATCGCTTCCGCGGCGGCCTCCGCCTTGGGCCGGCCGATGTCGGCCATGCGGAAGAGGGTCTGGCGATGGAGGTTCGTCTCGTCCACCCGGTCGGGATCGACGACGCGGATTCGGCCCACGCCGGCGCCCGCGAGATATTGCAGGACCGGGGCGGCGAGCCCGCCCGCGCCGACGACGAGGAGGCGCGCACCCCGCAGCCGCTCCTGGCCCTCCCGCCCGAGCCCGGGCACGGCGATCTGGCGGGCATAGCGGGTCATCGCGTCGCCTCCACCCAGTCGGCGCATGCGTGCCTCGGGGTCGGCGTTCAGGGTGATGTCGGTGACCACCGAGACGATGTCGGCCCCGGCGGCGAAGGCCTCGGGGGCGCGGTCGACCGAGATGCCGCCGATGGCGACGAGAGGAAGGTCGCCGATCCGGCCCTTCCACTGGCGGACGCGGCCCGTGCCCTGCTCGTGCCATTTCATCTTCTTCAGGATCGTCGGATAGACCGGGCCGAGCGCGACGTAATCGGGGTCGCAGGCGAGCGCCCGGTCGAGCTCCGCATCGTCGTGGGTGCTGACAGGCCGAGCTTCAGGCCGGCGCGGCGGATGGCTGGGAGGTCGGCCTCGTCGAGATCCTCCTGGCCGAGATGCACCCAGTCGCAGCCCGCCTCGATGGCGAGGCGCCAGTGGTCGTTGACGACCATCGTCGCGCCATGCGCCGCCGCGAGGTCGCGGGCCGCGGCGATCTTCTTCGTCAGCGCGTGATCGGGAAGTTCCTTCAGGCGGAGCTGGACGAGGCGCACGCCCAGGGGCAGGGCCCTGGGCAGCCAGGCGGGATCGTCGAAGATCGGGTAGAAGCGGGCGAAGGCTCATTCCAGAACCGCCAGGCCGAGCTGCGGGGTGGAGGGGGCGGCCATGTCGCGCGGCTCCATCGGGTCGGCCTCGAACGCCAGCCGGCCGGCCTCGAGGGCGCGGGCGAAGCCTTCCGCCATGGCGGGCGGATCGCCGGCCTTCGCCACGGCGGTGTTCAGCAGGATGGCGTCGAAGCCGATCTCCATCGCCAGGGCGGCCTGGGTGGGCAGGCCGAGGCCGGCATCGACGACCATCGGCACGTCGGGGAACCGCGCGCGGAGGGTGCGGAGGCCGTAGATGTCGTTGAGCCCGAGGCCGGTGCCGATCGGCGCGCCCCAGGGCATCAGCACCTCGCAGCCGGCGTCGAGGAGCCGGCCGGCGAGCACGCCGTCCTCGCGTCGTGTAGGGGAAGACCCTGAATCCGTCTCCGGCCAGCATGCGGGCGGCCTCGACGAGGCCGAACGGGTCGGGCTGGAGCGTGTCGTCGTCGCCGACGACCTCGAGCTTGATCCAGTCGGTGTCGAAGTATTCCCGCGCCATCTGGGCGGTGGTGACGGCCTCGCGTACCGAATGGCAGCCGGCGGTGTTGGGCAGGACGGGAACGCCCAGCTCGCGGACGAGGTCCCAGAAGGCGGCGCCCGCGCCTTCTCCGGCGGATTCGCGGCGGAGCGACACGGTGGCGATCCCCGCGCCGGAGCGCAGGAACGCCTCGCGGAGGGATTCCGGCGAGGGGTATTGCGAGGTGCCGAGCATCAGGCGCGAGGCGACTGCGGTGCCGTAGAAGGCGGGCATCTCAGCCTCCCTGCCGCGGGGTGAGGACCTCGAGCCGGTCGCCGGCGGAGAGTTCGTGGCCGGCGCGCAGGGCCTTCGGCACGAAGGTCTCGTTCACCGCGGTGGCGACGCGGGCCCCGCCGTAGCCGAGCTCGTCGAGCGCGGCGGCGAGGGTCAGGGACGCGATCTCGCGGGTCTCACCGTTCAGCGTGATCTGCATGATGCAACTCCGGTTGCGTGCCGTCGAGAACGAGGTCGGCCGCCTTGCGGGCCAGCGCGGGCGCCAGCAGGAAGCCGTGGCGGAAGAGGCCGTTGACGTGGATGCGGCCGTCGCGCTCCACGACGCGCGGCAGGTTGTCGGGAAAGGCGGGGCGGGCATCGACTGCCGAGTTCCAGCACCTCCGCCTCGCCGAAG
Organism: uncultured Alphaproteobacteria bacterium; assembly: GCA_963776705.1. GTDB lineage: Bacteria > Pseudomonadota > Alphaproteobacteria > Rhodobacterales > Rhodobacteraceae > Palleronia. The sequence goes on from CAVZOA010000015.1 coordinate 150,867, forward strand.
GCCGGATCGAGCGCGTAGGCGGCGGAGAGGAGCTCGACCGTCGAGCGGAGCGTGACGAGGCCGCGGTCGGCGCTCTCGATCTGGGTGGCACCCAGCATGTAGACGCCGTCTCCGCGCGGCACGACGTAGAGCGGGTGGCGGGGATGGAGCAGGCGCACCGGCCGCACGATGTCCACGCCCGGCGCGCGGAGGAGCGCCATCTCGCCGCGGACGCCGCGCAGGTCGGGCAGGAGGTCGCGGGCCGCGAGGCCCCGGCAATCGACGATCCGGCCGGTGGGCGCGGCCTCGCGCTCGATCGCCACCCCCCGGTCGGCAAGGGTGCCGACGAGGGCGGCGAGCGCCTCGCGGGGAGCGAGATGCGCCTCGTCGGCGAAATGCAGCGCGGCGTCGAAACGCTCGGCGAGGGCGGGCTCGAGGGCCGCGAGCCCGGCGCGGTCGAGGCGCCGGTGGCGCTCCGTCCGGCGGGCGAAGCGGTCGAGCTCGCGACGGTCGCGGGCGAGGGTCACCACGAGGGAGCCGGAGCGGGCGAGGGGCACGCCGGCGGATTCCCACCAGGCGGCGGCCTCGCGGCCGAGGCGGACCACCGGCTCCTCGGCCGATTCGCCCTCGCAGTCGGGCGCGATCATGCCGCCGGCCCACCAAGAGCAGTGATGGGGGCCGGGCGGTCCGGCAGGATCGACTATCCGGGGCCGGGCGCCGCGCCGGGCGAGCTCCGTGGCGACGGCGAGGCCGGCGACGCCGGCGCCGAGGATGGTGACCGGCGCAGTCATGGCCAGAGAGAGTGGAAGTGATGGACCGGGCCGTGCCCGCGGCCGACCTCGAGCTGGTCCGCCGCGGCGATCGCGTCGTGGAGCCAGGCATGGGCGGTGGCGACGGCGAGGGGGAGTGACAGGCCGCGCGCCAGGCAGGAGGCGATGGCGGAGGAGTAGCTGCAGCCCGTTCCATGGGTGTTCGTCGTGCCGAGGCGGGGCGCCTCGAACGCGACGGTCCCGTCGCTCGAGACGAGGAGATCGGTGCAGGTCGGACCCTCCGCGTGGCCGCCCTTCATCAGCACCGCGCCCGACCCGAGCGCGCGCAGCGCCTGGCCCTGCGACTCCATGTCCGCGGCGGAGCGCGCGGGGGGGCGGCGCAGGAGGCGGGCCGCCTCGGGCAGGTTCGGTGTCAGGAGATAGGCCATCGGCAGGAGGCGGTCGCGGAGCGCGGCCTCGGCATCCTCGGCGAGGAGCGGATCGCCGGATGTCGCGACCATGACCGGATCGAGGACGATCGGACCGGCGAACCCGGCGAGCGCGTCGGCCACGGCGAGGGTCACCTCGGCGGTGCCGAGCATGCCGATCTTCACCGCGTCGATCTCGATGTCGGAGAGGACGGAGGCGATCTGTCGGGTCACGATGGAGGCGGAGAGCGGCTCCACCGCCTGCACGCCGACGGTGTTCTGCGCGGTGATCGCGGTGATCGCGGTCGCGCCGTAGACGCCGAGGGCCGAGACGGTCTTCAGGTCGGCCTGAATGCCGGCGCCGCCCCCGCTGTCGGAGCCCGCGACGATCAGGAGCTTGGGCGTGCGCGCCATCCGGTCCCTCCGCGTTCGGGTCAGGTCGGAGAGGACGGAGCGGGAACCGGGCGTTTTGCCCGATGGAGGTCCGTTCCCTACGCCGGCATGGCCCGGATCAGGTTCGATGGGTTGGCTCTCTGCCTCTCAGCCCGGACGGGCACCCCAACGGTCTCGGACCCTAGATAGGGAAGGATGGCGGGGCGGGCAAGTCGGACCGCCCTGCCGGGTCGGCCGGATTTATTCGAAGACGGCGCCGGCCTGATCGAGGCTGTCGGAGCCGGCGATCGAGACGCCGGTCAGGTCGAGTTCCGCGATGATGCGCTCGAGGGTGCGGGTCTGGGCGATGAGCGCGTCGATGCCGGCCTGGACGCGGTCGTTGCCCTCGGAATTGCCCTCGGCGATCTGCTGGTCGTAGGCCTCGCCGTTCTCGGCGGCATCCGCGATCGCCTGCATCGCGGCGACGGTCTCTTCGAGGCGGGTCCGCATCTCCGCGTCGAGATCGGGGGTCTCGGCGGCGACGAGATCGCCGAGCCCGGGTCCTTCGGTGACGTCGCCGTCCGGCCCCTCGTACCGGCCGAGATAGACGTTCCGGATGCCCTTCGCGTCGTTCAGGTGCGAGGCGTGGGTGTTGTCGGAGAAGCAGTCGTGCTCCTCCTCGGGGTCGTGGAGCAGGAGGCCGAGCTTCATGCGCTCGCCAGCGAGCTCGCCGTAGGAGAGCGAGCCGAGGCCCGAGAGCATGCGCGAGATCGCCGCGTCCGGGGGTTCGCCGGTGATCGAGGCCCGCGCCGCGCCGCCCTGCTCCCAGTTCGCCGCCATCTCAGCGAGATCGGAGACAAGGAGGTCGGTGGCGGCAGCGAGGTATTCGCCGCGACGGTCGCAATGGCCGTTGGTGCAGTCCTCGCCGGCGGCGAAATCGGTGGCGGGGCGGTCGCCGGCGCCCGGATCGGTGCCGTTCAGGTCTTGTCCCCAGAGCAGGAACTCGATGGCGTGGTAGCCGGTGGCGACGTTCGCCTCGACGCCGCCGGCCTCCTGGAGCCTGTCCTGCAGGAGCGCGGGGGTGATCGGGGACAGGTCCACCTGCTCGCCGTTCAGTTCCAGCGTGTCGCTGGCGATGACGTTTGCCGCGTAGAGGCCGTTCAGGTCGCTCTCCGATCCGTAGGCGGGGGCGACGTAATCCATGAGGCCCTCGTCGAGCGGCCAGGCGTTCACCCGGCCCTCCCAGTCGTCGACGATCGGGTTGGCGAAGCGGAAAGCCTCGGTCTGCTGGTAGGGCACGCGGGCGGCGATCCAGGCCGCGCGGGCAGCCGCGAGCGTCTCGTCGGAGGGGTCTTGCACGAGCGCGGCGACCGCCTCGTCGAGCGCCTTCGCGGTCTCGAGCGCGTCCGTGTAGCCCGCCTGCGCCATGTCGGCATAGGTGGAGACGATCGCGCCGCGGTCGACATCGGCGGCGAAGGCCGGGCCGGCGGCCGCGAGGGCGAGAATGGACGGTCGAACGATGGTCATGGCTGTCCCCGGATGCTGGGAGAGATGTCCGATGCTTTCTGTCGGCTTTAGGGCAGCTTTAGTCCCGGCCTATTCCCTAGTCAATCGCTCGGAGTTAGAGGGGGAGGATGTGGTTGTCGAAGGCGAGACCGTCGTGGCGCGACGCGCCGAAGGCGCCGGTGCCCGTGGAGACCATGAAGTCGCGCCCGTCGCGGGCGACGCCGCAGACGTCCCGGCGCCTGTCGAGCCGCAGGAGCTTGCCGCTCGCCCCCTCCACCACGGCGCAGACGTCGCCGTGGGGCGAGGTGAGCGCGACGAGCCCTTCCGCGGGGTTGGTGGCGACGGAGCCGACATAGCCCTCGAAGGCCGCCTCCGCCCGATCGCCGAGCGGCAGCGGGCGATGGCCCTCGCCGCGGCGGAAGCGCAGGAGCATGGGCGGACATTCCGCGGCCGCGCCCTGCCACTGGCAGCCGACGAAGACCGACCCGTCGGGCAGGATGTCCATGTGCCGGGTGGAATGGCGCGACCAGTCGGCGGGCAGGGTGTGGCGTTCGAGGAGCGTGCCGTCGGCGGCGTCGAGCCAGGCGACCGAGGGCTCCATCGTGGCGAGGTTCAGGACCTCGCGGCCGTAATCGGGATGGGTGTCCATGCCACCATTGGCGACGACGAGGGTGCGGCCGCCGGGCAGGAGCGCGAGGTCGTGCGGGCCGATGCCGTGGGCGTCCCATTCGCCGATCCGGGCGAAGCCGTCACTGGCGTCGTAGAGACCGAGGACGCCGCGGCCGGTCTCGTAATCGTTCTCCGTGGCGATCAGCAGGCGGCCGTCGGCGGTGAAGACGCCGTGACCGTAGAAGTGCCGGTTCGCCGGCGTGGCGAAGGTCACGGGCGCGGCGCGGGCCGCAGGGTCGAAGGCGACGGCGACGGTGCCGGGGCGGCGCGCGAAGGCCACGAGCCAGCCGCCGTCCGGGCTCGCGGTCACGTCGTGGCCGCGGGCGGGGAGGGGGATGCGGCGCAGGATGCGACCCGTTTCGTCGAGCACCGCGACGCCGAATCTGTCGCCCTCGACGAGCGCGGTGGCGTAGAGCGGACCCGCTGCGGCGCGGGCGGCGGCAGGCAGGGCGAGGCCGGCGCCGAGGCCGGCGAGGAAGGTGCGGCGTCCGAGCATCGTCAGTCTCCGTCCGTGACCGAGAAGGCGGCCGTCTGGCCCAGGGCCGGCGCGAAGCGGGCGCCGAACGTGTCGTGCAGCCCGGCGGCGATGATCGCCGCCAGCCGGATGTCGTCGCGGCGCCGCTCGGACCCCTCGTTGAACCGCGCCAGCGCGGCGTCGAGATTGTCGAACTCGAAGGCGATCTCGCCCCAGAGGGCGTCGGCCGTGTCGAACCTGTCGAAGCCGCTGTCCTCGTAGAGCTCGGCGAGACCGTCGAAATCGGCGGCCAGCGCCGGGCCGGTCAGGCCGGAGCGCGTCCAGGCGGCGCCCCGGGGATCGCCGAGATCGGCGCCCTCCGCAGCGAGTGGCGCGAGGCGGGCGTCGCGGACGAGCTCGATGCCGTTGGTGAAGACGCCGAGAAGGGCGCGGAGCGAATCGTCGCGACTGCGGAAATCGGGATGGTCCGGGGCGGGCGCGGCGAAGCGGGCGGCGATGCCGTCCTCCGTCGCCCAGGCCTCGGCGAGCTCGCCGGCGGTGGCGGCGATGCGGGCGGCCACGGCCCCGGCGAAGGCGCAGCGATAGGCCGCGCCGCCGGCGAGCGCCTCCGCGCCGCTGCCGTGGAGCAGCATCTCGGCTGTGCCGAGCCCCTGGAGGGCGACGCTCTTCTCCGCGAGCGAGGCCGGGTCGGTGGCGGAAGGGTCCTCCTCGGCGAGCGTGGCGCGCACCTGCCGCTCGCCGATGCCGCGCCGGTCGGGAAAGAAGAAGAGGCGCTCGGCAGCGTTGTCCTCGAGGATCGGGCCGAAGCGCACGAGCTCGACCCGGGACCAGGCCGTGACCGCGTCCGCGAAGGCGGCGCGGGAGGCAGCCAGAGCCTCCTCGGAGGGGTCGTCGCAGAGCGCGGCGGTCTCCGCCTCGAGATCGTCGGCGGCGGCGGCGAGGTCGGCGTAGCCGCCGGCGATGGATGCGGCCGCGGCCTCGAGCGTCGCGTCGATGGCGGCGGGATCGGGCGTCTGGGCGAGGGCGGGCAGGGGAAAGAGGAGCGCGGCGGCGAGCAAGCGTCTCATAGGGACTCCAGAAAGCGGATCAGGGCGTCTCGGTCGGGTTCGGGAAGCGCCGCATAGGCGTCGCGGCTCGCGCGGGCCTCGCCGCCATGCCAGAGGATCGCCTCCTCGAGAGTGCGGGCGCGGCCGTCATGCAGGAAGGTCGTGCGGCCCGAGACGGTCTCGGTCAGGCCGATTCCCCAGAGCGGCTGGGTGCGCCATTCCCGGCCGGTGGCGACGCCGACCTGCTGCCCGTCGGCGAGGCCCGGCCCCATGTCGTGCAGCAGGAAGTCGGAATAGGGCCAGACGAGCTGGAAGGACTGGGCGTCGTTCGCGGCGTCGCCGCGGGTGACGAATTTCGGGCGGTGGCAGGACGTGCAGCGCGCCTCGTAGAAGAGCTCCTTGCCGTGCAGCACCTCGGGGTCGTCGACGTCGCGGCGGGCGGGAACGGCGAGGTTTTCGGAATAGAAGGTGACGAGGTCCATCACCTTCTCCGGCGCCTCGCCCTCGCCGAGCGCGGGCTGAACGCCCGTGGCCATGGCGAGGCAGTCGGGCTGGTAGTCGGTGCAGTCGCCGTAGGGCCGGGGCAGGTCTGGCGAGGAGATGCCGATATCGCCGGCGAAGGCCTCTGCGGCCTGCTCGCGCACGCTGCCCGACTGCGCCTTCCAGCCGAAGCGGCCGGGGCGGGGGGCGTCGGACGTGTGGCCTCTCGCGCGCGCCATGCGGCCCGAGATGCCGTCCCCGTCGCGGTCCTCGGGGTCGGCGAGCGCGCGGAGATCGTCGGGATGGATGGCCTCGATGAGGCCCATGCCGATCATCGGATTGGCGATGCGGGGGGAGAGCGTGACATGCGGGTCGAGGGGGCCGTAGCCCGGGTCGGTCACGGCGTAGGAGGGATCGCGGAGGGTGACGGTGGTGCCGTCGCCGAGACTGACGGGGCGGTCCTCGTAGGTGATCTCCACGCCGCCCTCTGCGCGGGCGCCGGGGATGGCGGCGGTCTGGAGCTGGCCGCCATAGGTGTCGTCGGGGATCGCCGGGGCGAGGAAGGTCTCGATCCGCGCCTTCTCCTCTGCTGTGGCGGCGGGGCGGGCGAGGCGGACCAGCATCGACACCGCCGGCTCGCCCTCGGCGGGCGGATGGCCGCGCCCGTCCTTCAGGTGGCAGTTCTGGCAGGCGCGGGCATTGTAGAGCGGGCCGAGCCCATCCGACGCCTTCGTGGACGACGGGGCGGCGACCCATTGCTTGCGGAAGAGCGCGTTGCCGAGCTTGAAGCGCTCCTCCTCCGCGAAGGAGAGGTTGGCGGAGGAGTGCGAGAAGGCGTCGTGGTTCGGCAGCTTCTCCGAGGTGCCGGCGCCGCCGGACATGATCTCGAAGGGCTCCGGCGCGGTGAAATCGTCTGTCGGCGCGGTGACGGCGGCGACGCGGGCCGCGTCCTCGGGCGAGAGATCGTCGCGCCCGGAGCCGATGGAGGCGTGGATCAGGGTCGCGGCCGTTAGCGCGAGCGCCGCCGCACTGGCGGCGAGGACGCGCAGGCCGGGGGATCGGGGCATCGGGGTCGCTCGTCGTTCGCAGCGGTCCGGCCGCCGGGGGCGCAAACCTTACTCTTTCACTCGGATGACTTCTGCGCCCGTCCTCCGACCGAAGTCAACCCCGCGGGACGGCGGCGCGACCGAAGGTCATGGTGCCGTCGGCGACCGGGGCGAGCCGGAAGGCGACGAGGTCGCGCAGGTAGTTCTGATGCGCCCGCCAGGGCGATCTCGCGCCCTGCGCCGGCGTCAGGTGGCGGGCGCGGCGCACGTAGCCTGAGGTCAGGGACACGAAATCCCGGCGCGGGCTGTCCGGATCGGCCCGCGGCATCGCCCAGTCGGTCCCCGTGCGGTCCATGTGCGCGAGGAGACGGGCGACGTAGCGGGCGATCTGGTCGCATTTCAGCGTCCAGGAGGCGTTGGTGTAGCCGAAGGCCAAAGCGAGGTTAGGCAGGCCGTCGAGCATCGCGCCCTTGTAGGTGAGCCGGCCGGCCGGGTCGGCGGGGACGCCGTCGACGGAGAGGGTCGCGCCGCCGAAGAGTTCGACCGAGAGACCGGTGGCGGAGACGACGATGTCGGCGTCGAGCCGGTCGCCGCCCTCGAGCCGGATGCCCCCGGCGTCGAACCGCGCGATCCGGTCGGTGACGATGCCCGCGCGGCCCTGCCGCAGGGTCGCGAAGAGGTCGCCGTCGGGGGCTATGCAGACGCGCTGGTCCCAGGGATCGTAGGCGGGACGGAAGTGCCGGTCGACGTCGAAATCCGCCGGCAGGGCCCGGGCGACGTTGCCGACGAACATCTCGCGCATGCGGTCGGGGAAGCGCCGCGCGAGCTGGTAGAAGAGCATTCCGATGCCGACGTTCTTCGCCCGCGTGAGCGCATAGGCCGCGGCTTCGGGAAGGTACCGCTGCAGGCGACCGGCCAGCCGGTCGCGGGAGGGCAGGGCGACGACGTAGCTTGGTGAGCGCTGCAGCATGGTGACGTCGGCATGCTCGGATAGCGTCGGCACCAGCGTGACGGCGGTGGCACCGGAGCCGATCACGACGATCCGCCTGCCGTGCCAGTCGAGGTCCTGCGGCCAGAATTGCGGCACGACGAGCTTGCCGCGGAAATCCTCGAGTCCGGGATAGTCCGGGACGTGTGCGGCGTCGTAGCTGTAATACCCGGTGCAAAGATAGAGGAAGCGGCAGGTCACCTCTCGCCTGCCGTCCGGGGTGTCGAGCAGGACCGTCCAGCGGGCCGAATCCGACGACCAGTCGGCGGAGACCATCCCGGTCCGGTAGCGGATGCGGTCGGAGACGCCGTGGACGCGGGCGGTCTCGGAGATGTAGGCCTTGATGTCGGAGCCGGCGGTGATCGCCTCGTCGCCGCGCCAGGGATGGAAGGGAAAGCCGAGGGTCGCGACGTCGGAATCCGACCGGATGCCCGGATAGCGGAACAGATCCCAGGTCCCTCCGAGATCGGCCCGGCGCTCGATCAGCGCAAGGGACTTCGACGGGTGCCGCGCGCCGATGCGCACCGCGGCGTCGATGCCCGAGAGCCCCGCGCCGACGATCAGCACGTCGAGACTGTCGGGCAGCGGAGCCATCAGCCGAGCGCCCGTTGCAGCACCTTGCCGAAAATCCGCGTGCCGTGGGCGATGAGCTCGTCGGGGAAGTCGAAGCGCGAGGAATGAAGCGGCGGCTGCTCGGCGCCGGAGCCGAGGAAGAACATCGCCGCGGGGGCGATCTCCCCGAACCGGCCGAAATCCTCCGCCGGCCGCCAGGGCTGTCCCTCCGGCGAATGGTCGATGCCGAGGTCGTCGAACGCGGCCCGCAGGTCGGCCACCGCGTCCGGATGGTTCGAGCAGGCCGAGAAGACCTCGTCGTACTCGATCTCGCAGTCGAGCCCGTAGGTTTCGGCCGCCTCCCGCGCCTCCGTCTCGGCGCGCGCGGCGAGATCGTCCATGCGGTCGTCGTGGAGGGTGCGGAGCGTGGTCTGGACGACCGCGCCGCCCGGTGCGACGCCGAAAGCCGTTGCGCCGAGGGAGACATGGGTGAGGGTGGCGAGCGCGAACTCGTCGGAGGGGAAGGGATGGTGGGAGGCCATTGCCGGCAGGCTCTGCATCAGGCGCACGACGACCGGGGCCGGCGAGAGCCCGTCCTGGGGCTGGGAGGCGTGCGCCGCGGTGCCTTCCAGGCGGACGCGCAGGCCGCGCGACGCGGTCGCGAAGGGACCTTCGGCGAGGGAGACCTTGCCGAGATCGAGCCCGGGAAGGTTGTGGAGCGAGACGACGCGGTCGGCCGTGAGCGCGGTGAAGCGCGGGTCGTCGAGCATCGCGGCGGCGCCGGCACCGTTCTCCTCGGCGGGCTGGAAGACGAGGATCGCCCGACCGCTCTGCGGCCGGCGCCGGCGCAGCGCCCGCGCCAGTGTGACGAGGATCGACATGTGCCCGTCATGGCCGCAGAGATGGGCGACGCCCTCGCGGGTCGAGGCGTGATCGGCGCCGGTCTCCTCGCGGATGGGCAGCGCGTCGAGCTCCGCGCGGATCATGATCGTCGGGCCCGGCTCGGGCCCGTCGAAGACGGCGGCCACGCCATGCCCGCCGAGGCCGGTCAGAACGACGTCGGCGCCGGCGTCGCGCATCGCGGCCGCGATGGTGTCCGCCGTCTCCTTCTCCTCTCCGGAGAGCTCGGGCGCGCGGTGGAGCGCCCGGCGCAGGTCGCGCGCGGCGTCGAGATCGTCTTGGGTCGGTTCGTAGAGATCGGTCATCTGCCGCATATCGGTCGGTTCCCCCGGCTCGTCAAAGGTCAGCGGTTCCGCGGGGCCGCGAATAGGCGGCCGCGCTCGGCATAGGCGGTCAGCGCGAGCGAGAGGATCGCGAGGGTCAGGAAGCCGGCCAGCATCGGGATGATCGTGCCGTCGTAGAGGTAGCCCACCGCCGAGCCAAGAAGGCCGCCGCCCAGGGTCTGGGCCGCGCCCAGCACCGACGAGCCGACGCCCGCGACGTGGCCCAGGGGCTCCATCGCCAGCGCGTTGAAGTTCGTGGGCACGAATCCGAAGAAGCACATCATCGCGATGAGCAGCGTCAGGAACAGCCAGAACGGCGTTGCCCCGCCGAAGGCCAGCGCGAGGGCGAGGTGCAGGCCGGAGATGGCGATGAAGGCGCAGAGCGCGGCCTGCGAGCAGCGCCGCGTTCCGAACCGCGCCACCAGCCGCGAATTGGCGAAGGACGAGGCCGCCATGAAGCAGGCGACGACGGAGAAGTAGAGCGTGAAGGCGGGTCCGCGGTCGTAGATCTGGGTATAGACCTGCTCGGCCTGGGTGATGAAGCCGAAGAGCACGCCGAAGAACGCCGCGGTGGCGAGCGTGTAGCCGAAGGCCAGGCGGCTGGTCAGGATGACGCGGAAGGCCTCCGCGAGCTTGGCGCCGGTGAGGTCGCGGCGGTTCTCCTCGGCGAGCGTCTCCGGCAGGCGGGCCCAGCTCCAGGCAAGCGCCAGAAGGCCGAAGAGACACATCACCGCGGAGAGTTCGCGCCAGTTGCCGAACAGCAGCACCAGCGAGCCGAGATTGGGGGCGAAGACCGGCATCACCATGAAGACCATCATCACCAGCGACATGACGCTCGCCATCCGGGCGCCGGAGAACCTGTCGCGGACCACGGAGAGGGCGATCACCCGGGTCGCCGCGGCGCCGACCCCCTGGACGAAGCGCAGGGCGAGGAGCGCCTCGAAGGTCGGGGCGAAGACCGCGGCCACGGCGCCGGCGAGGTAGATCGCGAGCCCGGCGAAGAGGACGGGGCGGCGGCCGAAGCGGTCGGAAAGGGGTCCGTAGATCACCTGCGCGCCGCCGAAGGCGATCACGTAGCTCCCGATGACGAGCTGTCGCCGGTTCTCGGCCGCCACGCCGAGAGCGGTGCCGATATCCGCGAGCGCCGGGATGTAGACGTCGATCGCCGCCGCGTTGAGCGCCATGATGAGCGCGATCATCGCCACGAATTCCGGATAGGAGGGCATGGCGATGGCGCTGACGGGGTATCTGGTGACGAATGCCATCGTGAAGCCTTCCGAAACGAAAATGGATTGCGGATCGCTAAGGTCACCGCCAGACCCCATGTCGCCCCCCGGGCCCCCTGCGGCAAGGGGTGCGCGGGCCGCGAGCCATGCACCGGGCGCATGGCTGACGCGCGGTCCGACGAGGCGCGGCCGCGGCAGGGCGGCGAGCCGGGGCGGTTTCCCGGCAGGAGACTGACGGCGAAGGGATTCCTACATTCCGTCGCGGAACGCACCGGTCGCGACCGGAAGCCTCGGCCCGGATGTTCATGAAAGCGCAAGAGGATGTGCACAAGACCGGCTGCGGATTGACGATTTTCTGGAACGTGGCAGACCCCGGCATGGACCCCCATTCGCGCACGCGCTATCTCGGCGCGGCCGGCATCTGTCTTCCGCTCGGCCTTGCGACCCGATCGGGGGTCACTGCGCGCGGCCGGGTCGCCGGTCTCCCGCCGGTCTGCCAAGGCACGTCATTCGAAGGATGTTTCATGCCCCGACTGCTTGCCGTTCTCGCCCTTCTGCTGCCTCTCGCCGCCGTCGCGCAGGACGGCCCGCCGCGTCCGGTGAAGCTGATGACCCTCAGCGTGGAATCCGGGCCGATGCAGCGGCAGTTCTTCGGGCGGGTAAGGGCCCGCGAGACCGTCGATCTCGCCTTCCAGGTCGGCGGGCAGATCGTCGACTTTCCGGTCACCGAGGGATCGACCCTCGCGGAGGGCGAACTGCTCGCGGCGCTCGACCTGACGCCTTTCGAGCGCGACCTCGAGCGGGCGAAACTGAACCTCGCGAAGGCCGAGCGCGATCTCGAGAGGCTCCGGGAACTGTCGGGCTCCGCCGTCTCCGACGTGCAGATCCGCGACGCGCAGACGCAGTACGATCTCGCCGGGATCGCGGTCGAAGATGCGCGCGACGCGCTCGAGGACGCGACGCTCCAGACCTCCTTCGAGGCGCTCGTCGCGCGCCGCCGGTCGGCGCATATGCGACCGTGGCTGCCGGAGAGCCGGTGGTCCGGCTGCACGACATGTCGGAGCTTCGTGTCGACATCGACGTGCCCGAAGTGCTGTTCCGGCGGGCCGCGGGGCAGGACGGCGTCGAGTTCCGGGAACCTTCCCCGGAGACCGAGACAGCTATTCGCTGGCCTTGCGCGAATTCGAGGCCGAGACGGCGGAGGTGGCGCAGACCTACAGCCTGACGCTCGCCTTCACGGAAGAGGTGCCCGAATGGGTCCTGCCGGGCGCGTCGGTGACCGTGACGGCGACGGCTCCGCGGCCCGGGGCGAGGGCCGGCACCGTGCTGCCCGCGACCGCGATCGTCTTCGATCCGGACCGGACTCCCGGGGTGATGGTCTTCCGGCCGTCCGAGGACGACCCCGATATCGGCACCCTGTCCCGGCAGCCGATCGAGATGACCGTGCGCGACGATGCGCGGCTGGTGATGACGAAAGGGCCGGAGGCGGGCACTGAGATCGTGGCCGCTGGGGCGTCGCAGCTCGAGGACGGCCAGCGCGTCCGCCGCTACACGGGCCTCGGCGGGTGAGAGGATGAACATCGCGCGCGGCGCCATCGACCGGTCGCTTCTCACCTGGCTCCTGATGCTCGGCTGCCTTCTCGGCGGCGTCTGGGGCTTCGCGACGATCGGGCGGCTCGAGGATCCGGCCTTCACGATCAAGAACGCCATCGTCATCACGCAATATCCCGGCGCTTCCGCCGAGGAGGTCGCGAGCGAGGTCACCGAACCGCTGGAATCCGCGATCCAGCAGATGGCCGAGATCGACACGATCACGTCGTCGAACAAGCCGGGCGTCAGCCGGATCGACGTGGAGATCGAGAGCACATACGACGGCGACGCGCTGCCGCAGATCTGGGACAAGCTTCGCGCCCGCGTCTCCGACGCCAGGGGAGACTTGCCGGCCGGCGCCGGCGCGCCGCTCGTCAACGACAGTTTCGGCGACGTCTACGGCATCTTCTACGCCGTCACGGCGCCGGGCTTCGAGGACCGGGAGATCCACGAGATCGCCGATTTCCTGCGCCGCGAACTGCTTGCGGTGGAGGGGGTGGCGGACGCCACCCTGGCGGGGCTTCCCGAGGAGGCGGTCTTCGTCGAGCCCGACCGGGCGATCATCACCAATCTCGGCATTCCTCCGGGCGCGATCGCCGAGGCGATCTCGAACGCCAATTCCGTCGTGCCGGCCGGTTCCCTCGAGCAATCGGGCCGGTCGCTGCGGATCGACGCGCCGCAGGGATCAGACACGGTCGAGGCGATCCGCGGCCTGACGATCGGAGTGGGCGGCGAGATCGTCGACCTCGCCGACTTCGCCACGGTGATGCGGGAGCGGGTGGAGGACCCGTCGATGATCATCCGGCACGACGGGAATGAGGCGTTCACGATCGGCGTCTCCGGCAAGGACGGTCTCAACATCGTCGATGTCGGGAGGCGGGTGGACGCGCGGCTCGGGGACCTGCGCTCGGAGATCCCCGTCGGGGTCGAGCTCGCGCCGATCTACCAGCAGCACGAGGTGGTCGCCGCGGCGTCGAACGCGTTCCTGACCAATCTCGGATTGTCGGTGTCGATCGTCGTGGCCGTGCTCGCGCTCGCCATGGGCTGGCGGTCGGCGCTGGTGGTCGGCACGACGCTGCTGCTGACGGTGGTCGGCACGGTGTTCTTCATGGCGGTCTTCGGGATCGAGATGGAACGGATTTCCCTCGGCGCGCTGATCATCGCCATGGGCATGCTCGTGGACAACGCCATCGTCGTGGCCGAAGGGATGCAGAGCGACATGTCGCGGGGCAAGTCCTCGCGCGAGGCGGCGCAGGACGTGACCGCGAAGACCCAGATCCCGCTTCTCGGTGCGACCGTGATCGGGATCATGGCCTTCGCCGGGATCGGCCTCAGCCCGGACGCGACCGGCGAGTTCCTGTTCTCCCTCTTCGCGGTGATCGGCATCTCGCTGCTGCTCTCCTGGCTTCTTGCCGTGACGGCGACGCCGCTGCTCGCGCATTACGTCTTCCGGCGCGGAACCGCGGGGGCGGCCGGCGTCTATGACGGACCGGTCTTCCGCGCCTATGCGGCGATCCTGCGGCTGGCGCTGCGGCTTCGCTGGCTGGTCGTCGCGGCGCTCGTCGGGATCACCGTGCTTTGCTACTGGGGCTTCGGGCAGGTGCAGCAGCAGTTCTTCCCGGATTCGAACACCCCCTCTTCTACGCGCATTACAGGTTGCCCCAGGGTTCCAGCATCGAGACCACCGCCGCCGACATGGCCGACGTCGAGGCCTGGCTGTCGGACCGCGCGGCGGTCGTGTCCGTGGATACCTTCGTCGGCGGCGGCGCCTCCCGCTTCATGCTCACCTATGCGCCGGAGGAGAGCCTGCCGACCTATGGTCACCTGATCATCCGGACGGAGAGCATCGACCAGATTCCCGCGCTGCGCGCCGATCTGGAGGCGTTCGGACGCCGCGCGCTGCCCCGGGGCGAGTTCCGCACGGAGAGGCTGGCGTTCGGTCCCGGCGGCGGCGCTCCGATCGAGGCGCGGTTCTCCGGCCCGGACCCGGACGTGCTCCGCCGTCTGGCCGGGGAGGCGTCCGACCGGATGGCGGCGGCGTCCGGCCGGCTGCAGGATCTGCGGACGGACTGGCGGGAGCGGGAGATCGTGATCCAGCCGCTCTACAACGAGGGTCGGGCGGAGACCGCCGGCGTCGCGCGGGAGGACGTGGCCGAGGCGATGCGGACCGCGACCGACGGGGTGCGGTCGGGCGTCTACCGCGAGGACAGCCGGCTGATCCCGATCGTCGTGCGGATGCCCGGGGCCACGAAGGAGGGCGGCGAGCATCTGGTCGACCAGCCGGTCTGGTCGGAGGCCGCGGAGACGTTCATTCCGCTCGAGCAGCTCATCGACGGCTTCGGCTACGCCGCTGAGGACACGCTGATCCGCCGCCGCAACCGCTTGCCGACGATCAGCGTGCAGGCCGGCGTGCCGGCGGGCGTCAATGCCGATTCCGTGTTCCGCGAGATCCGGCCCGCCGTGGAGGCGATGGCGCTGCCCGACGGCTACCGGCTGGACTGGGGCGGGGAGTTCGAGTCGTCGTCCGAGGCGCAGGCGAGCCTCGGCCGGCAATTGCCGGTCTCGCTGCTGACCATGGTGCTGATCTCGGTGCTTCTCTTCGGCAAGCTCCGGCAGCCGCTGATCATTTGGCTGCTGGTGCCGATGGCCGTGAACGGGGTGGCGATCGGCCTTCTCGCCTCGGGCCTTCCCTTTTCCTTCACCGCGCTGTTGGGCCTTCTGAGCCTGTCGGGGATGCTGATCAAGAACGGCATCGTGCTGGTGGAGGAGATCGACCTGACCCGGGCGGAGGGCGTGCCCTTCACGCGCGCCGTGGTCGAGGCCTCGACCTCGCGCCTGCGACCCGTCGTGCTCGCCGCGGCGACGACGATCCTCGGCATGACGCCGCTTCTCTGGGACGCGTTCTTCGCCTCGATGGCGGTGACGATCATGGGCGGGCTCGGCTTCGCAAGCGTGCTGACGCTGATCGCCGCTCCGGTGCTCTACTACCTCTTCTTCCCCGGAGCGCGCCGCGAAGAGGAGAAATAGAAAGGGGCCGGCGCATCGGCGCCGGCCCCTCCGGGGATCGGGCGGGTAGGGGTGCTCAGACCGTCGTCTCGAGCACGGCGGCGGCGAGGGCGGCCTCGAAGATTTCCAGCCCTTCGTCGATCACCGCGTCGGAGGCCGTCAGCGGGACCATGATCCTGCAGCGCGTTGCCGTGCATGCCGCAGGGCAGCAGGATCAGGCCGCGCTCGCGGGCATGCTGCACCACCGCCTTGGTCAGGGCCGCGTCGGGCGTGGCGGTCTCGAAATCGGAGACGAATTCCACCGCCACCATCGCGCCGAGGCCGCGGATGTCCCACATCCGCCACGGCGCGGTGCGGGCGCCGATCTCGGCAAAGCGGCGCGCGGAAGGTCTCGCCCATCGCGGTCGAGCGGGCCAGCAGCCCCTCGCTCTCGATCGCCTCGATGGCGGCGAGCGCCGCGGCGCAGGCCACGGGGTTGCCGCCATAGGTACCGCCGAGGCCCCCGGGCGCCATCGCGTCCATCACGTCGGCGCGGCCGATGACGCCCGCGACCGGGTAGCCGCCGGCCATCGACTTCGCGACCGTGATGAGGTCCGGCACGACGCCGGAATGTTCCACCGCGAACATCGTGCCGGTGCGGCCGAAGCCGGCCTGGATCTCGTCGGCGATCAGGAGGATGCCGTGCTGGTCGCAGATCCGGCGCAGCGCCTGCATCATCTCGAAGGGCACCGGCGTGTAGCCGCCCTCGCCGAGCACCGGCTCGATGATGATCGCCGCGACGCGGTCGGGCTGGGCGTCGGTCAGGAACAGCGTCTCGAGGCCCTGGATCGCGTCCTCGACCGATACGCCGGTACGGGCGTCGGGGAAGGGCGCGCGGTAGATGTCGGTCGGGAAGGGGCCGATGTCCTTCTTGTAGGGCGAGACCTTGCCGGTCATGCCCAGCGTCATCATCGTGCGGCCGTGATAGCCGCCGGTGAAGGCGATGACGCCCGGGCGGCCGGTGGCGGCGCGGGCGATCTTCACCGCGTTCTCCACCGCCTCGGCGCCGGTGGTGACGAGGAGCGACTTCTTCGGCGCCTCGCCGGGGGCGAGCGCGTTCAGCTTCTCGGCCAGGGCGATGTAGGGCTCATAGGCGAGGACTTGGAAGGAGGTATGCGTGAAGCGGTCCTCCTGGGCCTTGGCGGCCTCGACTACCTTCGGGTGGCGGTGGCCGGTGTTGAGCACCGCGATGCCGCCGGCGAAGTCGATGTAGCGGCGGCCCTCGACGTCCCAGAGCTCTGCGTTCTCGGCGCGCTCGGCGAAGATCGGGTGGGCGGAGGCGACGCCGCGCGGCACGGCGGCCTCGCGACGCCGGAGGAGCGCCTCGTTCGATCCCGTGGCGGGATGCGCGGACCGCGCCGCGGCGACGGGCGGCGTAGGGCTCCCGGGTGCGGGCATCTCGGCCGCCGGGATCGCTCCGACCGGACGCGCGTCGGCGGCGGCCGCCGACTTGCGCGACGCGGCGGGCTTCTTCGGGGTGCGTTTTGATGTGGTGGTGCCGGCCATGTTGGGCTCCTGACAGGAATGCAGCAAGATTCACGTGCGACTTTTGAGTTTTCTTGTCAATCACCCGGACGCATTCACGACCGGTCGCGCGATCGAATATCAGATAAGTTCATGATGAGATGATATATTCCGACTGGCGGTTGACCGCCGAACCGCGTCGGTGTTGAGTATTGGGCATCATCCGTCAAGAGGATACGCATGGATTTCGACATAGGCGGCCGGCTCCGCAAGGTCCGCGAGGAGCGGGGCCTCTCGCAGAGACAACTCGCCGGGCGGGCGGGCCTGACCTCTAGTGCCATCTCGCTCATGGAGAGCAACAAGACGAGCCCCTCCGTCGCCTCGCTCGAAGAGTCTTCTCGACGCGCTGCCGCTCAGCCTCAGCGAGTTCTTCTCCGGCCTGGAGGAGGAGGGGCCGCCGCGCTTCTTCTACGCGGCGACGGAATTCACGGAACTTTCTCCCGCGGATGCGGAGTCGCAGGTGTCGCTTCGCCAGGTCGGCGACGCATCGCGCCACGCGATCCAGATGCTTCGGGAGGTTTATCAGCCGGGCGGGGATACCGGGCCGGACATGCTCAGCCACCAGGCCGAGGAGGCCGGAATCGTGGTCTCCGGGGTCATCGAGGTGACGGTCGGAGACCAGTGCCGGGTCCTCAATCCCGGCGACGGCTACCTGTTCGATTCGCGGTTGCCGCACCGGTTCCGCAACATCGGCAATACTGCCTGCGTGGTGGTCAGCGCCTGCACACCGCCGACATTCTGACCCGGTGCGGTTGGAAGCCCGGCCAGCCGTGGCTAGGTGAGGCCATCCCGGGCCGAGGGTCCGGCAGAACATGCGAGACGGGACGCCCGGACGGAGGCGGACCCGCGAAGGAGACGAAAGATGACGCCATTCGCCATAGCCGGCATCCAGATGCCGGTGAGCGCTTCCCATTCGAACGTCGATGCGATGCTCCATAAGGTCGACGTGTTGATGGCGCGGTTTCCTTGGACGCAGATGGCGCTCTTCAGCGAACTCGCGCCCTACGGACCCCTCGACCATTTCGCCCAGCCCTTCCCGAACGGGACGATCGAGCGGTTCCAGAGGAAGGCGGCCGAGCACGGCATCTGGCTGATCCCCGGCTCGATGTTCGAGAAGACCGCCGACGGGCGCATCCTCAACACCGCGGTGGTCATCGACCCGGCGGGCAAGATCGTGACGCGGTATTCGAAGATGTTCCCGTTCCGGCCCTACGAGGCGGGCGTTTCCGCGGGAACCGAGTTCTGTGTCTTCGACGTGCCGGAGGTCGGCCGCTTCGGCCTGTCGATCTGCTACGACATCTGGTTCCCCGAGACGACGCGGCAATTGACGGCGCAGGGCGTCGAGGTGCTGCTCCACCCGGTTCTGACCGGCACCTCGGACCGGGATGCGGAACTGGCGATCGCGCGCGCGACGGCCGCGCAGTTCCAGTGCTACGTCTTCGACGTGAATGGGCTCGGTGCGGGGGGCAACGGCAGGTCCATCGTCGTCGATCCGGCGGCCACGGTGCTGCACCACTCTGCGGGGCAGGAGGACATGTTCCCGATCGAAATCGATCTCGACCTGGTCCGGCGGCAGCGGGAGACCGGGCTGAAGGGGCTCGGGCAGGTGCTCAAGAGCTTCCGCGACCGGGAGGCGGAGTTCTCCGTCTACGAGGCGGCAAGCGGTGCGGACGCCTTTCTGCATACGCTCGGGCCGCTGCAGATGCCCGGAAAGGGCGGCCGCGACGGGCTCGACGACCCCTCGCCGCGCAGGAAACTCGCCGGGAAGACGGGCGTTCTGCCGGCGGAGGCCGCCTCCAAGGACGCGCCCGGGGAGACCGCTTCTCCGGTCGCGCCGGCGACAGCCCCGGAAATTCGGCCTTTTGCCTCGAAGGAATCCGGTTTTAACTGACTTCCGGCAACGGGAGTGTGAACATGGACAGGCCTTCGCCGGTGGTTCCGGTGGTGAAACCGGCGGATGACGGATCCGCCGAACCCGGTACCGCGATGCCGCTCGTGGGGGATGCCTATTCCGCGTTCCAGCTTCGCTCCGACCGCTGGAACGCCCTCCGCGAGATCGCCGAGGACCTGGCGATCAACAACCTCGCGGACAAGCGGAAGAAGGCGCGCCTCGGGGAGGCGCGCGATCTCTTCGATCTGCTCGATCCGGTCGAGGTCTACTGGGCCTTCCCCGGAAGCGACGCCTTCGGCCGGATTCGCCGTCTGCTCGAGCAGAACGACCTGATAGACTTCTCCGATGCGGTGCGGCGGGTTTCGCGGGCGCTGAGTTCGGGGGCCTACCGCAAGCGGGTGATCCCGCTCTTCGGCGAGAGGGACGAGAACGAGATCTTCGAGGAGGAGAACGTTCTGCCCTCCGACGAGACGGCGCTCGGTCGACCCTATTTTGAGGTCCTGATCGTCGACAATCTCACCGATCACCAGACGTCGTCCCTGAAGTCGAACCTCCGGAAGGTTCGTCGCGGCGAGGACCCGTTCGTCTACGAGGTCGTGGTCGTGCCCTCGCTCGAGGACGCGCTGATCGCGATCCTGTTCAACCACAACATCCAGTCCGCGGTCGTGCGGAACGGGCTCGCGCTCAGGACCGGGGCGGACCGGGACCTCCTGTCGGTCTATCTCGACCGGATCCACAAGCTGGCGGATGTGGACACGCTCCGCCCGGCCCAGTATGCGCCGGCGACCTGCGACCTGATCAGGCGAATCCGCCCCGAACTCGACCTCTATCTGGTCACCGACCGCTCGGTGGAGGAGGTCGCGTCCGCCGATCTCAGCGGGCTCCAGCGGGTCTTCTACAACCAGGAGGATTTCTTCGAACTGCACCTGAACATCCTCCGCGGTGTGAACAAGCGTTACGACACGCCGTTCTTCACGGCGCTCAAGAAATACTCGCGACAGCCGACCGGGGTGTTCCACGCCATGCCGATCAGTCGCGGCAAGTCCGTCTCCCGCAGCCACTGGATCCAGGACATGGGCGCCTTCTACGGACCCAACATCTTTCTCGCGGAGACGTCGGCGACGAGCGGCGGGCTGGATTCCCTGCTTGAACCGCGCGGGCCGATCAAGCAGGCGCAGGAACTGGCCGCCCGCGCATTCGGCTCCCAGCACAGCTTCTTCGTCACCAACGGCACCTCGACCTCGAACAAGATCGTCGTGCAGGCGCTGATCCGGCCGGGCGACATCGTCCTCGTCGACCGGGACTGCCACAAGTCCCATCATTACGGGATGGTGCTTGCCGGCGCGCATGTCGTCTACATGGACAGCTATCCGCTCGACAGATACTCCATGTACGGCGCGGTTCCCCTTACGGAGATCAAGCGGCACCTCCTGAAACTGCGGGCGGCGGGCGAGCTGCACCGGGTCCGGATGGTGCTGCTGACCAACTGCACCTTCGACGGGCTCGTCTACAACGTGGACCGGGTCATGGAGGAATGCCTCGCGATCAAGAAGGACATCGTCTTCCTCTGGGACGAGGCGTGGTTCGGGTTCGCGCGGTTCAATCCCGCCTATCGCCAGCGGACGGCGATGTATTGCGCGCGCACGCTGAAGAAGCGGCTCGAGACATCGGAGCGCGACAGGGCGTGGGAGGAGCAGTGCACCGCCCTGCAGGATGCCGAGGACGAGACCTGGATCGAGACGAGGCTCGTGGCGCCCCCCGATGCGCGTGTCCGGGTCTATTCGACCCAGTCGACCCACAAGACGCTGACCTCGCTCCGGCAGGGATCGATGATCCACGTCTACGATCAGGATTACCGCGGCGAAACCGAGCAGGCCTTCCACGAGGCCTACATGACGCATACCTCGACCTCGCCGAACTACCAGATCATCGCCTCCCTCGACGTCGGACGCCGGCAGGTGGAACTCGAGGGGTTCGAGTTCGTCCAGAACCAGATCGAATGCGCCATGTCGATCCGGCAGGCGATCTCGAACCACCCGCTCCTGCAAAAGTATTTCCGCGTGCTCACGCCCGAGGACATGATCCCGGCGGAGCATCGCGAGAGCGGGGTCCAAGCCTATCACGGCTGCGGCACGGGCTGGACCGACGCGCTCGACATCTGGGGGCGCGACGAGTTCGTGCTCGACCCGACGAAGATCACCCTGCTCGTGGGAAAGACGGGGCACGACGGCGACACGTTCAAGACCGACGTGCTGATGCAGCGATACGGGATCCAGGTCAACAAGACGTCGCGCAACACGGTGCTGTTCCTGACCAATATCGGAACGACGCGGTCCTCGGTCGCCTATCTTCTCGAGATCCTCGTCGACTTCGCCCGCAAACTCGACGAGCTGCGCGAGAACGCCTCCAAGATGGAGCGGCGCTCTCTGGAGAACCGGGTTCGGGCCCTCATGGAGGACGTGCCGCCGCTGCCGGACTTCTCGTCCTTCCATCCGGCCTTCCGGGACGAGGCGAGCCAGGCAGGCGACATGCGGCGGGCGTTCTTCGCCTCCTACATCGCGGACAATTGCGATTACGTCGGCCTCGACGGCGACCTGATCCGGCGCCTGAACGAGGGCGAGGAGCTTGTCTCGGCAGGGTTCATCACGCCCTATCCGCCGGGTTTCCCGATCCTCGTGCCCGGTCAGGTGATCGACCGGCAGGTGGTCGACTTCATGCGCGCGCTGGACGTGACCGAGATACACGGCTACCGGCCCGATCTCGGCTTGCGCGTCTTCACGCCGGAGGCGCTCGGGGACCAGGCGCGCGCCGATACCCGGCCGTCGGGATAGGGCGGCCATTCGGGCGAGTGGGCGGAACGTGCCAGTCTTCCCGGTTGCGCGGCGCCGCCCGCCGACGAGCCGGTCCGAAAGCACCGCAATCACGAAGGAACTGCGCCATGAGCGGCACGCATCTGAAGAACATCTCGGAGATTCGCCGGTTCTTCTTCCGCAACGAGAGGCCGATCTACTTCGTGTCGGGAACCAACTACAATCTTCTCGGCATCGACGAATGGGTCAAGAACTTCAAGAATATCAGCTATATAGACTGCTATGACGGGCGGCATCCGAACACGTTCGTCCCCGGCCCGCGGGAGCACGAGATTTTCGAATCGATCGAGGACATCAACAAGTACCTCCTCCGGCATCCGGAGGTGATCGACTACGTGAAAGGCCGGGGCGGCGACCCGGTCTTCGTGTTCTTGATGTTCGACGAGGAGACCGAGCGGTTGGTCGCCGAGCTCGGCGGCGAGATCTGGTTCCCCGGGGCCGAGTTGCGCGAGAGCTGCGACGACAAGATCAAGACCGTGCGGATCGGCAACGAGGCCGGCGTCCCTTCGGTCCCGAACGTGTTGTCGGAGGTGACCGACTGGAACGACCTGTGCCGGATCGCCAAGGAGCACGACCTGGGCGAGAGGCTGGTCGTGCAATCGGCCTTCGGCGACAGCGGAGAGACGACCTATTTCATCACCTCCGAAGAGGAGTTCGAGGAGGAGAAGGAGGGCATCGTCGGGCAGGGCGAGGTCAAGGTCATGAAGATGATCGATTGCCGCGGTTCCGCCATCGAGGCCTGCACCACCGCCTCGGGCACGGTGGTCGGACCGCTGATGACCGAGCTCGTGGGCTTTCCGCAGCTCACGCCGCACAAGGGCGGCTGGTGCGGCAACGAGGTCTTCTCCACCGCCTTCTCCGAGGAGATCCGCCAGAAGGCGCGGGACTATACCTTCAAGTTCGGCGAGCAGCTTCGCAAGAACGGCTATCGCGGCTATTTCGAGCTCGACTTCCTCATCGACAAGGAGAGCGAGGAGGTATGGCTCGGCGAGCTGAACCCGCGCATCGCCGGCACGACCTCGATGACAAATCACGCCGCCTTCGCCCATGCAGACGCGCCGCTGTTCCTGTTCCATCTGCTGGAATTCTCGGACGCGACCTTCGACATCGACATCGACGAGATCAATTCCCGCTGGGCCGACGCCGAGATGATCGACGACTGGTCGCAGATGGTGATCAAGTACACCGCGGACGATACCGACATCCTCACCGCCGCGCCCTATACCGGCATCTACCGGATGGACGAGAGCGGGACGGTGACTTACGACCGGTTCGACTATCACCGCCGCGCGGTGGAGGGCGACGACGAGGCGTTCTTCCTGCGCATCCTGAAGGCGGGGGATCATCGCTACGAAGGCGCGGATCTCGGCATCCTGGTGGTGCGCGGCAGGATGATGACGGACGAGTTCAAGCTGACCGACCGGGCCGAGCAATGGGCCGACGGCATGAAGGCGCTCTTCGCCGCCGGCAGCGAGTCCGCCCATGCGGCGGCGCCCTATCCGCGTTTCAAGCTGGGCTGAGAATGTCGGCGGAGTTCGAGTGGAGCGCGCGGAGCCTCGGGAACGGCCTGGACGGCTGGCCGGCGCTCCTCGAGAGCGCCTGGCCGGCCTATCGGGCCTGGTGGCTGCAGGACGGCCAGCAGGCCCGGCCGCCTCTCGATCTGTGCCGGTCGGCGCTCGACCGGCACATGCACGAGCTTCTCCCGCTCTGGGAGCGACTCTGCGAGGGCACGACCAGCGACCAGAAGCGGTTCCTGAGCTTCTGGGCTCCGCCGCCCTACATCATGGGCTGCTCCCAGGCTGCAGTGGCCTCGCCGCGGCCGCTTCTCGTCCGGAACTACGATTACGGCCCGGACGCCTTCGATTGCCTTCTTGTGCGGACCGACTGGCTCGGGCGGCGGGTGGTGGGGGTCAGCGACGGTCTCTGGGGTCTGCTCGACGGAATGAACGATGCCGGCCTCTGCGTCTCGCTGGCCTTCGGGGGGCGATGGACGATCGGTCCGGGATTCGGGATCCCGCTGATCCTGCGCTACGTGTTGCAGGTCGCGGAGACGACGGAGCAGGCGGTGCGGATCCTGACCCGCATTCCGACCCACATGAGCTACAACGTGACCGTTCTCGATGCCGGTGGGTGCATCGCGACGGTCGTGCTCGCGCCGGATCGTGCGCCCGAGATCCGCGACAGGGGCATCGCGACCAACCATCAGCGGTCCGAGCCGGAATGGCCGGAACATGACCGTCTGACCCGGTCGGCCGAGCGGCTCTCTTGCCTCTCGGAACTCGTGGAAAGCGGCCGCGACCCCGGCGATCTCGTGTCGCAATTCCTCCGGCCGCCGCTTCACGCGCGTGCGTTCACGCACGGCTTCGGCACGCTCTACACCGCCGCATATCGCCCCGACGAGGGAACGATGACACTGTCCTGGCCCGGCCTGTCCCGTCGGGTCGCCCTGGCGGAGGAGCTGCACTGGGACCTGAATGTGGTGCTGGAGACCGAGGACTGCGCCGCCTGACCCATCGGGATACGGCCGACGCCACGAGCGATCGGTTGACGCCTGCGGGCGGGTCGCGGAAAAAGCCCGCGATGACGGATTGCATCGAAACTCCGAACGGGCGGCGCATCGCCTTTCACCGAACCGAGGGCAGGGACCCCGCCATCGTGTTTCTCGGCGGCTTCCGGTCCGACATGGGCGGAACGAAAGCCGTCCACCTCGAGAGTTGGGCGAAGGCGGAGGGACGCGCGTTCCTTCGGTTCGACTATTCGGGACACGGGGAAAGTTCGGGGGCGTTCGAGGATGGCGCCATAGGCGATTGGGCGGAGGATGCCGTTGCCGCGATCGAGGCGGCGACCGAGGGCCCCGTGGTGCTTGTCGGGTCGTCCATGGGCGGGTGGATTTCCCTGCTTGCAGCGGACCGGATCGACCGGGTCTCGGGCTTCGTCGGGATCGCGGCAGCGCCGGATTTCACCGAGGACAGCATGTGGGCGGGCTTCGACGAGGCGCAGAAGATCCGTGCTGGAGCGGGAGGGCTGCGTCTGCCTACCCAGCGAATACGGAGAACCGACCCCCGTCACCAGGCGCCTGATCGAGGACGGGAGAGCGAATCTCGTCCTCCGGCGGGCGCCGCCGCGGATGGGCCGTGTCCGGCTGCTGCAGGGAACGGCGGACGCCGATGTCGGCCGCGACACGGCGCTCCGTCTCCTCGATCACCTGAAGGGCGACGTGCGGCTGACCTTCGTGAAGGACGCCGATCACCGGTTCTCGACTTCCCCCTGCCTCGAGCTGATCGAAGCCGCGATCCGGGAGGTGGCGGACGCCTCCTGAGTGCGATCGGGAGCCGCGTGCGGTCCGGTGGATGCGTCTTTTCAGACCGGACCCCGGACCTCCCCGTGCGGACGGTCCGACGACGGGAGAGCGCAGTCGGCCGTCGCCCCCGGAAATCGGTCAGACAGGGGTCGAATGCGTGCCGGTGCGCGTCGATTTCGAGCGCGGCTTGGGCGCCCGCTCGGCGTTCGCAGCGCGCCGGGTCCCGGGCCGACCGGCATTCTGGTCGATGAAATCGAGGACCAGCGGGCGGATGTGGTTCCGCCAGGATCGGCCGGCGAAGATGCCGTAATGGCCCGCGCCGGGCTCGAGATGGGCGGCCTTCTTTTCCTCGGGGAGATCGGTCAACAGGTCGAGGGCCGCGAGGCACTGGCCGGGCGCCGAGATGTCGTCGTCCTCTCCTTCCACGATCATCGTCGCGACATTGGTGATCTTGGCGATATCCACCGGCTGGTCGTTGATCGTGAAGATGTTGTTCGCAATCTCCCGTCGCTTGAAGATCCGGTCCACGGTCGAGAGATAGAACTCCGCGGTCATGTCCATCACCGCCAGATATTCGTCGTAGAACTTGTTGTGCTTGTCGTGGTCGCCCGCCTGTCCCTTCGCGCTGCGCACGATCTGATCGGTGAAGGCCCTGGTGTGGGTGTCCACGTTCATCGATATGAACGACGCAAGCTGGAGCAGGCCCGGATAGACCATGCGTCCCGCTCCGGCATGCTTGAAGCCGACGCGCTGGATCACCATGCGCTCCAGCTGGCCCATCGTGATGCGGCGTCCGAAATCCGTCACGTCGGTCGCGGCGGCGTCGGGATCCACGGGCCCGCCGATCAGCGTCATGCTCTTCGGCTGACTCTCCGGTTCGTGCTCGGCCAGCCAGGCCGTGGCGGCGAGAGCGAGGGGAGCGGGCTGGCAGACGGCGACGAGATTCGTCTCGGGTCCGACCTCGCGCATGAAGTCTATGAGATACTGGGCGTAGTCCTCGACATCGAACTTGCCGCAGGAAACGGGGATGTCGCGCGCATTGTGCCAGTCTGTCACCCAGACCTCGCAATCGGGCAGCAGGGACTGGACCGTCGATCGCACGAGCGTGGCGTAGTGGCCGGACATCGGGGCGGCAAGCAGCACCCGCCTCTCCTTTTCGGGACGGCCCAGAACCCGGAACCGGGTGAGATCGCCGAACGGCTTCGTCAGCACCTTCTCGGTCTGGACGACGTGGTCGCGCCCATCTTCGGCGACGACCGTCTGGATACCCCAGTCGGGTCTGGCAACCATGCGGTCGAAGGCCCGCTCCGTCACGTCGCCCCATGCCGAGATCATCTGGAACATCGGATTTGGAATGAGGCCGGAGGCGGGGTAGGACCCGAACGCCTGCGCGGACGCTCCAAGCCACTGGTTTGTCACGCGGGCGGTCTCCATCAGATCGTAGCTGAAGGCGCTCGGTATATGCATAGTAATCCTTTCCTGCAGGTTCCGGTCCGGGTTTATTTCCAGGTCGGCCCCGCTACGTTCTAGTCCGTCGCGGCGCGCAAGGAACCACCTTGCGGCCGCGGCAAATTACGCTGCTTTGCAGCAATAGAGGTCGGGAGGGGGCTATGGCAACAAAAGATCACGCGGATGCGACGAAAGTTGCGGAATATTCCGAGCAGCTTGCGAACAATCTCGCGCGTCTCGAGAGGCTTTCTGCGCGTCTCGCATCGGCGATGAGCCAGAAGCGCGCTGTTCCCGCCTCGCTCCAGTCCCCTGGCCAGGATC
This sequence comes from uncultured Alphaproteobacteria bacterium, assembly GCA_963776705.1. GTDB lineage: Bacteria > Pseudomonadota > Alphaproteobacteria > Rhodobacterales > Rhodobacteraceae > Palleronia. Next base: position 177,597 of record CAVZOA010000015.1, read on the forward strand.
TCTACATCAAGACGGGTACCGCCATGATGAAGGAGATGATGGAAAACCCGACGCGGATACTCCAGACGCAGATCGATTACTGGGGAAAGACGCTCACGCATTATGTCGAGGCACAGCACAGGCTCATGCGGGGGGATCTGACACCGCCGGATGACATCGTCGATGGCGATTCCCGGTTCAAGGACGAAGCGTGGCAATCGCATCCGATGTTCAACTATCTCAAGCAGCAGTATCTGCTGAATGCGGAGCTGGTGCAGAACGCCGTCGGCGGCCTCGAGGGTCTCGACGCGAAGGACAAGCGGCGCCTTCAATATTTCAGCCAGCAGATCGTCGACATGATGAGCCCGAGCAATTTCCTCGGCACGAACCCGGAGGCGCTCGCGCGGGCGGTCGAGACGGAGGGTCAGAGCTTGGTCGACGGTCTGGAGAACCTCGTGAAGGACCTGGAGCGCAATGACGGCGAACTGGTCGTCACCCTCTCCGACCCGGAGGCCTTCCAGATCGGCGGCAACCTGGCCTCCACGCCGGGAAAGGTCGTCTATCGCAACCGGATGATGGAGTTGATCCAGTACGCACCGCAGACCGATCAGGTGCACGCGACCCCGCTCGTCATCTTTCCTCCGTGGATCAACAAGTTCTACATTCTCGACCTCAAGGAGAAGAACAGCCTCATCCGCTGGATCGTCGAGCAGGGATACACCCTCTTCGTCGTGTCCTGGAAGAATCCGGACGCGACCTACGCCGATGTCGGGCTCGACGAATATGTCGAGGAGGGCTTCCTCGAGGCGATCTCCCGGATCAAGGAGATCACGGGCCAGAAGACGGTCAATGCGGTCGGCTACTGCATCGCCGGAACCACGCTTGCGATGACGCTCGGCGTGATGAAGAGGCGGAACGACAGGTCGATCAAGTCGGCCACGTTCTTCACCACCCTGACCGACTTCTCGGACCAGGGGGAGGTCGGCGTCTTTCTCGACGAGGATTTCGTCTCCGGCATCGAGGATGAGGTGAAGCGCAACGGCTACCTCGACAGCTACTACATGAGCCAGACCTTCAGCTTCCTGCGCTCGAAGGATCTCGTCTACAAGCCCGCCGTTCGGAACTACATGATGGGGCAGACTCCGCCCGCCTTCGATCTTCTCTACTGGAACGGAGACGGCACCAACCTGCCTCGGGACATGGCGATCGAGTATCTGCGCGGCCTGTGCCAGCAGAACAGGCTCGCCTCCGAGGGCTTCGAGATCTGCGGCGAGACCGTTTCGCTGGAGGACGTGACAGTTCCGCTTATGGCCGTGGCCTGCGAAACGGACCATATCGCGGCGTGGCGTTCCTCCTTCCGCGGCATCCAGAAGATGGGATCGAAGGACAAGACCTTCGTTCTCAGCGAGTCCGGCCATATCGCCGGGATCATCAATCCGCCATCGAAGCAGAAATACGGGCATTACACGAACGGCGACTGGGCCGGGACCCCCGACGAGTGGCAGGCGGCGGCCGAGTTCCATCAGGGCACGTGGTGGATGCGCTGGGACGAATGGCTCTCGGGCCGATCCGGGCGGAAGGTTAAGGCGCGGAACCCGGGGGAGAACGCCGAAATTCTCGCCGAGGCGCCCGGTACGTATGTGGTGGAAGACCCGACAGGCTGACACGCGAGCTGCGCACGGGGCTGTCGGTTCCGGAACGGTTTGACCGTCGTCGTCGCGGGACCTCGACGACGGCGCGACGGCCGGAGAACTGTACGAGGGTCGAGCGTCATTGATGCAGTTTGGGTGGCGGTCTCATGTTTCCTCCGGAGGGGCCCCGGCCCCGGAGAGAGTGAGGTCGAGTATTCCGGCCTTCGCTGGTGCAGCATCTTCCGAGCGTCGATGATCGAGAGACCCCATTGGCCGCTCTGCGTTTTGCGCGACGAGGCCACCTTTTTGTTCATTGAGAACCGGCGCGCCGGAGCCGAATCCCACCCGGCAGGCGAATTCTTGCTGCAACGCAGAATAATCCCTTGAAGCGCCGCGGCGCAGCGTCTATCTGTTGGGCAGACGCAGACAAGAGGGCCGCCAAACCCCGAGACTGATTTCGAACGCGCAACGTAAACTCATGGAGGTTCTCATGGCCACGAAGACCAATCCCGACTACAGCAAGATGATGCACGACATGATGGCGGCGTTCCCGAGCGATATGTCTGCCTACCAAGACACGTTTAAGTCCTATGCGTCCTTCGGCGAGAAGATGTCGAAAGTTGCGATCGACGCGGCCGAGAAATCGACCGAGATTTCCACGAAGTGGACGCGGGAAACCTTGTCCCGCATGAACGACGCCGCCGTCGTTCGTGACGAGCCGGCCGATTACGGCAAGGCGATGACCGACTTCGCATCCGCGCAGGCCGAGATGACGGCAGAGACCATGGCGGCGTTCGCGGAAGTCGCGAAAAAGGTCCAGATGGAAACCGTCGAGCTGATGCTCGCCGCCGGCAAAGACATGTCCGAGGACTTCACCGCCGCGGCCAAGAAGGCCAGCACCGAGGCCACCTCGGCCGCCAAGAAGGCGTCGAGCGAGACCAAGAAGGCCACGTCGTAAGGTTCGGTGCACGAAGAGCTTCTCGACCGCTTTCTCCTCCCTGGCGGCGAGATGACTGGGCGAGCTTCGGCTCGCCCTTTCTTTTCGCAGATCGGGCGCATAGGCTTTCGTCGAATGTACCCGCCGGAGAAGCGTCATGGCAGACGAGCAGAAACCGCTGCTGATCAAGCGTTACGCGAGCCGCAGGCTCTACAACACGGAGACCAGCGACTACGTTACGCTCGAAGACATCGCCGGGTTCATCAGGGACGGACGTGACGTCAAGATCGTCGACCTGAAATCCGGCGACGACCTGACGCGCCAGTATCTTCTCCAGATCGTCGCCGAACACGAATCCAAGGGGGAGAGCGTCCTCCCGATCGGAGTCCTGACCGATCTCGTCAGATCCTACACCACGCAGGCTCACTCCATCGTCCCTCAATTCCTGCAGATGAGCTTCGAGATGCTGCGCGAGAGCCAGTCGAAGATGATGGGGGCGGCGATCAATCCGATGTCGGCGATGCCCGGCTTCGAGGCGATGCAGGCGCAGCAACAGGCGTTTCTAAAGGCCATGACCGGAGGCTGGACCGGATCGTCGGGTTCCGATCCCGAAGCGCTCCCCACGGGAGAGGGCGCGCAGCAGAAGGGCGAAGAGGATCAGAAGGAACTGGACGAAATCAGGCGGCAACTCGCCGAGATGCAGGAAGTTCTGAAGAAGATGAACGGCTAGGGGTACGGCCCCGGTTCGGAGCGGTAGTGCATCCGCCGGGCGGATGGTCCGGCGCCGGGTGGACCGCACCCCCCTCCGCAAGAGAGGCTGCAATGCGGCCTTCGCGACTTGACTACGCCGGGGCTTCACGCCGGTCCTCCAGCGTCATAGCTGGGCCGCATGTCCGGACATGGACCGCCCGCTGTCGCGGCACCCTGATCCGCCCCGCCTGAAACGCCGTGCGGCGTTGACGCGAGTCGCTGCCGGTCTGGTTCGATCCCGCGATCCCCGGGAAACCGCGCCGGCCGGCAAGCGGCCCAGAGGCGGTCCTGGCCTATCTGAGCCGCTACACCCACCGCGTCGCCATCTCGAACACCCGCCTTGTTGCGGCTTGCGCCGAGACCGTCGCGTTCCGCTGGAAGGATTACCGCATCAAGCGCGGCGACCGGATGAAGATCATGCGACTGGCCACGGGCGACTTCATCCGCCGCTTCCTGATCCACGTCCTGCCGGACGGCTTCCACCGCATCCGGCATTACGGGCTGTTCGCCAGCGCCGCCCGCAAGCGCAACGTCGAGACCATCCGCCGTCTGCTCGGCGCCGAGCCGCCCGTGCAAACCGAGACAAGCGACACCGATCCGACCCCGCCGCTCACCCTCAGGGAGCCATGCCCGGATTGTGGCGGACCGATGCGCATCATCGAGACCTTCCGGCGCGGTGAACGCCCCCTGACCCGCGCCCCGCCCCGAAAGGCCGCCGCATGATGAAAGGGCCATCTCTTCCCCCGACCGTGATCCGGAGCATCCCACCGTTTCGGAAACGCGGGCGATGTGTGGCCGCCAGTGCCCACGGCCGGAACGGCGCAGGAGCCGCATCATCGCAGAGCGCCCGCCGGCACCTCATGCCCCGTGAAGACCGTGGAAAAGACCCCGAACGCCGGGTCGGAACCAAGCGTCAGGACAACGGCGCCAACGACCCGGTCCCGCTTTACCCATAGGGCACAGCCAGACCCCCGCAGCTTCCTCCTTGTCAGGTTTCCCAACGTGGGCCGCCACCGCCCAAGAGGCAATCCTCACGCCGCGGCCCACATCGAAAAACCTCCGACGGAGCTGACCTTCGCAACTGCGAGCATGATGCGGCAGCGTAGCGCCAGCCGAGTAACGGCCGTTGCTGACCGTTGCTGCGGTAGCGCGTAACCGGGTCAGCTCCCAAATGGTCACCTTGGAACGTGGCACCGGTTTCATCATCCCGCAGAGCCACTTTGGTGGCGCTCGCCATAGCCTCATCAGGCGCCACGCCGCTCTGACTCTGCAATCCACTGGGAGAGCGGTTTTGCCGTCACCCCATGCAGGATCAGGCTCAAGACAACGGTGCACGCCACAACTAGGGCGATCAGTTCCGCGCCCGGCACACCCTCCTGCAGCACGATGATGGCAAAGACGATGCTGGCCAGGCCGCGAGGCCCGAACCAGCCGAGAAATAGGCTGCTGGCGGAGGACTCGCCGCTGCCGGCCAGTGCCAGGTAGTTCGGGAGCATCCGCACCAGGGTCAGGCTGAGCAGCGCGTACACCGCCACCTGCCAAGTCAACTGGTCGAGCACGTCACCGACGACGGCGATGCCGAACAGCATCCAGGTCAGGAGCGCCAGAGTTTCGCCGATACCCTCGGCGGCATGGACCAGCCTGTGCGTCTCGTCGCGGGCGATGTAGCCGAACAGCATGCCGCCGGTGAAGGCGGCGATGTAGCCGCTGCCGTGAAGGCTCTGGGCCACGGCAAAGCAGGAGAGGGCAAGTGCGACCGTGGTCATCTGGACCCAGACGTCCGAAACCCATCCCCGGCGCCAGCAGATCCGTAGCAGCCGGGCGCCGGCGGCGGTGACGCCGACTCCCACCAGCAGGCCGATGCCGAGTTCCTCGGCAAGCAGGGTAAGCCCAAGCCCTCTTTCGGCGCTTTCCCCGGTGGCGAGTTCCAGCGCGATGAACAGGAACAGGATCGGCACGCACAGGCCGTCGTTGAGACCGCTCTCGACGTTGAGCCCTTCGCGCAGCCGCGCCGGGACGGCCTTGTTGGTGATGACCGCCTTGCCGAGCGCGGCGTCGGTCGCCGCCAGCATGGTGGCCAGCATCGCCGCCTCCCATACGGTCAGGGCGTCGAACATCAGCAGCGCCAGGATGAAGCCGAGCACGATGGCGCCGGGCAGGCCGATGAGCAGCATGCGCGCCGGGATTGCGTAGCGCGCGGGGCACCTGACATGCGAGTGCTGCGGCCGCGACTACATCGTCATGAGCAAAGAACGCTACGGATGCACGGGCTACCGCGCCGGAGCCTGTTCGAACGGCCGGTCCATCCGCCAGGGGCGGATCGAGACCCGCGTCTTCGACAAGCTACGCTCGTGGCTGCTGACGCAGGATCTCACCTCCGCGTTCGAACAGGCCGTGTCCGACGAAACCGCGCGACTGGGCGAGACCGGAGAGCGCAGCCGGATCAAGAGCCTCGCCGCGAAGCTCAAGAAGCTCGAACGCGAGCGGGACGGCCTCCTGAAGGCGATCATGGAGGGCGCGAGCTTCGGCTCCATCCAAGGAGGCCTTCGCCGCCCGCGAGGCCGAAATCGCGGCGCTGAAGGTCGATCTGGCCGAGGCGTGCGTATTCCACGGAAGATGGGCATCGATTCCACGGCATCGTGGGCAGCCATTCCACGCCTCGGGCAGTGTGGCCGACGGGTGCATGGGGTCAGTCCCGACCGGTCTGGTCAAGCGGTTTCATCCCGGCCACGCGCTTCCGCATGCTCTCGCCGGAGAGAGGCAGGCGGTGGGCGTTGTGGACGAGCCGGTCCAGGATGGCATCTGCCAGGGTCGGGTCGCCGATGGCCTCGTGCCAGTGCTCGACCGGAAGCTGGCTGGTGACGATCGTGGAACCGCGGCCGTGGCGGTCTTCGAGGATCTCCAGCAAGTCACGCCGGTCCGGCGCGGGCAGGACTGACAGGCCCCAATCGTCGAGGATGAGCAGTTCGGTCCGCTCGAGGGCTTTCAGCATCCTGGCGTGCCGACCGTCTCCGCGGGCGGTGGCGAGCGCCTCGAACAGCTTCGGCACCCGGTGATAGGCGACGCGTCGGCCGTCCCGGCAGGCCTTGTGGCCAAGGGCGCAGGCGATCCAGCTCTTTCCGAGGCCGGTGGGTCCGGTGATGAGCAGGTTCTCATACCGGCCGATCCAGGCGCCGTCGATGAGGTGCGCCATCACGGCGCGATCGATGCCGCGTGGGGCGCGCAGGTCGAGATCCTCTACACAGGCGGCCTGGCGGAGGGCGGCGAACTTGAGGCGGGTGGTCAGCCGCTTGGTGTCCCGTTCGGCGGCCTCGCGATCGACCAGAAGGCCCAGGCGGTCTTCGAAGCCGAGGCTGTCGAAGGTGGCCTCGGCCTGGCGCTGCTCGTCCAGTGCCTTGACCATGCCGGTGAGGCCGAGGGCGATGAGCCGTTCGGAGGTGGGATGGATCAGCAAGGTGGGGTTTCCTTTCAATGGTAATAGCCCTGTCCGCGGATGTTCGGGTGCCGGAGCGGACGCCGGTCGGGGGCGTCTTCGAGGAAGGCGCTGTCGAGCCCGTTCTTCAGGATCGATCTGATCGAGGCGACGGAGCGGGCCCGGATCGACAATCCGCGCCGGCAGGCGGCATCGAGGCGGCCCGCCTCATAGCTCTTGGCCAGGGCGAGAACCCCAAGGCAGCTTCGAAAGCCCTGCTCGGGATGTGGGCGGTCGGCCATCACGGCCTCGCAGAATGCCGTCACCGACGGGCCGAGCTTCGCCGCCTGCGCCAGGACCCGGGCCGGCGTCCATTCCGCATGGCGACGGTGGGACGAGGGCATGTGCTCCGGGACCGTCACATGGCTGCGCCGGCCGGGGCAGCGCGGATGGCTGGCAACCCGTTGCCCCTTGTGGAAGATCTCGACGACGGCTCCGCAGACGCGGACATCGACCTCCTGCCGGATCAGCCTGAACGGCACGGAATACCACGAACTGTCGACCTCGACGTGATAGTCCGGCGCGACGCGGGCCCGCTTCCAGCGGGCGAACTGGTAGGGGGCCGGCGGCAGCGGCCGCAGGTTCGGCCGGTCGATCGTGGCGAAGAGGTCGGCGCGGCTGGCACCGTAGCCGCGCATCACGCGCATGTTCAACTCGTCCACCAACCGCCGGATCGCGACGTTCAGATCGGCCAGGGAGAAGAAGCGCAGGTTGCGCAGCCGCGCCAGAATCCAGCGCTGCGCGACCTGCACGGCGACCTCCACCTTCGCCTTGTCGCGGGGCCTGTAAGGACGAGCCGGCAGGATTGCGGTGCCATAGTGGCTGGCCATCTCCGCATACGTCCGGTTCAGGCCCGGATCGAAGCGGTCGGCCTTGAACACCGCCGACTTCAGGTTGTCCGGCACCACCACCTTCGGCACGCCGCCGAGGAACGTGAACATCCGGACATGCGCGCCGATCCAGTCCTCGAGCCCCTCGGACGCCACGGCCTCGGCGTAGGTGTGGTTCGAGGCCCCCATCGCCGCGACGAACAACTTCATCGCCCGGGCTTCCCCGGTCGCAGGGTCGATGACGTCGATCATGTCGCCCGCGAAGTCGACGAAGACCTTCTCACCACCGACATGCGTCTGGCGCATCGTCGGCCGGACCCGACCCTTCCAGGCCTCGTAATGCTCGCAGAACCAGGCATAGCCGAAGCCAAGGGGGTGGGCGGCGCGATACTCTTCCCAAAGCAGGGCGCGCGTGACGCCGGGGCGCCGCAGCTCCCGGTCCACGAGGGACCAGTCCGGCACGGGGCGCTCCCCGTCCGCCACCGAGGGCGCCGCCGGGAACAGCAGCAACTCGAGGTCGTCGTCGGACAGCGTATCGGGAAGCGGCCAGGACAGACCGGCCGTCCGCGCCCGCCCCAGATAGGCCCCGACAGTTCCCTTCCCCAGCCCGAGCGAGGCGGCAATCGTCCTCTCGCTCATCCCCTGCGCATGCTTCAACCGTAGAACATCCCGTATCCGGCGCATCGACAGTCGTCCCGTTGGCATCTCGGCCCCTTCGTTCAAAAAACGAAGGTCACCGTAGCTTCAGACTGTCGGCCAGACCTGCCCACGATCGCGTGGAACGGCTGCCCATCATCGCGTGGAATCGCTGCCCACGATCATATGGAATGGGCGCCCATCATCCCGTGGAACACGCACGAGGCCGAACAGGCGGTGGCCGAGCGGGCCACGCCGCCGCCCGATCCGGCCGCGGCCTATGCCAGGTCGGTCGCAGAACTTGAGACCCGCCTCTGCGACCCGGACTTGGTCCACCAGGCCCACGAGCACCTCGCCGTTCTCATCGAGAAAATCGCGCTCACCCCCGACGACAGCGCAAGCGACGGCATCGCGGCCGAGATCCACACCGATCTCGGCCGTTTCCTTTGCGCGGGTCGTCCCGCGGAAGGCGACACCTCGGTCCTGCGCCGCTTCCGCACGATCGCGAGTTAACTGACGGTCACGCTGAGACCAATGGCGCGACATGGCTCATCGTCGTCAGCCGCGCCTGGCGCAAGGTGAAGGTGGACTGGGACGCCTGGTGCGCTCGCAACCTCGCCGATGAGGACATCGTTCGCCTGATCCTGGACGGGACCGTCATCAGGACCCGGCTGGACAGGAAGGCCGTGAACATCTCGGTGCTGGCGGCCAAGCGCGACAGCGGCCACGTCTCGATCGCGTCCGGGGCGAAGCTCAGCGTCATGGTGGGCAAGGTTCCTCGGTCGGGTGGATGCCGGTGGCTTCCGGACTCCGGATGCCGGGCCGGACTAAAAGCAGGGTCCAGCGGCCACCAGCGGTGTCCGGTCGGAAGGCCAGCGTTCATTGATGTTTGCGCGGGGCGCGCGTGGCTCCGGCTTCCGGGTGGCTTCCCAAAAATCCGGCCCTGTCGCTGGCGATGTCCCGCGCTTCGCCCGCCAGCATACGAAAATCGCCAGGAAGGAACCTCGAACTCAATGGGTTAGCCCATTGGAACCCGGCTGGACCCTTCGCTGGACCCCGGAAGCCAGTGGCGCGGCCTCTGCCTGCGCGCTCCTCTCCCGAGTATATCGCTATGGATAGCTACTTTGGGGCGATCCGTCTCGCCATGCGATGTCTCGCGGGAAATTGTCTCACGAGCCGTAATAGTATTGACAAAAAAATCAGTCTTCCTCCGGAGAAACCAGCCTAATCGGACCGCGCTGATACGGCATCAGTCCATCTTCTTCATACTTGTCGACGAGATGTTGTCGCAGTTGCTCCTGCTGATCACGCAGACGTCGACCTGCCTCCATCGCCTCGGCAGGGATGTCCTTCTCCATGATATCGAGGAGCTTCTCTTCGACTTGGGCCCCGACACCTCGGAACGAGAAATCCTGCTGATAGCCCTTCTTGAAAACATAGCTGAGGATGGCGGCTGATCCTTCGGGGATATCCTTTCCTGCAAGGAATTGCCGAAACAACCAAAGCGTCAGATCTGCGACCTGAATCCCTGCGCTATCGTCGGAGCTAGAAACCTCGAAAGTCGATCCGTGCACCTTACGTAGCACCATCGTCTCACCCGGCAGGTGGATGGGCTCGCCCGAAGCGTTGGAAAACATCCGGTGCCATTCTTCGAGTGAGCCTTCGAATTGCGATTGCCGGTCGTGGACGATCTTTTTGAGCGGGCGGTTCCAGCGCTTGGAGAAACCCTCAAGGCCGTCGAGAAGGCCCACGAACCCAACCATGTTCGGCATGTGCCCATTCTTGGCTTGGCGTCCGGCGATGAAAATATCCAGTGCTTCCGGGTGGTGGCGAGACCACAACAGGGTTTCCGTGACAACATCTCTCGACCTCTGGTCAGCAAGCAAGTGCACGTTCTCAAGGATCGCGTCGCAGATGCCGGGGATTTTCGCGCGCGCCTGCTTCTCGTTGCGGGCCATCAGCATTGACCAGAACTCGCGTGCGATCTCTTCGGTCAGGATCGTTGCAACCTTGAAACACAGGGTCAGCTTCAGCACCCTTACGTTGTAAGCGTTCCAGTTCGCCGCTGGATTCTCGCCGGAATTGAAAAAGGTGTCGTAAAGCTTGGTGGCCACCAAATACCGCTTCTCCACCCTCGAAACGTTCAGGAGATTGAGTAGGTCGGGGGCGATCTTCTCAATCGGTCCGAAGCCGAGGACTGAGGCATGAAGGGGGGGTAGTGCCCCACGGGGTGGTGTAATTCCGAGGGTAGCGCGGGCTGAGCGGAGCCTTGCGTAGCTCAGGCGAAGCCCGTGCGGGTTGCCGGGCGGCCATGGACGTTCTCCGGTAGGATTTGGGTTGCACACCTAACCTGCCGATCAAGGAGATCACCCATGACCAAGGATACGATATCAGAAACGGCTGCGCTGAAGGCGCTTCTTTCGGAGACCGCCGATCATCAGATTCTGGCCGAGATGCTGGGTTTTGTCGCCGACCGTTTGATGGCGCTGGATGTGGACCAACTGTGCGGTGCCGGGTCGCATGAACGCTCGGTTGAGCGGATGAACCACCGGAACGGGTATCGTCCGCGCCGGTGGGAAACCCGTGCCGGGGCTGTCGATGTCCAAATCCCCAAGCTGAGGAAGGGGACGTATTTCCCGGAGTTTCTGGAACCGCGTCGCGCCTCGGAAAAAGCCATGACGGCCGTGATACAGGAAGCCTACATTCAGGGCGTCTCAACGCGCTCGGTCGACGACCTGGTCAAGGCCATGGGCATGACTGGCATTTCCAAAAGCCAAGTCTCGCGCCTATGCGTCGAGATTGACGAACGCGTGGATGCCTTTCTTGACCGTCCGCTGGAGGGCGAATGGCCCTATGTCTGGCTGGACGCCACCTACGTCAAGGTCAGGCGCTCCGGACGGATCGTCAGCGTGGCAGCCATAGTGGCTGTGGCGGTCAACACCGACGGGCGGCGCGAGGTTCTGGGCATCGCGATCCAGCCCAGCGAGGCCGAGGTGTTCTGGGATGAATTCCTGCGGTCACTTGCGGATCGCGGTCTGCGTGGGGTGAAACTGATCATAGCGGACGAACATAAGGGTCTGAAGGGAGCCGCCGCCAAGGTGCTGGGGGCCACCGTACAGCGCTGCCGCGTGGGGCCGTTGAAGAACGCCAATTTTAGACGGCAGCGAGGCGTTGTCAGGCCGCGCATGCCCCGACCGCCGTGGACTTGGCAAGCGGCGCTCGTTTTCGCCATCCAAGGTTGCCGGAGCGCCGCCACGACGAGGCACGCTAATATCAAGAAGGGCACGCCGAGGGCAGTCGCGAGCCGCTTGAGGTTGACCGCTGCGGCGGTGAGGAATGCTTGGATGCGGATGTTGTCCAGCCCACGGCGCACGGCGCGAGCGAGCCCGTGCCAGGTTTTTGCCTCGCCGTGGAAGCCCTCGGCCCGCCAACGGTGACGACTGTAGAGGCGATCTTCCCGCTCGCCCCATTGCAGCCGACGGCGCCGGGCGCGCAGGAGGGCGGGATGATCGACGTTGAACACGACCACGCGGGCATGACGCGAGGGACTTACGCAACGCGCTCGCAACGGGCATTTTGCGCAATCCTTCGCGCGGGCATGGAAGTACTGGAAGCCCCGATGCGGCTTGCCCTCGGGCCGCAGGGTCTTGCCTCTGGGGCAGTGCGCGAGGTTGTGACGGCGTCGAACCTAAACCGGCGCGTCGGAATGGTCTTGCCGGGACGCTGCTCGGCCTTGGCCGGGATGACGGCGTCGATCTCGCGGTCTTCCAGGCCTGCAAAGACCTTGGCGTAGGCATAGCCGGCGTCGGCCGTGACGATGTCGATGGCGGCGCCGGTGGTGGCCGCGACCGCGTCCAGGCGGTCGAGGACGACCTGCCCCTCGTTCACCTCGCCGGTCGTGACCTCGACGTCGAGGATCACGCCGCATACGTCGTCCACCGCGCCGTGCTGCTTGTAGCTCGGCTCCATGCGGCGCTTGCGGCCCGACGTTGCCAGGCTGGCCTCCGGATCATGCGGGAATCCGCTTGGCCCGCCCGTTCGATTTGCGTGACGGTCCCACCCCTTCCATGCAGCTCAACTGTCGGGCCCGCCATCATCCTGCCTCGCCGTCCTTACGGCCAGCGTTGTCGTGGGCCTCGGCGACTTCACCCAGATGCCGCTCGACCATGCTCTCCCAGGACACGTGGGCCCAGATCGAGACGCGTCGACCTGCACGACCTCGCCCTTGGCGATCCCAGCGCCTACGCAGTCCCGCACCGTGCGTTCGAAGATGCGCTGGAACCGATCCGGCCCCCACCTTTGCCGTATCCGCGTCAGCGAGGAGTGATCCGGCAGCCTGTCGTTCAAACCGAAGCCTGCGAACCACCGGATCGCCAGGTTCACTTGCGATTGCCGCAGGAGGCGCCGGTCATGGACGATGCCGAGCAGGAAGCCCGCGAGCATCAGACGGACCGCGGCTTCCCGGATCGATGCCCGGTCGGCCAACACCCGGTGCGTAGAGATCGGCCACCTCCGCGCGCGCCGGCCGAGATCGAGAACCCGGTCGACGCGAGCGAGGATATGATCGTCGGGGACGAGGTCCCGCAGCGATCCGCAGACAAAGAATTCCAACTGATCTCGGGTCCGACTGCCGATCATGCCGCCCTCCACATGATGCCGCCATGAAGATGAAATCAGCAGATCGCGCCTTTTTCAACGGCCCCCGCGTGCACTTCATGCGCAACGCGCTGGCCTGCGTTGGCAAGAAGGACCGCCCCATCGTGACGGCGGCACTCCGGAGCGGCCTTCGATCAGGACACGCTGGCGGCCTCAAAGGAACACTGGGCCAAGCTGATCGAGGCATTCCAGCCGCGACACGACAAACTCGCCGAGCTGATGCTGCGCGCCGAAGACGATGTCCTGGCCTACAAGACTTTCCCGCAGGCTCACTGGCGGCAAATCCACTCCACCAACCCGCTTGAACGTCTCAACAAAGAGATCAAGCGTCGCACCAACGTCGTCGGTATCTTTCCCAACGAGCGAGCGATCAGGCGTCTCATTGGTGCGCTGATGCTGGAGCAGAACGACGAATGGGCCGTCACACGTCGATACATGACGCTGGAAACCGTCGCCGCCATCTGCGAGGGGGTTCAAGCCATGGACCCGGCCAAAATCGCCGCCCTGTAACCCAGCATAAACAACCAGCCGGAGAACAAATTACACCACGTCCCGGGGCACT
>CAVZOA010000016.1:0-131571 GCA_963776705.1 uncultured Alphaproteobacteria bacterium
ATCGGCGCCGTCGGTGCCGGGCCGGGCGCCTCGGGACTCCTGCTCGTACGGAACGAGATAGAACACGGACCTCTCCGCGCGTCTGGCCTCCCTGGATCTGTCCAGGAACGCCGCGGACGCGCGCGCGGAGGCGGGATGGATCGGCAATGAAGACGTGATGCCCACGGGAGGCAGACCATGAACGCCGTACGCCGCAACGACCACCGGACACTCATCCTCATCGTGGGCATACTCCTCGGGTTCCTGCCGGCGGCTCGAGCGGCCGCACAGGACGAGGTCCACGACCTCTACCTGCAGGCGCGTGAACACCTGATCGATGAGGAATTCCCCGAGGCGCTGACCCTCTTCCGGCGTATCGTCTCCTCGTCGCCGGAGGCCGAGGAAGCGGACGACGCGCAGTACTATGTGGGATACGTGCTGGAGCGGATGGGGCGGGGACAGGAAGCGGCCGCCGCCTTCGATGAGCTGCTTCGTCGCTGGCCGGCCTCGGTGCGGGCCGACAACGCGCGCGGACCGGTTGGCGGTCCTGCGCGGTCAGGACAGCGACCCCGGCGTGCGGGGTTCCCTGGACGTGGTACTCCGCAGCGACGCCCCGTGGGACGTGAAGCGCGAGACCGCGATGGCCCTGGCCCGGGCCGGGGACCTCTCCGGTATGGAGATCCTGCAGCAGGTCATGGCGCGGGAATCCTCCAGCCGGCAGATCGAACTGGTACGGATCCTCGCGGACCATGTCACGGACCCGGCAGCCCTGCGGATTCTCGATTCGGCACTCCAGGGACCTACCAGTACGAGTGTGAAGCTGGAGGCGCTGCGCGCCCTCGAGCGGTATGCGGACCGCCCCGAGGTGGCCCTCCTCGCGGCGGGCGTACTGGATCGGAGTGAGTCGAGCAGTGTCCAGCAGAAGGCCGTACAGATCCTCACCCCCCACGTCGGCGTGCCGGCGGCGCGGAGCGCTCTGGCGAAGGCGCTGAGGAATCAGAACAGCACGAGCGTACAGATGCTGGCCTGCCACGGACTGGCCGGGCACATGCTGGATCCGGAGATTACGGCGATCCTGGCCGTGCTGCGGCCGGGGACCTCCACCTCCGTCCAGCTCAAGGCGCTGGAGGAACTGAGGGCCTCCCGCGAACGATCCGGCCGTGGCCGAGTTCCTGCGGGCGGCCACCGCCGAGCAGAACTCCTCTTCGGTCCAGCTCAAGGCCATGAGCATCGCCGGTTCCTCCTCCCAGGCATCGGTGCGCGCGGCCAGCAGGGCCGCGCTGGTCCCCGGTGTCTCCAGCAGTGTCCAGATGGAGGCCGTCCAGGCCCTCGATTCGGGTCCCGCCGACCCGGCGGCCGCCGAGGCCCTGCGGGACCTTCTGAAGGCCCGCGGCATCTCGACCAGCGTCCAGATGGAGGCGCTGAAGGTCCTGCCCCGCCACATGGAGACGCCCGCCGGTCCGCAGGCCCTCGCGGCGTCCCATGGACCCGTCGAACAGTACGTCGGTCCTGCTCATGGCGGTCCGGCTCGCGGCCGGACGGACCGGACAGGCGCAGATCCGTGAAGCTCTGTTGCGGTTGTTGGGGACGCCCGGGACCTCGACCTCGGTACAGCTCGAGGCGATCGGAGCCCTCGCTCCGCTCGCCGGAGACGCAGTGGTGCGGGGTGTGGTGGCTGCGGCCCTGCGGCGTCGCCCTCGGCGGGGAGACATAGCCGGCCTCGTCCTCGGCGCGGGGCGGGACCTCCGTCCAGTCCTGGCGCATGAGGGCGGGCTTCGGGCCCTCGTCGTAGCGGATGATCTCGATCACCCGGTCGAGGTTCAGGAAGGCGAGGATGAAGCCCTCGAGCACCTCGAGCCGGTGGTCGATGCGGCCGAGCCGGTGGCGCTTGCGGCGCAGGAGCACCTGCTGGCGATGGTCGAGGAAGGCGCGGAGCACTTCCTTCAGGGAGCAGACCTTCGGCGTCCGGCCGTCGATCAGCACGTTCATGTTGAGCGCGAAGCGGGTCTCCAGGTCGGATTGCCTGAAGAGCGTGCCCATCAGGAGGTCGGGATCCACGGTGCGGGAGCGCGGCTCGAGGACGAGGCGCACGTCGTCGGCGCTCTCGTCGCGCACGTCGGCGAGGATCGGCAGCTTCTTCGACTGGACCAGCTCGGCGATGCGCTCGACGAGCTTCGACTTCTGCACCTGGTAGGGGATTTCGGTGACGACGATCTGCCACTGGCCGCGGCCGAGATCCTCGGGATGCCAGCGGGCGCGGGTGCGGAAGCCGCCGCGTCCCGTGCGGTAGGCCTCGGCCATGCTTTCGGGGCTCTCGACGATGACGCCGCCGGTTGGGAAGTCGGGGCCCTTCACGTAGTTCAGGAGCGTGTCGTCGCGGGCGTCCGGCGTTCTGATGAGGTGCAGGCAGGCGTCGATCAGTTCGGTGAGATTGTGGGGCGGGATGTTGGTGGCCATGCCGACGGCGATGCCCGAGGAGCCGTTGGCCAGCAGGTTCGGGAAGGCGGCGGGCAGGACCTCGGGCTCGCTCAGCGTGCCATCGTAGTTCGGGCGGAAATCGACCGCGTCCTCGTCCAGCCCGGCCAGCAGCGCCTCGGCTGCGGCGGTCATCCGCGCCTCGGTGTAGCGGGAGGCGGCGGGATTGTCGCCGTCGATGTTGCCGAAGTTCCCCTGCCCGTCCACCAGCGGGTAGCGGATGGTGAAGTCCTGCGCCAGACGGGCCATCGCGTCGTAGATCGCCGCGTCGCCGTGGGGATGGTAGTTGCCCATCACGTCGCCGGAGATCTTGGCCGACTTGCGGAAGCCGCCGGTCGAGCCGAGGCGCAGTTCGCGCATGGCGTAGAGGATGCGGCGATGTACCGGCTTCAGCCCGTCGCGGGCATCGGGCAGCGCGCGGTTCATGATCGTGGAGAGGGCGTAGGTGAGGTACCTGTCGCCGATCGCGCGGCCGAGGGACTCGGACAATTCCGGGCTCGCGCTCTCTCTGTCGCTGTCTTTGGTCATGTTTCGGCAGATACCGGGGTGATAGGGTGGCGTAAACGCCAATCCCGACCGGCGCCAGAACCTTTCGCCGAGAGGTGCGTTCCGGAACCAGGGAAACGCGAAAAGGGGGTCCCCATGATTCGACTGACGCTCATCCTCCTGGCGGGAATCTTCGCGACCTTGTCCGTGGCGGGGCGGGAGGCCGCCGTGACGGGATCCGGCGACGACGTGGCGGGGACACGGTCGAGCACCGGTCGCTCCACCGCCGCCGCGGAGCGGCTGGCGCTCGCCGACGAGCGCGACGCGGTGGCCCGCGCGCTTTCGGCCACCGACAGCTACGAGGCGGCGGGCGCGGACGCCGCCGACCGCTCGGCCCTCTGGCGGGCGCGGGCCGAAGCCGGGTTCGACGAGGCCGATCTGCTCGAGGCCGGTCCCGTCACCCCGGCTCAGGCGGCGCCGGGCAACGCCGATCTGGCCCGAGTGAACGCCGATCGCGTGAACCTGCGCGCCGGACCCTCGACGGCGAACCAGGTTCTCGATCAGGTGGTGCGCGACCAGCGGCTCCGGGTACTGGAAGCCCGGGCCGACGGCTGGGCCCGGATCTCGGTGCCGGAGACCGGGTTCGAAGCCTGGATCTTCGGCCGCTTCCTCTCGCCCGCGGGCTGAGCCTTCGCCTTCGGGCGGAGGCGGCCTAGGTGCTCGGGCGACCGACCCAAGCCGCGCGTGCCGATGTTCGCCGATCCTCTCTTCCTGCTCGTCCTCGTCGCCTGCCTCGCGGTGGCGGTAATCCTTCTGATGGGCATTGCCGGCTTCGGCCGACCGGGCGAGGAGGCCGCCAAGCGCTCCAACAAGTACATGCGCTGGCGGATCTACGCCCAGGCGCTGGCGGTGGTCGTCATTCTCCTCTTCGTCCTCGTCCGCAGATCCGGAGGCTGAGCATGGTCGTCCTGTCGAAGATATACACCCGCACCGGCGATGCCGGCGAGACCGCGCTCGGCGACGGCGCCCGCGTCCCGAAGACCGATGCCAGGGTCGAAGCCTACGGCACGGTGGACGAGGCCAACGCCGCCTTCGGCCTGGCGAGGCTGCACGCGGAGGGCGAGGCCGCGGACGGGATCGCGCGGATCCAGAACGACCTCTTCGATCTCGGCGCCGACCTCTGCAATCCCGACATCGAGGGCGACGCCGAGGCCGAGCACCCGCCGCTCCGGATGGCGCCGGGCCAGACCGAGCGGCTGGAACGGGAGATCGACGCGATGAACGCGCGGCTGAAGCCGCTGCGCTCCTTCGTGCTGCCGGGAGGCACGGCGCTCGCGGCGCATCTGCATCTCTGCCGCACCGTGGTGCGCCGCGCCGAGCGCCGCTGCCTGGCGCTGGCCGGCGGGGCGAAGGTCAACGCCGCCGCCATCACCTATCTCAACCGGCTGTCGGACTGGTGCTTCTGTGCCGCCCGGCTCGCCAACGACGAGGGCCGCGGCGACGTGCTCTGGACGCCGGGCGCGAACCGCTAGCGATAAACCCGTCGCTGCCGGGATTTGACGCGGCGTTTTGGGTCTGTTTCGGCGGCCGGCGCTGCGCTACGCCCTGTCGCGACGAAGAGGAGTGGATGCGATGAAGGTACTTGTCCCCGTCAAGCGCGTGATCGACTACAACGTGAAGGTGCGCGTGAAGGGCGACGGGAGCGGGGTGGACCTCGCGAACGTGAAGATGTCGATGAACCCCTTCGACGAGATCGCCTGCGAGGAGGCGATCCGGCTGAAGGAGAAGGGCGTCGCCGAGGAAGTGGTCGCCGTCTCGATCGGCGTGAAGCAGTCGCAGGAGACGCTGAGGACCGCGCTCGCCATGGGGGCCGACCGGGCGATCCTGATCGTCGCCGCCGAGGACGTGCACCAGGACATCGAGCCGCTCGCCGTCGCCAAGCTCCTCAAGGCGGTGATCGACGCGGAAGCGCCCGGCCTCGTGCTCTGCGGCAAGCAGGCGATCGACAACGACATGAACGCCACCGGGCAGATGCTCGCGGCGCTCCTCGGCTGGTCCCAGGCGACCTTCGCCTCGAAGATCGAGATCGACGGCGAGCACGCGACGGTGAAGCGCGAGGTCGACGGCGGCATGCAGTCGATCAGGGTCAGGATGCCGGCGGTGGTGTCGGTGGACCTGCGGCTCAACGAGCCGCGCTACGCCTCGCTGCCGAACATCATGAAGGCGAAGAAGAAGCCGCTCGAGGAGAAGACGCCGGAAGATTACGGCGTCGACGTGAGCCCGCGTCTGGAGGTGGTGAAGACCACCGAGCCGCCGGAGCGGAAGGCGGGGATCATCGTGGGCTCGGTCGACGAGCTGGTGGACAAACTCAAGAACGAAGCGGGGGTGCTCTGATGGCCGTTCTTCTTCTGGCCGAGGTGAACGACGGCGCGCTTTCGATGGATGCGACCGCGAAGTCTGTCGCGGCACTGAAGGACCTGGGCGAGGTGACGGTGCTCTGCGCCGGCGCCCGCGCCGCCGATGCCGCGAAGGAGGCGGCGACGATCCAGGGGGTGGCGAAGGTGCTCTGCGCCGAGGACGCGCTCTACGGCCACCGGCTGGCGGAGCCGACGGCGGCGCTGATGGTCTCGCTCGCCGGCGGTTACGACCACATCGCCGCGCCGGCGACGACCGACGCCAAGAACATCCTGCCCCGCGTCGCCGCGCTTCTCGACGTCATGGTGATCACCGACGTCTCCGGCGTGATCGACGCCGACACGTTCGAGCGGCCGATCTATGCCGGCAACGCGGTGCAGACGGTGAAGTCCCGCGACGCCAAGAAGGTGTTCTCGATCCGCACCTCGACCTTCGACGCGGCCGGCACCGGCGGCGAGGCGCCGGTGGAGAATATCGGGGCGGGCGAGGCGCCGGGCCTCTCCGAATGGGTCGAGGACCACGTGGCGGCGAGCGACCGGCCGGACCTGACCTCCGCCGGCATCGTCGTCTCCGGCGGGCGCGGCATCGGTTCGGAGGAGAACTTCGCCATCATCGAGAAGCTCGCCGACAAGCTCGGCGCGGCGATCGGCGCCTCCCGCGCGGCGGTGGATTCGGGCTACGCGCCGAACGACTGGCAGGTCGGACAGACCGGCAAGGTGGTGGCGCCGGACCTCTACATCGCCTGCGGCATCTCGGGCGCCATCCAGCACCTGGCGGGGATGAAGGATTCCAAGGTGATCGTGGCGATCAACAAGGACGAGGAGGCGCCGATCTTCCAGGTCGCCGATTACGGCCTCGTCGGCGACCTGTTCGAGATCGTGCCGGAGCTCACCGAGAAGGTCTGAGCGGCCCGGGCCGCGGGCCGCGCCCGCCTTGCATCGCCCCCCGGCCGGGGTCATACACCTCCCCGGCATTCCGGGGACGAAGGGGCTCGAGGCATGGAGATCAAGACCATCGGCGTCGTCGGCGCCGGCCAGATGGGCAGCGGCATCGCCCATGTCAGCGCGCTGGCGGGCTACGACGTGCTCCTGACGGACGTGAAAGAGGAGGCGCTCGAAGCGGCGGTCGAGGCGATCTCGAAGAACATGGAACGGCAGGTCTCGCGCGAGAAGATCTCCGCGGAGGATCGCGACGCGGCGCTGAAGCGGATCGGCACGACGGCGACGCTGACCGATCTCGGGCAGACGGATCTCGTCATCGAGGCGGCGACCGAGCGGGAGGAGGTGAAGGACGCGATCTTCAAGGAGCTGGTGCCGGTGCTGAGGGAAGGCACGATCCTGACCTCGAACACCTCCTCGATCTCGATCACCCGGCTCGCGTCCAAGACCGACCGGCCGGAGAAGTTCATGGGGCTGCACTTCATGAACCCGGTTCCGGTGATGAGCCTGGTGGAACTGATCCGCGGCATCGCCACCGACGACGCGACCTTCGAGACGATGATGGGGGTCGTCGACAGGCTCGGCAAGACGGCCTCGACGGCGGAGGATTTCCCGGCCTTCATCGTCAACCGCATCCTGGTGCCGATGATCAACGAGGCGGTCTACGTGCTCTACGAGGGAGTCGGCAACGTGCGCTCCATCGACAAGGCGATGCGGCTCGGCACGAACCATCCGATGGGGCCGCTGGAACTGGCGGACTTCATCGGCCTCGACACGATCCTCGCGATCATGAACGTGCTCTATGACGGGCTGGCGGACCCGAAATACCGCCCCTGCCCCCTGCTGACGAAATACGTCGAGGCGGGCTGGCTCGGCCGCAAGTCGGGCCGCGGCTTCTACGACTATCGCGGCGAGGAGCCGGTGCCGACGCGTTGATCCTCCGGCGGCGGCTCGGGCACCCGCCGGCGATAGGTCGCCACGCGCCAGAGATAAAAGGCGACGAGACCCACGACCACGGCCGTGGAGACCGGGTTGAGCCACGCCTGCACGCGCTCGTACTGGCTTTCGAGCAGATAGCCCGCCCCGGTCAGGAAGGCGGTCCAGAGCGTGGTGCCGATTGTGGTGTAGGCGAGGAAGGTGCCGAGCGGCATGGGCAGGAGCCCGGCCGGCACGGAGATGAAGGTCCGCACGGTGGGGATCAGGCGGCCGAGGAAGACCGCCATGCCGCCGTGGCGGTCGAACCAGCCCTGGGCGCTGTCGAACTCGTCGGGGCTGACCGTCAGCCAGCGGCCGTGCCGGGCGGCGAGGCGGCGGATGCGCCGCGCCTTGACCTTGCGCCCGATCCAGTACCACAGGATCGCGCCGGCGAGCGATCCGGCGACGCCCGCCGAGAGAACGCCCCAGAAGTTCATCGTTCCCCGGGCGGCGTTGAACCCGGCGAGCGGCATGATGAGTTCGGACGGAATCGGCGGAAAGACGTTCTCGGCGAACATGAGGACGGCGATGCCCAGATAGCCCATCTGGTCGATCACGCCGGAAATCCAGTCGAACATGCGGGAAGCGCTCCTGTTCGGGACGAAACCGCGGACGCCCGGCATCGTTCCACCACAGGCACGCGTCGGCGCGGCCCGGCTCGGCGAGGGGCGACACGACCGGGCGGGTCACATGTCTTCGCCGAACCGGCTGGAGACGAGGGTCTCGAGGGCCGCGGCCAGCGCCTCGGCCTCCGGCCCGGAGGTCTCGACCTCGATCGTGGCGCCGCGATGGGCGGCGAGCATCAGCAGGCCCATGATGCTGTCGCCCGAGGCGCACTGGCCGTCGTGGCGGATCTCGGCCGAGGCATCATGCGACTCGACCAGTTCCACCAGCTTCGCGGAGGCGCGCGCGTGCAGACCCTTCTCGTTCATGATCTCGAACCGCCGGACGACCATGGGCTAGGGGAGGCTGCTCGCGAGTTTCAGCTCGGGCGCGGGCTTGGCGATCGTGTCGAGATACTTGCGTCCGGCCATGAGCCCGGCCGCCACGGCCTCGGTCACCGACAGGTGGCGGGACTTGGCGAGCTTGATGAGGCAGGGAAGGTTCGCGCCGTAGAGAATTCGCCGGTCTCCCGACCGGCAGGCGCAGAGGGAGAGGTTGGAGGGCGTGCCCCCGAACATGTCGGTCGCGATGACCACGCCCTGTCCCTCGTCCACCGAATCGGCGGCGGAGCAGATCTCCGCCTGCTTCATGGACCTGTTGCATTCGGGTTCTATTGAGACGGCACGGAGGCCGGGCTGCGGCCCGACGACATGCTCCACGGCCGCGAGAAGTTCGCGGGCGAGTCCCCCATGCGCGACGATGACGATGCCGATCACGGCCCTCTATCCTCACTTGGTCGCAGCGCCCCTCCGACGCGCTGCGCGACCTCCCCCACGGAAATTGACACCCGCGATGCTGCGGCCGCAAGAGCCTTGGTCATCCATCCCGCCTCAAAATCCGGGCGGTGTGGCCCGGATGACCGCCCGGCGCCCGGCTCCGCCGACGGGCCGTTCACCGATCCGCCCGCCCGCCCGTCGCGAGCAGAAGGCCGATCGCATCCGCGATATGCGGATTGCCCGCCCCGAGGACAAGGGGAAGCGAGACGCCGAGAAGGTCGCAGCGGCGGTGCGGCGGCAGGCGCTCCGTTTCCGCCCGGTCGAGATCGACCACCAGCGCGAGACGGCTGGGCGGGGCGGGCTCGACCCGCAGGACACCCACGCCCCGCGCCTCCACGAGGCCGAGGATCGCGGGCGGGGCCCAGGCCAGGACGGCCGCGCCGTGTCGGGCCAGACGGGTGCGGTCGTCCGCCACGAGGCGGCCTCCGCGGGCGACGAGGGCGAGGGCCAGGGCGGACTTGCCGCTGCCGGCCGCGCCGCGGATCAGCACGGCCCGCCGCGACACGGCCACCGCGCTGGCATGGACGGTCTCCGGCCCGGCGCTCACAGCGGCAGGCCCACGACGAAGCGGGCACCGAGGCTTCCGGGGTCCGGGTCCGTCGCGGCACGGGGTATGTTCTCGGCCCAGATCACTCCTCCGTGAGCTTCCACGATCTGCTTCGATATCGCGAGACCCAGACCGGAATTATTTCCAAACTGGCCAACCGGCCGCTCCGAATAGAACCGGCCGAATATCTTCGTCAGCGCCGATTCGGGAATGCCGGGGCCGGTATCCTCGACGACGACGAGCACCCGGTCGGGCCGCCGGCGCGCCCAGATGCGGATCGTGTCGCAGTCGCCGCAGAACGAGATCGCGTTGGTGACGAGGTTGACGAAGACCTGCGCGAGCCGGCTCTCCAGACCGTCCACCGGAACGGGGTCGGCGGGAAGGTTGGTGACGAATACGATGCCCCTGCTCGCCGCGTCCGGCCCGAGAAGATCGGCGATGCCCGAGAGCACCGCGATGAGGTCGAACCGCTCCTCGTCCTCCCTGACCAGCTCGCTGTCGAGCCGAGAGGCGTATGAGATGTCTGTCACCAGGCGGTCCATGCGGCGGACGTCGTGTTCGATCACGTCGAACAGGCGGGCCTGCTGGTCGGGCCGCGTCACCATCCGCAACGAGCCCGCGGCGGAGCGCAGGGAGGCGAGCGGATTCTTGATTTCGTGCGCCACGTCGGCAGCGAACTGCTCGTTCGCGTCGATCCGGTCGTAGAGCGCCGTGACGAGGCCGCGCAGTCCCGCGGAGAGCCGGCCGATCTCGTCGCGCCGCGCCGTGAGGTCGGGGATGCGAACGCGATTCGGCCGCATCGCCCGTTCGCTGCGGTCGCGGCCGATCTCGGTGGCGGCGGCGAGGTCGGAGAGCGGGTTGGCAATCGTGGAGGCGAGGACGAGGCTCAGTCCGATGGAGACGAGAATCGCGATCACGACCATCTGCAGGAATTGCTCGCGCTCGGCGCGGACGAGCGCGTCGATCTCCCCGGCACCGGAGGTGAGCGCGACCGCGCCCCGGATCTCGCCCCCGTGCAGGATCGGCGTCGCGGCGGCGAAGACGGTCCGGCCGTCCTTCACGAGATTGGTCTCGACATGGGTGCCGCCGGCGAGACTGCGGGCGACGAGGCGATGCGCGAGGCGCTGCGTCTCCGCCTCGGCCTCCGGGTCGGCGGTCCGCCCCAGGAGCCGGTCCGCCGCGCCCGCGAGCCGCTCCACCGCCTCGACCACCAGCGACTTCCGCCGCTCGGTCTCGAGTCCGGCGGTGGCGGCGCGGGAGGGCCGGTCCCGCCCGCGCGTCGTGGCCAGGAGCTCCATGTCCGGATCGAAGACGAAGATCTCGGACGGGCCGGGCAGGTCGAGCGCGGCCAGGGTCTCCGCGGGGTCGAGTCCGGCGCCGAGACCGATAGCCCCCTGCCCCGCGAGCGCGGCCTCGAACACGTCGGCGACGAGTTCCGCCTCGGAAACGAGACCGAGCTTGCGCTGGTAGAGAAGCGAGGCGCGGGACGGGTCGAGCACGGTGATGCCCGCCACCAGTATCAGGATCGCGATAAGGTTGAACGCGACGATCTTGCGCGCGAGCGGCGAGCGGTTGACCGCGATCCGGCCGATGCGCCGCACCCCGTCGCCCCTGGCGCGCGCGCGCCGCAGCCAGTCCTCGCCCGGGGCCGTCTCGGCGCCGCCGGTGTCGGATTCCGCGCTCATCCTGCCGAACCTATTCCTCGTTGTAGCGGTATCCGATGCCGTAGAGCGTCTCGATGGCCGAGAAGGTCGCGTCGATCTGGCGCATCTTCTTCCGCAGACGCTTGATGTGGCTGTCGATTGTGCGGTCGTCGACATAGACCTGGTCGTCGTAGGCCACATCCATGAGCTGGTCGCGGTTCTTGACGAAGCCCGGACGCTGGGCGAGCGCCTGCAGGAGCAGGAACTCGGTGACGGTCAGGGAGACCGCCCGGCCCTTCCAGGTGACCGCGTGGCGGGCGGGGTCCATCGTTAGCTGGCCGCGGACCATCGACTGGGCCGCCTCCCGCGCGGCGGGCGCCTCGCCCGACAGCACCTCCTGGCGCCGCAGCAGCGCGCGGATCCGCTCCACCAGGAGACGCTGGGAGAAGGGCTTCCTGACGTAGTCGTCGGCTCCCATCCTGAGCCCCAGGACCTCGTCGATCTCCTCGTCCTTGGAGGTCAGGAAGATGACCGGCATGGGCGAGGTCTGGCGGACCCGCTGGAGCAGGTCCATGCCGTCCATCCGGGGCATCTTGATGTCGAAGACGGCCATGTCGGGCATCCTCCGCGAGAAGGCGTCGAGCGCCTGCTGGCCATCGTTGTAGGTCTCGACCTCGAAGCCCTCGGCCTCCAGCGTCATCGCCACGGACGTGAGGATGTTGCGGTCGTCGTCGACCAGGGCGATTCTAGACATAAGCGTGATCCTTCGGTCCCGCGTGCCGCGCCGGTTCGGGCGCCTCTGCTCCGCACCGGACCCGCCGCTCCATTTCCAATACGGAAACAAGGGCGGGCGAGCCGACCGGATCATTGCCCGGATGCATGCGCGAAAAGTGTTTCGGTCAGCTTAAACCGGATCCGGACGGCGGGGATGGTTGCGTTAACCTCCCGCGGTTGCGCTAACCTCCCTGTTCGCGACCGGCGCTCCCGTGATAGCAAGGATCGCCCGGAGGCGGGCGCGTACGGATTTCGAGACAGGACGATCCCATATGGCCGACGGACGCGTGAACCCGGATCATACCCTCGAGAGCCAGGGGATCAGCGGCCTCGGCTCCGTCCACTACAATCCGACCGAGCCGCAGCTCGTCGAGGCGGCGCTGGCCCGCGGCGAGGCCAGGCTCGGACGCGGCGGCACGGTCCTCGTCGCGACCGGCAAGCATACCGGCCGGTCGCCGAACGACAAGTTCGTCGTCCGCACCGCCTCGGTGGAAGACGCGATCTGGTGGGAGAACAACCCGCCGATGGAGCCCGAGGCCTTCGACCGGCTGAAGACGGACATGTTCGCGCACATGCAGGGGCGCGACTACTTCGTGCAGGATCTCTATGGCGGCGCGGATCCGGCGCACCGGCTCGACGTGCGCGTCGTCACCGAGCTCGCATGGCACTCGCTCTTCATCCGCCACCTGCTGCGCCGGCCGGACCGAGCGGCTCTCGACGAGTTCACCGCCGACTTCACCATCGTCAACTGCCCGAGCTTCCGCGCCGATCCGAAGACGCACGGCTGCAATTCGGAGACGGTCATCGCGATCAGCTTCGACCAGCGGCTGATCCTGATCGGCGGCACGGAATATGCCGGCGAGAACAAGAAGTCGGTCTTCACGGTGCTGAACTACCTGCTGCCCGAGAAGGACATCATGCCGATGCACTGCTCGGCCAACCACGCGCCGGGCAACCCGGTGGACACGGCGGTGTTCTTCGGGCTGTCGGGGACCGGCAAGACGACGCTCTCGGCCGACCCTTCCCGGGTGCTGATCGGCGACGACGAGCACGGCTGGTCGGAGCGCGGCACGTTCAACTTCGAGGGCGGCTGCTACGCCAAGACGATCGGGCTCGACGCCCAGGCCGAGCCGGAGATCCACGCGACGACCGAACGCTTCGCGACGGTGATCGAGAACATGGTCTACGACCCCGTCACCCGGGAGCTGGATTTCGAGGATGACAGTCTGACGGCGAACATGCGCTGCGCCTACCCGCTGCACTACATCTCGAATGCCAGCGAGACGGCGCTCGGCGGGCATCCGAAGAACGTCATCATGCTGACCTGCGACGCCTTCGGCGTGCTGCCCCCGATCGCCCGGCTGACGCCGGCGCAGGCGATGTACCACTTCCTGTCGGGCTTCACCGCCAAGGTCGCCGGGACCGAGCGCGGCGTCACCGAGCCGCAGCCGACCTTCTCCACCTGTTTCGGCGCGCCGTTCATGCCGCGGCGTCCGGAAGTCTATGGCGAGCTGCTGAAGAAGAAGATCGCCAAGCACGGGGCCACCTGCTGGCTGGTCAACACGGGCTGGACCGGCGGTGCCTTCGGCGAGGGCAGCCGGATGCCGATCAAGTCCACCCGCGCGCTGCTCACGGCGGCGCTCGACGGCTCGCTCGACCGCGCGAAGTTCCGCAAGGATCCGAATTTCGGGTTCGAGGTGCCGGTCTCCGTCGCCGGCGTGCCGGACCTGCTGCTGAACCCGCGCCGGACCTGGGACGACGCCGCCGCCTATGACGCGCAGGCGCAGAAGCTGGTCGCCATGTTCTCGGAGAACTTCGCCCAGTACGAGGGCCATATCGACGACGACGTGCGCGCCATCGCGCTCGGCTGAAACGCGACGACCGGGCCCGCGGCAGCGGCCCGGGGCGGCGTTTTTGCTGGAACATTCGGACCCACCTCGGCTTGATCCTGCGAGGGCCAAAGGCCCATCCAACGATCAGGGAGTGATCCGATGAACCTCACCGCGCCGACCCGAAAGCTCTTGCTGTCCACCGCGCTGACCCTGCCGCTCGCCGGCGCGGCCACCGCGCAGACGATCGAGATCAACCAGGAGCAGCTCTCGAGCAAGAGTCCCGAATGCCAGGCGCTGGGGCAGGCGATCACCGAGGCCCAGCAGCCGATCGAGATGGTCTCGCCGCGCGACCTCGTGACGGCGATCAACGACGATGTTGGCGCGGATTGCGCGGATTTCGAGCAGCAACTCGCCCAGGCAGGCGGCGGGTCAGGCGACAGCGAGGGGTCAGGCGACGGTGAGGGGTCGGGCGACAGCGGCTCGGGTGAGTCGGCCGGCAGCTCCGACGCGGGCGGCGGTCAACCGGACGGGTCGGGTTCAGCCGGCGAGGGCGGCGGCCAGTCCTCCGGCGGAGAGTCGCAAGGCGCGCAATCGTCCGATGGCGGCGAATCGCAAGCCTCTGAGGGCGACGGATCGCAATCCTCCGGCGGCGGGGAGAGCGGATCGCAGGGCTCCGGCGGGTCCACCGAGCAGCAATCTGCTCAGGGCGAAGGCTCGGACCAGTCGGGAGACGCCTCGAGCGAGCAGCAGGCGTCTCAGGATTCGGATGGCACCTCGTCCGGGCAGCAATCGGCTCAGTCCGGCGGCGAACAGTCCGGAAGCGGGCAATCGGGCGGCCAGTCGGCCGACCAGCAGGGATCGGGTCATTCCTCCGATCAGCAGTCCTCGAAGCAGCAATCGGACGGCCAGCAGCAGGGCGATCAGCAGCCGCAGGCCCAGAGTTCCGGCGCGATCGACGCGACCGAGACGGTGACCGCGGAAGCCACGGTGCCGGATCCGGAGGTCGACGTGCAGGTCCCCGGCCCGACGGTCAGCGTGACGCCCGCCCAGCCCTCCGTGTCGGTGCAGAACATCGCGCCCGACATCCAGCTGGTGCAGAAGCAGCCGAACATTTCGGTCGAGATCCCGAACATCGTGGTCCGGGTCGAGATCCCCGCGCCGAGCGTCTACATCCTCTCCAGCGATCCGGAGGTGCAGGTCTCCTCCGACGATCCGCAGGTGGAGATCCAACAGGGCGAGCCGACGGTCTCCGTCACCCAGGCGGAACCGACGATCGATCTGCAGGTCGGCGACGGGTCCGGCGGATCGAGCGGACAGGGCGTCGCCGGTGCCTCCAGGGGCGGTGCGTCGGAATCGGGCGGCGACGGAGCGTCCGGCGGCGGCGGCAACGCCGGCGGCAACGTCACCACCAGTTCGGGCGAGCCGAACGTGGAGATGGCCGAGCCGCAGGGCGAGCCGCAGATCGACATCAGCCGCGGCGAGCCGAGGGTGAGCCTGAACGGCGCCGAGCCGAACGTGTCCGTGACCATGACCCAGCAGCCGACCGTCGAGGTGACGCAGGCGGGCGAGCCGAGCGTGACCTACGAGACGGAGGAGGAACGCCAGCAGCGCCAGGCGCAGGCCGGCTCCGGCGGCGAGTTGGGCGGTCAGCAATCGGGCGGCCAGCAATCGGGCGACCAGTCGAGCGGGCAGCAGGCGCAGCAATCCGGCGACTCCACGAGCGGCCAATCCTCCGGCGACTCCTCGTCGGGCGAACAGCAGGGCTCGGGTGGCTCCGGCGGCGGGTCGCAGGGCGACACCCAGGGCAGCGGCGAAAGCGACGCGCCGAACAACGGGCAGCAGCAGCAATCCTCCGGCGAGGAACAGGCCGGCGGCCAGCCCGAGGCGCAGCCGGCTGGCGAGGCGGAGCAGGAGGATGCCGCCTCGGGTGGCGGCGATGCCCAATCGGGCTCCGCCCCGGGCGCGTCCTCGGGCGGCGGCCAGACGATGACGGTCGGCGACGTCCTCGGCATGACCGTGGTCACCGCGAACGGCGACGAGCTCGGCCAGCCCGAGGCGGTGATCGAGCGGAACGGCGCGGCGGAGCTGGTGGTGTCGAGCGGCGGGTTCCTCGGCATCGGCGACACGCAGGTGCCCGTGAACCTCTCCGACGTGTCGCTGAGCGACGGCACGATCACGCTGAAGGAGATGACCGATCAGCAGATCGAGCAGGCGAAGGGCTTCGAGTTCGAGTCCGACGCGGCGCTTCCCGAAGACCGCGAGATCTCCGTCGGCCGGTGAGGGCGCGGACCTAGCCGAAGATGCCTCGCCGGACGAGATTGGCGCCGGCGAGGATCAGCACGATCAGGGTCGCCTGCCGGATGATGCCGGGATCCAGGCGATCGCGCAGACGGAATCCGAGCCCCATTCCGGCCGCCGCCGGGAGGAGCAGCAGGAGCGAGAGCGGGATCGTCCGGCGGTCGAGCACGCCGGAGGTCAGGTGGCCGACGATCAGCATCGTCGAGCCGAGGAAATAGACCACGCCCTGGACGCTGAGCTGCCGCTTCTGCTCGATGTCGAGCGCCAGGAGGTAGAGCACGGTCGGCGGTCCCCAGCTCCCGGAGATTCCGCCCACCGCCCCCGCCACCGCGCCGACGACGATATCGCCGACGGGGCGGCGGTCGGGACGAAGCGCGAAGCTCACGCCGACGAGCTGGATCGCGGACATCGCGAGCACCGGTATGCCGACCACGAGATAGACGCTGCGCGGGGAGATCATGACGAGAAACTGCGTCGCGACGAAGATCGTCGCGCAGGCCGCCACGATGTAGCGCCGGAAGTCCCAGGCAGCCGCCATCGCCTCGCTGCGCCCCGCCCGCGCGATCAGCAGGAGGTTCGAGGCGAAGGTGGGAACGATCAGTCCGGCAATGGCGATCACCGGATCGATCAGGATCGACATGCCCGAGAGCATGATGAGCGGCATCGCGAAGCCGACCGTTCCCTTCACGAAGCCGGCCACAAGCGTCACCCCGACGGCGAAGGCGAGGAGCGCGGGAGGGAGGATGTCGAGACCCATTCCGGCGGCTTACCGCAGTGCGGCATGAGCCGCACCCCGAATCGGCACGCCATTTTCGTACTTCCCGGAACGTCTCCGCGAAATCTTCTTGCGCGGCGGGATGCGGCACGGTAGGTCGCCTTCGCAGATGCAGCGAAGGAGGCTCCGATGCCCCACGACGGACAGGACGCAACGCTCGCCGCCCCCGGCTCCGGGGTCCTGACAGACCTGCCGGCCACGACGGCACGGTGCGTTCCGGTCGCCGAGGCGCTGCAGGAGAAGGCCACCGAGCGGCTGCGCGCGGCGGTCGCGCCGGAGGGCCGCGTCTCGGCACGGGCGCTCGAGCAGAACCAGGTGGCGGCGCACGGGCTGGCCTGGCTCGCCACCTATGTCGAGGCGCTGCGGCAGATGCAGTCCTGGGCGGAGGCGCTTCGGGAGAAAGGCCAGTTCGGCGAGATCGAGGAGCTTCTCCTGCAGATCGCGTTCGGCGAGTACCTCTGCCAGATCGACGGCGGCATTCCGATGAGCCAGGGGGAGATCCTCCGCCCGCAGGATCTGGGCCTGACGGAGGAGGACCGCGCGGCCTTCCTGACCGACGACACGCGGCTCCTGATGGAGCGGGGGAACATTCCCGCCGCAAGGGCGCGGCTGGTGGCGCTGATGCGGGAGCGCTCCGCGGAGATCACCGTCGGGCGCACCGGGCTCGAGGACGAGCTCGAGATGATCAGGGAGCAGTTCCGGCGCTTCGCGCTCGAGAGGGTCGAGCCTCACGCCCATGACTGGCACCTGAAGGACGAGCTGATTCCGATGGACGTGATCGGCGAGATGGCGGAACTCGGCGTCTTCGGCCTGACGATCCCGGAGGAATACGGCGGGATCGGCCTGTCGAAGGCCTCCATGTGCGTCGTCTCCGAGGAACTCTCGCGCGGCTATATCGGTGTGGGCTCCCTCGGCACCCGCTCGGAGATCGCGGCGGAACTGATCCTCTGCGGCGGCACGGAGGCGCAGAAGGAACGGTGGCTTCCGGGAATCGCGAGCGGCGAAATCCTTCCCACGGCCGTTTTCACCGAACCGAATACCGGATCCGATCTAGGCGCGCTCAGGACCCGCGCCGTGCGCGCGGGCGAGGACTGGCGGATCACCGGCAACAAGACCTGGATCACCCACGCGGCGCGCACCCACGTGATGACGCTCCTGGCGCGGACCGATCCGGAGACGACGAACTATTCCGGCCTGTCGATGTTTCTCGCCGAGAAGACGCCAGGCACCGATGCGGCGCCCTTCCCCGACGCGGGGATCTCGGGCGGCGAGATCCAGGTTCTGGGCTACCGCGGCATGAAGGAATACGAGCTGGGCTTCGACGGCTTCGCGGTGAAGGGCGAGAACCTGCTCGGCGGCGAGGAGGGGCGCGGCTTCAAGCAGCTCATGGAGACCTTCGAATCGGCCCGGATACAGACCGCGGCGCGGGCCATCGGCGTCGCGCAATCGGCGCTCGACGCGGCCCTGCGCTATGCGGAGGATCGCAAGCAGTTCGGCCGCGCCCTGATCGAGTTCCCGCGCGTCTCGGGCAAGCTCGCGATGATGGCGGTGGAGATCATGGTGGCGCGGCAGCTCACCTACTTCTCGGCCGCGCAGAAGGATCACGGCCGGCGCTGCGATCTCGAGGCGGGAATGGCAAAGCTGCTCGGGGCACGGGTCGCCTGGGCGGCGGCCGATAACGGGCTGCAGATCCACGGCGGCAACGGCTTCGCGACGGAATATCCGATCAGCCGCATCCTCTGCGACGCGCGCATCCTCAATATCTTCGAGGGCGCGGCGGAGATCCAGGCGCAGGTGATCGCCCGGCGGCTGCTCGAGCCGGCCGCCTGAGGCCGGCCGCTAATCGATGATCTCGTCCGGTCCGACGCCCCAGAGCGCCGATTTCTCCGCCCAGCCGCGGTATCCGTCCTTGCTGAGCCGGCACCAGCGCGGCCCGCATTCCTCGATCCGCGCGACGACGCCGTGCTGCGCCACCGCCATCACAGGCGTTTCGGCGACGGGCTTCAGGTGCAATTCCGTCTCCTCCGTCTCGACGAGGGCGGTTCGGACGCCGGACAGGAGCGCGTAATGGACCCACCCACCCTGCCCGTCCGGGTCCTCGACCCGGCGCCAGTGACCGTGCTCGGCCACGATCCTGAGCGGCAGAGCCTCGCGGCGATAAACCCAGTCGATCCGGTGGCCGAGGGAGGGGCCGCGACGGACATTGGCCTTCGCCGTCTTCAGCGACACGTAGCGCGGCATCGGGAGGTTCGTCACCGGGCCCCGTACCGTGTCCGCCGCATGGGCTCCGCCGGCCAGCAGGACCGCTCCGATCAGCCCCAGAAAGAACGCACGCAAGGTCATCTGTCCGCCCGGATCGCCTCTGCTCATGCGGCCCGCTTCCGCGGGCCCTGCGGGGACGGCTTGTGCCGCCTCCCGATCCCGGCCACTTTGCGCCAAACCGCGCCGGAAGGAAATTGCCTAGGAGGACCCGATGCCGGCTGATCGCCTGAGTGTTGTCGTCACGCGACGCCTGCCCGAGACCGTCGAGGAGCGCCTCAGCGAACTCTTCGACGCGGAGTTGCGGGAGACCGACGCTCCGATGACCCGCGAGGAACTGGTCGACGCGGTTGGGCGCGCCGACGTCCTCGTGCCGACGGTGACCGACAGGATCGACGCCAGCCTTCTCGCGCGCGCCGGCGAGCGCCTGAAGCTCATCGCCCATTACGGTTCGGGGGTCGACAATATCGATGTCGGCACCGCCCGGCAGCGCGGCATCCTCGTGGCGAACACGCCGGGCGTGACGGTGGACGACACCGCCGACATGACCATGGCGCTCCTGCTCGCCGTCACCCGGCGCATCCCGGAGGGGCTCGCGACGATGCAGAGCGAGAGCTGGACGGGGTGGTCTCCCAACGCCTTTCTCGGCGGGCGGATCGCGGGGCGGCGCCTCGGCATCCTCGGCATGGGGCGGATCGGGCAGGCGGTCGCCCGGCGCGCGGCGGCCTTCGGGATGCAGGTGCACTACCACAACCGCCGTCCCGTCCGGCCGCAGATCGCCGAGGCGCTCGGCGCGACCTATCACGACAGTCTCGACCACATGGCGGCGCGGATGGACGTGATCTCGATCAACTGCCCGCACACCCCTTCGACGTTCCACCTGATGAACGCCCGGCGGATCGCGCTGATGAAGCAGAACGCGGTGATCGTGAACACCTCGCGCGGGGAGGTCATCGACGAGAACGCACTCGCCCGCGCGCTGGAGCAGGGCCGGATCGCCGGCGCGGGACTCGACGTCTTCGAGCACGGCACCGAGATCAGCCCGAAGCTGCGTGGGTTGGCGAATGTCGTCCTGCTGCCTCACATGGGCTCGGCGACCGTGGAGGGCCGGGCGGAGATGGGCGAGAAGGTCATCATCAACATCAAGACCTTCGCCGACGGGCATCGGCCGCCCGACCAGGTGCTGCCGGCGGATGTCTGACGGTCAGGCCGCGTCCGAGGCGCGATCGGGGCCGTCTTCCTCGGAGACGAGCCACAGGACGGCGTAGGGAACGCCGTTGGCGGTCTGCACCCGGCGGATCCGCGTTCGGATGACACGCGTCACGCCGTCGGAGCCCGTGGAATTGTAGGTGTAGTCCTGCGGCTCGCCCCGGAGCGCGAGGCCGAGGCGGCGCTTGTCCTCCTCGCGCTCCGGCCCGCAGCCCACGAGTTCGAGCGCGTGCTGTCCGAGCATCTTTCCCGGCTTCGAACGGTAGAAGGCGGCGGCCGGGCCACTCACCGCCAGGAAGCGGGCGTCCGATCCGAGCGCGGCGAGGCGCGCCGAGCTTCGGGTGACGAACCGGGCAAGCTCGTCGATCTCGGCGATGCCCGGCAGTTCCTCCGGATGCGGCCGCAGCCTGAACATCGGCGCCTGGAGCCGCGGGAGCCCCCCGCGCTCGATCCCGAGAAGGACCGAGACGTGGTCGAACTCCTCGACCGGCGCCGCGACCGTCTCCACCCGGCGTCGTGCGAAGAAGTCCAGCATCTCGTCGAGTTCCTCTTGGCTCGATGGCGCGTGATTCACGATCTGGTTGAGAATCTCGCTCGATTTCCGGAAGAGCGCGGCGTGCAGGCGCGTCGATCCCTGATGGACCAGAGCGGCTTTCAGCTGCGCTTCGCACAGGCGGAACGCGGCGGCGAGTTCAGTGAAGGGCGTGGTCAAGGACATGTCGAACAATCACAAAAGAAAATGTCTATTCCGACTTCATCCTTCGCCGGCCCCTCATTCTCAACCTGACGGTATAGATTTCGTTAATTATTTGAAAGTATTAGAAACAATATCTCCCTGAGGGACCCGTTGATCGCGGATTTTCGCCTATCACCGGCGGCAATCCGGTATCGGGTCCCGGATCCTTTCCCCTGCACCGCCGAGGGGCGGGGGAATCGCTCCCCGTCATCCCGGCACCGGCGGCATTCGCCCCGCTCAACGATAGGTATGCTCCTCCGCCGGGAAGGTGCGCGCCTTCACCTCCTCGGCATAGCCTTTCACCGCGCGCTCGATCTCCTCGCCGAGGCGGCCATAGACCTTCACGAATTTCGGCGGCCTGCCGCCGAGACCGAGCATGTCCTCGAGGACGAGAATCTGGCCGTCGCAGGCCGGCGAGGCGCCGATGCCGATGGTGGGGATCGGAACGGCGCGCGTGATCTCGCGCGCAAGCGGCTCGACGACGCCCTCGACGACCACCGCGAAGGCGCCCGCCTCGGCGACGGCGCGGGCGTCCTCGATATGGGCGGGCCAGGTCTCCGCGTCGCGCCCCTGGGTGCGGAACCCGCCCATCACGTGGCTCGACTGGGGCGTGAGGCCGATATGGGCCATCACCGGGACACCGCGCTCGGTCAGGAAGCGGATGGTCTCGGCCATGCGGCGTCCCCCTTCCAGCTTCACCGCCCCGCATTCTGTCTCCTTCAGGATGCGCGCGGCGTTCCGGAAGGCGACGCCCGGGCTCTCCTCGTAGCTGCCGAAGGGCATGTCGATCACGACGAGCGCGCGCTTCGTGCCGCGCACCACCGCCCGGCCATGCATGATCATCAGATCGAGCGGCACGCCGACGGTCGTCTCCATGCCGTGCATCACCATGCCGAGGCTGTCGCCGACGAGGATGAAGTCGGCATACTTGTCGACGATGGCCGCGGTGTGGGCGTGGTAGGAGGTGAGGGAGACGATCGGGTCGCCGCCCTTCCGCGCCGCGATCTTCGGGACGGTGACGCGGCGAACGGTGGACTCGGTGCTCATCTGCTTTCCTTCGGTGTCGCGACCATGTTGTCGATCAGGAGAACATCGCCGAACCGCACGGCGAGGAGAAGGACGACGGGCGACCGCGCGACGCCCCGGAGGGGCCGGAGCGTCTCCGCGTCGCGCAGATCGACCGACATGATCTCCGCGCCCTCCGCCGCGGCAAGGCGGGCCCGGACGCGCTCCGCCGCCTCGGTCACGCCGGCGCCGTCCTCGATCGCGGCGGCGCCGAGCCTCAGCGCCTGGTGGAGGGCGGGAGCCGCCTGGCGGTGCGCGGAGGCGAGGCGGACGTTCCGGGACGACATGGCGAGGCCGTCGCTCTCGCGGACGATCTCCACGCCCTCGACCTCTACCGGCATGTCCAGATCGCGCACCATCGCCTCGATGACGCGAAGCTGCTGGAAGTCCTTCATTCCGAAGAAGGCGGCATGGGGCTGCACGATGTTCAGCAGCTTCATGACGATGGTCGCGACGCCCTGGAAGTGACCGGGCCGGAGCCGGCCGACGAGGATGCGCGACAGGCGCGCGACCTCGATATGGGTGTCGGACCCGTCGGGATACATGGTGGCGATGTCGGGCAGGAAGACGGCGTCGACCCCGGCCTCCCGGAGGAGCTCCAGATCGCGGTCGGTGTCGCGGGGATAGGCGTCGAAATCCTCGCCGGGTCCGAACTGGGTCGGGTTGACGAAGATCGAGGCCACGACCCTGTCGCAGGTCTCCGCCGCGCGGCGGATCAGGGCGAGATGACCCTCGTGCAGGTAGCCCATCGTCGGGACGAGGCCGACCCGGGCACCCTCCGCGCCGAGCGTGGCGCGCGCGGCCCGCATCTCGTCCTTGCTCCGGCAGATCTCCATCCGGGCGCCTCCTTCGATCGGCTCTCATCTATCGCCCTGCGCACCGGTCGCCAACCCGGGCCCAAGGACGTATCTGCTCCTGACTGCCCCCGACCGGGCCGCGGGCCGCCGGCCGGGGCTGTTGACAGATCGCGGGAGCGGCATATAAGGCGCGCTCCATTGGTGTTGGCGGCCCCCGCAAGGGGAAGCCTGTCGGCCGCCGGGGAGCGAGCTCCGGGGCAAAGGACAACGCCCTTCCGCAAGCGAAGGAGACCAGACGGTGACCAAACGCACCTCTGCCAAGTACAAGATCGACCGCCGCATGGGCGAGAACATCTGGGGCCGCCCGAAGAGCCCGGTGAACCGCCGCGAATACGGCCCCGGCCAGCACGGCCAGCGCCGCAAGGGCAAGATATCCGATTTCGGCCTGCAGCTTCGCGCCAAGCAGAAGCTCAAGGGCTATTACGGCGACCTGACAGAGAAGCAGTTCCGCCGCATCTTCGCCGAGGCCGAGCGCCGCCGCGGCGACACCGGCGAGATCCTGATCGGGCTTCTCGAGCAGCGGCTCGACGCCGTCGTCTATCGCGCGAAATTCGTCCCCACCGTCTTCGCCGCGCGTCAATTCGTCAATCACGGCCATGTCCTGGTGAACGGCAAGCGGGTCAACATCCCCTCGTATCAGGTCAAGGAGGGCGACGTGATCGAGGTGCGACAGAAGTCGAAGCAGCTCGTGCAGGTTCTGGAGGCGGCGCAGCTTCCCGAACGCGACGTGCCCGACTATCTCGACGTCGATCACTCGAAGATGAGTGCCACCTTCGTGCGGACGCCCGCGCTCGGCGACGTGCCCTATCCGGTGCAGATGGAACCCAATCTCGTCATCGAGTACTACGCCCAGAACTAGGCCCGACATCCGGGCGGAACGGGGCCCTCCCCCGCGCACACGTGGTGCGCCTAGAGACGAAGCGCACAGCACATTTGGGTTTTCACGAGACACGCCCTCGCAGAGACCTGCGGGGATGAAGCCATATAACATGCCGGTCGAGCAGGAGGACGCGGATAGTCGGAATTGGGGCTTCCGGATCGCGGTGGGAATTGCGGTGTGTCCACCCAAGCGTGGGGTCACTCCGGCGCGCAGCTCAACCTTATCACGTCCTGACCAATCCGATCGCAGCTCAATAGTCCGAGCGGCGGCCGCGGCCCGGCAAAATACGGCGTGCCATGACCGATCACGACCGGATGCAGGTAGATGCGATACTCGTCGATCAGGCCGAGCCGGATAAGGCTGTGCGCGAAAGCCGGGCCGGCCAGTTCAATTTCACCCTCATACTCCGACTTCACTGCACGGATCGCGTGGTCCAGATCACCCTGAACGAGCGCAGCGTTCGCGCCGACCGGAATCGTCGACCGTGATACGATCCATTTCGGTTGCGCCCGCCATGCCGCTGCGAAGGCGCGTTCCTCTGCATTCCATTCGGGATGGTCATCGTCCCAGTATCGCATGATCCCGTAGATCTTGCGGCCGTAGATGCTACCAGTCTGACCCTCCGCCTCCGCGACAAAGTGGCGGAACAGCTCGGGCCGGGCGCGAACGCCGCATGATCGACAAGACCGTCCAACGACTGGTTCATTCCGAAGACGAGCCTGGCCATTCGAGGAGATTTCCGCCCCATGCGGTTCCGACTCCGCATGGGCGAAGGCTAGGCGCAGCCGGTCCGGGACGCAAATCTTCGCGCAGGAGGAGCCATTCGTCGTGCCGCCTTATTGTGCACCATGCCGAACCGCAGTCTTCGGCAACACGTCCGGTAAGGGACTTGAACTCGGGGCAGCCCTTTTTCGTGCGCGGACCTTGGCGCGTCGCGCCTGCAGACTAACGTCGAGTCGGGACGTCACGAGTTCGCGAGGGCGGGGCGCGGCCAAGGCCGCACGAAAACGGGGTTCTTTCATGATCAACCATCTGCAGAGACTTTTTCTGGCGATCGCCATCTGCGTCTGCGCCGTCTCCGTTCCGGCCCAGGAGCAGGGGCAGAGCCAGGCGGCGCAGGATTTCTCTCTCGAGCCACCGCGGGTCGTGCTCACCGGCATACCGTTCGACCAGACGATCACCGCCTCCGAGTCGCCGGACGGTCCGCTCAAGCTGACGGTGGCGGGCCAGGACTACGACGTTGCGCCGGATGCCTTCGAACCTGTCGAGGAGGGCGTGACGGTCGAGGCGGACGTTTCCGACATCACGGTGTCGGAAGGCGGCGCGTTCGACATGGTCCTTTCGCGCAATGGCGAGACCCTCGCCGAGGCCAGGTCGAACACCATGCCGGGATGGCTGTCGGTCCTGCCCGCGCTCCTCGCCATTGGCATCGCGCTGGCCACCCGTCAGGTGGTTCCGGCGCTCTTCCTCGGCATCGCCATCGGGTCGTGGTTCACCTACGGGCTGTCGATCCCGGGGATCTGGTTCGGCCTGCTCGACACCATCCAGATCTACGTGCTCGAGGCGCTGGTGCCCCCGGACGGCTCGAAGAGCCACATGCAGATCGTCATCTTCACGCTGATGATGGGCGGGATGATCGGAATCATCTACCGCAACGGCGGCGCGCACGCGATCGCCGACCGGATCGCCTCGATCGCCAAGACCCGGCGGCGCACGCAGCTCGGCTCCTGCGGGCTCGGGTTCGCGATCTTCTTCTCGACCTACGCCAACTCGCTGATCGTCGGCAACACGATGCGGCCGGTCACCGACAGGATGCGGATCAGCAGGGAGAAGCTCGCCTACATCGTCGATTCGACGGCCGCGCCGCTCGCCTCGATCGCCATCATCTCCACCTGGATCGGCTACCAGCTCGGGCTGATCCAGGAATCGATGAGCGACATCTCCCACAGCGAGAGCGCCTATTCGATCTTCCTCAATGCCCTGCCCTACAACTTCTACCCGATCTTCGCGCTCGCCATGGTGATCCTGGTCGGCTGGACGGGACGGGATTTCGGGCCCATGGCCAAGGCCGAGAAGCGAGCGCTCGAGACCGGCGCCGTCAGGCGCGACGAGCTCGACGAGGAGAACGCCGAAGAGGAAGGCGGCGACGAGCTGACCCTGAAGGAGGGCGTCACCCGCCGCTCGATCAACGCGATCCTGCCGATCGGTCTTCTCATCGTGATGGTCGCGGCCGGCCTCTACGTCACCGGCGAGGGCGATTCGCTCCGCGCCATCATGGGCTCGGCCGACGGCAACACGGCGCTGGTCTGGGCGGCGCTCGTCTCGGTGATCCTGGCCGCGGCGCTGTCCATCGGACAGGGTCTCCTGACGTTGAAGGAGACCATGACGGCCTGGTTTAAAGGGCTGCGCTCTGTGCTGTTCGTGATGATCATCCTCACCTTGGCCTGGGCGCTTTCGGCCATCGCCGAGGATCTCCACACGGCGAGCTATCTCGTCTCGGTCCTCGGCGACACGATCCCGCCGGCCTGGCTGCCGGCGATCCTGTTCATCCTGTCGGCCGCCGTCTCCTTCGCGGTCGGCACGAGCTGGGGCACGATGGGCATCCTGCTGCCGCTGGCGGTGCCGCTCATCTGGGCGCTGATGCAGAATGCCGGGCTCGGAATGGAGGATTCGGGATACATCCTCTATGCGACGATCGGCACGATCCTCGCCGGCAGCGTGTGGGGCGACCATTGCTCGCCGATCTCGGACACGACGATCATCTCGTCGGTGGCGTCGGGGTCGAACCATATCGACCACGTCCGCACGCAGATTCCCTATGCGCTGACGGTCGGGGGGGTCGCGCTCGTCGTCGGCCTGATCCCGACCGGATACGGCATCCCGTGGTACCTGACGCTGCCGATCGGGATCGCTGCGATCTACGGCATCCTCATGGCGATCGGGACCCCGATCATCGAGGATGCTGACGCCGAGGCACCGGGGGTGAAGCAGCAGCCGGCCGAATAGGTCGCTTCTGCGAGAATCGGCGGCGGAGGCGCCGATTTCCGGAAGAATTCGTTCCGATCGTTCTCGGGGCCGCGTTCCGACGCGGCCCCGACCATTTCGTGCCAGCAGCGGCCGTCCCGTCGCCGACCCCTCGGCTCGCGGCCGATGCGGACTGGCTCCACCGCCGCCGCGGGTCTAGGTAACCGGGAGAGCAGGAGGCAGCGATGAGCCACGCGATCGAACCGAAGCCGGGCATCCTTCGGATCGCGCCCTACCGGGGCGGCGAAAGCCGTCTGGAGGGCGTGTCGGACGTGGTGAAGCTGTCCTCGAACGAGAACCCGGCCGGACCGCCGGAGAGCGCCATCGCGGCGCTGCGGGAGACCGCGCAACTCCTCCATCTCTATCCACCGAGCGACCATGCCGCGCTGCGCGGGGCGATCGCCGAGATGCATGGTTTCGATCCGGGGCGGATCGTCTGCGGCGCGGGATCGGACGAGCTCATCAACCTGCTCTGCGTCGCCTATTCGGGCCCCGGAACGGAGGTCATCCACACCGAGCACGGCTTCTCGATGTACCGCCTCTCCGCCCTGTCGGCGGGCGCGGAACCCGTCGAGGTGGCCGAACGGGAGCGCCGGGTCGACGCGGATTCCATCCTCTCGGCGGTCAGCCCCCGGACGCGACTCGTCTTCATCGCCAATCCCGCGAACCCGACCGGCACAATGATCGGGGCGAACGAGGTCGGCCGCCTGGCGGCGGAACTTCCCCCCGGCACGATCCTTGTCCTCGATGGGGCCTACGCGGATTACGTGGACGGGTTCGACGGGGGGGCCGCCCTAGTGGAGGCGCGGGAGAACGTGGTGATGACGCGCACCTTCTCGAAGATTCTACGGTCTCGGCGGGCTCCGGGTCGGCTGGGCCTATGCGCCCGGTCACGTGGCCGACGTGCTGAACCGGGTGCGGGGCCCGTTCAATCTCGGAACGCTTCAGCTCGCCGCCGCCGAGGCCGCCGTCCGCGACCGGGCCTACGTGGACCGGAGCCGGGCGGAGAACGCGCGGCTCAGATCATGGCTGGCGAAGGGGCTCGCGGAGGCCGGAGTGCCGTCGGATACCTCGACCGCGAACTTCGTCCTCGCGCGGTTCGGCAGCGAGGAGGAGGCCGCCGCCTGCGACGCCCATCTGCGCGCGCGGGGGATCATCGTGCGACGGGTCGGCGGGTACAAGCTGCCCCATTGCCTCCGGATCACGGTCGGGGACGAGGGGGCCTGCCGCCGGGTCGTGGAGGCTGTCTCGGAGTTCAGGGGCCGCGGAGGATGACGAAGGCCGGTCGCGCCGGCATCGCGGCGATCCTCCTACTCTGGCCCCTGCAGGCGGGTGCGGCCGCGAAAGCGCCCGTCCAGTTCGGTCGGCCAGAACCCCGGCTCGTTGCCGCGCCGGCGACCGGGAGGTTGCCGGCCGGGAGACCGCCGGGGCCGGAGCTCTCGTTCGGTCTCCTGGTCAGCCCGCGCCCCTCCGCCCGACCGGCGATCGCCCGAACCGTCGTCGCGGCGCGGCCGCGCTCCGCCTCCGCCACGGGCGCGCTCTGTGGCGATCCCGGTCTTGTCGGCGCTCCCCTGCCCGAGATCGAGGGCCGGCTCGACGCCTGCGGCGTCGCCCTTCCGGTCCGGATCAGCCATGTCGACGGCGTGGCCCTCAGCCAGCCGGCCACCATCGATTGCGGCACGGCACGGGCGCTCTCGGCCTGGATCAGGGGCACGGTGCGCCCGGTCGTGGGGGGACGGGGCGGCGGTATCTCGGGATTGCGGGTCGTGGCGCACTACGATTGCCGCACCCGCAACAGCAAGCCCGGCGCGAAGATCTCCCAGCACGGCAAGGGGCACGCGATCGACATCGCCGCGTTCCAGCTCGAGGACGAGACCGAGATCAGCGTGCTCCGGGGGTGGCGCAACCACAAGGACCGGTGGCTCCTGAAGCGGCTCCACGCTGCGGCCTGCGGACCGTTCAACACCGTCCTCGGCCCCGGATCCGACCGCTTCCACCAGGACCACTTCCATCTGGACACGGCGCGGTACCGCTCGAGCACCTACTGCCGCTGAGAATCAGGGCCTGGGATAGCCGAGCTGCCGCACCCGCTCGCCGATCTCGTCCAGGATCGCCGGATCGTCGATGGTGGCCGGAACCTTGGCTTTCTCGCCGTCGGCGATCTGCGCCATGCTCCGGCGCAGGATCTTGCCGGACCGCGTCTTCGGAAGGCGATCCACGACCGTGACGAGCTTGAAGGCGGCGACGGGACCGATCTGCTCCCGCACGAGGGCGACGCATTCGGTCGCGATCTCCTCGTCGGACTTTTCGGTGCCCTTCT
Source organism: uncultured Alphaproteobacteria bacterium (assembly GCA_963776705.1). Taxonomy (GTDB): domain Bacteria; phylum Pseudomonadota; class Alphaproteobacteria; order Rhodobacterales; family Rhodobacteraceae; genus Palleronia. The sequence continues at coordinate 28,927 of CAVZOA010000016.1, forward strand.
GCAAGGTCACGAATCCCATCGGAAGCTGCCCCTTAAGCTCGTCCCTCACGCCCACGACGGCGCATTCGGCGACATCGGGATGCGCGGCCAGGACTTCCTCCATGAGCCCGGTGGACAGGCGGTGGCCCGCCACGTTGATCACGTCGTCGGTGCGGGCCATGATCCAGAGATAGCCGTCCTCGTCCATCATGCCGGCGTCGCCGGTATTATAGTATCCGGGGAAGCGGTCGAGATAGGATGTCCGGAAGCGGTCATGGGCGTTCCAGAGGGTCGGCAGGCAGCCGGGCGGCAGGGGCAGCTTCAGGGCGATGGAGCCGAGTTCGCCCTGTGGCTTCTCCCCGCCCTCCTCGTCGAGGATGTGCACCTCGTATCCGGGCATCGCGACCGTGGGCGAGCCGATCTTCACCGGCAACGGCTCGATGCCCACCGGATTGCCGACGATGGTGTAGCCGGTCTCGGTCTGCCACCAGTGGTCGTAGACCGGCACGCCGAGGCGCTCCCTTGCCCAAGTGATCGTATCCGGGTCGGCGCGCTCGCCGGCGAGATAGAGCGCGCGGAGGCCGGAGATGTCGTATCTTTCCAGGTGCTCGGCCTTCGGGTCTTCCTTGCGGATCGCGCGGAAGGCGGTGGGCGCGGTGAAGAAGCTCTTCACGTCGTATTCGTCGATCACCCGCCAGAAGCTGCCGGCATCCGGCGTGCCGACCGGCTTGCCCTCAAACATGACGGTGGTGTTGCCGTGGATCAGCGGCGCGTAACAGATATAGCTGTGGCCCACGACCCAGCCGACATCCGAAGCCGCCCAGAAGACCTCGCCCGGTTCGACGTTGTAGATCGCCTTCATCGTCCAGTTCAGCGCGACGAGATGGCCGCCGGTGGGGCGCACGACGCCCTTCGGCTGGCCGGTCGTGCCGGAGGTGTAGAGGATGTAGCAGGGATGGTCGCCCGCGACCGGAACGCAGTCGGCGGGCTCGACGCCCTCCTGGGCCGCATGCCACTCCACGTCGCGCCGCGGCAGCAGTTCCGCCTCGCAGGCCGGGCGCTGCAGGATGATGCAGGTCTCGGGCTTGTAGGTGGCGCGGTCGATGGCGGCGTCGAGAAGCGGCTTGTAGGCGACGGTGCGGCCGGGCTCGATGCCGCAGGAGCCGGCGATCACCGCCTTCGGCCTTGCGTCGTCGATCCGGGTGGCAAGCTCGTTCGCGGCGAAGCCGCCGAAGACCACCGAATGGATCGCCCCGATCCGCGTGCAGGCCAGCATCGCCACCAGCGCCTCGGGCACCATCGGCATGTAGATGACCACGCGGTCGCCCTCCGCCACGCCGCGCGCGCGTAGCGCTCCGGCGAGCCGGGCGCAGCGGTCCTTCAGGTGGGAGAAGGTGATCTCTTCCTTCGTGCCCGTCACGGGGCTGTCCCAGATGATCGCGGGCTGGTCGCCGCGCCCGCCCTCGGCATGCCGGTCGACGGCGTTGTAGCAGGTGTTCGTCAGCCCGTCGGGGAACCAGGCGAACCCGTCCTCGGCGAGCGCCGTCTCGGGGAAGCGGTTCCAATGTATGTTCTTCGCTTCCTCGAGCCACCACTCGGCCGGATCGGCCTTCCAGGCCGCATAGACCTCCGCAAATCCCATCGTGATCTCCTCCCTGTCCCGCAAGACATGCAGAAGTCGCACGCTTCCGGCAAGGCCGGCGCGCTGCGCGAGGATGGCGGCGCCCGGTCGCGACACTTGCCGGGATCGGGGCGGCCCGGTATGAGACGCGATCCAGACCGCCCTCGGCTCGACAATCGGACGAACCAACCGTGACGCCCGCCAACAGAGACAATCTGCGCGTCCAGGTCGCCTCCGTCACGGTGGCGCTCGTGCTCGTCGCGGCGAAGCTCTGGGCCTTCGGCGTGACCGGCGCCCTCTCGGTCGCCGCCTCGCTCGCGGATTCGGCGATGGACCTGATGGTGTCGCTCGGCGGTCTCGCCGCGATCCGCTATGCCCAGCGCCCGCCGGACGAGGACCACGCCTTCGGCCATTCCTCTGCCGAGGACCTCTCCGCCCTCGGGCAATCGGCCTTCATTCTCGTCTCCGCCTCGGCAATCGCATGGGCCGCCATCGCCCGGTTCGGCTCCGAGCCCGCCCTGTCCGGCGAGGCGGCCGGTATCGTCGTGATGATCCTCTCCATCTTGCTGACGATCGGTCTTGTAGCCGTCCAGACGCGGGTGGCCCGGCGCACCGGCAACCGCGTGGTGCAGGCGGACCGGCTGCACTATCTGGGCGATCTGTTGCCGAACCTCGGCGCCATCGCGGCGCTCGGGGCCTCCCGCGCCTTCGACCTGACCGCGCTCGACAGCGTCATCGCGCTCGGCGCCGCGGCGATGCTCGTCGTCGGTGCACTGAGGATCGGCTGCGGCGCCTGGAACGCCCTGATGGACCGCGCCGCCCCGGCCCATCTCGTCGAGTCGATCGCGGCGCTGGCCGACAGCACGCCGGGAGTGGCGGGGCATCACGATCTCCGGACGCGAATGGCCGGCAGCCACGTCTTCGTGAACATCCATCTCGAGATCGACGGCGGACTGCCCCTCCGCGACGCGCACGAGATCGGCGAGGCTCTGCGCCGCGCCGTGGAGGCGCGCCACACCGACATCGACGTGATCGTTCATCATGATCCGGTCTGAGCCGCGCCTGCACCTGACCGGGGCGGCGGGGACCGGCACGACGACGCTCGGCCGTCACCTCGCCCAGCGCCTCGGCCTGCCCCATCTCGATACCGACGACTACTACTGGCTGCCGACGGATCCGCCCTACACGTCGAAACGGCCGGCGACCGAACGCATCGAGATGATGCGCGCGGCGCGTGGCACGGGGGGATGGGTGATTTCCGGCTCCCTCGTGTCCTGGGGCGACCGGGTAATCGAGGGGGCGCACCTCGTGGTGTTCATGAGCCTCGGCACGGCAACGCGGCTCGCCAGGCTCCGCCGGCGCGAACGCGCCCGCTTCGGCGACCGGATCCGGACCGGGGGAGACATGGCGCGCAACCATGCGACGTTCCTGCACTGGGCGGCCGGCTACGAAGACACGAAATTCGCCGGTCGCTCGCGCGCGGGACAGGAGGCGTGGATCGCCGGTCTCGATGTTCCGGTCCTGCGACTCGTCTCCGACCGGCCGGTAGAGGCGCTCGGCGAGGAGGTGACTGCGGCGCTCCCGGCGCCGCTGCCGGACCGAGGCGGGCGGTGAGGGTCAGTGCACCGAGACGGGCGCCATGTGGTTCTGCCGGGCGACGACGAAGGCCAGCTTGCGGTCCCGCACGAGTGCGAGCCGCTCGCCCTCGCCATTGTGGACCGCGTAAAGTTCCGAAAGGCCGGAGGCCTGCCGGCGGATCTCGTCCGGCAGGTCGGTCAGCGACACCGGGCGGACATAGACAATGTTGTCGGGCGTCTCGATGACGTTCTCGTATGCGTTGGTCATGACTCATTCCCATCGGATGAAATGCGGATGGTGCGGACCACCGACTCGGGCAGGGTTCGGGTGAGATCCACGTGGAGAAGACCGTTCTCCATCCGCGCGCCCGTCACCTCGACGCCATCGGCCAGCACGAAGCTCCGCTGGAACTGACGAGCGGCGATGCCGCGGTGCAGGAACATGCGGCTCTCGTCCGGTTCGGCCTGCCGTCCCCGAACGAGGAGTTCCTTGTCCTCGACGGTGATCGAAAGATCGACGTTCCGCGAACCCGGCCACGGCGAGGGTGATTCTGTAGGCAGACTCGCCGACCTGTTCGATGTTGTAGGGGGGATATCCGCCGGAATCCGTTTTGGCGGTCCGTTCGACCAATCGCTCGAGCTCGTCGAATCCGAGCAGGAACGGATGCGCTCCCAGAGCAAGCTTCGTCATCGACACGTCCTTCTAGAAAGCGACTGTGCTTGTCGGCGACCCCCGGAACCGGGCGACCGCCGCGTGACAGAAATATGGGGAGCGGCGGGGCACGGCACAAGACCTGCCCCTTGTCCACGGGCCTCCCGGGTGCGATCCTGCAGGAATGGATGACGGTTCGATGAACGATACCCACCGGATGCAGGACGTCGAGGTTCTGCGCGTCAAGCTCGAGGTCCTGAAGCAGGAGCACCGGGATCTCGACGAGGCGGTACGCGCCTTGCAGGAGGGCGGCCGGGCCGACATGCTGACGCTCCAGCGGCTGAAGCGAAAGAAGCTCGCCCTGAAGGACCGGATCGCCGATATCGAGGACCGACTGCTTCCCGACATCATCGCCTGAGCGCGCATTGCCCCTCCGGCGCCGGCTGCTATGGTCGCGCGCGTTCGCAGGCGGGGACGAGACATGGCCGATGTCGGCATCATAATGGGCAGCCAGTCCGACTGGCCGACGCTGAAGGAGGCGGCGACCCTTCTCGACGAGCTCGGCGATCGCGCTACGAGGCGCGAATCGTCTCCGCCCACCGGACGCCGGACCGGCTCTGGGAATATGGCCGTACCGCCGTGGAGCGAGGGCTGAAGGTGATCGTCGCCGGCGCCGGCGGTGCCGCGCATCTGCCCGGCATGATGGCCTCGAAGACCCGGCTGCCGGTTATCGGCGTGCCGGTGCAGACCCGGGCGCCTGTCGGGCCTCGACAGCCTCTATTCCATCGTCCAGATGCCGCGGGGATACCCGGTCGCGACCATGGCGATCGGCGCCGCCGGCGCGGCCAATGCGGGGCTGATGGCCGCCGGGATCCTGGCGGTCTCGAACGATCAGCGCTCGCCGACCGGCTCGAGGCGTGGCGCGAAGACGCTCTCGCGCCTCGATCCCCGAGGAGCCGCGAGATGAGTGACCCGCTTTCCCCCGGCGGCACGATCGGCATCCTCGGCGGCGGACAGCTCGGCCGGATGCTCGCCGTCGCGGCTTCCCGGCTCGGCCTCCACGTCCACGTCTTCGAGCCCGGCGCGGCGCCGCCGGCCGGCGAGGTCGCGCGCGAGCACCACAACGGCGGGCTACGACGACGAGGCGGCGCTCGTGGCCTTCGCCCAGGGTTGCGACGTCATCACCTACGAATTCGAGAACATTCCCACCGCCGCGCTCGACATCCTCGAGGCGCATCGGCCGATCCGGCCCGGTCGCGAGGCGCTGCGGATCAGCCAGGACCGGCTCACCGAGAAGACATGGCTCGCCGGCCTGGGCCTGGCGGTCGCGCCCTTCGCGCCGGTCGAGGACGCGGCGAGCCTCGCCGAGGCGCTGGAGCGGATCGGCCGGCCGGCGATCCTGAAAACGCGCCGGTTCGGCTACGACGGCAAGGGGCAGGTCCGGATCGACGCGGACATCGACGCGGCGCGAGGCGCTTGCCGGGCTCGACGGAGCGCCCGCGATCCTCGAGGGAATGGTGGCCTTCGAGCGCGAGATCTCGGTCATCGGCTCGCGCGCGCTCGACGGCCGGGTGGCCTGCTTCGACCCCGGCGAGAACCGCCACGATGCGGCATCCTGCGCGAGACGCGGGTTCCTGCCGACCTGCCGCATCCTCTGATGACGGACGCGGTGCTGATCGCCGCGCGAATCCTGAACGCGCTCGACTATGTCGGCGTGATCGGCGTGGAGCTCTTCGTGACCGAGGGCGGCCCTCTCGTGAACGAGATCGCGCCGCGGGTCCACAATTCCGGCCACTGGACGCAGAACGGATGCCTCATCGACCAGTTCGAGCAGCATGTCCGCGCCGTCGCCGGGTGGCCCCTGGGCGATGCCGAGCGCCATTCGGACATCGTGATGCAGAACCTGATCGGCGATGACGTGGACCGCCTGTCCGACCTCTTGGCCGAGCCAAAGGCGGCGCTGCATCTCTACGGCAAGGCCGAGACCCGTCCCGGCCGCAAGATGGGGCATGTGAACCGGCGGCGCTAGCGGCGCAGGGAGGGCGCGAGCCCCAATCCGACGCCGCCCACGACAAGCAGGCAGGACAGGACGAGCCGCAGCGTCACCGCCTCTCCGAGCAGCAGCACTCCGCCGGCCACCGCGATGACCGGCACCGTGAGTTGCGCGACGGCGGCGCGGGTGGCGCCGAGGGACGGCAGGACACTGTACCAGAGCGCATAGCCGAGCCCGGATGTCACGGCATCCGGAGAGGATCGCGAGCGCGAGGCCCGCGCGTCAATCGCCGTCTCCCCGACCGGGAGGAAGAGACGAGCCGCGAGAACCAAGGGCACGGCGCCCAGGAAGCTCGCGGCCGTGGTATCGAGCGGCGGGCCGCCGGCACGCCCGCGGAGCGAATAGACGCCCCACCCGGCACCGGCGAGCGCCATCAGCGCGCCGGCGGCGAGGGGCATGCCGTTCGTCCCGCGGCAGGCCAGCATCCAGGCCAGTCCGAGCGAAGTGCCAGAGCCGCGCCGAACCAGCGTCGGAGCGGGATCGTCTCCGCGCCGAGGACCGCGCCGCCGAACATGGTGATCTGGACCGCCGCCGAAGAGGATCAGCGCTCCCGCCCCCGCAGGAGCGCCAGGATAGGCGAGCGGAGAACCCTAGGACATAGACCGTCAGCGCGCCGATATTCGATCGCACGGAACGCCCCGAGCCAGCGGCGCCCGCCCGTGCGGCCGGCGAGCAGCGCCAGCATCGCCGCGCCGGACGCGACCCGCAGGAGGGCGAAGTCGAGCGAGCCGACATGGTTGCCCGAGAGCGCCGCGCGGTTCAGGATCGAATTCGCCGCGAACGCCACCATGACGACGCTCGTGATCGCGAAAAGCCTCATGCGCCGCCCCCGCTAAGGCCTTTGTCCAGCGGCATGTCGTCCTCCCTCCGTCTGCCGTCCGGAGGTTCGGAGCGGAGCGCGGCGAAGGCAAGGGCCGAGAGGGAAGGGAGCATCGCGAGGACGCCCCGGGGGGCGACCGCCGTGGTGGCGACCCGGAAACGAAAAGGGGCGCCCCGAAGGACGCCCCCGATCGGTCGGATGACCGGCAGATCACATCATGCCGCCCATGCCGCCCATGTCGGGCATGCCGCCGCCGCCGGCGCCCTGCCCTTCTTTCTGCGGCTTGTCGGCGACCATCGCCTCGGTGGTGATCAGCAGACCGGCGACCGACGCGGCGTCCTGCAGCGCGGTGCGGACGACCTTGGCCGGGTCGATCACGCCGAACTTGAACATGTCGCCGTATTCCTCGGTCTGCGCGTTGAAGCCGAACTTCAGGTCGTCGCTATTCGCGGATCTTGCCCGCCACAACGGAGCCGTCGACGCCGGCGTTCTCGGCGATCTGGCGCAGCGGCGCCTCGAGCGCCTTGCGCACGATCGCGATGCCGACGTTCTGGTCGCGGATTGACGCCTTCGAGGCCGTCGAGCGCCTTGGATGCCGTGGACGAGCGCGACGCCGCCGCCGACGACCACACCTTCCTGCACCGCGGCGCGGGTGGCGTTCAGGGCGTCATCGACGCGGTCCTTGCGCTCCTTCACCTCGATCTCGGTCATGCCGCCGACGCGGATCACGGCGACGCCGCCGGCGAGCTTCGCAACCCGCTCCTGCAGCTTCTCGCGGTCGTAGTCGGACGTGGTGTCCTCGATCTGCTGGCGGATCTGGGCTGACGCGCGCCTCGATCTCGGCCTTGTCGCCGGCACCGTCGACGATGGTGGTCTCGTCCTTGGTGATGGAGACCTTCTTGGCCTGGCCGAGCATGTCCATGCCGACATTCTCGAGCTTCATGCCGAGATCCTCGGAGATCACCTGGCCGCCGGTCAGGATCGCGATGTCCTGCAGCATGGCCTTGCGGCGGTCACCGAAGCCCGGGGCCTTGACGGCAGCGATCTTCAGGCCGCCACGCAGCTTGTTGACCACCAGCGTGGCCAGCGCCTCGCCTTCCACGTCCTCGGCGATGATGAGGAGCGGCTTCTGGCTCTGGATGACCTGCTCGAGCAGCGGCACCATCGGCTGCAGCGAGGAGAGCTTCTTCTCGTGCAGGAGGATCATGCAGTCCTCGAGTTCCGCGATCATCTTCTCGGAATTGGTGACGAAGTAGGGGCGAGAGGTAGCCGCGGTCGAACTGCATGCCCTCGACGACGTCGGTCTCGGTCTCGAGGCCCTTGTTCTCCTCGACGGTGATGACGCCCTCGTTGCCGACCTTCTGCATCGCGTCGGCGATCATGCGGCCGATGTCGGCCTCGCCGTTGGCGGAGACGGTGCCGACCTGCGCGACCTCGTCGGAATTCTCGACCTTGCGGGCGGCGGAGCGGATGTGCTCGACGACCTTCGAGGTGGCAAGGTCGATGCCGCGCTTGAGATCCATCGGGTTCATGCCCGCGGCGACCGACTTCATGCCCTCCTTGATGATGGCCTGGGCCAGCACGGTGGCGGTGGTGGTGCCGTCGCCGGCCTCGTCATTGGTGCGCTGGGCCACTTCCTTGACCATCTGCGCGCCCATGTTCTCGAACTTGTCCTCGAGTTCGACCTCCTTGGCGACCGTCACACCGTCCTTGGTGATGCGCGGCGCGCCGAAGCTCTTCTCGATGACGACATTGCGGCCCTTGGGGCCGAGCGTGACCTTGACCGCGTCGGCCAGGGTATTGACGCCCCGGACGCATCTTGTCGCGCGCGTTGGTCTGAAACTTGACGTCTTTGGCAGCCATGTAGATTGCTCCTCGTCAGATGTTTTGTGTTGTTTTCGGCGAGTGGGCCGCTCAGGCCGCCTTGGCCTGGGCCGAGTCGGAGATCACGCCCAGGATGTCCAACTCCTTCATGATCAGAAGTTCTTCGCCGTCGATCGTGACCTCGGTGCCGGACCACTTGCCGAACAGGATGTGGTCGTCGGCCTTCACGGCCATCGGGATCAGTTCGCCCAACTCCTTGCGGGCGCCCTCGCCCACGGCCACGACGACGCCCTCCTGGGGCTTTTCCTTCGCGCTGTCGGGGATGATCAGACCGCCCTTGGTCTTTTCGTCGGATTCGACCCGGCGGACCAGCACACGGTCGTGAAGGGGGGTGAAAGCCATCGCTGAACGCTCCTCGGTTCAATGTTGTCGCGGGTTTTGGCACTCACCACCGTCGAGTGCCAACGATGCGGAGATAGGTAGCCGTGGAAAGAGTGTCAACGGCATTCGCGCCGGTAGCTCACACAACCGTGAGCGGGTTCCGGCCGACCTTTCGCGGCGGTCCCGGAGTCTCGATCCCGACGGTCGGCAGCCCGTGACATTGGCGACCCGCGCTCCTATACAGCGCGGCGATCGTTTCTGGCTGACGCAAGGGATATCCGCCATGACCACCCTCGTCTTCGGGCACAAGTCGCCCGACACCAACTCCACCGGATCGCCCATCGTCTGGGCGTGGTATCTCAACGAGGTCAAGGGTCATACCGCCGAAGCGGCGCTTCTCGGCCAGCCGAACACGGAGGCCGCCTTCGTGCTCGACCGTTGGAAGCTCGACAGGCCCCGGATCATCGATAGCGTCGAGGAGGGCCAGGAGGTCGTCATCGTCGATACCAACAATCCCGGCGAGTTGCCCGAGAGCATCGGCAGGGCCGATATCCGCCGGATCATCGACCATCACCGTCTCGCCGGCGGATTGCAGACCAAGACTCCGATCGAGATCACGATCCGGCCCCTCGCCTGTACGGCGACGATCATGTATGACCTGATCGGCGCCGAGGAGGTGGCGGAGATGCCCGAGGCGATAAAGGGCGCGATGCTGAGCTGCATCCTCTCCGACACCCTCGAGTTCCGCTCCCCGACGACGACCGACCACGACCGGAAGGTGGCCGAGCGGCTAGCCGAGGACCTGGACCTGCAGATCCCCGCCTATGCCGCGGAGATGTTCGCTGCGAAGTCCGACGTTTCCGACTTCTCGGACGAGGAGCTCCTCCGGATGGATTCGAAGACCCACCAGACCGGGGGCAAGAGCTTCCGCGTTTCAGTGCTCGAGACGACCTCCCCCGAGACCGTACTCGGGCGCAAGGAGGGGCTGATGAAGGCGATGGGCAAGGTCGCCGAGGAGGACGGCGTCGACCACGTCCTGTTCTTCCTGATCGACATCCTGGAGGGCGACGCCACGCTCCTGATCCAGGACGACGAGGTGCGGAAGATCGCGGAGAAGAGCTTCTCCACCGTCTGCGGCGACAAGGATTACCTCATCCTGCCGGGCATCGTCAGCCGCAAGAAGCAGATTATTCCGAACATCGCCGTCTGACCCCTCCGAAAGGTCTCCGATGACCCGGATCATCCCGGCCCTGACCGACATCGCGGATCGGTACGACGCGCTCTACTGCGACCTCTGGGGATGCCTGCACGACGGGGTCCGGGCGCTGCCCGAGGCCGTGGACGCGCTCGTCGGGTTCCGGCGAGACGGGGGCATGGTGGTCCTGCTGACGAACGCCCCCCGGCCGCGTGCGCAGATCGCGGAGCAGATCGCGAAGCTCGGCGTCCCCGAGGACGCCTGGGACACCATTGCCACGTCCGGCGACGCCGCCCGTCAGGCGATGTTCACGGGCGCGGTCGGCCACCGCGTCTACCATATCGGCGAAACCCGGGACGACGCCTTCTTCGAGCCGCTGGCGATCGTTGAGAATCCGCTGGAGATCCGCCGCGTCCCGCTCGCGGAGGCTGAGGGGATCGTCTGCACCGGTCCGTTTGATCCGAAGGCCGATCCGTCCGTCCTGCGGCCCGACCTCCTGTCGGCGAAGGCCCGCAGCCTGCCGCTCCTGAACGCGAATCCGGATGTCGTGGTCGACCGCGGCGGGGAGCGCGAATGGTGCGGCGGTGCGGTGGCCCAACTCTACGAAGAGATGGGCGGCCGGGTCTTCGCCTTCGGAAAGCCCCATCCCCCCATCTACGACATAGCGCGCCGCCGGCTCTGCGAAGCCGGAGGAGAGGGGATCGAATCCGACCGTATCCTGGCGGTTGGAGACGGCATCCGGACGGACGTCAAGGGCGCGCTCGGCGAAGGGCTCGACGTCCTTTTCGTGACCGGCGGCCTCGCGGCCGCCGAGACCCGGACGCAGACCCAGCCAGACCGGGAGGCGCTCGAGGCCCTCCTCGCCGCTGAGGGCCTCGATCCGCCCTACAGCATCGGCTTCCTGCGCTGACGCAGTGCCCGCCCAGGGCGGCAGGTCCACCGGTCAGGTGCGACCGCCGCGTCATTGGCAAGAACGCCGAGCGGGTGCGACGAAGGTCGAATGGCCTTTTTCTGCGTTCGCGAAGTAATTTCCTTGCTTATTTTGGGCAAGAACACTACTTATCTTTCGCGCAAGATTATTATCGGCGGAGGCGGCAATGCTCGATACCACGGCAGGAACGGGTCCGATCTACATCGAGGACATGGTGATCGGTCTCAGCCGGCACATCGAGAAGACGGTGACCGATCGCGACATCGAGCTCTTCGCCGAGGTCTCCACCGACCGCAATCCCGTCCATCTCAACGATGCCTATGCCGAGGCGACCATGTTCAAGGGCCGCATCGCCCACGGCATGCTGACCGCGGCCCTCATCTCCGCCGTCATCGGCGAGCGCCTTCCCGGCCACGGCACCGTCTATCTGCGGCAGAGCATGGCGTTCCTCGCACCGGTCCGGCCCGGCGACACGGTGAAGGCGGAGGTCGAGGTGATGAACATCGATGTCCGCAAGAAGCGCGTCACGCTGGCGACGCGCTGCCTCGTCGGCGAGACAGTCGCGCTTCGCGGGGACGCGCTGGTTCTGGCGCCCTCGCGCGCGGAGGTCTGAGCCGAGGCTTGCGGCTGGACGGGGCGCCGGATATCCGGCGCGCATGCGGATTGTGCGCACGTATCACGGCCTCGATGCCGCCGATCAGGGCGCGTCCGCGGCGATCGGCAATTTCGACGGCGTCCATCTCGGCCATCAGAAGGTGCTCGACATCGCGCGCAGCAAGGCGCGGGCCCTCGGCGCGCCGCTCGGAGTCGTGACCTTCGAGCCCCATCCACGCCAAGTCTTCGCCCCGGACGCGGCGCCGTTCCGCCTGATGAACGCGGAGACCCGCGCGCACCGGCTGGAGCGTCTCGGCGTCGAACGGCTCTACGAATTGCCGTTCGACGCCTCGCTCGTGGCTCTGGCGCCGGAGGAATTCGCGTGCGACGTGCTGCGAAGAGGCCTCGGCCTCGCGCATGTCGTGGTCGGGGCCGATTTCCGCTTCGGCAAGGATCGCGCAGGCGATGCTGCGGCACTCGCCGGCTACGGGGAGCAGCTGGGCTTCGGGGTCACCGTCGCCGACCTGCTGCAGGAGGATGGACTGGAAGTCTCCTCGACCCGCATCCGCCGTGCCCTGTCCGACGGCGATCCCGCCCTGGCTGCCGTGATGCTGGGGCATCTGCATCGGATCGACGGTCCCGTGATCGCCGGCGAGCGACGCGGACGCGAGCTTGGATATCCGACCGCGAACATGTCTCTCGAAGGATTGCACCTGCCGAAATTCGGCGTCTATGCCGTCACGGTCGACGTCCTGACCGGACCGCATGCCGGCCGACGCTCGGGCGTTGCCTCGCTCGGCGTTCGGCCGATGTTCGGAACGAACCGGCCGAATCTCGAGACCCATCTGTTCGACTTTGCCGGGGACCTGTATGGCGCAGACGTGTCGGTCGGCCTCGTCTCGTTCCTGCGCGGGGAACAGCGCTTCGACAGCGTGGAAGCGCTGGTCGCGCAGATGGACCGGGACGCGCAGGAGGCCCGCGACGCGCTGGCGGGTTGCGATTGACAGAGACGGGGGGCGGACCTCTCGCCGCGTTCCGCGGAGCGACGTAACGGATCGGAGACCACCATGCAGGATCCCATTCGCAGATCGGTGGGCCGCAGCCGGTTCTGGGAGCGCTACCCGCTGGAAAATCTGTCCAACGCCGAATGGGAGGCGCTCTGCGACGGCTGCGGCAAATGCTGTCTCAACAAGCTCGAGGACGAGGAGACCGGGGAGATCGCGCTGACGCAAGTCGCCTGCCGGCTCTTCGACGACGAGACGTGCCGGTGCGGCCAGTACGAGATCCGCCGCCAGTTCGTTCCCGAATGCATTGTCCTGACCGCGAAGACCCTGCCGAAGGTCGCCTACTGGCTGCCGCAGACCTGCGCCTACCGCCTCCTGCACGAGGGGCGCGGGCTCTACCCCTGGCATCCCCTTCTCTCCGGCGATCCCGAGAGCGTCCACGCGGCCGGGGTCTCCGCGCGCGGTCTGACCGTTCCGGAATTCGAAGTAGATGAGGAGGATTGGGAGGAGCACATCATCGAGGAGCCGACCTGACATGCATTTCGCCTCCGACAATGCCGGCCCCGCCCACCCGAGGGTGATGGACTCGCTCCTTCGCGCGAACAAGGGCTATGCCATGCCCTACGGCGTCGAGGCCGCGATGGAACGGGTGCGCTCCCAGCTTCGAGAAATCTTCGAGGCGCCCCAGGCCGCGATCCACCTCGTCGCCACGGGGACGGCCACGAACTGCCTCCTTCTCGCCGCGATGGCGAAGCCGTGGCAGGCGATCTTCTGCTCCGAGGTCGCGCATATCGAGGAAGACGAATGCGGCGCGCCGGAATTCTTCACCGGCGGGGCGCGTCTGTCTCTCGTCGATGCGCCCGACGCGATGATCGACGCGGCGGCGCTCCGGGCGAAGATCGCAAGCGACCCACCAGGGCGTCGTCCGCAATGTGCAGCGCGGCCCGCTCTCGGTGACGACCGTGACCGAGCGCGGCAGCGTCTATCCGCTCGACCGGCTCCACGAGGTCACCGGGGTCGCGAAGGAATACGGTCTTCCGGTGCATCTCGACGGGGCGCGGTTCGCCAACGCCCTCGCCGCGCTCGACTGTTCCCCGGCGGAATCTGGCCCGCAACGTCGATGCCCTGAGCTTCGGCGGCACCAAGAACGGACTTCTCGGGGTCGAGGCGGCGGTGATCTTCGATCCCGATCTCGCCTGGGAATTCGAGCTGCGACGGAAGCGCGCGGGCCACCTGTTCTCCAAGCACCGCTTCCTTAGCGCGCAGATGGAAGCCTATCTGGAGGACGATCTCTGGCTTGAGATGGCGGGACAGGCGAACGCCGCCTGCGCGCATCTCGTCGAGGGTCTCCGGGGCACTCCGGGCGTTCGGATCCTCCACCGCGCGGATGCCAACATCGTCTATGTCGAGTTTCCCCGCGCGGCACATCAGCGACTGAATGAACAGGGCGCGCAATTCTACTCTTTGGGCTCGATGGATGGTCCGGCGGACGAGCTCGTGCGGGCGCGCCTCGTCTGCGACTGGTCGGCCTCGCGGGAGAATACCGAGCGCTTCCTCGATCTTCTGGCCGGTTAGTTCCCGGCGGACGACCGGGCTCCCACGTGCCGGCGCACGAGGTCCGAGACGGCGGCGCCATTGGTGATCGGCGCCATGTGGCCGGCCCCGGATACCACTGCATGCTCCGCACCGGGCAGACGCCCGGCGAGGCCGTCGAGGATCACGGGGATGACGGGATGCGTTTCCGCTCCGCGGAGCAGAAGAACGGGTGCGCGGATGCGTTCGAGGCCGCCGGGCCGGAGTATGCCGGTGCTGTCCTCCGACAGGCCCGGTCCGGTTTCCCGCACGAGATCGATGCGGGAGACCATCGCCCCCCTCTGGGAGGCCGGGAGGTCGGTCCAGGGGGGACCTGCGCCCCAGATCGCCGTGAACCGCGCGGCAGCCCTTTCCCGGTCGCCATCGGCGAGTGCGGCGAGCACATCCCCGTGGTCGGCCACATGACGATCATGGGCGGCGGTTCCCCGCGCCACCGCGAAGAGAACCGGTTCGATCAGAACCGCCCGGCGGACGAGATCAGGGTGCCGGACCATGAGGGACAGGGCGACGACGGCGCCGAAGGAATGCCCAAGAATGTCGACCGGCGCCTCGACGAAGCTCCGGGCGACATCCACCGACCGGGCCAGATAGTCTCCGCCCCCGGTCCAGTCGGCGCTCTCTCCGTGGCCGGGCAGATCGAACGCGACGCTCGTCGTCTCCTCGCCGAGCCCCTCCATGAGGGGCAGGAGCGACCTGGACGAGGCGAGCGTGCAATGGATGAGGAGAGACGGCCGCGGACCGTGTCCGCGGGACCGCCATGCGACCGTCAGGCCCGCCCGCCTCCCGGTCTGCATCAGCGGCGGCCACCGCCGAGATGCCAGTCGAGATGCGGAAGTCGATCCTGGCCCCAGAACCGCTGGTCGTCATCGGTGACGTAGAACGGCGCGCCGAAGACGCCCGCGGCCACCGCATCCTCCAGGTTCCGCCCATATTCCTCGGCGCCGGCGAACATGGCGGTCCCCGCAATGGCGCGATCGAACCCTGCCAACTCGAGCGCGTCGGCGATGGTCTCGTCGTCCGCGACATCCCTCTCCTCGGCCCAGCAGGCGCGGCAGAGCGCGTGGACGAGAGCCGCCATGTCACCTCCTCCGGCCTCCTGGGCCGCGATGATGGCGAAGGAGGACGGGGCGGGGTTCGTCGGCCAATGGGCCGGCTCGACGTTCAGAGGCAGACCGGCCATCGCCGCGAGCCGCTCGAGGTCCTGACGGCGATAGTCCCGCCGGTTCGGGTGGCGTTCCTTCGGCGGGGCGCCGCCCGTCCGCGCGAACAATTGTGCGACGTCGAGCGGGCGGTAGCGGATCTCGGCATCGTGCTGCGCGGCGATCTCCTCGAGCCGCGTTCCGGCCAGATAGGTATAGGGAGAGATGGTGGCGAAAAAATAGTCGATCCGAGCCATCGGCGACCCCCTGCCGGCGTTCAGGTTTCCGCGCCAGCTATCGCCGTGTAAGGCGAAGTCAACGCGCCGAATCCGCACCGGGACCCGCAGAGACCTCCAAGGACGACCAATGCCCATCACTTCCGAGCCGAAACTCGTCGCCGGGAACGCGAACCTGCCGCTCGCCCAGGCCATCGCCGATCGCATGTCGGATCATCGCGGCGTCAGCGTCGGTCTCGTCGACGCCCGGGTCGAGCGGTTCAACGATGCCGAGATCTTCGTCGAGGTCTACGAGAACGTGCGGGGCGAGGACATGTTCGTCATCCAGCCGACCTCCAACCCGGCCAACGACAACCTGATGGAGCTTCTGATCATCTCGGATGCGCTCAGGCGCTCGTCGGCCAGCAGGATCACCGCGGTGATCCCCTATTTCGGCTATGCGCGACAGGACAGGCGGACGAAGGCGCGGACGCCGATCACCGCCAAGCTCGTCGCCAACATGCTGACCGAGGCGGGCATCGAGCGCGTCCTGACGATGGATTTGCACGCGGCGCAGATCCAGGGCTTCTTCGACATACCGGTGGACAACCTCTACGCCTCTCCGGTCTTCGCCCTCGACATCCGCACGGCGTTCAGGGGCCGGATGGACGACGTCATGGTCGTGTCGCCGGATGTCGGCGGGGTCGGTCGCGCACGGGAGCTCGCCAAGCGCATCAACGCGCCGCTGTCGATCGTCGACAAGCGCCGTGAGAAGGCCGGCGAGGTGGCGGAGATGACGATCATCGGAGACGTGCGCGACAAGACCTGCATCATCGTCGACGACATCTGCGACACTGCCGGCACGCTCTGCAAGGCGGCGGAGACCCTGATGCGGGAAGGCGCCGCGGAGGTGCATGCCTATATCTCCCACGGCGTCCTCTCTGGCCCGGCCGTGGAGCGGATCGGCGAATCCGTGATGAAGAGCCTCGTGATCACCGATTCGATCGAGCCCACGGCGGCGGTCGCGGCATGCGACGCCATCAGGATCGTTCCCATCGCGCCGATGATGGCGCAGGCGATCGTGAACATCTGGAACGGCACCTCCGTGAGCTCGCTCTTCGAGCCGGAAACGCTTGGACCGATCTATGCGGGCCTCTATTCCGAGGATTGATCCGGCGCCGCGATCCCGGATCACGGCGGAAGGAGCCGCGCGGTCGTGCCCGCCTCGTATCGTCCTTTCCCTGCGGCCGACCGCCCCCTACGTTCACCCGAATGACCAGCCCGAACGGAGAGACCCGATGAAGCTCGTGCGATACGGCGTACCTGGTGCCGAGAAGCCCGGCCTCCTCGCCTCCGACGGAATCGTTCGGGATCTGTCGGATCACGTCCCGGGCATCTCCGGCGGGACCTTGTCGGGAGCGGGACTCGGTGCGCTCCGCGGGCTCGAGATCGAGCGCCTGCCGGTCGTCGACGGGCGGCCGCAGGACGGGCTCAGGCTCGGTCCCTGCGTCGGCCGCACGGGCAAGTTCGTCTGCATCGGACTGAACTATTCCGACCATGCCGCAGAGACCGGCAGCCCCCTCCCCGCGGAGCCGGTCGTCTTCGGGAAGTGGACCTCCGCGATTGTCGGACCGGACGACGACGTGGTTCTGCCTAGGGGCTCCGAGAAGACCGACTGGGAAGTCGAGCTCGGCGTGGTGATCGGCCACGAGGCGGCCTATGTCGACGAGGCCGAGGCGATGGAGCACGTGGCGGGCTACTGCGTGGTCAACGACATCTCGGAACGAGATTACCAGCTCCACCGCGGCGGCACTTGGGACAAGGGCAAGGGCTGCGACACCTTCGGGCCGGTGGGCCCCTGGCTCGTCACCCGCGACGAGATCGATGATCTCGATGCGCTCTCGCTCTGGCTCGAGGTCGATGGCGTTCGACGACAGGAGGGTTCGACGGCCAGCATGATCTTCAAGGTGCCGTTCCTCGTCTCCTATTGCAGCCGGTTCATGCGGCTCCTGCCGGGCGACATCATCTCGACCGGCACGCCGGCGGGCGTCGGCATGGGGCGGAGGCCGCCGATCTTCCTGCGCGGCGGAGAGACGATGCGTCTCGGGATCGACGGGCTCGGCGTCCAGACGCAGAAAGTGCGGCCGGCATGACGGCACGGATGCCGCGCGCCCTGACAGATGCGAGGACCGGATGCGACTGAACCGATGCGTCAATTTCCACGATTTCCGGGCGCTCGCGAGACAGCGCCTTCCCGGACCGATCTTCAACTACATCGACGGCGGCGCCGACGACGAACTCACGATGCGGCGCAACACGGCCGCGTTCGACCAATGCGACCTGCTGCCGAGCGTGCTGAGGGGGGTGGACGAGATCGATCTTTCCGTGGAGGTCATGGGTCAGCGCCTCTCCCTGCCCGTCTACTGCTCGCCGACGGCGCTGCAGCGGCTCTTCCACCACGAGGGCGAGCGCGCGGTCGCCGCGGCGGCGGCGAAGCACGGCACGATGTTCGGCGTCTCCTCCCTCGGCACGGTCAGCCTCGAGGAAATGCGCCGGACCTACGACAATCCACAGATCTACCAGTTCTACTTCCACAAGGATCGCGGCCTCAACCGCGCCATGATGCAGCGGGCAAAGGAGGCCGGCGTCGAGGTCATGATGCTGACCGTCGACTCGATTACCGGCGGGAACAGGGAGCGGGACCTTCGCACCGGGTTCTCGATCCCCTTTCGGCTGAACGCGAAGGGAATCTGGCAGTTCGCCACGAAGCCGGGATGGGCGATCGACTACCTCACGCACGAATCCTTCAGCTTGCCGCAGCTCGACCGCCATGTGGACATGGGCGGCGGCACCATGTCCATCGGCAAGTATTTCACGGACATGCTCGACCCATCGATGGACTGGGACGACGTGGCCGAGATGGTGAGGCTCTGGGACGGCCAGTTCTGCCTGAAGGGGCTGATGACCGTCGAGGATGCCCGCCGCGCCGCCGAGATCGGATGCACGGGCATCGTCCTTTCGAACCACGGCGGGCGGCAGCTCGATGGATCGCGCACCCCCTTCGACCAGCTCGCCGAGATCGTCGACGCGGTCGGCGACCGGATCGACGTGATGATGGACAGCGGCGTGCAGCGCGGCACACACGTGCTGAAGGCCCTCTCGCTCGGTGCGAAGGCGGTGGGTCTGGGGCGCTACTATCTCTTTCCGCTGGCCGCGGCGGGCGGACCGGGCGTCGATCGCGCGCTGGACCTGCTGAAGGCGGAGATCGAGCGCGACATGCGCCTGATGGGCTGCACGTCCGTCGGGGATCTCTCCCGGAAGAACATCCGCTGGTCGGCTCTAGATGACACCGCTCCTGGCTGAGCCGCCGCGTGGCCAGCAGCATCTCGCCCGGCCGTTAGCCGGAGCGCCGCCAACCCCTCCGTTCGGCGCCTCCGCTGGCCAGTCCCGGCCTTTTCCTATATGGGCGCTCCATCTGAGACGTGACGCCCGGACCCCGGCGCATGGGATGATGATGGGGTCGGCGGCAATACGGCCGCCATGCAAACGGACCGCCGGGGAGGGCTCCGGCCGGCCCAGATAGGATACGACGATGTTCAACGTGACGAAAAAGCAGATGCAATGGGGCGAGGAGACCCTGACGCTGGAGACCGGCAAGGTCGCGCGTCAGGCCGACGGCTCGGTGATCGCGACGCTGGGGGAGACCAGCGTTATGGCCAACGTCACCTATGCCCGCCAGCAGAAGCCCGGACAGGACTTCTTCCCGCTGACCGTCCATTACAACGAGAAATACTACGCCGCCGGCAAGATTCCGGGCGGCTTCTTCAAGCGCGAGGCCCGTCCAACCGAAAAGGAGACGCTGACCTCCCGCCTGATCGACCGCCCGATCCGGCCGCTCTTCGCCCCCGGCTTCAAGAACGAAGTCCTGGTGATGTGCACCGTGCTCAGCCATGACCTCGTCAACGATCCAGACATGGTGGCGATGATCGCGGCATCGGCCGCCCTGACGCTGTCGGGCGCGCCCTTCATGGGGCCGATCGCCGGCTGCCGCGTCGGCTACGCGGACGGTGAATACGTGCTGAATCCCGAAATCGACGACATGCACTATCTCCGGAACAATGCGGAGCAGCGGCTCGACCTCGTCGTCGCGGGGACCAAGGACGCCGTGATGATGGTCGAATCGGAGGCCTACGAACTGACCGAGGAGGAGATGCTGGGCGCGGTGACCTTCGCACACGAGCAGATTCAGCCGGTGATCGACCTGATCATCGACCTCGCCGAGGACGCCGCGAAGGAACCCTTCGACTTCACGCCCCCGGACTATTCCGCGCTCTACGACCGCGTGAAGTCCCTGGGCGAGGAGAGGATGCGCGCCGCGTTCGCGATCACCGACAAGCAGGAGCGGACGACGGCCATCGCCGACGCCCGTGCCGAGGTGATCACCCAGCTCGACGAGGAGCAGCAACTCGACCCGAATATCGGATCGGCGTTCAAGAAGCTGGAATCTTCGATCCTGCGCGGCGACGTGGTCAAGGGCGGCAAGCGGATCGACGGCCGCTCGACCACCGACGTGCGCCCGATCGAGGCCGAGACCGGCTTCCTGCCCCGCACCCACGGCTCGGCGCTGTTCACCCGCGGCGAGACGCAAGGTCTGGTGATCACCACGCTCGGCACCGGCGACGACGAGCAGATGATCGACGCACTGCAGGGCACCTACCGATCCAACTTCCTGCTGCACTACAACTTCCCGCCCTACTCGGTCGGCGAGGTGGGCCGGGTCGGCCCTCCGGGACGGCGCGAGATCGGCCACGGGAAGCTCGCCTGGCGCGCCCTGCAGGCGGTCCTGCCTGCGACCACGGACTTCCCCTACACGATCCGGCTGGTCTCTGAGATCACCGAATCGAACGGATCGTCATCGATGGCCTCGGTCTGCGGTGGCTCGCTGTCGATGATGGATGCGGGCGTGCCGCTGAAGGCCCCGGTGGCCGGCGTCGCCATGGGCCTGATCCTCGAGGAGGACGGCACCTACGCGATCCTCACCGACATCCTCGGCGACGAGGACCATTTGGGCGACATGGACTTCAAGGTCGCGGGCACCGAGAACGGGATCACCTCGCTGCAGATGGATATCAAGGTCGCGGGCATCACGCCAGAGATCATGCAGAAGGCCCTGGCCCAGGCCAGGGACGGCCGGATGCACATCCTTGGCGAGATGAACAAGGCGCTCAGCGAGACCGCCGAATTCTCCGTCCACGCCCCGCGGATCGAGACGATGCAGATCCCCACCGACAAGATTAGGGAGGTCATCGGCTCGGGCGGCAAGGTCATCCGCGAGATCGTGGAGACCTCCGGCGCCAAGGTCGACGTCAACGACGACGGAGTCATCAAGATCGCCAGCCCCAACGGCGACGCCATCCAGAAGGCCTACGACATGATCTATTCGATCGTCGCCGAGCCCGAGGAGGGCAAGGTCTACAAGGGGACCGTGGTCAAGATCGTCGATTTCGGCGCCTTCGTGAACTTCTTCGGCAAGCGCGACGGCCTCGTCCATGTCAGCCAGATCGAGAACCGGCGCCTGAACCACCCCTCCGACGTCCTCAAGGAGGGCCAGGAGGTCTGGGTGAAGCTTCTGGGCTTCGACGACCGCGGCAAGGTGCGCCTGTCGATGAAGGTCGTCGATCAGGAAACCGGCGAGGAAGCGCAGCGGGAAGAAGTGGAGGGCTGAACCCCTCCCCGTCGACGCGAAAGGTCCGGCCGGCGCGCCGGACCTTTTTCCATTCCGATCCGCCCGCCGTTAAACTCTTTGTGGGTGGTCGCGAAGGTATCCTGCCCCTTGCGCCCTGGCCTGCTACAAGGCCGACGGAATTCGAAGGACGAGACAGATGAACCGTAGAGACATGATGGCCACCGGCGGCGCGGTACTCGGTACTGCGCTGCTCGGCCGATCCGCAACGGCCCAGGCCACACTCCCGCCCCAACTGCAGCCGGCGCTCGTGACGCTCCGTCGCCCGCTGCCGCCGGGCGAGGTGCACGTCTTTCCGGATCATTTCCAGCTGTTCTGGACCCTGCCGGCCGGGCAGGCGTGGCGCTACGGGATCCGCGTTGGCCGCGACGGCCTGTACGAGCCGGGGCAGTACTATGTCGGCGCGAAGAAGGAATGGCCCTCCTGGACGCCGACACCCGGCATGATCGAACGGGAACCGGAGAAATACGCGCAATACGAAGAGGACGGGATGCCCGGCGGGCCGAACAATCCCCTCGGAGCGCGCGCACTCTACCTTTTTCAGGAAGGCCGGGGAGATACCTATCTCCGGATTCACGGCACCTCGGATGTCAGCACGATAGGCCGGGCGGTCTCGAACGGCTGCGCCGGCTTGACGAATGAGCAGATCATGATGCTCTATGATCAGGTCCCGATGAGAGCCCGCGTGGTCCTCTATCCCAAGATGGTCTGACCCGGCGCGGGGGCGTCTGCGACAATAGAAGCCGCCCGCACCGGATAGACAATCGAGGCACGGTTTTTATGTGTTGGGCACTACTCGAAAGGTTTGCCCATGGATACCTTCCTCGGACTCGATGCCCTCGTCCTCGCACGCATCCAGTTCGCCTTCACGGTCTCCTTCCATTTTCTCTTTCCGGCCTTCTCGATCGGTCTCGCCAGCTATTTGGCGGTGCTGAACGGAATGTACCTGAAGACGGGCGATCGGGCCTATCTGCGACTGTTCAACTACTGGGTGAAGATCTTCGCGATCTCCTTCGCCATGGGCGTCGTGTCGGGGATCGTGATGTCCTATCAGTTCGGCACCAACTGGTCGGAATTCTCCGACAAGGCGGGGCCTGTCATCGGTCCGCTCATGGCCTACGAGGTGCTGACGGCCTTCTTCCTCGAAGCCGGGTTCCTCGGCATCATGCTCTTCGGGCGGGGCAAGGTCGGCCCCGGCCTGCACATGGTCGCGACGCTGATGGTCGCCGGCGGAACGGCGATCTCGGCGACGTGGATCCTCAGCGTCAACAGCTGGATGCATACGCCGGCCGGGTTCGTGATGGCCGAGAACGGCCAGTTCCTGCCGGACGACTGGCTGGAGGTCATCTTCTCGCCCTCCTTCCCCTACCGGCTCGCCCATACGCTCACCGCCGCCTATCTCGCCACCGCATTCATTGTCGGCGGGGTCGGTGCCTGGCACCTGATGCAGGGGCGGCAGCGAAATTCCGGTGTGAAGACTATGTTCTCCATGGCCATGTGGATGGCCGCGATCGTCGCGCCGTTGCAGATCGTGCTGGGCCATGAGCAGGGCCTGAACACCTACGAATACCAGCCGACCAAGGTGCTGGCGATGGAGGGGCACTTCGAGACCCACGAGAACGGCATTCCGCTGATCCTGTTCGGCATCCCCGACCAGGAGGCGGGCGAGATGCGCTACGAGGTCTCGATCCCGAAGATTGGCGGCCCCATTCTCGGCAAGGGGTGGAACGCGTCGATGGACGGGCTCGACACGGTACCCGACAGCGAGGAGCCGCCGGTGGGCATCGTCTTCTGGAGCTTCCGGCTGATGGTCGGCATCGGCCTGCTCATGCTGGCGGTCGGTGTCTGGTCGCTCTGGTCCCGCTGGCGCGGCGCGCTCTACTATGACCGCTGGCTGCACCGGATTTGCTTTCTCATGACCCCCTCGGGCCTAGTCGCGGTCATCGCCGGCTGGGTCACCACCGAGGTCGGCCGCCAGCCCTGGACGGTCTACGGCGAACTCAGGACGGGCGACTCGCTCTCGCCCCTCGGCGCCGACGCCGTGGGCGCCTCGCTGGTGGCCTTCATCCTGATATATTTCGCCGTCTTCGGCGCGGGCATCCTCTATATCGGTCGATTGATGGCGAAGCCTCCGGAAGTCGCCGAGCTCCCGGACGACGATGCCGGACCGATCCGGACGGCTGGCATCACGCCCGGGACCAGCCCGGAATTCGCAGAGCCGGCAGAGTAGGATCGGGGAAATGGGCGTAAGCATAGATCTCACCATGGCCTGGGCGCTGCTGCTGGCCTTCGCCGTGTACGTCTACGTGGTGCTCGACGGGTTCGATCTCGGGATCGGCATCCTCTATCCTCTCTATCCGAAGAAGCAGGATCGCGACCTGCTCATGAACACCGTCGCCCCGGTCTGGGACGGCAACGAGACCTGGCTGGTGCTGGGCGGCGGCGGGCTGTTCGCCGCGTTCCCCCTCGCCTACGCGATCATCATGCCGGCGCTCTACCCGCCGGTGGTGGCGATGCTCCTCGGTCTGATCTTCAGGGGCGTGGCCTTCGAGTTCCGCTGGAAGGCCCGCAGCAGTTTCGCCAACCGGTTCTGGGACTGGGCCTTCATCGGCGGCTCCGCCGTTGCCGGGCTCTGCCAGGGGATCATCCTCGGCGCCCTGCTCCAGGGCATCGAGGTCGACGGCCGGCAATACGGCGGCGGCTGGTGGGACTGGCTCACGCCGTTCTCGCTCACCTGCGGCGTCGCCGTCGTGGTCGGCTACGCCCTCCTCGGCGCCTGCTGGCTCAACATGAAGACCGAGGGCGAGGTGCGCCACCGGGCGCGCGTGCAGGCGCGGATTCTCGGCTTCGCCACCGTCGGCTTCATCGGCGTCGTCAGCCTCTGGACCCCCTTCCTCGAGCAGGAATACTTCTCCAGATGGCTGACTTGGCCGGGCATACTCGAGGTCTCGCCGATCCCGATCCTGGTGATCGGCTTCGTGATCCTGCTGGCGCGGGAGCTCTTCGACGAGAGGAACGACTGGATGCCGTTCGTCCTCACGCTCGGCCTCTTCGGCCTGTGCTTCATCGGCCTCGGGGTCTCGATGTGGCCCTACGTCATTCCGCCGAGCGTGACGCTCAGCGAGGCCGCGAGCCCCGTCAAGTCGCAGCTCTTCATGTTCGTCGGTGCCGTGGTGCTGGTCCCGATCATCCTCGGCTACACGGCCTTCGCCTACTACGTTTTCCGTGGAAAGATCGGGCACGGCGAAGGTTACCATTGATGTGGATCCGACGGGTCGCATGGTTCGTCGCCCTGTGGGCGGCAAGCGTCGCTGCCCTCGGGATCGTCGCCTACGCGATCCGCATGGCGATCATCTGAAACTCCCCCGCGATGCCTGACCAGAAGTCACTGCCATGACCCGCGCGCTTCTCGCCCTCATCCTCCTGCTGTGTGGGTCGGCCCTCGCGGCGCAGGAAGAGAGCCCGGACAGGGCCCAGCCCGCCCTCTCCGACGCCACGGAATCCGCCGGTGGGGACGAAATCGTCGTCGCGACGCGACACGCGCCGCCCTTCGCGATCCGGGACCAATCCGGGGACTGGTCGGGCATCGCGATCGAACTCTGGGCCGCCTTGGCCGACGAACTCGACCTCGCCTACCGACTTGTCGAGGTGGAGGCGCTCGATCGGATGATCGAGGAGACCGCCGAGGGCCGCCACGACGCCGCCGTCGCCGCCCTGTCGATCACGCCGTCGCGGGAGCAGCGGGTCGACTTCTCGTTTCCCTACTATTCCACCGGGCTGGGAATCGCGGTCAATCCCGAGGCGGGCGGAGGTTGGCTGCGGGTCCTGCGCAACCTCTTCACGTGGCAGTTCGCCGTGGTTCTGGCGGGACTCTCGGCCGTGCTTTTCATCGCCGGCTTCGCCGTCTGGCTGTTCGAGCGCCGGGGCAACAACGAGGAATTCCACCGGGAGCCGGTTCGCGGGCTGGGAGATGTCTTGTCTTAAGATCGGTCCCGGCTCCTGTGCGATACAGGAGCCGCTCTCCGGCACCTCACACATGCCGGAGAGCGGCGGGGGACGGGTCGAAAGGATGGAGGTTCCCAAGGACCGGTCAGAAGTTGGATCGCCCCCGCCTTTCGCATGTCCTGAACGGATAGGTGGGGGGTGCTGCACGCATTGCCCCGTACGACAAGCACAGGAGACGAAAGGCAATGCAGGATACCATCGGCATCGACATTTCCAAAGACACGCTCGACATCCACCGTCAGTCGGACGGCCGGCATGCCCGGTTCGGCAACGACAAGGCGGGGCTGGCGGCCCTACGCCGCTGGATCGGCAAGGCGCCCGTCCGCGTCGTCTATGAAGCGACCGGACGCTATCACCGCGACATGGAGGGTGCGCTGGATGCGGCTGGGCACGCGCTGATCAAGGTGAACCCCGGGCGCGCGCGTCGGTTCGCGCAGGCCGCAGGCTATGGCGCGAAGACGGACCGCGTCGATGCCGCCATGCTCGCACGGATGGGCGCGGTGCTCGAGCTCGAGGCAACGCCGGTTCGCAGCGAGAGCATGCACGAAATTAGGGAGCTGCATATCGCGCGTCTCGGCCTGATCAAGGATCGCACCGCCTGCCGCAACCGTCTCCAAGCGGCGCGCAACAAGGTCGTCCTGGCGCAGCTGCGTGCGCGTCTGCGGCAGGTCGAACGCCAGATCAAGCAGATCGACGCCGAGCTCGCGCGCCTCGTCGCGGAGGACCCGGCGCTCACGCATCGCTTCGGGATCCTGATGTCGATCCCCGGCATCGGCCCCGTCGCAGCGATCGCCATGCTCGTGGAGATGCCCGAGCTGGGCACGATGGACGGCAAGGAGGCCGCCAGTCTCGCCGGGCTTGCCCCGATCACCCGCGAGTCGGGCAGGTGGAAGGGTCAGTCGCGGATCGGTGGTGGGCGCCGCGGACTGCGCCGGGCGCTCTACATGCCGGCCCTCGTCGCCACCCGGCACAACCGGCAGCTCGGCCAGACCTATCAGGCGCTCTGCAGCGCGGGAAAGCCGGCGAAAGTCGCGCTCACCGCCGTTATGCGCAAGCTCCTGATCCTGGCAAACGCCCTGATCCGGGACGACCGGAAATGGGCCGAAACGGCCCCTTGATCAAAACGGATAACTTCTAGTGGGCCGCCGTGACGATGACCACCGTCGGGTACGGCGACAAGAGCCCGCGCACGCTCGGTGGCCGGCTGGTCGGCGTGGTCTGGATGTTCACCGCGATGATCATCGTGGCGAGCTTCACCGCCGCCATCGCGGCCTCCCTGACCATCGGCGAGCTCGGCGGGCGGATCGCCGGCCTGCCGGACCTCGCGGACTCACGGGTCGGCGTGGTTACGGGCAGTTCGGGCGCCGACGAACTCGCGGAGCGCCGGATCGACGCGCGCGGCTACGACAGCGTCGCGGACGGACTCGAAGCGCTCGTCGCGGGCCGGCTCGACGCCTTCGTGCACGACCGGCCGCTTCTCCTCTTCGATGTAGTCGAGACTTATGAGGACAGGCTCAAGGTCCTGCCGGACAATCTCGGGCGGGAGGATTACGGAATCGCCCTGCCCGAGGGGTCGAATCTGCGTGAGCCGCTGAACCGAGCGCTCCTGAGCTACATCCGGAGTCCCGAATGGGGACAGCTGACCCGCCGCTATCTCGGCACGGGTGCCGAGTGATCGCGCGCCAGCGTCCGGCGGCGCTGGTCCCAGAGATAGATCGTCAGCGTGGCGACGACGATCGCGCCCCCGAGTAGACCGCGCGGCCCGACGGGTTCGCCGATCCCGATCCACACGATGGCGGGTCCGAGGACCGTCTCCAGAAGGAGAAGCAGACTCACATTTGCCGCGACCGTATGGCGCGAGGCGATGTTCAGGGATGTGAAGGAGATCGGCAGGATCACGAGACCGGTGACCCAGATCGCCGGCAGCCACCCGTCCGTGGCCGTGAGCGAGCCTGCAAGGGACGCCGCGGTGAGTCCCGAGATCGCCGCGCCGCAGCCGACGGTCGGGAGCACCGGCAGATCCGGTCGAGCGCGGAACAGGGTAAAACTGCCCGACAGGCAGAGCGCCACCACGAGCCCGCAGGCCGCGCCGACGACGGGGCTGCCGACGCCGCTTCCGGTGTCGCCGCTAACGGAAATCGCGATCCCCGCGAGCACGGCGAGCGAGGCGGCGATCGTTGTCCTTTCCGTTCGGTCGCCGAGGAACAGCGCGCCCATGAGCGAGGCGAAGACCGGAACGGTGGCGATCGCGACGAGCACGACCGCGACCGGCGCGTGACCGATTCCCAGGGCGAAGATCGCGGCGTTGAGCGACTGGGCCGCCATCGCGGCGCAGCCGGCGCCGGTCGCGAGCCTAGCCAGATCCCGCCGTCGTCCGCCGGAGAGGACCGCCCAGACCAGGAGGAGGACGAGCGCCTGAAGCATCCCGCGCCAGGCGATCATCTGCAGGGCGTCGAGACCGGACAGCCGCATCAGCAGCGTGTCGGGAACGAGCACAATTGCCCCCGCGAGCGCGATCGCGATACCCCTGAGATTGTCGTCCATGCGCCGCACCTACGCGCCCCCTTCGGCGGAGAACAGGGGCGCGCGGCGACTTGTCCGGGCCGGTCCGAGATCAGGTGGGCTGCTTCGTTGTCCTGAGATAGGGCAGCTTCTGCTCGAAACTCCCGAACCTTTCCTTCGCTTCCTCGTCCGAGACGGCCGGGGTGATGATCACGTCTCCACCCTGAATCCATCCCGCCGGCGTGGCGACCTTGTGCTTTTCGGTGAGCTGAATCGAATCGAGCGCCCGCAGGATCTCGTCGAAGTTCCGACCCGTGGTCATCGGGTAGGTCATCGACATCTTCACCTTCTTGTCCGGTCCGATGATGAAGACCGTCCGCACGGTGGCGTTGTCCGCCGGTGTGCGGCCTTCGACCCGCTCCTCGGACGCGGGCAGCATGCCGTAGAGCTTGGCCACCTTCATCTCCGGGTCTCCGATCATCGGATAGCCGACGTCGTTGCCCGTATAGGTCTTGATGTCGGATTTCCACTTGTGGTGATCCTCGACCGGATCGACCGAGACGCCGATGACCTTCGCGTTCCGCTTCGCGAACTCCTCGGCGAGCCCGGCCATCGCTCCGAGCTCGGTGGTGCAGACCGGCGTGAAATCCTTCGGGTGACTGAAGATGATCGCATAGCCGTCGCCGATCCAGTCGTGGAACCGGATCTCGCCTTCCGTCGAATCGGCCGTGAAATCGGGCGCCGTCTCGTTGATGCGCAACGTCATCGCTCTTTCCTTTCTCCTACCTCGGCCTTTGACCTAGGGATTACCGCGGCGGCCCGAAAGGTTCGATCCACCGGAAAGAACGGCCGTTCGGGGCGCGCCGGACGGCGGGATCATCCTCCACTCGCCCGAGTCGACACAACGTGTCCATTCTGTGCGGGGCCGCACCGGGACTGTCCTCCGGTCGGTGTTTCGGGCCCGAAGAAAGCGCCTACGTCTTCGGGCGAGACCGAGGTCACGGCGAGGGAGACGATCATGCTGACACAGATCAACGGGCTGCACCACGTTACCTCCATCGGGTCGGAGTCACGTACCATCGACCGGTTCTGGACCCGTATGCTCGGACTGCGCCGGGTGAAGAAGACGGTGAATTTCGACGCGCCGGAAGTCTACCATCTCTATTACGGCGACGAGCTGGGGCGTCCCGGCACCGCCATGACATTCTTCCCCTTCCCTGACGCGGCGCCGGGTCGCCGCGGAACGGGCGAGATCGGCGAGGTGCGCCTGGCGATCCCGGAAGGCACGGCCGGGTTCTGGGCGGATCGGCTCGACCGCAAGTCCGGCAAGGATCCGTTCGGCGCGCCCTGCCTGGCGTTCGAGGCGCCGGACGGGGACCGCTTCGTTCTCGTCGAGACCGACGATCCGAGACCGGGCTATTCGGGCGCGGTCCCCGCAGACGTGGCGATTCGCGGCTTCCATTCCGTCGCCGCGGTTCTCGGCGCGGCCGATCCGACCGCCGAGCTCTTGCGCTTCATGGGGTACGAGGAAGTGGGCCGGGCCGGCGACGCGATCCGGTTCGTCCGGCCGGACGGGATCGCGAACGTCGTCGATCTGATTGTCCGTCCGGATATGGCACCTGCGACGCAGGGGGCAGGCTCGGTCCACCATGTGGCCTTCTCGGTCGCCAACCGCGCGCGGCAGCTCGAGGTGCGGGACGCGCTGACGGATGCGGGCTTTTCCGTCACGCCACCGATCGACCGGGACTATTTCTGGGCGATCTATTTCCGGACCCCCGGGGGCGTCCTCTTCGAGGTGGCGACGGAAGAGCCGGGCTTCGACCGCGACGAGGACCGGGCCGGCCTGGGCCGATCGCTGAAGCTCCCCGCGCAGCACGCGCATTTGCGCGCGCATCTGGAAAATCGTCTCGCATCACTCGATTAGCCGTCTATATGGAGGACCCCAAGGAGGAGTGAGCATGCCCTACGACGCCCTGCGCAGCGACGGACGCGACCCGAAACTGGTGCTCACGTTTCACGGAACCGGGGCGGAGGCCTCGCAACTGCACGGGCTCGCGCGGACCTTCCTGCCAGCACATCACGTCGTCTCGCCGCAGGGAGACGTCGACGAGAACGGGGCACCGCGCTTCTTCCGCCGCCATGGCGAGGGCGTCTACGACATGAAGGATCTGGGCCGGCGCGTCGATGCCATGGCGGATTTCGTGCGGTCGGAAACCGACCGGACCGGCGCGCTCCACGTGACGGGGATCGGGTTCTCGAACGGCGCCAACATCCTCGCCGCGACGGCCATCGCGCATCCCGAACTCTTCGACGCGCTTGCCCTGATGCATCCGCTCATTCCCTGGGTTCCGGATCCCGCCCCCGATCTCGCGATGACGCGCGTCCTCATCACCGCCGGTCGGGCGGACCCGATCTGTCCGCCCGAGATGACGCAGGGGCTGGCGGACTGGTTCACCGCGCAGAAGGCCGATGTCCTTCTCGCCTGGCATCCCGGGGGCCACGAGGTCCCGCAATCCGAGGTCGAGGCCGTCCAGGATTTTCTCTGCTGAGTTTCACTCCCCGAAGAGCCGGCGCATGAGGTCGGTGTCGGGGTCGAGGAGCGGGTCGATCACGTCGAAATGATGGCGCCCTTCCGAGACGATCAGCGGCGCGTCCCAGGCCTCCGCGAGCCGGCGCGCCTGATCGAGGAAGGTCGGCAGCTCGGCACCGCCCACAACGACCGTCACGGGAACATCGATCGCGGGGAGCAGGAGGACCGGGCTCTCGCTCGCCGCCTCGGCAGGGGTGAGCCGCAGGTCGTCGTTGACCGAAAGATCGAGAAGCGGCCGCAGGTCGCTGACCGGAGAGATCGGCATGACGTGGCTCAGCCGGTCGGCGACGAAGGCCGGGAGCATGGCGTCGGCGACGAGAAGCCGGGCCGCGAGGTGCCCCCCCGCAGAATGACCGACGAGACGGATCGGGCCCTGCGGCACCTCGTTCGCCAGCATGGCGACGGCGCGCGCCACCTGCAGGGTGATCTGCGAGATCCGCGCCTCCGGCGCGAGTGTGTAGGCCGGCAGGGCGACGGCATCGCCGCGCGCCAGCGCACCGGCCGCGAGATGCGAGAAATCATGCCGATGGCGCGAGCGCCAATAGCCGCCGTGGACATAGATCGTCAGTCCGGTCGGCTCCGTCTCGGGAAGAAAGAGATCGGCCTTCTCCCGGGGCGTGGCGCCATAGGCAAGCGCAAGGCGCGCCCGACTGCCGAGGCGGCCCCGGAAGGCCTCGGCCTGCCGGGACCAGCCGGCGGCCAGGCGATCGACCTCGGGAACGGCGGCGGAATTGTCGTAATCGGCGTCCGTGACCATGTCTTATCCCTATCCGGCGCCGCCGCCGCCCGGAAGATGGGTCGCGCGCCCGATCCCGCGGCGTGACACCGGCCTCGTGCAGGCATATGTCGCACCTAAGATGATGCGGAAAGGACAATCCATGCTCGATACGACGACCGATCTGAAATCCATGCTGTCCGACCCCGATCTGCTGACCGGGAAGGCCTATCTGGCCGGGGACTGGGCCGATGCGGCCGATGGCAAGACGTTCGAGGTGACCAATCCGGCGCGGGGCGACGTGATCGCCACGGTCGCCGATCTCGGTCGCGACGACGTCGCGCGGGCCGTCGACGCGGCGGAAACCGCGCAGAAGGAATGGGCGGCGAGGCCCGCCGCCGAACGTGGCGCGATCCTGCGCAAATGGGCCTCCCTGATGAAGGACAATGCCGAGGACCTCGCGCGGATCATGACCGCCGAGCAGGGCAAGCCGCTCACGGAATCGAAGGGCGAGATCGCCTACGGGGCGGGCTTCATCGACTTCTACGCGGAGGAGGCGACGCGGGTCTACGGGGAGATCATCCCGGGCCACGCGAAGGACAAGCGCATCCACGTCATCAAGCAGGCGGTGGGAGTCGCCGCGGCGATCACGCCCTGGAACTTCCCCAACGCGATGATCACCCGCAAGGCCGGCCCGGCGCTCGCGGCCGGCTGCGCCTTCATCGTCCGACCGGCGACGCTGACGCCCCTCTCGGCCCTGGCGCTCGGCGAACTGGCGACGCGGGCCGGTCTGCCGAAGGGCATCTTCTCGGTTCTGCCCTCCTCCGACGCCTCCGGCATCGGCAAGGAATTCTGCGAGAACCCCAAGGTGCGCAAGCTGACCTTCACCGGCTCGACCGAGGTGGGCCGCATCCTGCTGCGGCAATCGGCCGATCAGGTGATGAAGACCTCGATGGAACTCGGCGGCAACGCGCCCTTCCTGGTCTTCGACGACGCCGACCTGGACAAGGCGGTCGAGGGGGCGATCGCCTGCAAGTTCCGCAATGCCGGCCAGACCTGCGTCTGCGCCAACCGGATCTACGTGCAGTCGGGGATCTACGACGCCTTCGCCGAGAAGCTGAAGGAGCGTCTCTCCAAGATGAGCGTCGGCGACGGGCTCGAAGGCTCCGATTTCGGACCGCTGATCGAAGCGAAGGCCGTCGAGAAGGTCGAGGAGCACATCGCGGACGCCCGGTCGAAGGGCGGCGACGTGATCTACGGGGGCGACCGCCACGAACTCGGCGGGCTGTTCTTCCAGCCGACGATTGTGACCGGCGCCACCCAGGACATGGCCTTCGCCACCGACGAGACCTTCGGCCCGCTCGCTCCGCTCTTCCGGTTCGAGACGGAAGAGGAGGCCGTGGCGCTCGCCAACGACACGATCTTTGGCCTCGCCTCCTACTTCTTCACCAAGGACCATTCGCGCGTGGTGCGCGTCAGCGAGGCACTGGAATACGGCATCGTCGGCGTGAACACGGGCCTCATCTCCACCCCGGTCGCGCCTTTCGGCGGCGTCAAGCAATCGGGGCTCGGACGCGAGGGATCGAAGCACGGGATCGACGAATATCTCGAGATGAAATACGTCTGCCTCGACGTGGACATCTGATCCCGGAAAGGCGGCGGGGGCCTTCAGGCCCCCGCCGCCGGTCAGGCCGTCCGGTGCGCGACCCGGGAAGACATCAGGTCGAAGACGCCGTAGGCCGCGACGATCAGGAAGCAGGCCGCCGGCACCACGTAGGAGAGGGTGGCGCCGAAGCCGTCAATGGTGGCGCCCTGCACCATCGGCATCAGCGCGCCGCCGAGAATCGCCATGACGAGGCCCGCGGCGCCGAACTTGGTATCCTCGCCCAGACCCTCCAGAGCGATGCCGTAGATCGTCGGGAACATCAGCGACAGGCAGGCGGACAGGAACACCACCGCCCAGACACCGGCGATCGTCGGCGTCAGCACCGCGAAGAGCGACAGCGCCGTCCCCGACACTGCGAGGACGGCGAGGAGCAATGCGGGGCTCACGTAGCCCATGAGCCAGACCATCACGAAGCGCGAGATCAGGAAGACGATGAGGCTCGCCTGCAGGTACCAGCCGGCCGGGCCCGGTTCGATGCCGAGCGCCGCGCCCGCGTACTGGATTGTGAAGGTCCATGTGCAGGTCTGCGCGGCCACGTTGAAGAATTGCGCCACGACGCCGAAGGCATAGTGCCTGTTCGACATGAGCCGCCGGAAGGTGCCGGCGGACAGGCCGCCGGGCCCGGCCGCCTCTTCCCGCGCGCGCATCGGAATGAGCGCGACGGCGATCCAGATCGCCAGGAGAACCACGGCGTACCCGACATAGGGCACCATGACCGCCTGCAACTCTTCCGAGCGGACCGCGACGAGTTCCGCCTGGTCCATGGCCGCGCGCTGCTGGTCCGTCGCCGTGTTGAGGTTCGGCAGGATCAGCGTGGCCGAGAGGAACACGCCGATATTGGTGCCGACCGGATTGAAGGCCTGCGCGAAGTTCAGCCGCCGCGTCGCGTTCTCCTCGGGACCCATGCCGATGACGAAGGGATTGGCCGAGGTCTCGAGGATCGACAGGCCGCCCGCCAGCGTGAAGAGCGCCAGGAGGAACAGGCCATAGGTCATGGCGATCGACGCCGGATAGAAGAGGAACGCCCCGAGGATCGCCATGCCGAGCCCGAGCAGCACGCCGGTCTTGTAGCTGAACCGCCGGTTTACGAAGGCGGCGGGCAAGGCCAGCAGGAAGTAGGCGCCGTAATAGGAGAACTGCACCAGCGAGGATTGCAACGCGCTCATGGAGAAGACGCGGCTGAAGACCTGCACCAGAGGATCGGTCATGTTCGCCGCGATCCCCCAGGCGGCGAAGCAGGTGACGAGCAGGATGAAGGGAACCTTCATGCCACCGTACAGGAATCTGGTCTTCTCTGCCATGCTATCCTCCCTCGCTACGACCCACAGGATAGGTCGGCACGGACAGATATCCCGACCGGTCTTCCACTCCCGGCGAATCCACCCACGACGCGAGCGGCCGGGTGCTTGCCCGCGGATAAGATCAGAGTGGCTGACATAAAACGGCGCGCCGGATCTGGGGAGACAGGCTCCGCTGCGGGAGCCGGACCCACGGCCGGGATCAGCCGGCCTCCGCCAGTCCCTGCGGAAGTTTCGCGGGACGCGGCCCCCCCGTCGCCCAGTCGAGAAGTTCCACAGTGTGCAGCACGGGCAGCGTCGTGCCAGAGGCGATCTGCGTCAGGCAGCCGATATTGCCGGCGGCCACGACCTGGGGGCGCTTCGCCTCGATGGTGCGGATCTTGCGATCCTTCAGCTTGCCCGCGATCACGGGCTGCATGAGGTTGTAGGTTCCGGCCGAGCCGCAGCACAGATGGCTGTCGGCGGGCTCGACCACCTCGAACCCGGCGCGCGTGAGCAGCGTCTTCGGCACGGCGCGCACCTTCTGTCCGTGCTGCAGCGAGCAGGCGGCGTGGTAGGCGACGCGGATCTTGCCCTCACCCTCCGCCGTGGGGTGGCGGGCATCGGTGCCGGCGATGTCCTCGGCGGCCTCGTTCGGCGTGTGGAGGGGCTCCTTTCCGGGAAGCAGCCGCTCGAGAAGCTCGGAGACGTCCACGGTCAGCTCGCTGATCTCCTTCGCCTCGGCTGCCAGATCGGTGGTGCGCATCATGTGGCCGTAATCCTTCACGGTCGTGCCGCAGCCGGAGGTGTTGACGACCACGGCGTCGAGCCCGCCCGCGCGCTTGACCCGTTGCCAGGCGCGGATATTGAGGGCGGCCTGGGAATGGCTGGCGCTCTCCAGTCCCATGTGGTGGACGAGCGCGCCGCAGCAGCCCATCCCCTCGGCCACGACGACGTCGCAGCCGAGCCGCGTGAGAAGCCGGACCGTGGCAGCGTTGATCTCCGGGTCGAGCGTCGATTGCGCGCAGCCGGTCAGGAGCGCGACCCGCATCTTCGCCTCCCCCTCTGCGGGATGGGTCTGCGGACGATCCACGTCGCTAGGCGGGGGGATGCTGTCGGGCGCCATCTCCAGCATCGCGGCCAGCCGCCTGTCGGGCATCAGACCCTTGAACGGCCGTCCGAGCCTCGCGGCGCGAAGCGCGAGCCGGAAACGGCCCGGATAGGGGAGGATCGTCGTCAGCAGCCGACGGATGGCCCGGTCCTTCCAGGGACGGCGATAAGTCCGCTCGATATGGACGCGGGCATGGTCGACGAGATGCATATAATGCACGCCCGAGGGGCAGGTTGTCATGCAGGCGAGGCAGGATAGGCAGCGGTCGATATGCTTGACGGTCTTCTCGTCGGCCGGCCGGTCGTTCTCGAGCATGTCCTTGATGAGGTAGATCCGTCCGCGCGGACTGTCGTTCTCCTCGCCGAGGACGGCGTAGGTCGGGCAGGTCGCCGTGCAGAAGCCGCAATGGACGCAGGCGCGCAGAACCTCGTTCGACCGCGCGATGTCGGGGTCCTCGAGTTGCTCGGCGGTGAAGTTGGTCTGCATGGAGTCTCCGGTATGGGAGGCTAAGCCGGGACCGGGCGGGGACGGAACACCCCGCGCGGGTCGAACTTCTGGCGCAGCCCGCCGGTGAGGCGCGCGACGGGCTCCGTTTCGGACTGCAAGGTGCCGAGACGGGCATGGGTTTCGGCCGAAGCGCGGATCAGCGTCGCGTGGCCCACGGACGGCAGGGCCGCGCGGAGATCGGTGCCGGCGGGGGCCTCGGCCCAGATCAGGCCGCCGCCCCAGTCGAGGAGGAAGCGACCCGGCAGCCCCCGAGCGACGTCGGGCGCGCGGGAGGGGCGGACCGAGATGCGCCAGAGATCGGCCTCACCGGCGAGATCGGCCGCGTCCCGGATGCGCGGCCACGGCCCCTCCCCCTCCGAAACCGTCCAGCTCCCGTGGCGCGCCAGCGCCTCCTTCAGTCGCCCGGAGCGATACGCGACGGAGGATTCGCTGCCCTCGAGCCGCAGATGGGTCCGGCCCGCCTGGGGGTCGTGGCATGCGCCGGTGACCTCGTAGGGGGTGCCCAGAGCCGCAGACATGGCGGCGGTCGCGGCCGCGACCGACAGGCCTTCGGCGGTGAGCGTCGCGGTCGCGGCGACGCCGGGCAGGAGCTTCAGGCACACCTCGGTGATCGCGCCGAGGCTGCCGCGACTGCCGCAGAGCAGGCGCACGAGATCGAGTTCGGTGACGTTCTTCATCACCCGCCCACCCGATTTCAGGACAGTTCCTTCACCGTCGACGAAGCGCAGCCCGAGCACGGCGTCGCGGCAGGCATTGGCGGTGATCCGGCGAGGACCGGAGGCGTTCGTGGCCACGCAGCCGCCGAGCGTGGGCTCGCCGTTCCGGCCGAGGACCCGGCGCGCGTCCCAGGGCTCGAAGGCGAGCCGCTGACCCTCCGCCGCGAGCGCGGCCTCGATCTCGGACATTGGCGTGCCGGCCCGCGCGACCATCGTCAGCGCGCCGGGCTCGTAGAGCGCGACCCCTCTCAGGCCGGAGATTGACAGGATCGGCCCGCCGTCGCCAGCCGGCGCACGCGTGCCCCCGCCCCGGATCGCCATGGGACCGTCCGCCTCGCGGATCGCGGCGGCGACCTCGTCCTCGTTCGCAGGCGTCATTCCGCGGCCACCGTGCGGCGACCGGCACTCGTGGCGAGGGGAAAGACCTTGGCTGGGTTGAGGAGCCAGTCCGGGTCGAACACGTCCTTCGCCCGCATCTGAGCCTCGAGATCGACGGCGTCGAACTGGGTCTCCATCAGGTCGCGCTTCTCGACGCCGACGCCATGCTCGCCGGTGAGGCAGCCGCCGACCTCGACGCAGAGCTTCAGGATGTCGGCTCCGAGTTCCTCGGCCTTGTGGAGCTGCCCCTCCTCGTTGGCGTTGAACAGGATCAGCGGGTGCATGTTGCCGTCGCCGGCATGGAAGACGTTGGCGACCTCCAGCCCGTAGTCCTCTGCCAGTTCGCCGATGCGCCGCAGGACCCGCGGCAGCTCGCCCACGGGGATGGTGCCATCGAGGCAGATGTAGTCGTTGAGCTGTCCCATCGCCCCGAAGGCCGACTTCCGGCCGAGCCAGATGCGGGCGCTCTCCTCCTCGCTCTGCGAGACGCGGACCTCCACGGGGTCGAGCTTCCGGGCGATTTGGGTGATGACGCCGAGCTGCTCGTCGATCTCGTGCTCCGCGCCTTCGACCTCTATGATCAGCATCGCCGCGCAGTCGGGATAGCCCGCGCCCGAAAAGTCGTCGGTCGCCTGGATGCAGGGCCGGTCCATGAACTCGATCGCCACCGGCAGGATGCCCGCCTTGATGATGTCGGAGACGCACTGCCCCGCGCTCTCCGAGGAATCGAATCCGATAAGGCAGGGCCGCGCGCCTTCCGGCGAAGGCAGGATGCGAAGCGTCGCCTCGGTCACCACGCCGAGCTGGCCCTCGGAGCCGCAGATCAGGCCGAGGAGGTCGAGGCCGCCGGCATCCATGTGCGCGCCACCGAGTTCGACGACCGTGCCGTCCATGAGCACCACCGTGGCACCGAGGAGGTTGTTGGTGGTGACGCCGTATTTCAGGCAATGCGCTCCGCCGGAATTCATCGCGATATTGCCGGCGATGGCGCAGGCGAGTTGCGAGGAGGGGTCGGGCGCGTAGAAGAACCCGTCCGCCTCGACCGCGCCGGTGACCGACAGGTTCGTCCGGCCGGTCTGCACGCGGATGATCCGGTCCTCGTAGCTGGTCTCGAGCACCTCGGTCATGCGGCTGACGCCGAGGATGACGCTGTCGGCCGTCGGCAGCGCCCCGCCGGCGAGCGAGGTGCCCGAACCGCGGGGGATGACGGGCACGCCTTCCTCGCGGCACAGCGCGAGGCAGGCCGCCACCTCCTGCGTCGAGGACGGCAGGATGACGGCGAAGGGTGGGCAGGCATAGGCCGTCAGCGCATCGCATTCGTAAGCGCGAAGCTCCTCGGGCGCTTGGATCAGCTCATCCTCCGGCAGGATACCTGCGAGCCGGCGGACGATCTCGGTCTTCCGGGACAGGATACACGGGTTCGGCTCGGGCATCTGCATGGGCGGATCCTCCTGATCGGGAGGCTAGGTCCCGACCGACAGGCTGGCAAGGCACGGTCGCGCGACATACTCTCGCCCCGATGCCCTCCCTCGCCCGCCTCTCTCTCTTCTCCCCGTCCGACGCCCTCGCCGTCGGGTTCCTGTTTCTCGGCTGGTTCGTGCTCGGCTGGCTCATCGAACGGCCGAACAGTCGCTCTCCCTCGGTCGCGCTGCTGATGATGCGGCAGCGACGCGACTGGATGGTGCAGATGGTCACGCGCCAGCCGCGAATCTTCGATGCCACCATCCTCTCCCTGCTGCGGCAGGGAGCGGCCTTCTTCGCCTCGACCCTGGTGATCGCGATCGGCGGCGTCCTAGCGCTGATCGGCAACGCCGAAGAACTCTCGGGCGTGGCCGGAGAACTCGGCAGCCAGGCGCCGCTGGCGGTCTATGAGATGAAACTCGTTCTCGTTGCGATCCTGCTGACCGACAGTTTCCTGAAGTTCGTCTGGTCAAACCGGCTCTTCGGCTATTGCGCCGTGGTCATGGCAGCGGTCCCGAACGAGCCCGAGGCGCCGGACGTCCTCTTCCGTGCCTCCCAAGCGGCCGACCTGAACATTCGCGCGGCCTGGAATTTCAATCGTGGGTTGCGCGGCATGTATGTCGCTCTTGCGGCTCTGGCTTGGCTGGCCGGGCCGATACCGCTGTTCGCGGCAAGCCTCGCGGTCTTCTGGGTGATGTGGTCGCGGGAATACCGCTCCGTCACCCGCTCGATCCTCACCCGCCGGCCCGGAGAGACGTGATGCGCCTGCCCCGCCTGCTCCTTCTGCTCGTGCTCCCCGCGGCCGCTGCGGCCGACCCGGCCCGTATCGTCGATGCAAGGGCCGTCCGGGACGGCGGGACTTGGCGCGTCTCGGTCACCCTCCGGCACGACGACAGCGGATGGGACGACTACGCGGACGGCTGGCGGGTGGAGACCGAGGGCGGCGCCGTCCTTGCCACGCGCGAACTCCGCCATCCCCATGACGAGGAGCAGCCGTTCACCCGCTCGATCTCCGGGGTGGTCTTCCGCGACGGCGCCGAGCGCTTCCACATCCGCGCCCGGACCTCGACCACCGGGTGGGACGAGCAACGCTCGGACTTTCCGTTGCCCTAGCAGCAAAGACGTCGTGGCCTCCGCTCCCCGCCGGGCTAGCATTGGCGATGGTGGAGGGAGGATCACATGGGCACATTCAACATCGTCGCCTTCGTGGGCTTCACGGCGCTCGTCGCCGTGCTGTCCTGGATGTGGACGCGCGGCACAGATGCCGGATCGGGAGAGGGATACTATCTCGGCGGGCGCAGCCTCACCGCGCCGGTGATCGCCGGCTCGCTCTTGCTCACGAACCTCTCCACCGAGCAGATCGTCGGCCTGACCGGGCAGGCCTATTCCTACGGCATCCTCGTCATGGCCTGGGAGACGCTGGCGGCGATCGCGATGGTGGTGACCGCCCTCCTGCTGCTGCCCAAATATCTCCAGCGCGGCGTTTCGACGATTCCGTCGTTTCTCGAGGACCGCTACGATTCGGGCGTCAAGACGGCGACATCACTGCTGTTCCTGACGGGCTACGCCGTCATCCTCCTGCCGATCGTGCTCTATTCCGGCGCCCTTGCCCTGTCGGAGATGTTCGACGTGGACGCCGTGCTGGGTGTCTCGCAGACCGCCGCGCTCTGGATAACGGTCTGGGCGATCGGCATCGTCGGCTCCATCTACGCCATCTTCGGCGGCCTGAAGGCAGTGGCCGTCTCCGACACGATCAACGCCGTGGGCCTGTTCCTCGGCGGCCTGCTGGTGCCCTTCTTCGGCCTTCTCGCCATCGGCGGCGGCAGCCTCAGTCAGGGCCTCTCGACGCTTTGGACCGAGAATCCCGACAAGTTCGACGCCATCGGCGGGCCCGACGATCCCGTGCCCTTCGCCACCATTTTCACCGGCATGATGCTGGTGCAGCTCTTCTACTGGGGAACGAACCAGGCGATCATCCAGCGGGCGCTCGGCGCACGGACCCTCGCCGAGGGGCAGAAGGGCCTGCTCTTTGCGGGCGTGCTGAAGGTCCTCGGTCCGATCATCGTGGTGCTTCCCGGCATCATCGCCTGGCAGATGTATCCGGGCGAACTCGAGACCGGCGACCGCGCCTACGGCATGCTCGTCACGGACGTGCTGCCCTTCCCGCTGCGCGGGTTCTTCGCCGCGGTGCTGTTCGGGGCGATCCTGTCGTCCTTCAACTCGGCCCTGAACTCATCCGTCACGCTCTTCGGCGTCGACATCTACCAGCAATACATCAAGCCCGAAGCGGGCGAGCGGGCGACGATCCGGGCGGGGAAGTATTTCGGCGCGATTCTGGCCATCGCCTCGATGACCATCGCGCCCTTCATCGCCAACGCGCCGCAGGGGCTCTTCGGCTACCTGCAGGAAGTGAACGGCTGCTACTCGATTCCGATCCTGACCATCATTCTCGTCGGCGTCTTCACCAAGCGCGTACCGCCCATCGCCGCCAAGATCGGACTGGCGTCGGGCGTCGGGCTCTACATTATCAGCCAGTTCGTCCTGAAGCCCTTCGTGATCGGCGAGGAGAACTACCCGCACTACCTGCACGTCATGGCGATCCTGTTCGTCTTCAACGTGATCGTCATGCTTGCCATCGGCCGGATGCGGCCGCGGTCGTCCGACTACATCGCCGAGGATACCGGCGACGTGGAATTGAACCGCTGGCCACTGGCCGTACCGGTGGGATCGGTCATCATCCTCGTCGTCGCCTCGACCTACGTGATCTTCACGTAGCTTCGTCGGGAGCGAGTGGCTGGCGATCCCTACCCCGTCCCCCGGTCGGGATCGCCGCGCCGTTTCCGGCCGAAGGACCGCAGGCGCCGAAGCACGCGGCGGATCAGCCGTGGCTCGGCGGGGTCCTCGGTCGACGCGGCCTGGAGCTTCTCGAGGGCGATCTGCAGCGCGGTCGATGCCTCTTGCGTGGGCGGGTACCCGAGGCTCTCCGCCAGGCATTGCTGCACCACGGAGGACTTGTCCTGGCCCGGATGGCGTCGCTTCTCGATGGTCCGGGTCAAGTTCCGGAGCGCCGTCTGGTTCGAAGCCAGGGCGTAGCGGGTGGTGCGGGTCCGGTCCCGGCGAGGGAAGAGCCGCTTGAGCGCGCCGAGAAGGCGCTTGAAAGATGACACTGGCGACATGCGGCGATAAGACGGCAGGGTCGTTGACAAGACCTTATACCCACGCGCTTAACCGATGACTTTCTCGATCCACGGGTAGAGGCAGAGAGATCGGATGCGGTCGGCCTCGTCGGGGCTCTGTTGCGCAAAGGCCGGGTGAGGGATTCATCTCGTGAATCCAGCGTGGTAGCCGGTCTGCATGAGCAGACCCATCCCGCCGAGCTACAAGACCAAGAACTGGCCGGCCTACAACGAAGCGCTGAAGCAGCGTGGCTCCCTGACGATCTGGTTCGACCCGGACATGGTCTGGGTGCCGCCGCCGACCGGCAAGCGAGGCCGTCAGCCGCAATATAGCGATGCCGCGATCCAGACATGCCTGACGATGAAGGTCCTCTTCGGCATGGCGCTCCGGCAGACGACCGGTTTCGTTGAAAGCCTCCTGCGCCTGGTCGGCCTCGACTGGGCGGTGCCGGATTTCAGCACGTTGAGCCGGCGCCAGAAGGCCTTGGCCGTGACCATTCCCTACCGCGGCTCGCAGGGGCCGCTGAACCTGCTGATCGACAGCACCGGCATCAAGGCCGAAGGTGAAGGCGAGTGGCACGCCCGCAAACACGGTGGCGCGAAACGCCGCCTATGGCGCAAGATCCACATCGGCGTCGACGAACAGACGCTGGAGATCCGAGCCCTCGAGATCACCGGGAGCACCGTCGGTGACGCGCCCATGCTGCCCGAACTGCTCAGCCAGATCCCGCCTGATGTGGAAATCGGCTCGGTCACCGCGGACGGTGCCTACGACACGCGCAAGTGCCACGACGCCGTCGCCGACCGAGGCGCCCATGCGGTCATACCGCCGCGCAGGAACGCCAAACCGTGGAAGCCTTCGACCGCGGGCGCCATCGCCCGGAACGAGGCCCTCCGAGCATCGAAATACCTCGGCCGCGCTATCTGGCGAAAATGGAGCGGGTACCACCGCCGAAGCCGCGCCGAGACGAAGATGCACTGCGTGAAGCTCTTGGGGCAGAGCCTCATGGCACGCGACTTCGATCGTCAGGTCGCCGAACTTCAGATCCGCGCCGCCGTCCTGAACGGCTACACCGCGCTCGGCATACCTGTCACAGAGCCCGTGGCATAAGTGCGTCTGGGGAAAGGGGAGGTCCGCGCTTCACGTCCTTTGCGCAACAAAGCCGTTGGCGAGCGCCACGACAACGGTGTTGCGATGTCGCCTGGCCAGCAAGCCGCGCAGCCAATCGCCCAAAGGCGTCTGGCTCTCGGCGAGAGACGGCAAGGCCGCTCTGGCGCCGTGGATCAGCAACGTGCGCAGATATTTGTCGCCGCGCTTGGTGATCCCCAGAAGCCTTGGCTTGCCGCCGGTCGTATGTTGCCGCGGAACGAGGCCGAGCCAAGCGCCAAGATCACGCCCGCGCGCGAAAGCCGCCCCATCGCCTATGGCGGCGACGAGGGCCGTGGCGTTCAAGGCGCCGATCCCGGGGATCGTGACCAGACGGCGGCTCGCCTCGTCGATCCGGGCGTGTTCGACGAATTCCCGGTCGAGGGCGCCAATACGGCCGTCAAGTACCGCCCACTCCTCACGCAGTTCGACAATGAGACGACGGATGCGGCTGTCAGGCATGAACTCGGGGTCGGCGATCAGCGCATCGATGCTCCGCTCCAGTTTGCGGCGTCCCCGGGCGATGGTCACGCCGCGCTCGAGCAGAATGGCGCGTAGCTGATTGATGAGGTTCGTGCGCGTCCCGACAAGGCGTGACCGCACCCGGTGAAGCGACTGCATGTCGAGCTGATCCTGGGATTTGAGCTCGACAAAGCGCATTGTCGGGCGCGTCGCGGCTTCCGCGATGGCTTCCGCATCCCGCTCGTCGTTCTTCTGAGCCTTTACGTAAGGCCCGACATATTCCGGCGACATCAATCGGACCGCGTGGCCCTGCGCCGGGAGCAACCGGCCCATATGATGAGCGCCGCAGCACGCCTCCATCGCGATCGTGCAGGCCGGAAGCTTCGACGCAAAGGACGCGATCGTGTTCGGCCGCATGCGACGGCGCAGCACAACACTGCCATTCTCATCCAATCCCGCCAGAGAGCAGCTGTTCTTGCCCAAATCGATGCCGAGGACCATGATCGTCATAGCTCGCTCCTTCTCCATTTTGACATCAGCATCCTATTCGATGCGTTCCAGGAGGGGCGGGCCATTCCATAAACTTCGCCGAACCGGCCTGCGCGGCGCTGCCTGACGCGGCGAAGGACAAGCCCGTCGAGGTGTGGTTCCAGGAGTTCGCCAGATGCCGCCATTGATGGGGTT
This sequence comes from uncultured Alphaproteobacteria bacterium, assembly GCA_963776705.1. Lineage (GTDB taxonomy): Bacteria > Pseudomonadota > Alphaproteobacteria > Rhodobacterales > Rhodobacteraceae > Palleronia. The sequence goes on from CAVZOA010000016.1 coordinate 72,645, forward strand.
GTCTAATCGCTTTTCTCGCGTCAAGCGCCACCCGCCTGAATGCGTGCCTGCCGGATGCATGGTTGTCTCCGCGGTCGGCATGGGCCGCCGCATGTTGGGCGTCGCGGGAAGAGCCTTCAATGTGGATGACGCACTCTGTCTGAACGATGGTGCAACCCCATCAACGGAATGGCCCGGCCCACGTCCCGGCAGGGACGCCTCCAGCGTTCGGAACCCGAACGCTATCCGCTGGATGTCAGGTTGCGGCTCCTGGTTGCGGCTCGAAGACCTCGCCGGTCTTGAGCATCGCATGCATGATCACCGCCAGTTTGCGTGCCACCGCAACAGCGGCCCGCTTGAAGCCGATCCTTTCGCGCAGCCCGAGCCCCCATGTGCGCAAGTTGCTCTCGGCCCGGACGCGGGTCAGGATGATCGCCGCAGCCTCGTAGAGCAGCCAGCGCAGATGCCGGTCGCCGCGACGAGAGATGTGGCCGTCATAGTCGACCTCTCCGGATTGGTAGCGGCGCGTCGTCAGGCCGACCCAGGCCCCGACGGAGCGTGAGTTTCTGAAGTTGGCCGGGTCCTCGATGGCGGCGACGAAGGACGTGGCGGTGACCGCGCCGACGCCGGGGATCGACATGAGAAGGCGGCAATCGGTGCTCTGGCGTGCGGTTGCGACGAGCCGTGTCCCGAGGCCCGCCACCTGCGTGCGAAGGCTGCTCCAGGCCTCCAGCAACGGCAGGACGATGGCCGCGAGCTCCGCCTGACCGGCGAGAAGGTTGCGGACATTCCGCTCGAATGTGCTTCCCTTGCCGGCGGGAACGAGCAGGCCGAATGTCTTCATGACGCCGCGGATCTGGTTCGAAAGCTGGGTGGTCATCCGGACCAGTTGGTTGCGTGCCCCGACGAGCGTGCGTGTCAGCATGCTGTCGAACCCTTTCACGCGCACCTCGCGAAAGAACCCGACCTCGGCAAGATGAGCCAGACCGTCGGCATCGTTCGCGTCGGTCTTGTTCGGTGCCATGTCGAGCGCTGCCTTGGCATGCCGCGCGTCAATGCAGATCGCCGGCAACCCTCTGGCGCTGAGCGCGTGATAGAACCACACAGACAGCGGGCCGGTTTCGAACACGACACGCTTCACCGCCGGCGACCGTTTGCGAATGAGTGCCGCAATTGCCACTGGGTCGGTGAGGCACTTCCCTCGCCACACACGCTGACCGCCCCGCCGGATCGAAACGGCGGTCTCTTTCATCGACACGTCGAGGCCGATATAGTCTTCCATGGCTGTTCTCCCTTCGATGCCTGGGCCCGGCAACCAGTCGTGAGCCCGTTATTTCCATCGTATCGGGGAACAGCCGCCCTCCGAGATCTTGAAGCGCCCTCGGGGCAACTCGCTCCCGCGATTACCCCATGTGGATGGCTCCCGCTCCCGGCATCGCAATGTGCCACATTGGGTGCTGTCACAGACCCATCGAGGGAGCCATCCATGGACGAGATTACCACCATCGGCGTCGATCTTGCCAAGAGCGTTTTCCAGATCCACGGCGTCCGGGAGGACGGTACGGTCGCGCTGCGCCGGAAGCTGCGGCGCGGCCAGGTTCTGGCCTTCTTCGAGGCCTGTCCGCCCTGCCTTGTCGGCTTGGAAGCCTGCGGTGGTGCGCACTTCTGGGCCCGCGAACTGATCGCCCCGGGCCACGACGTGCGGATCATGCCGGCGGCTTACGTGAAGCCGTATGTAAAGCGAGGGAAGACGGACGCTGCTGACGCCGAGGCGATTTGCGAAGCGGTGACGCGCCCGACGATGCGCTTCGTCCCGGTGAAGTCGGCCGAGCGCCAGGGCGCGCTGGTCGACCACAAGACCCGGGACTTCCTGGTTCGCCAGCAGACCCAGCTGGTGAACACGATCCGGGCCCACCTGGCCGAGTTCGGGCTGGTCTGTGCCCGCGGCCTCCATAATGCAGATCGCCTGCTCGCCCTGATCGCGGAGGCGCCGGAGGCGGCGCGACCCGCTCTGGACCTCCTGGCCGAACAGCTCCGCGAGACCCGGGATCGTATCAAGGCGGTCACCGATCGGATCGCCGCGGCCCAGAAGGAAGATCCGCTCGCCCGGCGGCTGACGACGATCCCCGGGATCGGCTCGCTATCCTCGAGCGCCTTCGCCGCCACCACGCCGGAGGTGGAGACCTTCAGGACGGGGCGGGATTACGCGGCCTGGCTCGGCCTCACCCCGCGGCCCCATTCGAGCGGCGGCAAGGAAAGACTTGGCCGGATCTCCAAGGCGGGCAACCGCTATCTTCGGCGACTTCTGTACCTGGGCGCGATGGCGCAGATCAGTGCAAGACGTTCCGGCAAGCCAGGTACGGACTGGCTGTGGCGGATGCTGGAGCGCAAACCGGTGAAGGTGGTGGCCGTCGCGCTGGCCAATCGTATGGCGCGGATCGTCTGGGCGCTCATCAAGACCGGAGACAGTTACCGGGCCAGTACGGCCTGAACGGAACAGCCGGGGTGCGTCCCGGCATCGAGACGGTGAGGCGCGGCGTGAGGTGATGGCAACGGACGGCGACACGGCATTCGGGACACCCAGTTCGGACCGACGCGCCTTCGAGCGCGTGCCATTGATTTGGACCCGACCGCCGGCGGACTTCATCAGGGCGCGCAGCCAAGGCGCTGCATCTTCGACGCCGTACACATGGCCGCGACCGACCAAGTGCCAGACCCTAACAACGCCCTTGCCACGCGGGAGCCATCCACACACGGTCCGAGGCCCATGGCGGACGCGCGCGTGGGTCAGCAGGGGACGCTGACACGGTCGAACATACATGTTCGACGGGCGCGCAAGGGCTCGCGCCCGCCGGCGCCGAAGGACTGCCGCTACGCCTGGGCCTACATTTTCGGAGCCGTCTGTCCCGCCCGCGCGACCGGCGCTGCCCTCGTCATGCCCTATGCGAACACGGACGCGATGAGCGCGCACCTCGCCGAGATCGGCCGGCAAGTCTCGCCTGGCGCGCACGCTATCCTCGTCGTCGACGGCGCCGGCTGGCACAGCTCCAGGGACCTCATCGTGCCGGCGAATATCACCTTGCTGGCGCTCCCGCCCTACAGCCCGGAGCTGAACCCGATCGAAAACATCTGGCAGTTCCTCCGCCAGAACCGCCTCGCGAACCGCGTGTTCGACAGCTACGAAACCATCGTCGCCGCCTGCTGCGAGGCCTGGTGCGCATTCATCGCAACCCCGGAACGCGTCGCCTCCATCACCTCGCGTAACTGGGCGCAGGTCAGCGGATGATGCCGCTGGTATTAGTCTTCGGACGAGAGTTCCAGCGAGGGGCGGATGCGCGGCAGATCGTCGGTCGAGAGCGGCGCGCTGGGCCGCGCGAGACGATAGCGCCTCACCCAGTGGAGCCGCTCCTCCGCCCGGGTGATCGCGACGTAGGCGAGCCGCTTCCAGAGCGGCTGGCCTGCCTCGGATCGTCCGGCCCGCGCGGCGGCCCAGAGATCGGGTGCGAAGACCTGCACCTCCGGCCATTGCGAGCCCTGGGCCTTGTGGACCGTGCAGGCCGCCCCGTGCAGAAACGTCGCCCCCATATGCGCCGCGAAGGGGATGAAGGGTTCCTCCTCGCCCGGCATCTCGATCTTGACGATCGAGGCGACATTGACCTGGGGCTCCGGTGCGCCGACCACGTGCATGTGCGAGAATCCCGGCCGCTTCCCTGGTCCCTCGTAGATCACCTGCGCGCCCTTGATGAGCCCCCGGGCCTCGAGATCGATGCGCTTCTTGCGATGCTTCAGCGGCAGTTCGATTCCGTCGCAGATGAGAGGCTCACCGGGCAGGAGCGCGTCCCCGGGGGCTCCGTGGACCGTCCTGAACGCATGGATCAGGCGGATGCGCGTCGCGTTCCGCCAGACGAGAACCGGCGAGCGCGCCATCTTGACGGCATCGACCCGTCCGGCCAAGACGACCCTTCCGTCCCGTCCCGCCGCGTCGCGCACCATCGCCTCGAACGCCTCGAAGTCGAGTTCCGGGTCGGCCAGCGCATGGGCGAGATCGAGGATCGGATTGTCCGCCTCCTGCCGGTGGATGCGTTCCAGGCCCACCACCTGTCCCTCCGGCAGGCCGTCGAAGACCATTTCGCCCGATTGCCGCACCGGGGCGAGCTGCGCCGGATCGCCGAAGAGCAGGAGAGTCGGAAAATCTCGCCCAGGTCCTCGAACTGCTTGCGGTCGAGCATGGAGCTCTCGTCGACCATCCCAATGTCGAGGGGTTCCTCACGGCGCTTCCAGCCGGTGATGAAGTCGGAGCCCTTGAGCCCCGCCGCGGCGAGTGCGCCGGGGATCGAGCTGTGCTGCTGATAGAGGGCGAAGGCGCGATCCAGCGCCGCCACTGCCAGTCCCTCGATCGACGGCCTGTCGCGCTTCCCCGTCAGCCATTCCGCGATCTTCTCGTATTCCGGATCGTAGACCGGCGTGTAGAGGATCCGGTGAATCGTCGTGGCCGGAACGCCGCGGCTCCGAAGCACGCTAGCCGCCTTGTTGGTCGGGGCGAGGATCGCCAGCGTCCGGCGATCCCGTCTGCGCCGCGGCTCGTAATCGCCGGAGACGATCTCCACGCCGGCCGCTACCAGAGCCTCGTAGAGCCGGGAGAGCAGCAGCGTCTTGCCCGACCCGGCCTTCCCCGTGACGGCCATCACCTGCGAGGTTCCGGACGCGTGGGGCGTGAGGGATCCGGCATCGATGTCGACGCCGGCGCGCGTCAGCATCGCGGCGATCCGCTCCCGGGCACGCGACTGATCAGCGGAGAGGGAGGGCAGACCGGCGCTCATTGGCGATCCTTAGACCGCCCTGCCCGATCGGTCGAGCCTCGTCAGGCCGCAACCCGGAGGCGCTCCTGACCGGCGCGCTGACGGAGAACCCGTTCGAGGGCCGGATCGAAGTCGAAATAGCCGAGGCAGAGCGCGTCGCGTCCTTCTCCCAGCATCGAGATCAGCTTCGCAGGTGTGCCGAGCCGCTGGTAGACACGCATCATCCGTGCGTCGAACACACCGTAGGAGCCGCTCCAGCCGCGATCTAGACCAAGTTCGAGAACACCGAGGAACAGCGCCGCGGAGACATGCCCCGGCGCCCCGGGTGCAATGCAGAATTGGGTGCACTCCATGACGCCCGGCTTGCGGAAATCCTTCGGGGCGAGATGGGCGAAATGCTCCGACAGCATCGTGCGGCCCGTGGTCGGAAGCAGCCGCAGGGATCCGAGGTGACGAGCCTTGTCGTCGGTACAGATCAGATAGGTCGGGCGCAGGCGGTCGTACTGGTCGATCTCGCGGCCACGTGCATCGAGGGACAGCTCCCAGCCAAGCCGGCCCACGAACTGGTTCGCACGGTGAAAGAACATCTGGTCGCGAAGCCCGGGATGGCGGTGGATTTCTGTGCCTTCGAAGACGTGGATCATCGGTTTCTCCTGTCGCTGGTAGGGCGAGAGGAACCGAATGACTTTGAACGGCCGCCGAAGCCGGCGTCCGCCCGATTAGCACCTTGTTAACGAATTCGCCGCCGGCGGCAGTTTTCAGATCGCGACGAGACCGAGCGCGACCGACTTGGCCACCGCGTGGACCGTGTTCTTCGCCCCGAGCTTCAGGCGCGCGCCCTCGATGTACACACGAAGCGTGTTCTCGGAGATGCCGAGGGAATCTGCCGCCTGACTTCTGCTCTTGCCAAGCGCGAGTTGCGCGAGCGCGTCGGCTTCGCGCGGCGACAGGACCGGTACGGGCACGTCGCGCCCCTTGCCGTAGAGTTCGACGGCCTTCGCGTTGACGAATTGGGAAAGGTAGAGGATCTCGTCGCGGATTTCCGCGACCCGGCGGTCCCAGGCCTCCTGGCTCGCGGTATCGCTGATCGTCAGGACGGCGAATTGGCCACGGGGCCCGCGAGCCGGAACGGAGAGACCCTGGTTCCCGACCCCGGCATCGGTCGCGTCCTGAAGAAGCCGTTTGGCTGGTTTTGTCGTCCAGTCGAGCTTGTTCCAGTTCACCGGCGAAATGGCGGTTCGTCCCGCGAGGATGACCGGGTCGACGCGCGTCAGATCCTCGCGCTCGTAATGCTCCTGCCAGGCCCGCGAATAGGTCGCCGAGACGTATTGGTCGCCGCTGTGGTTGATCGCGTGGAAGACGACGTGCTCGACGTCAAGCACGTCTCCTAGCGCGAGGACGCCATTCGATAATTCGTCCATCGAGTTGCTGTGGTTCAGCGTCTCGATGAAGTCGTTCAGGCCCTGCCGCATGGCAACGTCCGTCCTCGTCAGCAGTCGAGTCGCCCGTCGAGGCAAGTTCGTCGGTCGCAGCTTCGACGGCTTCACCAAGTTTCACGGCCAACTGATCCATATCGTTCAGTTCGGCGAACACTCTCAGATCCGAGATGACGCCGACGATCCAATCGCTCTTCATGGTCAGTTCCCCGTACTACATTGGCACAACCTTTAAGGGAACGTACTACCGTTAATGTGGTAGCTATAACTCGCGAATTGGGCTTCCCCAGAAATGGCGAGTGAACAAACGCCGAACAGCCGGCCATTGGGGGCCGCCGACAGATCTCAGCGGCCGGTCGGACCGGCTTCCATTGCGTCCTCGACCGTCCGCAGACCGGTCTTCGGTGCGGAAACGAGGCAAGCCATGTTGCCCGGCTTGTGCTGGTTCTTGCGCATCTTGGTATGGGCGGCTGGGATATCCCTCCAGGCGAAGACCTCCGACATGCAGGGATCGAGCCGCCGCTCCACCATCAGCTTGTTGGCGGACGCCGCCTGCTTGAGATGAGCGAAATGGCTGCCTTGGATCCGTTTCTGATGCATCCAGACGTATCGTGCATCCATGGTCAGATTGTAGCCCGTCGTCCCGGCACAGATCACCACCATCCCTCCCTTCTTGCAAACGAAGGTTGAGACCGGAAAGGTCGCTTCGCCGGGGTGCTCGAACACCATGTCGACGTTCACGCCCTTGCCGGTGATGTCCCAGATCGCCTTGCCGAACTTGCGGACCTCGCCGAACCACTCCTTGTATTCCGGCGTGTTCACCGTCGGCATCTGCCCCCAGCAGCCGAAACCCTTCCGGTTGATGACCCCCTTCGCGCCCAGACCGAGGACGAAGTCTCGCTTGTCCTCGTCCGAGATCACGCCGATCGCATTCGCCCCCGCCGTGTTGATGAGCTGGATCGCGTAGGAGCCGAGCCCCCCGGAGGCGCCCCAGACCAGGACGTTCTGCCCGGGCTTCAGCTCGTGCGGGTGATGGCCGAACAGCATCCGGTAGGCGGTGGCCAGGGTCAGCGTATAGCAGGCCGATTCCTCCCACGTGAGATGCTTCGGCCGCGGCATCAGTTGCTGCGCCTGCACGCAGGTGAACTGCGCGAAGGATCCGTCCGGCGTCTCGTAGCCCCAGATCCGCTGCGAGGGGGAGAACATCGGGTCGCCCCCGTTGCACTCCTCGTCCTCTCCGTCGTCCTGATTGCAATGGATGACGACTTCGTCGCCGACCTTCCAGCGGGTAACCTTGTCACCCACCGCCCAGACGATGCCGGAGGCGTCCGATCCGGCGATGTGGTATTCCGCCTTGTGAACGTCGAAGGGGCTGATCGGAATTCCGAGGCCCGCCCAGACGCCGTTATAGTTGATGCCGGCGGCCATGACGAGAACGAGCACCTCGTGGCTGTCGGGGCGCGGCGTGTCCACGACCTCGATCTGGAAAGCCTGCTCGGGCTCGCCATGCCGCTCCCGCCGGATCGCCCAGGCATGCATCCGCTCGGGCACGTGGCCGAGCGGCGGAATCTCCCCGACATCGTAGAGGTCTTTCGCTTCGGTTTCTGACATCGTGTCGGCAGCCATGGCCATCCTCGAACCCTCCATGTCTCACGCACCGCCGCGGCGCGGCGCGGCTCCGCATCGGATTATTGGCCCCGCGGAAATATTGCAATAGAGGGGCGCGTCGATGGCGAAACTTTATGTCTCGTCGATTGGCGTGCAACCTGCGCCATCCTGCACTGCAGCATCGACGCCGCAAACGGAGGCCGCGTAGAAGGAAAGGAGCCGCGGCGCCCGCGACGTCGGCAGGATACGGTCGTCCCGCTCCTCGACAATGTGGCGAAGCCGAAGCATCTCGACCATCCGGTCCACCGTCGTCCCCGTGTCGCCGTCGCTCAGATGCACCGTATGCCCGTTTCGCTTCAGCGTTGGCAGCCGCGCGTCGATCCAGCGGACAATCTCGGGCCGCGTGGCTGCACCGTCCAGCAGCGCAGCACAGACGAGGGGCGCCGGCAGGATGGGCGTGTCCCTCCTGATCCGCGCCATGAGCTCCAGGGCGAGGCTCCGGACGTTGAGCGCTCCTCCGAGCCTTCGCTCACGGAGCGAAATGGGACGCCCGAATGAAACCGAGGCAAGTCCGAACAGACGGACCCGCCCCCGCAGCCGCCTATACACCCAGCGCAGGACGAAGACTGTACCCGTGACGAAGGAGCCGCGGAACCGCCGATCACCCCTGCGGCGAGCTTCAACGAGGATATTGTCTTCGATAACCCGGTCGTAGTTCAGCGCGACGGGCACGAAGACGACGTCTCGGCCCTCCGGATCGAACCCTTCCACGATGTAGCTCAGGAGACCGAGTTTCGGCGGTGCCACGCGGCCGTCGAGGGAGAGACCGCCTTCGGGAAAGATCGCCTGAGTCACGCCGCCCCCCACGGACATCTGGACATACCGGGCCAGGACCAGGCGATAGAGCGCGTTTCTGGACCTGCGGCGGATGAAGTAGGCGCCCATCGCCCTGAGGAGACGGGACACAGGCCAGACCCGGGCCCACTCTCCCACCGCATAGGCCAAGGCGGATCGCTCGGCAGCCAGATAGGTCACCAGAACGTAATCCATGTTCGATCGGTGGTTCATCACGAAGACCACCGTCGCATCGCGGTCGATGACCTTGATTGCTCCATCGTCATTGTAGACGAGGCGAACATCGTAAAGCCGGGTCGAGAGCCAACGCGCCGCGCGGATTGCGAATCCGAAATAGGCGACGGCACTGAAGGACGGAACGATCTCCCGGGCGTAGCGCCGCGCGTGGGCGTGCGCCACGTCCTCGCGGATATCGTTCTCCCGCGCGTGCTGGGCAATGGCCTTCAGAACGGCGGGATCGTAGGACAGGCGTAGGATCATGTCCTGTCGACGGAGGAGCTTGAACGGCTGGATCGGTCTGTCCAGGCGTGTGTTCAGCCGCGTCACGGCGCGTTCGAGCCTCCGGCGAAGAAACCATCTCACCGGAGGGATGAAGAAGTGGCTGGCCGCCGTCACGCTCGCAAAGAGCAGGATCAGGAGGAAGAGCCAGACGGGTAGCGTGACGGTGCCCAGCATGGTCGCGACCGTGCCGCATCAGGGAGTTTTTGGAAAGACGCAGACGTCAGCATCGAGGAAGCTCTCGCGACCGCAGCATCTGGACACGCAACTTTGTTGCGCCTAGTCAGATCTCAGCGCAAAGTTTCAATAAGGCTCATCCATGTCCGATACGCCTCAGCCAGACAATCCCTGGCTCTTTCGCACCTATGCCGGGCACTCCACGGCGCGAGCGTCGAACGCCCTCTATCGCGGCAATCTCGCGAAGGGACAGACCGGTCTTTCGGTCGCCTTCGACCTGCCAACGCAGACCGGGTACGACAGCGACCATGAACTCGCCAAGGGGGAGGTGGGCAAGGTCGGAGTGCCCGTTGCCCATCTCGGCGACATGAGAATGCTTTTCGAGGAGATTCCGCTCGAGCGGATGAATACCTCGATGACGATCAATGCCACGGCCCCCTGGCTTCTGGCCCTCTACATAGCTGTCGCCGAGGAACAGGGCGTGGATGTCTCCAAGTTGCAGGGCACCGTCCAGAACGACATCATCAAGGAATACCTTTCGCGCGGCACCTATATCTGCCCGCCGCACCCGTCCCTCCGGATGATCACGGATGTCGCCGCGTATACGCGGCAGCATCTGCCTAAATGGAATCCGATGAACGTGTGTTCCTATCACCTCCAGGAGGCCGGCGCGACGCCCGAACAGGAATTGGCATTCGCCTTGGCCACTGCGATCGCAATACTGGACGATCTGAGGGAAAAGGTCGACCCGGATGATTTTCCGAGAATGGTGGGTCGCATCTCGTTCTTCGTGAATGCGGGGATCAGGTTCGTCACCGAACTCTGCAAGATGCGAGCCTTCGTCGATCTCTGGGACGAGATTTGCCGGGACAGATACGGTGTGGAGGACGAAAAATATCGGAGATTCCGGTATGGCGTGCAAGTCAATTCCCTCGGCCTGACGGAGCAGCAGCCGGAGAACAACGTCTATCGCATCCTGATCGAAATGCTTGCCGTGACCCTCTCCAAGAGAGCGAGGGCCCGGGCCGTGCAACTCCCGGCCTGGAACGAGGCGCTCGGATTGCCCCGTCCTTGGGATCAGCAATGGTCCCTTAGAATGCAACAAATCCTCGCATACGAAACCGATCTTCTCGAATACGAGGATTTGTTCGACGGCAACCGGGCAATCGATCGAAAGGTCGACGCCCTGAAGGAGGCGGCGCGCGCGGAATTGCGACAGATCGACGCCTTGGGCGGTGCCGTCGATGCCATCGAATACATGAAGTCGCGGCTGGTCGAGTCCAACTCTAATCGGATTTCGGCAATCGAGAGCGGCGCGACCGCAGTCGTCGGCGTAAATCGCTACGAGGTCGGAGAACTCTCGCCGCTCACATCCGGACCTGAGGCGATCATGATCTCCGACCCTGAAGCCGAAGCGGATCAGGTGGCGCGGCTCGACGCGTGGCGCGCTCATCGCGACGAGGCGCGCGTCCAGAAGGCTCTCGAGGCGCTTCATCGGTCGGCTCGGGAAGGATCGAACATCATGCCTCCCTCTATCGAGGCCGCGAAGGCGGGCGCGACGACGGGTGAATGGGGAGAGATGGTGCGCGCCGCGTTCGGTCTTTACCGTGGCCCGACCGGCGTTTCGCGGTCTCCATCGAACAGGGTCAACGATCTCGACGAAATCCGCGGCAAGGTCGACGACCTCTCCATGCGCCTCGGCCGCCGCCTCAGCTTCATGATCGGAAAACCCGGTCTCGACGGTCATTCGAACGGCGCCGAACAGATCGCCGCCCGTGCTAGGGATTGCGGGATGGCCATTTGCTACGAAGGCATTCGTCTGACGCCAGAAGAAATCGTGGAAAGAGCTCTTCTTGAAAGGCCCCATGTTCTCGGCTTGTCGATCTTGTCGGGAAGCCATGTTTCTCTGGTATGCGACCTGCTGGAACGCCTCCAAATGACTGAACTTCGCGATATTCCGATCATCGTTGGCGGCATCATTCCCGAAAGCGACGCGGAGATTCTGAAAGCGAAAGGCGTCTCGAGGGTCTATACACCGAAGGATTTTCGGATGGATCGCATCATGTTCGATATTGTCGAACTCGCAGATCCCCAAAAGATTGCAGCGGAATGACGGTCGGCACTCTTGACCCGAGAACCGAACTGCCCGAAAAGTAGGGGGCAAGTCTCCTACAAAGGCGAAAAGGGCAAAAGAAATGGCTCCGGATCTCGAATCTATGTCGCGGGAGGAGTTAACCGACCTTCGGCGCAATGTGGAAAAGGCGCTGGCCACGGTCGACGAGCGCAGAAAGGCCGAGGCGCGTGCCGCGGCGGAACGTGCTGCCCGCGAACACGGCTATTCCCTGGACGAAGTGATTGTCGAGCAGCGAAAATCGGGGAAGAAGAACCCCCCGAAGTTCCGCAATCCGCATGACCCCCGCCAGACCTGGTCCGGTCGCGGTCGGCAGCCGGCCTGGATCAAGGAAGCACTCGAATCGGGCAAAGCGCTGGACGAATTCGCGATCTGATCAGGCCTTCGGTCGTCGCGCTTTCCGTACCCCGATACGCCCGCTTGGAACCAGACCGGACGTGCTTCGACCATTCGAGCGCGCATTCTTTCGCTGTCAGACGGCGCGTTCGACCATCAGCTTCTTGATTTCCATGATTGCCTCCGCCGGATTGAGCCCTTTCGGGCAGGTCCGCGCGCAATTCATGATCGTGTGGCACCGGTAGAGCTTGAAGGGATCCTCCAGATCGTCGAGCCGTTCGCCTGTCGCCTCGTCGCGGCTGTCCACGATCCAGCGGTAGGCGTGAAGCAGCGCGGCCGGCCCTAGGAACTTGTCTTGGTTCCACCAGTAGGATGGGCAGGCGGTGGAACAGCAGGCGCACATGATGCATTCATAGAGGCCGTCGAGCTTCCTTCGATCCTCGATGGATTGCCGCCACTCCGTCTGCGGCGTGTTCGACTTGGTTTCCAGCCACGGCGAAACGTATTCGTGCTGGGCGTAGAAATGGGTCAGGTCGGGGATCAGGTCCTTGACCACCGGCATGTGCGGCAGCGGGTAGACCTTCACGTCGCCCTTTACCTCGTCGATGCCGTAGATGCAGGCGAGAACGTTCACCCCATCGATGTTCATCGAGCAGGACCCGCAGATCCCCTCCCGGCACGAGCGGCGGAAGGCGAGGGTCGGGTCGATCTCGTTTTTGATCTTGATGAGCGCATCCAGCATCATCGGACCGCAGGTTGCCAGATCCACATAATAGGTGTCGACCCGCGGGTTCTCCCCGGCGTCGGGGCTCCAGCGATAGATGTCGAACCTCTTTAAATTCGTCGCCCCTTTTGGCTTCGGCCAGCTCTTGCCGGTCCGGATCTTGGAGTTCTTCGGAAGTGTAAGCTGAACCATGTCGGTCCTCCGGGCGGGGTCTCAGGTGGGCAGCCCCGGCGCGCCCTGCGCGGCGAGGCATCGAAGCGTTTCTGGGCGGCGCGCGATGCCGAGGATCGTCTCGGTCGTCGCGGCGGTTGGACCGGTCAGCGTGTCGGAGGCTAGGCCGCGGACCTCGCCGGCGGTGGCGTTGTCGATCAGGCAATCCACCGCGGGCTGGACGGGCACGCCGGGATAGCGCGTCGCCACGGTCCTGCCGATGACCGACTTGGCCGCGTCCCGCGCCAGTTGATCCGCCCCGGACGGGGCGCAGGCCGCAAGCGACGCGAGCAGCGTCGCGATCATGGCAAACCTCATGCGCCTGGCGTCAATACACACGCGTCTTGGGCTTGATCTTGTCTAGGTCGATGCCGCCTTCGTTGTGGCCGAGCAGCGGATTCACGTGCACCGGCCGGTACTCGAGTTCGACCTTTCCGTTCATCCGCGCGATCGTGTGCACACGCCAGTTCTCGTCGTCACGGTCTGGGTAGTCCTCGTGGGCATGGGCGCCGCGCGTCTCCTTCCTGGCGTCCGCCGAGACGATCGTGGCGAGCGCGTTCGGCATCAGGTTCGTCAGTTCAAGCGTCTCCATCAGGTCCGTGTTCCAGATCATCGACCGGTCGGAGACGTGAAGGTCGTCGAGCTTGCCCGCGACACCGTACATCTTGTCAACACCTTCGGACAGGGTCTCTTCCGTGCGGAAGACAGCGGCATCGTCCTGCATGGTCTGCTGCATTTCGGCGCGCAACTCCGCCGTGGGCGTGCCGCCGCTAGCGTGGCGCAAAGTGTCGAAGCGGTCGAGCGCCTTTTCGACCTGGGCGGTGTTCACCTTGATCGGTCCGGCCTCCCGGTCCACCACGTCTCCCGCCTTGAGCGCCGCGGCCCGGCCGAAGACCACGAGATCAATGAGGGAATTCGAGCCCAGCCGGTTCGCCCCGTGAACGGAGGCGCAGCCCGCCTCGCCCACCGCCATGAGCCCCGGCACCACGCGATCGGGCTCCTCCGATGTGGGGTTCAGCACCTGGCCCCAGTAGTTGGTCGGTATCCCGCCCATATTGTAGTGGACCGTCGGCAGAACCGGGATCGGCTCCTTGGTGACGTCGACACCGGCGAAGATCTTCGCTGTCTCGGAGATCCCCGGCAACCGCTCCTGCAGCGCCTCGATCGGCAGGTGGTTGAGGTTCAGATGGATGTGATCCTTGTTCTTCCCGACGCCCCGGCCTTCCCGGATCTCCATCGTCATGCAGCGTGAGACGACATCGCGCGAGGCGAGATCCTTGTAAGTCGGCGCATAGCGCTCCATGAACCGCTCGCCCTCCGAATTCGTGAGATAGCCGCCCTCGCCCCGCGCGCCTTCGGTAATCAGGCATCCAGCGCCGAAGACGCCCGTCGGGTGGAACTGCACGAATTCCATATCCTGGAGCGGCAGCCCGGCGCGCGCCACCATGCCGCCGCCGTCGCCGGTGCAGGTATGGGCCGAGGTCGCGTTGGAATAGGCGCGGCCGTAGCCGCCGGTGGCCAGCACCGTCATCTTGGCGTTGAAAACGTGGATCGAGCCGTCCTCTAGGCACCAAGCCACGACACCCTCGCACTGGCCGTCATCGCTCATCAGCAGATCGATGGCGAAATACTCGATGTAGAATTCCGCGCCCTGCTTCAGGGACTGGCCGTACATGGTGTGAAGCATTGCATGTCCCGTCCGGTCGGCGGCCGCGCAGGTGCGCTGCACGGGCGGACCCTCGCCGAACTCGGTCGTATGGCCACCGAAGGGGCGCTGGTAGATCTTGCCGGTCTCGGTACGGCTGAAGGGCACGCCGTAATGCTCGAGTTCGTAGACGGCCTCCGGCGCGTTACGCGCGAGATATTCCATGGCGTCCACGTCGCCGAGCCAGTCAGACCCCTTCACGGTGTCGTACATGTGCCACTGCCAGTGATCCTTGCCCATGTTGCCGAGCGACGCGGCGATGCCGCCCTGCGCCGCCACCGTGTGGGAACGGGTCGGAAACACCTTGGTGACGCAGGCGGTGCGCAATCCCTGCTCGGCGAGGCCCAGCGTGGCGCGGAGCCCCGAGCCGCCCGCCCCGACGACGATCGCGTCGTAATTGTGCGTCTGGTACTCGTAGGAAGCCATCCTCAGTTCCTTCTCACAGGGCAAGCCGCACGAGCGCGATGAGCCCAGCAGCCAGGGCGGCATAGGCCACGCAATTGACCGCGATGATCGCGACCTTCATCGGCATGCCGCGCAGATAATCCTCGATCGCCGTCTTGGCGCCGTCCTTGAAGTGCAGCCAGCTCACCGCCACCGTCAGCGCCGCGATCACCGCCGGCACCGGATTCGAGTAGTAGGTCACGACTTCCTCGTGGGAGGAGCCGAGGATCGGCCCGAAGGTGAAGACGAAGAGCGGCACGAGCACGAGAAGCCCCACGGAGGACTTGATCATCGCCCAGTAATGCTCGGTCCCCGACTTGGCGGAGCCGAGGTTCTCCGCACGCTTGCGGCTGGTGAGGTATTCGGAGCGGGACATCTCGGACATGACGGGTCTCCTCAGACGATGATCGCGGTCAGGATCGTCAGCACGACGGAACCGCCGACGACACCCCAGCCGAGCTTCTGCACGAGGTCGAGACTGAATCCCCGGCCGGTGTCCCAGTAGAGGTGCCTGAGCCCCGCCAGCGTGTGGTACCACAGCGCCCAGAGCGACAGGAACATCACCAGGTCCCCGAACCACGAGGTCAGCACCCCGTTGGCCACGGCGAAGGCATCCGGTCCGCTCGCCGCCGCGAGGAACCACCACGTGACGAGCAATCCGCCGACCACCAGCGCGTTTCCCGTGATCCGGGTCAAGATCGAGGTCACGGAGTTCAGTTGCGGGCGATAGACCTGCAGATGCGGACTGAGAGGCCTGTTTCCCCGGTTCACGTCGGCCATGGCTGTTCCTTCATCGTTGGCTGCGCGACGTATCTTGGGCTGCGCGACGCATCTTGACGGATGTCTCGATACCTAGTTAGCAACTTCCGCACCGGTGTCACGCCCCCGCGGCCGGGACCCTCCGACGCAGCGCCCTACAACGCGGCACTCAGATCGGCATCAGCGCCCAGTAGTCGAGGTCGAGCAGGACGTCGGGAAGGTACTTCCCTTTCGCGTCCTTCAGGCCCTTTCCGTCTCCTTTCCGCGCAACGAGGCGCAGGCGGATCGCGCCGATGCCTGGCCGCGCCGTCTTGGCGATGTCGAGCACTTCAGAGGAGGCACGGATCGTGTCACCGGCGAAGCAGGGATTCGCGTGCGTGCCGCCGTTCAGGCCGACCACCATCTGCGCGTTGGCGAGACCGTTGAAGCTCAGGCTGCGCGCCATCGAGATCACGTGGCCGCCATAGACCAGCCGCCTGCCGTCCTCGCGCTGGGTCGCGTCGAAATGGACCTTCGCCGTGTTCTGCCAGAGCCGCGTCGCCATCATGTGCTCGGCCTCCTCGATGGTCACACCGTCGACGTGGTCGATGACCTCGCCGATCCGATAGTCCCGGAGCCGGTGCGGCTCCCCCGCCAATTGCGTATCGTACGCCTCGAATGTGAGGCCGGCCGGCACGACGAGATCGACCGGATCGACCGCCGCGCGAAGTTCGGGAACGACCGGGTCCGGCGCGGCCGACAATTCGTCGCGTTTCTTCACCATCGCCCAGCGGACATAGTCGAGCACGTGCTCGCCGGCGTCGTCGAGACCCCGGGTCCGCACCCAGACGACGCCGGTGCTGCCGTTCGAGTTCTGTTTCAGCCCGATCACCTCCGACCGGGCGATCAGCGTCTCGCCCGGATAGACCGGGCGGAGCCATCGCCCTTCGGCGTAGCCGAGATTGGCCCGCGCGTTTAGCGAAATTTCCGGCACGGTCTTGCCGAAGACGGTATGGAACGCGATCAGATCGTCGAGCGGCGCGGCCGGCAGTCCGCAGCTCCGCGCGAACGCGTCGGAGGAGTAGATGGCGTGGCGTGCCGGATAGAGAGCGTGATAGAGGGCCCGTTCGCCCGAGCCGATCGAGCGCGGCACGGCGTGCCGGATGACCTGCCCGACCGTGTAATCCTCGAAGAAGAAGCCCGGATTGGTCTTTGCCATCACAGCTCTCCGAGCTTCGCATCCGGCGCGTATGGGCCATGATCGCGCTTCACCACCGCCTGGGCGCAGCGCATCACGTTGTTCTGTGCGTCGTAGGCATAGGCGGGTCCGCCGTGGAGCTCCCACCCCGCCGCAAGCGCGGCGGAGACCTTGTGGCAGAAGGCGGAGGTGTCGTCGCCGGTGAGCAATCGATAGATCATATCGTCATCCCGCGAAGGGCCAGACGCCGAGCCAGGCATGGATCGCGGTGATGACGGCATAGAGCACCAGCGCGATGACGACGAGCCGGATCGTCCCCTTGCGCGATCCCTCAGTATAGGGCGCCGGCGCGGGCGTCGTGGCGTTCAGCACCGGGATCTCCGCCAGCGCCCAGATGAGGAAGGTCCCGAACATGACCACGGAATAGAGATCGCCGTTTACGAGCAGATGCAACGCGGCCCAGAGCGCGAATCCGGTGAGCTGCGGATGGCGCAGCTTGCCCCGGAGCGACGATTTCGACGATCCGAGGCCGAAAAGGAGCACCGCGACGTACATCAGCGCATTGTTCACGTGCACGCCCCAGGCGGGGGGCGTGTAGACGGGGATGTAGGGGCTTCCGCGGTAGCCGATCACGATCAGCACGACCGCGAGGGCGAGCACCGCCGCCAACAGGAACTTCGAGGCGCCGCCCATCTGCTCCTGCAGCGCCGCCCGCGGACCCGGCGCGATCCGCTTGAAAAGATGGGCGAGGACCCAGAGCGCGAGGCCGAGAACGAGCAGCAGCATGGTTCAGGCCGCTCCGGCCTTGGCCAGCGTCTTCCGCGCGCTGGCGACATGCAGGTTCTCCACGATCCGGCCATCGACCACGGCAACGCCCTCCCCGTGCTCCTGCGCCTCCTCCCAGGCGGCGATGTGCCGTCGCGCCAGCTCGACCTCCGCATCGGTCGGGCTGAACACCTCGTTGCAGATCGCGACCTGCGCCGGGTGGATCAGAGTCTTGCCGTCCATGCCGAGCGCGCGGCCCTGCAGACACTCGGACCGAAGCCCCGCCTCGTCCCTGAAGGCGTTGAATACACCATCGACGCAGGCGATCCCGCCGGTCCGGGCCGCGGCGACGCAGGTCTGCAGCGCCATCATCAGCGGCATCCGGTCGCCGCCGGTCTCGCACCCTATCTCGGCGGCGAGGTCGTTCGTCCCGACGACGAAGCCCTGGATCCGCGGCGCCTGCGCGATCTCGGCGGCGCCGAAGAGGCCTCGGGCGGTCTCCATCATCGCCCAGACCCGGGTCTCGTCCATTCCGGCCAAGCGATCGAGCTCTCCGGAGAGGCGCTCGATGTCGGCGGCGGCGTTCACCTTGGGCAGAAGGATCGCATCCGGCCCGGCGCCGGCTACCGCCTCCAGATCGCCGCCGGCCCAGGGCGTATCGAAACCGTTGATCCGCACGATGCAGACGCGGTCGCCGTAGCCGCCGGCGCCGAGCGCCGCCGCGAGCGTCTCCCGAGCCGCCGCCTTCTCCTCGACCGCGACCGCGTCCTCCAGGTCGAAGATGATCGCGTCCACATCGAGGTCGCGCGCCTTCTGCAGGGCGCGCGCCTTCGATCCGGGTATGTAGAGGACCGATCTCCAGGGCCGCATCCGCTCGCTCATCCATCGGCTCCGCGCAACTTTCTGTCGCGACGTGCCACGAAGCGGAACGAATTCGCAAGGCGAATTCTCTGCGCCGCGGCGCAGCCGCCCGGCGATCGCAGCCCAACGCCCGTCGCCCGGTCCGCAGGGCGAGGGAGCCCCTGATCCGCCGCTCCCACCGGCGAGGTTGCCGCCCCGCCTATTCTCGATGCTCTTATTTTAACCTGATTTTCCTGCCGTTAGCCGGAACTTCGAGCGCGAATTGGATTTGGAATGGCATCGTGCGGCCCCGCCGCAGTAAAACCGAAAGGTCCCAGTGATGAACCGTACTCTTCCGACCACAGCGATCGCCGTGCTGCTTCTTGCCGCGCCCGCGATCGCCCAGGAACAATCCGGCGACAGCGGCTCGACGCCCTCCGGCTCGAGCAGCATGGAGACGGGGTCCGGCGACATCTTCGCGCAAGTGCCGGCCGACCCGCAGATGCAGTTCGGCTCCGACCTGATCGGCAGTACCGTTTACTCGACGATGGCGATGCCAGGCCAGGGTTCAGGGAGCGGCTCCTCGTCCGGCGGTTCTTCCGACAGCTCCGGCGGCTCCTCCGACAGTTCCGACGGCTCCTCCTCGGGCGATTCCTCAGGGGGTTCGGACTTTTCCGGCGGCAGCGGCGCGGGCGGCGAGCAGCAGAGCATCGGCGAAATCAACGATCTCATCGTTACCCAGGATGGCCAGGTAGAGTTCGTGATCGTCGGGGTCGGCGGCTTCCTCGGCATCGGCGAGCGTGACGTCGCGGTGAACATGGGGGCGCTCGAATTCATGCAGGATCCGGAGAATCAGGGCGAGTACATGATCACAATCCCGGCGACCCAGCAGGCGATCGAGAACGCCCCCGAATTCGATCGCGCTGCCCTAGAGGGCGGTCAGCAGGGCGGCGGGTCCGGTTCGGGCTCCGGTTCCGGCTCTGACTCCGGCTCCGGTTCGGGCTCTGATTCCAGCTCCGGTTCGGGCTCTGACTCCAGCTCCGCCTCGGACAACTCCGACGCCAGCAACAACTGATCGCTCGCAAAACGCCCCCGGCGCATTGCCGGGAGCATCGCGGCCGCCCTGCGGGGCGGTCGTTTCGCGATCGGCCTTGTCATGCCGAAGACGAGCCCGTAACGCTCCGCGCGATCCAAGCAACCACTGGAGTTTCCCATGGCGAGACCGAAGATCGCATTGATTGGCGCCGGACAGATCGGCGGCACGCTTGCCCATCTGGCCGCCCTGAAGGAACTGGGCGACGTCGTCCTGTTCGACATCTCCGAGGGAACGCCCCAAGGCAAGGCGCTCGACATCGCCGAGGCCGGACCGGCCGAAGGATTCGACGCGACGCTGACGGGAACGCAGGACTACGCCGACATCGCCGGGGCCGATGTCTGCATCGTCACCGCAGGCGTGCCCCGCAAGCCGGGAATGAGTCGCGACGACCTCCTCGGCATCAATCTCAAGGTCATGAAGGCGGTCGGCGAGGGCATCCGCGACAACGCCCCGGATGCCTTCGTGATCTGCATCACCAACCCGCTCGACGCGATGGTCTGGGCGCTGCGCGAATTCTCCGGCCTGCCGCACCAAAAGGTCTGCGGCATGGCCGGCATCCTCGACAGTTCCCGCTTCCGGCACTTCCTGAGTCTCGAATTCGACGTGTCCATGAAGGACGTGACCGCCTTCGTCCTCGGCGGGCACGGCGACACGATGGTGCCGCTCACTCGCTACTCGACCGTGGCCGGCATCCCGCTGCCGGATCTGGTGAAGATGGGATGGACCACCCAGGAGAAGCTCGACGCCATCGTCCAGCGCACCCGTGACGGCGGCGCCGAAATCGTGGGCTACCTCGGCAATGGCTCTGCCTTCTATGCCCCCGCCACCTCCGCCATCGAGATGGCCGAGGCCTACCTGAAGGACCAGCGCCGCCTCCTGCCCTGCGCCGCCTATGTCGAGAGCGCCTACGGTCTCGACGGGTTCTACGTGGGCGTGCCGACCGTGATCGGCGCCGGCGGGATCGAGAAGGTCGTCGAGATCGAGCTGAACAAGTCCGAGCAGGACATGTTCAACGGATCGGTCGAGGCGGTGAAGGGTCTCGTATCGGCCTGCAAGGAAGTCGACGACTCGCTGGCCTGAGCCGCGCCGACCCGTCGGCAGGTCCCGACGGGGGCGCCGTGGACCGGCGCCCCTGATTTATGTCGGAGCCGCCGTCCCCGCAGACCGTTAGCGTTGACCCCGACCGATCCGGCCCATTCCGTTTGTCTTGTCCAGCACGGCATGGCACAGACGATGGGGAGCGGAACAGGTCCGGGAGCGTCCCCATGAACATCCACGAATATCAGGCGAAATCGCTTCTCAGGGAGCACGGCGCCCCGGTCGCGGATGGCCGCGTCGTCACCCGGGCCGAGGAAGCGAAGACCGCCGCGGGAGAACTCGATGGCCCGCTCTGGGTGGTAAAAGCCCAGATCCACGCCGGAGGCCGCGGCAAGGGCAGCTTCAAGGAGGCCGATGCCGGCGAGAAGGGCGGCGTCCGCATCGCCAAGTCGGTGGAAGAGGCGGCCGAGGAAGCCAAGAAGATGCTTGGCCGCACGCTGGTGACGCACCAGACCGGCCCGAAGGGAAAGCAGGTCAATCGCGTCTATTTCGAGGACGGCTCCGACATCGAGCGCGAACTCTACCTGGCGCTTCTCGTCGACCGTCAGTCGAGCCGCGTCTCCTTCGTATGCTCCACCGAGGGCGGGGTGGACATCGAGCAGGTCGCCTCCTCGACTCCGGACAAGATTCTGAGCTTCGCAGTCGATCCCGCGACCGGCTACATGCCCTATCACGGTCGCCGCATTGCCTTCGCGCTCGGCCTCGAGGGCCCGGCGATTAAGCAATGCGTGAAGCTGATGGGCCTGCTCTACAACCTGTTCCTCGAGAAGGACATGGAGCAGCTCGAGATCAACCCGCTGATCGTCACGCCCAAGGGTGAGCTTCGCATCCTCGACGCCAAGCTCGGCTTCGACGCCAACGCGCTCTACCGCCATCAGGACATCGCGAGCCTGCGCGACGAGACCGAGGAGGATCAGAAGGAACTCCAGGCGTCGAAATACGACCTGAACTACATCGCGCTCGACGGCGAGATCGGCTGCATGGTCAACGGCGCGGGCCTCGCCATGGCGACCATGGACATCATCAAGCTGAAGGGCGCCGAGCCCGCCAACTTCCTCGACGTGGGCGGCGGCGCCACGAAGGAGAAGGTAACCGAGGCGTTCAAGATCATCACCTCTGACAAGAACGTGAAGGGCATCCTGGTCAATATCTTCGGCGGCATCATGCGCTGCGACGTCATTGCCGAGGGCATCGTCGCCGCCGTCAAGGAAGTCGGCCTGCAGGTGCCGCTGGTGGTCCGGCTCGAAGGCACGAACGTCGAGAAGGGCAAGGAGATCATCGAGAACTCCGAGGTCGACGTGATCGCCGCAGACGACCTCGCCGACGCTGCCGAGAAGATCGTGAAGGCGGTGAAGGGGTGATACGCGGCGCCGACGCGATGTCGGGGCGGACCGCTCCGGTTGACCGGTCCGAGCGTCGAGTGCCCGGCGCCCCGCTTCGGCCCGGGTCCGCGCCGAAGCCCCGCGCCCACGGAGGAGCCCGAACATGAGCAGACCCGCCCCCGACGCCGCCCCCCTGATCCTCGGGGCCGCCCTGATCGGCGCTGGCCTCCTCCTGCGCCAATGGCAGCCGCAGGCTCTCGCACTGCCCGAGCGACCCGCCGTTGCGCACAAGGACAGCGGCGCGCGGCGCGTCGCGCGGAGAACCCGCGACGGCATCGCCCGCTTCCTGCCGGACAACCTGACCGCCTCCATCGGCCGGACCCTTCATCATGGGCGCGGGGCTGATCCTCGTCCGCCTGCTCGACGCGGCGGTGGAGGACGGCGAACAGCTGTTCTGATCCCGCCCCCAATGCACATGCCAAGGAGCCGCCAATGGCCATTCTCGTCGACAAGGACACCAAGGTGATCTGCCAAGGCTTCACCGGAAGCCAGGGCACCTTCCACTCCGAACAGGCTATCGCCTACGGAACGCAGATGGTCGGCGGCGTCACCCCCGGCAAGGGCGGCCAGTCCCATCTCGATCTGCCGGTCTTCGATTCCTGTCACGAGGCGGTGGAGAGGACCGGCGCCGACGCCTCCGTGATCTACGTGCCGCCGCCTTTCGCCGCCGATTCCATCCTCGAGGCGATCGACGCGCGGATCCCGCTCGTCGTCTGCATCACCGAGGGCATCCCGGTTCTCGACATGATGAAGGTCAAGCGCGCGCTCGACGGGTCGAACACCACGCTCATCGGTCCGAACTGTCCCGGCGTCATCACGCCCGACGCCTGCAAGATCGGCATCATGCCCGGCCACATCCACAAGCGCGGCAAGGTCGGCGTCGTCTCCCGCTCCGGCACGCTCACCTACGAGGCGGTGAAGCAGACCACCGACGTCGGACTGGGCCAGTCCACCTGCGTCGGCATCGGCGGCGATCCGATCAAGGGCACCGAGCATATCGACGTGCTGGAGATGTTCCTCGCCGACGAGGAGACCGAGGCGATCATCATGATCGGCGAGATTGGCGGCCAGGCGGAGGAGGACGCCGCGCAGTTCCTCGCCGACGCGCGCAAGGCGGGCCGCTGGAAGCCGACGGCTGGCTTCATCGCCGGCCGCACCGCGCCTCCGGGCCGACGCATGGGCCATGCCGGCGCCATCGTCGCCGGCGGCAAGGGCGGCGCCGACGACAAGATCGCGGCGATGGAGGAGGCCGGAATCACCGTGGCCGACAGTCCGGCCGGACTCGGCGAGGCGGTCCTGAAGGCGATCGGCTGAGGCGATGACAGGTCGGGCAGACGGCAGGTGCACACGGCGGAGATGCTTCCGGCTCCTCGCCCGACGCCGTCCGCCGCGGCGCGCCCGGCGCCACGGCCGTCCGGCGCCATGACCTTCGCCGGGTCCGTCCGCACCTGCCTGTCGAACTACGCGACCTTCTCCGGCCGCGCCACCCGGTCGGAATACTGGTACTTCGTCCTCTTCTTCTTCATCGGGAGCCTCGTCTGCGGCCTCGTCGACCAGCTCGTCTTCGGCGTCCGCGTCGTCGAGGTTGGCGAGGTCGGAGAGACGGGCGACGGCCCCGTCGGGTTCGTCTTCGGACTGACGATGTTCCTGCCGCTGCTCGCCGCCGGGTGGCGACGGATGCACGATACCGGCCGGTCCGGCCTGCTGCTCCTCTATCCGCTCATCGTGATGATCGGCATCGTCACCTTCGCCGGCTTAATGGGCGGCTTCGCCCCCCTCTTCGAGGGCGACTTCGCCGCCGTCGTCGCCGGGGGGATGTCCATCGTGATCGCCATTTCGCTAATCGTGCTGTTTCTTTCCCCGCTCGTTGTTATCTGGTGGTTAGCCAGCCCGTCCGAGCCCGGTGCCAACGACCACGGGCCGAACCCTCAGGAGGTGATCCGATGACCGAACAGTCCCGCAACGACGTCTTCCGCGCATCGAGCTTCATGCAGGGGCAGAACGCGGTCTACTTGGAGCAGCTCCACGCCCGCTTCGCCGAGGACCGCCAGGCTGTGGACGAGAGTTGGCGCGAGTTCTTCGACCAGCTCGACGAGGTGGCCGACCCGAAGGCGGAAGCCGCCGGCCCCTCCTGGGCGCGCAAGGACTGGCCGCCGCAGCCCGACGACGAACTGACCCATGCGCTCGACGGCCAGTGGCCCTCGGCCCCAGACGCGGACGGGCGGGAGATCGCCGAGAAACTCACGGGCAAGGCCACCGAAAGCGGCCGGTCGGCCTCGACCGAGCAGATCCGCCACGCGGTTCTCGATTCCGTCCGCGCGCTCATGCTGATCCGCGCCTACCGGATTCGCGGCCACCTGAATGCCGACCTCGATCCGCTGGGCCTTCGCGAGAAACCCTACCAGGCCGAACTCGACTACCGCTCCTACGGCTTCGACGAGAGCGATCTCGATCGCAAGATCTTCATCGACAACGTGCTCGGCCTCGAGGTGGCCTCGCTGACCGAGATCCTCGACCTGGTGAAGCGCACCTATTGCGGGACCTTCGCGCTCCAGTACATGCACATCTCCGATCCCGAGCAGGCCGGCTGGCTCAAGGAGCGGATCGAGGGCTACGGCAAGGAGGTCAAGTTTACGGAAGCGGGCCGCCGCGCGATCCTGAACAAGCTCGTCGAGGCGGAGGGCTTCGAGAAGTTCCTGCACGTCAAGTACATGGGCACCAAGCGGTTCGGCCTCGACGGCGGCGAGGCGCTGATCCCCGCGATGGAGCAGATCATCAAGCGCGGCGGCGCGCTTGGCCTGAAGGAGGTCGTCATCGGGATGCCGCACCGCGGCCGCCTCAGTGTGCTCGCCAACGTCATGGGCAAGCCCTACCGCGCGATCTTCAACGAATTCCAGGGCGGCAGCTTCAAGCCGGACGACGTCGAGGGGTCGGGCGACGTGAAGTACCATCTCGGCACCTCGTCGGACCGGGAGTTCGACGGCAACAGCGTGCATCTCTCGCTCACCGCGAACCCCTCCCACCTCGAGGCGGTGAACCCGGTCGTCCTCGGCAAGTCCCGCGCCAAGCAGGACCAGCTCAAGGACCACGACCGCGACGAGGTGCTGCCCGTGCTCCTGCACGGCGACGCGGCCTTCGCCGGCCAGGGCGTCGTGGCGGAATGCTTCCAACTCTCGGGCATCCGCGGCCACCGCACCGGCGGGACGATCCACCTCATCGTCAACAACCAGATCGGCTTCACCACCTCGCCGGCCTTCAGCCGCACCTCGCCCTACCCGACCGACATCGCGCTGATGGTGGAGGCACCGATCTTCCACGTGAACGGCGACGATCCGGAGGCGGTGGTCCACGCCGCGAAAGTGGCGACCGAGTTCCGGCAGAAATTCCGCAAGGACGTGGTCATCGACATGATCTGCTATCGCCGGTTCGGCCACAACGAGGGCGACGAGCCCATGTTCACGAACCCGGCGATGTACAAGGTCATCAAGGAGAAGAAGACCACGCTCTCGATCTATTCCGAGCGCCTCGCGAAGGACGGACTGATCCCCGAGGACGAGATCGAGACGGCCAAGTCAGACTTCCAGTCGCATCTCAACGAGGAGTTCGAGGCCGGCAAGGACTATCGGCCCAACAAGGCCGACTGGCTCGACGGCCGCTGGTCCCATCTCAACCGGCAGGGCGAGAAGTACCAGCGCGGCAAGACCGCGATCGAGCGCGAGACCTTCGACGAGATCGGCAAGGCCCTGACCACGGCGCCGGAGGGCTTCAACCTCCACAAGACGGTCGGGCGGCTGCTCGATTCGAAACAGCAGATGTTCGACACCGGCGAGGGCTTCGACTGGGCTACGGCTGAAGCGCTAGCATTCGGGTCTCTCCTGACGGAAGGCTATCCCGTGCGCCTTTCCGGCCAGGATTCTGGCCGCGGCACCTTCTCCCAGCGCCACTCCGCCCTCGTCGACCAGAAGACCGAGGCACGCTACTATCCCCTGAACCACATCCGCGAGGGCCAGAGTCAGTACGAGGTCATCGACTCGATGCTGTCGGAATACGCCGTGCTCGGCTTCGAATACGGCTATTCCCTCGCCGAACCCAACGCGCTGACGCTCTGGGAGGCGCAGTTCGGCGATTTCGCCAATGGCGGCCAGATCATGTTTGACCAGTTCATCTCGTCGGGCGAGTCGAAATGGCTGCGGATGTCTGGGCTGGTCTGCCTTCTGCCCCACGGCTACGAGGGTCAGGGGCCCGAGCACTCCTCCGCCCGTCTCGAGCGGTTCCTGCAGATGTGCGGGCAGGACAACTGGATCGTCTCGAACTGCACCACGCCCGCGAACTACTTCCACATCCTGCGCCGGCAGCTGCACCGCTCGTTCCGCAAGCCGCTGATCATGATGACGCCGAAATCGCTCCTCCGTCACAAGCTGGCGGTCTCAAAGGCCGAGCATTTCCTCGAAGGCTCCTCCTTCCACCGCGTCCTCTGGGACGACGCCGAGCAGGGTCTCTCCGATCTGGAACTCGCGCCCGACGAGAAGATCAGGCGTGTCGTCCTGTGCTCGGGAAAGGTCTATTACGACCTGTTGGACAAGCGCGACGAGGAGGGGCTGGACGACGTCTATCTGATGCGGCTCGAGCAGTTCTATCCTTTCCCGGCCCATTCCATGGTCAAGGAACTGCAGCGCTTCAAGCAGGCGAAGGTGATCTGGTGCCAGGAAGAGCCCAAGAACCAGGGTGCCTGGAACTTCATCGAGCCGAACATCGAGTGGGTGCTGACCCGGATCAAGGCCGATTACACGCGGCCCGAATATGCCGGCCGCCAAGCCATGGCCTCTCCCGCCAACGGCCTCACATCTCAGCACAAGGCTACGCAACAGGCGCTGGTGAACGCGGCGCTGGGAATCGAAGGATAAGACCATGACTGAAGTCCGCGTCCCCACACTCGGCGAATCCGTCTCCGAAGCCACGGTCGGCACATGGTTCAAGAAGCCCGGCGACGCGGTCGAGACCGACGAGATGCTCTGCGAACTGGAGACCGACAAGGTCTCCGTCGAGGTCCCCTCCCCGGCCGCCGGCACGCTCGACGAGATCGTCGCCGAGGAGGGGGAGACGGTCGGCGTCGACGCGCTTCTGGCCCATATCGCGGAAGGCAAGTCGGACGTGGGGAGCAAGTCCTCCTCGAAGAAGAAGGACGCCGAGGAGAGCGGAAAGGAGAAGGCCGACGCGGAAGAGGCCTCCTCCTCCGGGGGAGACGAGGCGGAGGATACCGGCGGGGAGGAGATCGAGATTATGGTCCCCTCGCTCGGCGAGAGTGTCAGCGAGGCCACCATCGGAACCTGGTACAAGAAGGAGGGCGACAGCGTCGAGGCCGACGAGATGATCGCCGAGCTCGAGACCGACAAGGTCTCCGTCGAGGTCCCGGCCCCCGAAGCCGGTACCATCACCGGCCTCCTGAAGCAGGAGGGCGAAACGGTCGAGGCCGGCGGCAAGCTCGCGACGATGTCGAAGGGCGGCGGCAGCTCCGCGAGGACCGATGGCGGCAAGTCCGACGAGGGCTCCGAGGCGAAGGAAGAGGCGCCCAGATCCGGAGAGGACGCCCCCTCCGCCAGGAAGATGATGGAGGAGAAGGGTCTCTCGTCCGGCGAGGTGAAGGGCACCGGCAAGGGCGGCCGGATCATGAAGGAGGACGTGCTGAAGGCCATCGAGGACGGTGGATCGGGCCCCAGGGCCGAAGCGCCCAAGGCCGAGGCCCCGAAGCGCGCGCCCTCCCCCGCCGAGGACGCCGACCGCGAGGAGCGGGTCAAGATGACCCGCCTGCGCCAGACCATCGCCAAGCGCCTGAAGGACGCCCAGAACACCGCCGCGATGCTGACCACCTACAACGAGGTGGACATGACCGAGGTCATGGCGTTGCGCACCGAGTACAAGGAGCTGTTCGAGAAGAAGCACGGCGTGCGACTGGGCTTCATGTCGTTCTTCACCAAGGCCTGCTGCCACGCGCTGAAGGAGGTACCAGAGGTCAACGCCGAGATCGACGGGACCGAGGTCGTTTACAAGAACTTCGTCCACATGGGCATCGCCACCGGAACGCCGCAGGGCCTCGTCGTGCCGGTGATCCGGGACGCGGATTCCAAGTCCTTCGCCGAGATCGAGAAGGCGATCAACGAGAAGGGAAGGAAGGCCCGCGACGGCAAGCTCACCATGCAGGATATGCAGGGCGGCACCTTCACCGTCTCAAACGGCGGCGTCTACGGCAGCCTCATGTCCTCGCCGATCCTGAACCCGCCGCAATCCGGCATCCTTGGGATGCACAAGATCCAGCAGCGCCCGATGGTGGTGGACGGCAAGGTCGAAGCCCGGCCGATGATGTATCTCGCCCTCAGCTACGACCACCGCATCGTCGACGGCAAGGGCGCGGTCACCTTCCTCGTCCGCGTCAAGGAGGCGCTAGAGGATCCCCGGCGGCTGCTGATGGATCTCTGATGCGGCGGCCGGTCTGGCTCTGGATCGTGATCGCGCTCTACGCGCTCGTCGGGCTGACGAACCTGCGCACCGCCTTCCACACCGCGCTCGGCGTCGAGACCGGGTTCGAGGCGAGCGCCCCGATGCTTCTCGGTCTCGCCGCGCTCCTCTCGGGGGCCTCGGCCTGCCTCGCGGCCTTCTGGACGCTCCGGGGCGAGGCGCGGGCGATCCCCGCTTCTCTCGCCTTCCTGGGGCTCTTCATGGCGCTCGCGCTGTGGGGCACCGCGATCGCCGGCGCGCCGACTCGATGGGGGGTCCTGCTGTTCTGGGTCGGGCTCTTTTCCGCCATGTCCTATTTTCTGCAGGTCGCGAAGCAGCGGGGCCACCTGACGTGAAGCGTGTTCTCGCCCTCCTCCCCCTGCTCGCCGCCTGTGCCGCACCGGTCCCGTCCGACGTGACCGTGCGCCATGTCAGCTCCACGGAGACGGCCGGGAACGGCGTCCGTTGGCACCTTTTCCTGTTCGACCCGAGCGAACCGCGTCCCCTCGACACCCGGATCGCGCTCGCCCGCCGGATGGTCGCCCGCGAAGGGCGCTGCCGCTGGGTGGAGCGCCCGCGGTCGGAGATCGAGAGCCGCACGGCCGACCAGGGCGCCGCCTATGCCGACACGCTGCTGGCCGCCCCCCTGGTCTGCTCCTCCTGAGACACTGGACAGCGGAGGCGTCCCCGTGGTTCAGTATCCGCTCGTCGTTTCCGGGAAAGGTCCAGTGGCATGCAACTCCTGATCCGCTTCCAGTCCCGCGACCGCTCCGCCTTCCGCGACGCCTACGACGCCGCGAAGGAAGAACGCGACCTAGCCGGGCTCACCCAGCTCCAGCTCTGGGAGGAGGCAGACGCACCGGCCCGTCTCTGGGCGCTCTACGGCGTCGCCGACCGGGAAAAGGCCGAAGCCTGGCTCGCCAGGAACTCCGCCCTCGCCTCCCATCTCGACGGTCACGAGGCGCATTTCCTCGCGACGGCCTGACCGCCGATGAGCTACACCCTGGTCCGCCGCTCCGATCCGCAGATGTACGACTGGTATGACGATATGCGGGGCGATGTCAGCTTCCGGACCCTGATCGACGGCGGCTCGCAGGAGACGCGCGAGATCGTGCAGGGCATCGGCTTCCTGCCGCGCGGCGGCGAGGAGAAGGCGCACCATCACGACATTCCCGAGACCCTGCACGTGATCGCCGGAATCGGCGTCGCCCGTCTCTGCGGTGAGGAGGTGGCGCTCGCACCGGGTGACACGGTCTATGTCCCGCCTGGGCTCGTCCATGCCTGGACGGCGCCGGAGGAGCCGATGCGGTTCCTCTACACGTTCCCGGCCAATCGCTTCGCGGACGTGGCCTACCATTTCAAGCGCGCAACATGACCCCCGAGCTGACCGTCCTCGTCCTCGCCGCGATCCTCCAGGGAGCGCAGCTCGTCCTCTACGCGGTCCCCGCGAATCTCGAGCTCGGACCCGGCAAGACGATGAGCCCCCGCGACCCGCAGCGCCTGTCGAAGCCGCTCGCCGAGCAGATCTCCGTTTGCACGGGCAGGCTGTCGCGCGCCTACCAGAACCACAACGAGGCGCTTCTCCTCTTCGCCGTGGCGGCGCTCGTGATCGCCATCTCGGACCAGTCGAGCTGGGTCACCGCGACCTGCGCCGTTGTCTATCTCGGCGCGCGCCTCCTCTATGTCCCGGCCTACGCCTTGGGCTGGGCGCCCGGGCGGTCCATCATCTTCGGCGTCGGCTGGATCGCCACGCTGTTGATGCTGCTCGCCGCGCTGCTATGACCTATCCGCAAGCGTTCGAGGAGAGGCTCCCATGTCCAGATACGACGTCATCATCATCGGCTCCGGCCCCGGCGGCTATGTCTGCGCCATCCGCTGCGCACAGCTCGGGCTGAAGACCGCCTGCGTCGAGGGGCGCGAGACGCTTGGAGGCACCTGCCTCAATATCGGCTGCATTCCTTCCAAGGCCCTACTGCATTCGACCGAAATGCTGCACGAGGCGCAGGAGAACTTCGCCAAGATGGGCCTCGAAGTGGACGCGCCGAAGGTCGACTGGTCGAAGATGCAGTCCTACAAGGACACCACGATCGAACAGAACACCAAGGGCATCGAGTTCCTGTTCAAGAAGAACAAGGTGGACTGGCTGAAGGGATGGGGATCGATCCCCGAGCCCGGCAAGGTCAAGGTCGGCTACGAGACCCACGAGGCGAAGAACATCGTCATCGCCACGGGCTCCGTTCCCGCCTCGATCCCGGGCGTCGAGATCGACGAGGAGCTCGTGGTGTCCTCCACCGGCGCGCTGAGCCTCGACGAGATTCCAGGAAAGATGGTCGTGATCGGGGCCGGCGTCATCGGGCTGGAGATGGGATCGGTCTATGCCCGCCTCGGCGCCGAGGTCACGGTGGTCGAGTATCTCGACACGATCACGCCCACCATGGACGGCGAGGTGCAGAAGCAGTTCCGAAAAATCCTCGGCAAGCAGGGCATGGACTTCGTCCTCGGCGCCGCGGTGCAGGGGGTCGAGACCGGAAAGGACGATTGCAAGGTCACCTACAAGAAGGGCGGCGAGGAGAAGACGGTCGAGGCCGACATCGTCCTCGTCTCGACCGGCCGCAAGCCCTACACGGACGGGCTCGGCCTCTCGGATCTCGGGGTCGAGATGACCGACAAGGGTCAGGTCAAGACCGATGGCCACTGGTCCACGAACGTGGAGGGCGTCTACGCCATCGGCGATGCGATCACCGGTCCCATGCTGGCCCACAAGGCCGAGGACGAGGGGATGGCGGTGGCCGAGCAGATCGCCGGCAAGGCGGGCCACGTGAACTACGAGGTCATCCCCTCGGTGATCTACACCCATCCCGAGGTCGCCACGGTGGGCCGGACGGAGGAAGAGTTGAAGGAGGATGGCGTGCCCTACAAGGCCGGGAAGTTCTCCTTCATGGGCAACGGCCGGGCCAAGGCCAACTTCGCCGCCGACGGCTTCGTGAAGATCCTCGCCCACAAGGAGACCGACCGTATTCTCGGCGCCCATATCATCGGCCCGATGGCCGGCGACCTGATCCACGAGATCTGCGTCGGCATGGAATTCGGCGCCGCCGCGCAGGATCTCGCGCTCACCTGTCACGCGCATCCGACCTACTCGGAAGCGGTCCGCGAGGCCGCGCTCGCCTGCGGCGACGGTCCGATCCATTCGTGAACCGCGGCGGCGGTCGCCCCGCCACCTACCGAAACAGACAGGGTCGATCCTCCCTCTTCGCGGTCGGAGCTTAGCAATCGATTAGCCGACACCGATCATCACCGGTCCGCACGTGAAGACGGAAACCGGATCGATGACGCACGGCAATGACCCGACCCGCGGCGGGCCGAAACATATCACGATGGCGCAGGACATCCTGCTCAGCTATCTGGTTGCGCTGTGCGTCGCACCTGTCGTCGCGTTCCGGTTCTGGTCGATCGCGCCCAAGACTTCTCTTTGCCGTTCCGACGGTTGCATTGCTGGTGACGTTCGGTTTCCGGGCGCCCTCGCTGATCAGACAATGGAACCATGCAACGGCGCCGAACGAGCTGCCGGGCAGCTTCCGGCTGATCTGCGTCCTCGGCCCCCTGCTCGGCATCACGTGTGGCGTGCAATCCTGCCTGCTCGTTCCCTATGCGAGCGAGGCCGATCTGCTCGTCGTCGGCAGCGCCGTGATGTTCGCGAGCGTCATCGGAGGCATGTGCATGAACTCGGTTCCGATCGCAAGCTATTCGATCACCCTTGCCTCCGGTCTCCCCATAGTGGTGGCGGCAGCGATCTTCGATCATCCCGCCACGCCGTGGCTGGCATGTCTCAACATCGCGGCGATATTGTTCACCTTCGCCCTCTCCCGCCGCCAGAAGGCCCAGGCGGACCGTCTGGACAAGGCGCTGTCGAAGGCGGAGCGTCTTGCCGACGCCGACACCGCGCGGCAGGCCGCCGAGGCCGCCGACCGGGCGAAATCGGAGTTCCTGGCGAACATGAGTCACGAGATTCCGGACTTCCATGAACGGCATCATCGGCATGGCGAAACTGCTCGAGAACACCGACCTCACCCCCGACCAGGCGGACCTGACCTCGGCCATCGTCAATTCGGGCAACACGCTCCTGACCATCGTCAACGACATCCTCGACTGCTCGAAGATGGAGGCCGGCAAGCTCTCGATCGACCCCGCGCCGTTCGATCTCCGCTCGACCGTCGAGGACGTCTGCAATCTCGTCGCGCCGCGCGCCACTGGCAAGGGTCTCGACTTGCTGATCGACTTCGCACCCGACCTCCCGGACGAATTCGTGGGCGATGCGGCGCGTCTCGGCCAGGTGCTGACCAACCTGCTCGGGAACGCCGTGAAATTCACTGCCGCGGGCCACGTGATCGCCAGGGTGACGGGCGCCCGCCGCTGCGCCGAGGTGGCGCTCAGGATCGAGGCCGAGGATACGGGGCCGGGCATCCCCGCCGAGCACCTCCCAAGGATGTTCCAGAAGTTCGAGCAGATGACCGGCGGCACGACCCGGGCGCATGGGGACTGGGCTGGGGCTGGCGATCAGTCGCGGCATCGTCGAGAGCATGGCGGGCCGGATCGGAGCCGAGAGCGAGGTGTGGC
Source organism: uncultured Alphaproteobacteria bacterium (assembly GCA_963776705.1). Lineage (GTDB taxonomy): Bacteria > Pseudomonadota > Alphaproteobacteria > Rhodobacterales > Rhodobacteraceae > Palleronia. Next base: position 105,773 of record CAVZOA010000016.1, read on the forward strand.
GGGGTTCGACCTTCACGGTGGAGATCGCCCTGCCGGTCGCCGAGGAGGTCGTCGCCCCTCGGGCCGGCCACGGCGGGGCGCTCGCCGGGGCAAGGCTTCTGATCGTCGACGATTCCGACATCAACCGTCGAATCCTCGTCGAGCAGTCCCGCGCGTGGGGCATGGCCGTCACGGCCGTTCCTTCGGCCGGAATTGCCTGGGACATGCTGCAATCCGGGGACTCGGAGCGGCCGCCCTTCGATCTCGTCCTCACCGACTACAGGATGCGCGACATGAGCGGTGCCGAACTCGTTCGTCGGATACGCGCCGACGCGCGGCTCGCGGACCTGCCGCTGATCGTGCTGTCGTCGCTCGCCGAGAAAACGGAGGTCGCGGATCTCGGGGACCTTGCCGCCGATGCGTGGCTTCTCAAGCCGATCCGCGTGAGGCAGCTCGGGAACGTGATCGGACGGGTCCTGCAGGCAGCGCGGAGGGAGTTGGGAACTCCCCCGCTCCGCGGGAGCGCAGCGGTACTGCGATCCGGCCCCCCGTCCGCCGACCCGCTGATCGCGATCGTGGACGACACGATCGTCAACCAGCGCGTTCTCGAAGCCATGCTGAAGGCGCTCGGGTTCCGCACACTCACCGCCGGAAGCGGTCCGGAGGCCCTGCGCCTGGTTTGCGCGAACGGGCCGGACATGCTCTTGACGGACATAACGATGCCGGAGATGGACGGCTACGATCTGGCGCGCGCCCTGCGCGCCCGCGAGGCCGGCGATGGTGGCGCCCGCCTTCCGATCGTCGCGCTGACCGCGCATGTCTCGGAAGAGAACCGGATGAAGTGCGCCGAGGCCGGAATCGACGACGTCGTCGTGAAACCGGTTCGCCGCGCGGATCTGGAACGGGTGATCGGCCGCCGGCTGACCGAGAGGGCGCGCGGAGCGGCCTAGAACAGCGCCGCCGGGCGTCGGCGGCGCGGCCCGTCTGCTCTGCCGGTCGTCGGCCGCCTCCGGACCGCGACACGCATTGCGAGCCCGGCCGGTCTCACTCCGCCGGCGCGGCGGACCCCGCCGCGGCGACGCCGGAGTCCCGCCCCCCGAAGAGACGCATGACGACCACGAAGAAGAGCGGAACGAAGAGCACCCCCAGTACCGTCGCCGAGATCGTTCCGCCGAGAACACCGGAGCCGATAGCATTGCGGCCGCCCGCCCCCGCGCCGCTGCTCAGCACCAGCGGAAGCACGCCCAGCGAGAACGCCATCGACGTCATGACGATGGGCCGGAATTGCTGGCGCGCGGCCTCGACCGTGGCCGCCAGGAGGGGATCCCCGCCCTGCACCCGCTCGCGGGCGAACTCGACGATCAGGATCGCGTTCTTGCCGGTGAGGCCGATGACGGTCAGCAGACCGACCTGGAAGAAGACCCCGTTCTCGAAACCGCCGATCCATGCGCCGACAAGGGCGCCGAATACGCCGATGGGCATGGCGAGCATGACCGAGAACGGTATCGTCCAGCTCTCGTAGAGGGCGGCGAGGGACAGGAACACCGCGGCGAGCGAGAGCGCGTAGAGCAGCGGCGCCTGGTTGCCCGATTGCCGCTCCTCGAGCGACAGGCCGGTCCAGGACAGGGTGAAGCCCTCGGGAAGCTGGTCCGCGAACCGCTCCATCTCGGCCATCGCCTCACCCGTCGTCACGCCTTCGGCCGGCGAGCCCTGCAATTGCATGGAGGGCACGCCGTTATAGCGGTAGATGCCCTGCGCCCCCTGGGACCAGTTGCTGTCGGCGAAGTTCGTGAACGGCACAAGGCCGCCGCTCGCGTTGCGGATCCGCCATTTCTCGATGTCGGAGGGAGTTGACCTGCTCTCGGCCTCCCCCTGCACGTAGACGCGCTTGATCTGCCCGCGATCGATGAAATCGTTCACGTACGTGCCCGCCCAAGCCGTGGAGAGAAGGCTGCTGACATCGGTCGCGCTCACCCCCATCGCGCCGGCCTTGCGCCAGTCAATGTCGATGTTGAACTGCGAGGAATCCTCGAGGCCGTTCGGGCGCACCGAGCCGATGAGCCCGCTCTGGGAGGCCAGCCCGATGAGCTGGTTGCGTGCCGCCAGAAGCTCATCGTGGCTCTGGCCGGCGCGTGCCTGCAGGTAGACGTCGAAGCCCGAGACGTTTCCGAGCTCGATCACGGCGGGCGGCACCACCGGGAACACCATCGCGTCGCGGATCTGGCTGAGCGCCCCGAAGGCCTGCCCTGCGATCGACTGGGCACTCTGCCCCGGATCGGGCCGCTCGTCCCAGTCCTTCAGCCGCACGAAGGCGATTCCCATGTTCTGTCCCTGCCCCGCGAAGCTGAAGCCGCCGACGGCGAAGACCGAATCCACCGCCTCGCCCTGGTCCTCGAGGAAGTAGGTCTCGACCTGCTCGATCACGTCGACCGTCCGCTGCAGCGTCGCGCCGGTCGGCGCCTGTATCAGCGTGAAGAGGATGCCCTGGTCCTCCTCTGGCAGGAACCCGGTGGGCGTGCGCACGAAGAGAAGCCCCATGGCGACGGCGAGCGCGAGATAGACGAGGCCCACCCGGATCGGCCGCCGGACGATCCCGCCAACCATGCGGGTATAGCCGCCCAGAGTCCGGGCGAAGCCCCAGTTGAACCAGCCGAAGGGCCCCTTCCGGGTGGCGTGGGTCTTGGGTTTCAGGATCGTGGCGCAGAGCGCCGGCGTCAGCGTCAGCGCCACCAGAACCGACAGCGCCATGGCCGAGACGATGGTGATAGAGAATTGCTGGTAGATCACGCCGGTCGACCCGCCGAAGAAGGCCATCGGCACGAACACGGCCGAGAGCACCATAGCGATGCCGACGAGGGCGCCGGTGATCTGGCCCATCGACTTCCGCGTCGCCTCGCGCGGCGGCAGCCCCTCCTCCTCCATCACGCGCTCGACGTTCTCGACGACGACGATGGCGTCGTCGACCAGAAGCCCGATGGCGAGCACCATAGCGAGCATCGTCAGCGTGTTGATCGAGAACCCCGCCGCGGCCAGAACCCCGAAGGTGCCGAGCAGGACGATCGGCACCGCGAGCGTCGGGATGATCGTCGCGCGCAGATTCTGCAGGAACAGGAGCATGACGAGGAAGACCAGAACGATCGCCTCGACCAGCGTCTTGACCACCTCTTCGATCGAGATCTTCACGAAGGGCGTGGTGTCGTAGGGGATCACGTAGTCGACCCCCTCGGGGAAGAGTTCGGCGAATTCCGCGATCCGCTCCTCGACCGCCGTCGCGGTGTCGAGCGCGTTGGCTCCGGGCGCGAGGCTGACCGCCATGCCGGTGGCGGGCGCACCGTTGTAGCGCGACTCGAAGCCATAATTCTCCGCCCCGACCTCGACCTGAGCCACGTCGCCGAGCAGGACAAGCCCGCCGCCGGTCTCGGCGCGCAGCACGATCTGGCGGAAATCCTCCGGCGTCTGCAGCAGCGACTGGGCGGTGATCGTGGCGTTGAGCTGCTGTCCGCTCTCGGTCGGGCGCGTGCCGAAGGCGCCGGCCGAGATCTGCGCGTTCTCCGCGGAAACGGCGTCCACGACGTCCCTGGCCGTGAGCTCGTAGGCGGCGAGCTTCGAGGGATCGAGCCAGATCCGCATCGCATAGGGCGCACCGAAGACCTGCACGTTGCCGACGCCGTCGATCCGGCTGATCTCGTCGACGATGTTGGTGTCGAGATAATCGGCGAGATCGGCCTGGTTGTAGCTGCCATCCTCGGAGATCAGGCCGATCACCATGAGGAAGCCCGAGGACGATTTCTGGACCGTGATCCCGTTGCGCTGCACAGGTTCGGGCAGGAGCGACGTGGCCTGACTGACCTTGTTCTGGACCTGGACCTGCGCGATGTCGGGATCGGTCCCGGTCGCGAAGGTCAGGGTGATCTGCGCCTCGCCGGAGGAGGACGAGGTCGATGAGAAATACCGCATCCCGTCGAGGCCGGTCATCTGCTGCTCAAGCACCTGCGTGACCGTGTTCGCGAGCGTCTGCGCCGACGCGCCGGGATAGGAGGCCCGCACCTCGACCGTCGGCGGGGCGATCTGGGGATATTGCGCGACCGGCAGCGTGAAGATCGACAGGACCCCGATCCCCATCACGATGATCGAGATGACCCAGGCGAAGACCGGTCGGTCGATGAAGAACCGCGCCATCTATTCGGCCCCGGAACCGGGGGCCGGTTCGGCTTCGGCCACGTCCTTCGCCTCGGCGGAGCCGCTCTCCTCCCGTTCCTCGGGCGAAACGGTCGCCCCGGGGGCGATCTTCTGCAGTCCCGCGACGACGACCCGGTCGCCGGCCGACAGGCCGTCGCTCACGATCCAGTCGGAGTCGCGATCCTGCACGATGGTCAGCGCCCGCTCCTCCACGACGTTCTCGCCGTTCACGACGAGGGCGGTGGGGTTGCCGCGTCGGTCGCGGGAGACGCCTTCCTGGGGCACGAGGAACACGTTGTCTTCCCGCCCGGTGGGCATCTCGACCTGGACATACATGCCGGGCAGGAGGAGGCCGTCGGAATTGGGGAACGACATGCGGAGCACGACAACGCCGGTCTGCTCGTCCACATGGGGCTCGGCGGCGCTGAGCTTGCCCCGGCTCGGATAGGTCGAGCCGTCCGCCAGTTCCAGCGAGACCTCCCGGGGCGAGTCCGCCGCGGGGCCCTCTCGACGGCGCCATTTCAGCAGGTCGGCGGCGGATTGCGTCACGTCGACATAGACCGGGTCGAGCGCGCGGACGATCGACAGCGGCGTCGCCTGGCTGGCGGTGACGAGGGCGCCGGGGCTCGCCTCGGAGAAACCGATGCGACCCGAGAGCCGCGCGCGGATCTCGGTCCGGTCGAGTTCGATCTGGGCGGTCCGCAACTGGGCGCGGGCGACCTCCAGCCCGGCGGCGGCAGCGTCGCGGGCCGAGATCGCATCGTCCTCGTTCGCTGTGGACGAGACGCCGCGCTGGCTCAGGGTCTGGATCCGCCCCGCCTCCCGCTCCGCGGCGCGCAGCGTCGCCTCGGCCTGGGAGACAGAGGCCTCCGCCTGCGCCACGGCGGCCTCGTAGCTGGCCGGATCGATCCGGTAGAGGACGTCGCCGGCATCGACCAGACCGCCCTCCTCGAAGAGCCGCTCGGTCACGATGCCGCTGACCTGGGGCCGCACCTCCGCTTCGGACGAGGCGCGCACGCGGCCGGGCAGGACCGAGGTCAGGGTGACGGATTGCGCCTCCAGGGTCTCGACGCTCACCGCCGGCGGGGGGGCGTCCTGGGCCTCCTGCGCCGAGACGGGACAGGCGAATGCCAGGCCGATGAGGGCGGCGGCCGCCGCGCGACGCAGGTAGCTGGCCATGTCGACCTTTCCTCGAAGGGCCGCGGCGCTTGATGTCCACCGGGCGAGAAGATAGAAAACTGATCGGTTCCCTAAATCGGGCGTCTGGATTATGCAAGACCGGAACGATGCGGCGCAGAAGCACACCGGCTCCGAACGGGGGTCGAGGTGCGGTCGAGGCCGCGCCCGGGGGCGCCCTCCGGTCATGTCGACCGAGGACCGCGTGGAGCGTATCCTCGACGCTCTCGACTCGGTCTTCGACCGGGCGGGTCTCGAGGGCACGACGATGGCCGCGATCGCTGCGGAGGCCGGCATGTCCAAGCGCACGCTCTACGGCGTCTTCGCGGACCGCGACGAGCTCATCGGCGCCTACATGGAACGCATGCGCCGCGGCTTCATGCACGAGCTGGACGACCATTACCGCTGCGCGCCCCTCGAACACCGCCTGCGTCGTCTGCTGACCCCCTGCCCCCGGACTCCGCCCTCGGGCCTGCCTCTCGCGCTTCTCAGACTGGCGCTCGCGGGCACGGAATTGGGGCCGCGATCAGCAAGTTCCTGCCTCTCCCGGTGGCTCCGGCACGACCGCGAGCTGATCCGGGCAGAGCTCGACCGGGCGGTGGCGCAGGGCGAGGCGCGCGTCGACGACACCGGCGCCGCGGCGCGAATTCTCGAAGGCATGGTCCGGCCCTCGCTCTTCGATCTCCTCCTCGACCCGGCCGCGGCGCCGGAAGAGGCCGCAATCCGCGCGCGGTTCGAGCTCGGCCTGGCGATGTTCCTCTCCGCCGTCGCGACATGAGCCGGCGCCGGACCGCCGGCCCCCCGACCTTGTCCGCCGGTAAGCTCCACCGGTGGCGCAGCCGACCTTATCCGCGGATAAGGTCGCCCGGACGCAGCGACCGCGGATTTCGCGTCCCGGCCGGCCGTCCTCTACGCGCCCGTCCGGTCTGGACAAGCCGCGCACTCCTCCGGCAAGGATCGCCGATGCAAGAGACGGAACACGCCTTCCGCGCCGGGATCCTCCGCACCTGCCTCGAGATGGGCCGGCAGGGGCTCAACCAGGGGACCTCCGGGAACGTCTCGGTCCGCTGGAATGATGGCCTGCTGATCACGCCGTCCGGCCTGCCCTACGAGGCGATGACGGCGGAGGATGTCGTCTTCCTTGCCATGGACGGGACGGCAGAGGGCCGGCACGCGCCCTCGTCCGAATGGCGCTTCCACCGGGACATCCTGCGCGCGCGGCGGGACCTGAACGCCGTGGTGCACGCCCACCCACCCTATTCCACGGCGCAGGCGATCCTGAACGAGGACGTCCCTGCGGTGCACTACATGATTGCCGCGGCTGGCGGGCCGACGCTGCGCTGCTCGCCCTACGCGACCTTCGGCACCGCCGACCTCTCCGCCCACGCGCTCGCGGCGCTTGACGGCCGGACCGCCTGCCTTCTGGCCAATCACGGCCTGATCGCCTGCGGGCCGACCCTGTCGAAGGCGCTCTGGCTCGCGGGGGAATGCGAGACCCTCTGCCGCCAATACGCCATCGCCCGCCAGTGCGGGCAGCCGGTGATCCTCTCCGACGCGGAAATCGCCGTAGTGCTCGAGAAGTTCGCGAGCTACGGGCCGCGCGATTCCTCCGTGTCGTGAGCGGGAACCGGTCACCTCACCCCACGCGGTTCGCGGCGGGACCCGGCCCCTTCCGTTCGAGGCCGTCCACGAAGATGTCGAGCAGCCGGAGCACCTGGGCGCGCCAGCCGGGGCCGGGTTCGCGGGCGTAGCAGAGCGCGTACATCGTCTGGAGCAGGTCTTCGGCGGTCACGCCATCGCGGATCTGGCCCGAATCCGCGGCGCGGCGCAGCAAACGGTCAACTGCGGCGCCGATCCGGGTGGAGTGATCGACATAGCACCGCTTCGACTTTTCGCTCATCACCAGCGACAGCGCGCCGAGCATCCCGCGCTTGGTCTCCACCAACGCCACGTTGGCGTGCAGCCAGCCGCGCAGGGCGGCCACCGGGTCCTCCGCATTGTCGAGCCGTTCGGCGGTCCGCGCCAGATCCTCGAGCTCGCGACTGAAGACCGCATGGAAGAGCGATTCCCGGTCGGGAAAGTGCCGGTAGAGGGTGCCGATCCCGACACCGGCCTCGCGCGCCACCGCCTCGAGGCTCGCCTCCGGACCGCCCGGGCCGAGCACGTCCTTGGCCGCCGCGAGCAGGAGGTCGCGGTTGCTGCGCGCATCGGCGCGCGGCTTGCGTTTGCGAATTCTCGCCAGACCAATCTCGCCTCCTTATTGAAAACGGAGGACGCCTCCGTATCTTTCCGAAGATCCGCGAAAGCGGTCCATCCTTCACACTAGCGGACTTCGCCGTCCGGGCGCGAGTGCCCCTCGACCCTCACATCCCGATCGCAAGGGAAGAACAATGGCCCTCTCCGTGAATTTGACCCTCAACGGGGCCGTGCGCGAGGTCGCGATCGACGATCCCCGCGTTACCCTCCTCGACCTGCTGCGCGAGCGCCTCGCGCTAACGGGCACGAAGAAGGGCTGCGACCGCGGCCAGTGCGGCGCCTGCACGGTCCTCGTGGACGGCAGGAGGGTGAATGCCTGCCTGACCCTCGCGGCGACGCTCGACGGCGCCGAGATCACCTCCATCGAGGGCCTGTCCGACGGGGACAGCCTGCATCCGGTGCAGTCCGCCTTCATCGAGAACGACGCCTTCCAGTGCGGCTACTGCACGCCCGGCCAGATCATGAGCGCCATCGGACTGATCGCCGAGGGCCGCGCGGGCGACGACCCCGAGCGCATCCGGGAGGGCATGAGCGGCAATATATGCCGCTGCGCCGCCTATCACGGCATCACCCTGGCGGTGCAGCAGGCGACCCGCCGGATCGGCGCCGCCAAGACGGAGGACGCGGCATGAGGCGCTTCGACTTCGCCCAGCCCGTCACCATCGACGAGGCGATCGCCGCCTGGGAGCCGGGCGCCGCCTGGCTCGGCGGCGGCACCAATCTCGTCGATCTGATGAAGACCGGCGCGCTGGCGCCCCCGAAGGTGATCGACATCACGCGTCTGCCCGGCATGACCGCCATCGAGGAGCGGCCCGACGGCTCGCTCCGGATCGGCGCGCTGGTGCGCAATTCCGATCTCGCGGACGACGCCGAAATCGCGCGCCGGTTCCCCATGGTGGCCGAGGCGCTCCTGTCCGGCGCCTCCGGACAGCTCCGCAACGCCGCGACTGTCGGGGGCAATCTCATGCAGCGGACGCGCTGCGCGTGGTTCCAGGATCCGGGCTCCGCCTGCAACCGGCGCGATCCGGGCGCAGGCTGCGACGCGCATGACATCGAGGGCGCCTCTCTCGCGGTCCTGGGCTGGAGCGGGGCCTGCATCGCCACCAATCCCTCCGATTTCTGCGTCCCCCTCGCCGCGCTCGACGCCGTGGTCGAACTCCGCGGGCCGGACGGGGCGCGCGAGATCCCGCTGACGGAATTCCATCGCCTCCCCGGAGAGACGCCCGAGCGGGAGACGGCGCTTGCGCCGGGCGAGCTGATCGTCGCGCTGCGGCTGCCGGCCGAAGCGGCGCGCTTCTCCGCGAACGCCCGGTATCTGAAGGTGCGCGAGCGGACGTCCTTCGCCTTCGCCCTCGTCTCGGCCGCCGCGGCGCTCGATCTCGAGCACGGCCGCATCGCCGAGGCGCGACTTGCGCTCGGCGCCGTCGCCGCGAAGCCATGGCGCGTGGCGGAGGCCGAGGCGAATTGCTCGTCGGGCAGGTGCCGGACAGCGCGCTCTTCGCGCGCGCCGCCGCGGCCGCACTGGCCGGTGCCGCGCCCTCGGCGAGCAATTCATGGAAGATCGAACTCGCCCGCCGGACTGCCGCCCGCGCGCTCGAAATGGCCGCTGCGGGAACGCCGGCGCGGCTCCCCGCATTGCCCGCCTCCCCCTTCGGGCGGCCCGCCGGAGACCTCGCCCATGCCTGACACGCTCGAACGCCCCATGCGCTTCGGCTCCAGCGCCGGCCAGCCCCTGACCCGCCGGGACGGCATCGCCAAGGTCACCGGCACCGCGACCTACGCCGCCGACAATCATCCCGGGGGGATGCTGCACGCCGTCTGCGTCCCGGCCGCGATCGCCCGCGGCCGCGTCGCGCATCTCGACGTCGAGGCGGCGGCGGCGCAACCCGGCGTGGTCGAAGTGGTCACCCCGGCGAACCGGCCGGCCCTCGAGGGCGATCCCTCCGCGAAACCGACGATGTTCTCGTTCCGCATCGAGGCTCTGCAGGACGACAGCGTCCGCTATGCCGGGCAGCCGATCGCCCTCGTCGTCGGCGAGACGCTGGAAGCCGCTACCGAGGGCGCGCGCCTCCTCGATCCGCGCTACGAGGCCGAACCGGCCCGGACGAGGCTCGACGACCGCGATCCGGTCAAGATCGAGCCCGGCGGGATCGGCGCCCCGGCGGATGTCGTGCATGGCGACGTCGAGGCCGGCCACGCGGCGGCCGCCACGGCACTCGACGCGACCTACGAGACGCCGCCGCAATACCACAACGCGATGGAGACCCATGCCATCGTCGCCGCCTGGGAGGGCGACCGGCTGACGCTCGACATGCCGAGCCAGGCGCTCGCCCTCTCCTGCGCCGGCTACGCCTTCTACTTCGGCATCCCCGCCGAGAACGTCACCATCCGCAGCCCCTATCTCGGCGGCGGCTTCGGCTCGAAGGCGATCCCCACCGGGCCGCAGGTGTTGGCGATCCTCGCCGCACGGTTGACCGAACGGCCGGTCAAGATGGCGCTGACCCGCCAGCAGATGTTCGGCCCCGTGGGGCATCGGGCCGCGACGCGCCAGCGCCTGCGTCTCGGCGCGGACGGCGCCGGCGCGCTCACCGTGATCGACCACGACGGGGCTCGGCAACCTCGACCTTCGAGGACTTCCTCGAATCGGCGGCGAGCGCCTCGCAGGGACTCTACGCCGCCGGCGCCCTGCGCTCGACCCACCGGGGGGTCCGGCTTGACGTGGGAACGCCGGGGCCGATGCGGGCGCCCGGCGAGGCATCGGGTTCGGCCGCGCTCGAATGCGCCATGGACGAGATGGCCGAGGCCGTCGGCATGGACCCGCTGGAGTTCCGGCTGAAGAATTACGCCGAGGCCGAGCCGGGAACGGGCCGGCCGTTCTCGTCGAAGGCGCTTCGGGAATGCTACAATGAGGGTGCGGAGCGGTTCGGCTGGGCCGGCCGGCCGCGCGAACCGCGGCAGATGCGGGACGAGGCCGGCCTGCTGGTCGGCTGGGGGATGGGCACCGCCCTCTTCCCCAGCCCGATGTTCTCCGCCTCCGCCCGCGCAACGCTCCGCGCCGACGGCAGCGCCCTCTTCGAGACGTCGGCCATCGACATGGGACAGGGCGCCTGGACCGCCCTGGCGCAGATCGCGGCCGACAGCCTCGGCCTTCCTGCCGAGAGCGTCGAATTCCGCGCCGGCCATTCGGGCCTCCCGGACGGCGGCGTCGCCGGGGGCTCCGGACATACCGCGACGGCCGGAAGTGCGCTCCACGCGGCGGGGAGCGACGTCATCCGGCGACTGAGCGAGATCGCCGCCGCCGACCCCGGCTCGCCGCTCCACGGAGGCGGCAACGCCGGCTTCGTCGCCCGGGAGGGTCGCCTCTGCGTCGAGGGAGAGGAGGACCGCAGCGAGGCGTTCGCCGACATCCTCGCCCACGCCGGCGAGGCCGACCTCACCGGGACGGGCAGCGCGTCGCGTCTGCCCGAGGATGCGAAGAAATACGCCATGAACGCCCACGGCGCGGTGTTCGCCGAGGTGAAGGTGGATCCCGATCTCTGCCAGATGCGCGTGACGCGACTCGTCGGCGCCTTCGCGGCGGGACGGATCATCAATCCGCGCCTGGTCGAGAGCCAGCTCATGGGCGGGATGGTCTGGGGCGCCTCCTTCGCCCTCCACGAGGAGGCGCGGCACGACCGCCGGACGGGCCGCGTGGTCAATCGCGATCTCGCCGGCTATCACGTGCCGGTCAATGCCGACGTGGCGGGTCTCGAGGCGATCACCGTGCACGAGGACGATCCGCACGTGAACGTCCTCGGGGTCAAGGGCGTGGGCGAGATCGGGATCACCGGCACCGTCGGCGCCATCGCGAATGCGATCTATCATGCCACGGGCCGGCGCATCCGACGCTTTCCCATCCGCATCGAGGATCTTGTGGCGACCTGACCGGGCGGCCGGCCCGCCGGGCTCGCGACCTATCGCTCCCGGCGCCCGGAAAGGACCTCGCCGGTGTGCTCGCCGAGGCGCGACGGCGCTTCGGGATCGCGGACGGGCGTTCCCGAAAAGCGCAGGGGGGACCGGACCAAGCGGACCACGCCGTGGCGCGGATCGGGCACCTCCACAACGAGGCCGCGACCCAGGACGTCCTCGGCCTCGAAGACCTCGGGCACCGAGCGGACCTTGCCGCCCGGCACGCCGGCGGCCTTCAGGCGGTCCAGCCGAGATCCGCGTCTCCGCGGTCGCGAACGCGGCTTCCAGTTCGCGGACGAGTTCCGCGCGATGGGCGACGCGATCCCGGTTCCGCAGGAAGCGCGGGTCATAGGCGAGATCGGCACGGTCGAGCACGTCGCGACACAGCGACTGGAACTGACCGTCGTTGCCGCATGCCAGAGCCAGGGTCGAATCCGCCGTCGCGAAGATCTGGTACGGTACGATGGTGGCATGCGCGTTGCCGTAGCGCCGCGTGTCGCGCCCGGTATTGAGATGACCCGTCGCCACATTCGCCAAGAGGGCGACGGCGCTGTCGAGGAGCGCGATGTCGATGTGCTGCCCCCGGCCGTCGCGTTCCCGCGCGAACAGCGCGGCCAGGATCGCCTGAGCGGCATTCATGCCCGTGGCGAGGTCGGTTATGGCGACGCCGAGCTTCATCGGCGCGCCCTCGGGCTCGCCAGTGATCGCCATCAGGCCGCTCTCGGCCTGGATGGTGAAATCGTACCCTCCTTCGTCGGCTCGGGGACCGGTCCGGCCGTAGCCCGAGATGGAGCAGTAGACGAGCCGCCGGTTCGCGGCCATCAGCGTTTCGGGATCGAGCCCGAAGCGTTGCAGGGAGCGGGGACGGAAATTCTCGACGAGCACGTCTGCCTCCTCCGCCAGCGCCCGTACGTTCCGCTGCCCCTCCTCGGTCCGCAGATCGACTTCGACCGACTTCTTCAGCCGGTTGCAGCACAGGAAATAGGTCGAATCGCCGTCGATCTCCGGCGGCATCCAGCCGCGCGTGTCGTCGCCCCGCTCGGGCGGCTCGATCTTCCAGACCTCCGCACCAAGATCCGCGAGCGTCTGCGTGCAACTCGGGCCGGCGAGGACGCGACTGAGATCCAGAACGCGGATCCCCTCGAGCGGCGGGCCGGGCATCAGTTCCCCTCCGTCGCGCAGAACGCTTCGCGGGGTCTCGCCCCGCCGTGGATCGGGATCTCGGCGATCCCGCGTCCGATCCTCGTGGTTCCCCTGGCCCGTCCGGCCGGGATCCCGTTCTCGAGAACGCTGGTTTCCATGTGCCCTTCCTTCTTTCCGGGGAGCCGAGGCGCGCCCTTCCTCGCCCAAGAGGCGCTCGCTGCGCGGCGCGTGGAACAGCGCCGGGATTTAACGGCACCGACCGCCGCTCGTCCAGCGCTGCCACACCTCTGCCCTCGCGCAACCCGCGATCCATGTCGAGGGCCCCAGCGGCGCGAGGACTGACCGGGTGAACCGTCCTAGCAGGGCGAGAAGGAAAAGGAGCGGCGCCGCGAGACGGCCGCGACACTCGGCCCGCCCCCGTGGCGCCCGAACCCGTCATGCCCTAAGACGGTACCGGAACACCGGATCGGGGCCCGCGACCTCCGGCCGGTTCAAGACACCGGGCGCACCAGGCAGGACCCCTCGAGCAGGTCACATCGAATGAATGTTCCGGATTTGCCGCCATGCACTTGACGACGAGGAAGACTGACCGTGATCGAACGATGGGCCGGATCTCCGGCGACAGTCGCTCGGAAGGCGAACCGGATCATTCGGAACCTCCATGGGGATCCTGAAATCCGTCGCACGCCGGTGGGAACTCTCCCGGAACCATCCTCCCGGCGAGGCGGTCCGGGTGTTCTTTGCTTCGAAGGCCCGGCGTCGCTCGCTGCGGAACGCGCGGAACTCCGGCTCGTCCCGCGAGAGGGTGACTGGTGACGACGACCGGAACGTACTGGACCCGGTTCGGATAGAGGCGGCCTCCTATCTCGACAAGGAGTGGTATGCCGCAGCGAACAATCTCGCCGAGCCTGGTGACGCGCTGGATCATTTCCTGACCAGAGGCCTCGCTCTTCGTCGGGCGCCATCGCCAGCTTTCGTCGAGGCCCGTGGGAAGCTGCCGTGGTGGGGCTACGAGTTTCTCGCCCGGGTCGGCCTGCCGGTCGGCCAGAAGGGGATAGGGACTCTGCACCCCGGCGACCCGGGCGCTCTCCGCCCCTTCTCGATTTCCAACCCCGAACTAAAGCCGCTCGCCGTCGTCTGCGCCAGTTTCGGAGAGCCCGGCCGGTTGGCTTCGGTCGATCCCGGCTGGGATGCGCGGACCGACTTCTACCTGTTCACCGATCGCGTCTTCGAGGCCCCCGGCCTCTGGCAGCCGGTCCACGCAAACTTCCACCACCCGGACCTTCGCCGGCGTGCACTCTTCTTCAAGACACACCTGCCGGTATATTTCTCGGCCTATGAACACGTGATGTGGGTGGACAGCGACATCCTCATATGTCGCGATCCGATGGATCTTCTGGGGGCATGTGACATGACGGTTCGCGGTCTCACGCTCTTCCGGGACCCCCAGCGCGGGTCGTTCATTGACAAGGCTGCCGGATGCGCGCGGGACGGGCTGGACAACGCGGAGGCTATAGCGAGGCATTTGCGGGCGGTCGCCGGGCATCCCGCGCGGGATACCGGACCATCGTTCGCGACCGCGGTGGTCGTGGTGAAGCCGGAGGATGCGGGAGTGCGGGAGATGTGCACCCGCTGGTGGGCATGGCAGCTGCGGGGCTCGAAGGAGGATCGGCTCTCGCTCCCGTTCGCCGTCCACGAGTCTGAGGCCTTGAACTGGGATCATTTTCCCAACGACTGCCTAGAAACGTCGCCATATTTCGCAAGGCTGCAACAATAGCGGGGGATGAGGCGATGGACGCAGCTGCCGAAATCATCGTGTGCGCGCATGATAGCCCGGACGACGTGCGGCGATGCCTCGACACGTCTCTCGCATCTCTCGGCCCGGCGGACCATGTCATCGTCGTCGATGACGGATCGGCCGAAGAAACGCGCAGATTGTGCGAGGCCCGGTCGGAGGCACATCCCGGACAGATGTCCCTCCTTCGCCACACGGAGAGCCTTGGGTTCTGCCGCGCTGCGAATGCCGGGATTCGCGCCAGCAGCGCGCCCCTCGTCGTGCTCCTGAACAGCGATGCGGTCGTTCCCTTGGGCTGGCTGGACCGGATCCGGGCCTGCCTCGAAACGCATCCCGCGATCGGCATCGCGGGACCGCTCTCGAATGCCGGCGGGTGGCAGTCGATTCCCGAGATCAAGACGGGCGGACCGCCCAACAATCAGGTGGCAAGCGACGACAAGACCCTAGCCGCTATCCAGTCCTTCTGCGAACGGTTCCCGGATCTCTACGACTATCCCATCATCGAACAGGTGAACGGATTCTGCCTCGCAATCCGAAGAGCGGTGTTCGACCGGATCGGCTATCTGGACGAGACGCATTTTCCCCGGGGCTACGGCGAGGAGATCGACTTCTGCCTGCGCGCTCAGGATGCGGGCTTTCTCTGCGCCGCGGCCACCGACTGCTTCGTCTATCACGCCAAGACCAAGAGCTATACCGTCGATGCACGGACGCGCCTCATCGCGGAAGGTCGTGCGCATCTCGACATTATCCACGGCGCGGCGCGTGTCCGCGCCGCGGTGAACGGATGCAAGACGCATCCGATCCTGAAAGCGATCAGGGCGCATGCCCGCCCTGTCTTCGCGGATCGCGGCTGGCTGCTGCCTGCGGATCCCTGACCCGACCGAACCGAACGCGAGATCGGGCGAACCTCGAGACCGCATTTGGAGAACCCGCGCTCCTCGGCGGCAGTGGATCCCAAATTCGACGGAAAAATGGACAAGTCACTGATATCGTTATGGCCGAATGGGCCAGTTTGTGACTACACGTCGGCTCTTCAGGCGGGTTTGGGCAGGGTCAGGGCATCGAAAAGGTCCAGCTGTTCCGGGGTTGGGCGGGTCGTGCCTTCGAGGGTGCGCTCGGCGATCCGGGCCTGATGGCGATGAATGCGCGCGAGCAGGTCGAGCGCGGTGCGGGGGCTGGCGCTGTGGCCCCTGGCCTTCAGGTGCAGGCGCATGACGCGGTGGAGCACGAGGGCGAGGAAGCAGATCAGCGCATGGGCGCGGATGCGGTCTGGCAGGCGGTGGTGGACGGGCGCGATCTCGATGTCGGATTTCAGCACGCGGAAGCCGCGTTCGATGTCGGCGAGGCTCTTGTAGCGCGCGACAGCGTCGGCGGCGGTCAGGTCGGGGGCGTTGGTGATCAGCGCCAACTTTCCGTCGAAGAGCTCTGCCTCGGCAATGGCGGCCTCGTCCAGGCTGTAGCTGAAGCGCTCGGCGGTGTAATCGGCCTTGAGGAAGCGGGTCAGTTCCGCCTCGGCCACGGCGCGGGTGAAGCGGCTGTAGGCCCCGCGCTCGGAAGCGCGGCGACCACGGGCGGTCTGGCCCGCGTCCTGGGCGTCGAGCCGGGCCACCATCTTCTCTGCCATCGCCTCGAGCTCGGCGATGCGGGCGCGGCGCCGGGTGGATTGCTCCTCGGCGCGCAGCGGATCATGGGCGACGATCAGGCGGTGGCCGGCAAACTTGCTCTCGGCCAGCCCCTCTTCATCGAAGGCGAGACCCTGGAAGGTATCGACCAGCTCGGTGTAGCGCCGGGCTGGCACGGCGAGGATGAACTCCAGCCGACGGTCGCCTCGCTCTGCAATGGCGGTCAGCTCGCAGATGTTTTCCAGGCTCAGCAGCCCTCGATCGGCCACGAGAATGACCCGCTGGATCGGGAAGCGCTCCAGGACGGTCTGCCTGCAGCGTCTTCGTTTCCGCGACATTGCCGGGGTGGACGGTGTGCGTGAGCGGCAGGCCTTCGGCGGTCTGCACGACGCCGAGGACGGACTGGCGGGCGATGCCGCCGCGCTCCTTGTTCATGCCGAAGGCGCGGATATCGTCCTCGACCGCACCTTCGCCGTGGATGCGCACGGTGGTCAGGTCGTAGAAGACCACCGCAAGGTCTTGATCGACCAGCGGGCGGATCTGCTTCGCGAGTTCCGTCTCGACCCGCTCGGCGCGATCCATCAGCGCGTCCATCGCGCGCAGAAGATGCTGGTGGGTCACGGCCTCGGGCATCGCCGGCATCGCCACGGTCTCCAGCCAGCGCAGGCAGCCGAGCTTGCTCGTGGGGTCGCAGAGGCGGTTGAACGCCATCGCGCGGACGAGGGCCTCCACGTCGGTTCCGCGACGCCCCGACCGCAGGGCCCGGCCGAGCGCGCGGTCGAGACCGAGGTCCTTCCAAAGCGCATGCAGGGCGAAGACGTCGCCATAACTGCGCGCGCCTTCCCAGGCGATCTCGGTCTTCGCGGGCCCGGCCCGCCCGGCAACCCGGCCAAGGCCTCGGATGAGGGCGTCGAGCTGGCCCTCCTTCATCCCGTCGACGCGCCCGAGGTTGGCGACGACGCGCAGCCTGGGCTTCCCGGCCTCGTTGCGGAACGACTCGACGATCTGCAGATAGCGGCGCCCGCCGCTCTCGGTGACGCGTGTGAACATGGAATGCAGGATGCCGCGCAGAAAGCCTCATTGCAAAGCATACTAGGTGTGTAACGTGTAACTACACGGGATACGCCGGAATCCACCTCGAACGGCTTCCAACCCCTTGAATTCGCGAATTCGGCACGCACCCGATACACGAAATCTGGCCGGCAACTGTCGAACTTGGGATGGCCTGACGGTTTACCGGCGTTTCGAAAGCCTGGTTAAAAAGATGGCGCGATGACGCCGTGAAGTTTATGAGGCTCGGGACGCGGATCTCCATCTTGGCGACGGCGACCATGCCGATACGCCGTATACGTTGATGCAGACCTGTCAGACGCCGCCGGAAATAAAGCTCTTGCAGACGGGGCGGGCCATCCGTTTTTATATAGCTCTCGGGCTTCCGGATCGCTCTGGGGATGACGCGGCCGCGCCGACAGCTTTGCGAAACCGAGCCGGCGGAGGATCGAACCCATCGTCCGCTCCGCCACGCGGAGGCCGAAGCGCCGCTCGACGACGTGGCAGAGGTCGATGCGCCGCCAGCGGATCACCCGGTCCGCCTCCGGGTCAGGCCCCGCCTCGACGAGCTCCGCCAACTCGCCCATCTGCTCCGCACTGAGCATCGGCGTCCGCCCCGGGAGGGAGCGGTTGACCAGCCCGGCCAGGCCCTCCTCGTTGTAGCGATAGACCCGTCGAACGCATGCGTTCGACCGCAGCGTCTGCCGGTCCATCCCGCAGCTCTCGGCCGCCTCAGTCCGGCTCCGCCCGTCGAGCACGAACGCCAGCGCCAGCATCCGACGAGACGCCTTCGCATCCTTCGCCCGCGCAGCTTCGCGCCGCAACTCCGACGCCGACAGCTCTCTTCGCGTGATTTCCACCGCCATGCTGATCCTCCCCCACCTCGGAGGCGAGTGAATCAGCAATCCGGTCCCAAGGGAACCTCCTCAGAGCAGTGCCTGACGCCGCTGGTATGAGAGTCTACATGGTTCAGGCTGAACAAACTTTCGGCGTGCCTTTCTGGTGCTTGCCGAGGGAGATTTCGGCGATCGCCGCGGCCAGGACTGCGGCGATCGCGGCGTGCAAGAAGGCCAGAAGAGCTCTCAGGTGGGCGAGGATCTTTCGGATGTTGTGGCCGCAGCCGCACAGGACGGCGAAGATCGCGTCGCCGAACGTGCCCTTCAGCGGGCAGCGTGACAGGCGGCCGTCGGTTTTCATGTGGCCGATTTCCGGCTCGATGGCGCTGCGCCGTCGCAACAGCTGTCTCAGCGCCGGGGTCAGGCCGCGGCGCGTGCCGCTGATCAGGACCTGCGTGCGCGCCACGCCGTGGCCGCGGTATCCGCGATCCACGACCGCCAGCGCAGGCGTCTGGCCGGTCAGGATGGCGACCTGCTCAAGCGCTTCCGGCAAGGTGTGGCCGTCATAGGGATTGCCCGGCAACGCACGCATGCCCACGACGAACCCCTCGTCGATGGTCGTGGCGAGGCTGACCTTCGTGCCGAACTCGTAGCGATTGCGGGCCTTGCCCTTGGAGATGCAGTCGACCTCCGGCTCGTGCAGCGCGTAGATCTTGCCGCGGCTCCTGGGGCCCTGGTGCAGCAGGCGGCCCACCAGCACCAGCATGTCCAGAACGCGCTCGCGCAGCGGACCCGCAGGGATCGCATCCAGCTGGCGGCGGAGGTCGCGCAGCACGCGGCCGGTGTAGCCCTTCAGCTTTTTCAGGGCCTTGCGCATGCGCTTGAACTGTCGGGCATGGGCGTATCGGCCGGCCTGCATGGCCAGGCGCGGCGCCAGCCGGTTGTAGTTCTGCCGCAGCGTGACCCCGGCTTCACTTGCAAGGGCGACAAGCTGATTGCGGGCCTTGTCATAGAGGCGCGCGTCGGTCGGGTGCGCGATGTTTTTCTCCATGACCGTGGTGTCGACGGCGACGCGCGACAGGCTGTCGTCATCGATCGTGCCCGATGCCCGCCCGGCCTCGATGGTCTTCGTGAGCAGCCACTCGGCCCCTTCCTCACCGATCCGCTGCCGCCAGCGGGTCAGGCAGGACGGGTCGATCGGTGGGCGGTGCTGGAGTGAGGCGGGGAACAGATCGGTCCGGTGGACCGATCTGCCGCCGAACGTCTCACCGGTGAAATGCTGATAGTAGGGGTTCTCGACCCAGCGCGCGACGACTGCCTCGTCCGACAGCCGGTAGGCGTGCTGGAGATACAGCAGCCCCGCCACCAGCCGCGGCGAGGTCGCGGGCCGCCCCCGATGCGATGGGAAGAACCCGGCCCATTCCCGTTCGAAGAACTCCCAGTCGATCAGCGCCGCCAGCGTCGCCAGCTCGTGACGCATGTCGATCATGTCGGTGAGGCGGGGGCGCAGGAGATCGTCCTGCTCTTCCCGTTTGGCGGGGATGGGGCTTCCTCGGGGCTCCGGAATTCGCAAGGTTTCGAAGGCCAGAATACGAAACCCTGCAAATCGGCGCCAGCGTTTCAGCATGATCTGCGCGGTAAATCAGCAGGTTGGGAGTTATTCAGGGTGAACTAAACAGCTCCAGATAATGCGCTTCAAATTCATTGATAGGGACACCTTACGTCAGCTTTCCTTCTCCGTAACGTTGCTTGCGACAAACTTGGACCATTTGCCCATTAAGGTACGACGCTGGTCGAGAAGGTCCGAGCGCGCGTATGCCCGCTCGACGTTCGACCCTACGGAATGCGCCAGGCACCTCTCCGCGACCTCCCCGGGGTCGTTGGCTACCTCGGATGCCCAGTCCCTGAACGTCGAGCGGAGGCCGTGCACGGTGACACCCTCTACGTCCATGCGCCGGAGCTGCATCAGCATTGACATGTTCGAAAGAGGTTGGTGCCGTTTCTGGCCCTCGAAGACGTAGTCTGAGTTGAACGTCCGCAGCGACTCGAGAATGGCGATGCCCTCTGGCGTGAGCGGAACCCGGTGTTCGACGCCGGTCTTCATGCGTTCGGCTGGGCAGGTCCAAAGGCTGGTCTCGAAATCGATTTCCGCCCAGCGCAGTCCGAGAACCTCTCCCGTTCGCGACGCCGTATGGCAGGTGAACATCAGCGCTTTTGCCGCCATGGACCGACGGTTGGCGACATCGGCGTAGAACGCAGGCACATCGCGCCAGCCGAGCGCCTTATGATGCTTCACCTTGGCTCTCACCTTCGGCAGCGCCTGCGCTTCCTTGACTGCCGTTACCGGGTTCTCCCCGGACCGGAAACCCTTGGAGCGCGCGACATCCAGAACGGTCTTGATCCGTTGCGCAAGACGCTTCGCAGTTTCGTGCTTCTCCGTCCAGATCGGGGAGAGGCACATGAGAACCTCGGGCTGCTCGACACTGTCGATGGGCATCCGGCCGATCTTGGGAAACGCGTACTCCCTCAGGGTGTTGATCCATTGCTGGCCGTGCTTCTGGTTCTTCCACGTCGGCAAGCGCTCGATATGGACCTGCTCGGCCACCTCTCCGAAGGTCGGAACCTCCCGGAGGGCGTTGAAGCGGGGGTTCAGACCCTGCCTGGCCATGCGCCTGTACTCGAGCGCCCGGTCGCGCGCCTGAACCGCCCCGTGTTTTCCGGAGGCCGTTTAGTTGGTCTCAGGCGACCATATTCATGTGCTCGCTGTCTTCATAGAAGCTCCTTTCGGCTTCGGCGGGTGGGATGTTCCCGATCGGATCGAGAAGGCGGCGGTGGTTGAACCAGTCCACCCATTTCAGGGTCTCCCATTCTACGGCCCCTGCTGACTTCCAGGGCCCGAGGCGATGGATTACCTCGGCCTTGAACAGGCCGATGATCGTCTCGGCGAGAGCGTTATCGTAGCTGTCGCCGACACTCCCGACGGATGGGTCCAGCCCGGCCTCGGCAAGACGCTCGGAATAGCACAGGGATAGATAGTTCAGGCTGAACAAACTTTCGGCGTGCCGTTCTGGTGCTTGCCGAGGGAGATTTCGGCGATCGCCGCGGCCAGGACTGCGGCGATCGCGGCGTGCAAGAAGGCCAGAAGAGCTCTCAGGTGGGCGAGGATCTTTCGGATGTTGTGGCCGCAGCCGCACAGGACGGCGAAGATCGCGTCGCCGAACGTGCCCTTCAGCGGGCAGCGTGACAGGCGGCCGTCGGTTTTCATGTGGCCGATTTCCGGCTCGATGGCGCTGCGCCGTCGCAACAGCTGTCTCAGCGCCGGGGTCAGGCCGCGGCGCGTGCCGCTGATCAGGACCTGCGTGCGCGCCACGCCGTGGCCGCGGTATCCGCGATCCACGACCGCCAGCGCAGGCGTCTGGCCGGTCAGGATGGCGACCTGCTCAAGCGCTTCCGGCAAGGTGTGGCCGTCATAGGGATTGCCCGGCAACGCACGCATGCCCACGACGAACCCCTCGTCGATGGTCGTGGCGAGGCTGACCTTCGTGCCGAACTCGTAGCGATTGCGGGCCTTGCCCTTGGAGATGCAGTCGACCTCCGGCTCGTGCAGCGCGTAGATCTTGCCGCGGCTCCTGGGGCCCTGGTGCAGCAGGCGGCCCACCAGCACCAGCATGTCCAGAACGCGCTCGCGCAGCGGACCCGCAGGGATCGCATCCAGCTGGCGGCGGAGGTCGCGCAGCACGCGGCCGGTGTAGCCCTTCAGCTTTTTCAGGGCCTTGCGCATGCGCTTGAACTGTCGGGCATGGGCGTATCGGCCGGCCTGCATGGCCAGGCGCGGCGCCAGCCGGTTGTAGTTCTGCCGCAGCGTGACCCCGGCTTCACTTGCAAGGGCGACAAGCTGATTGCGGGCCTTGTCATAGAGGCGCGCGTCGGTCGGGTGCGCGATGTTTTTCTCCATGACCGTGGTGTCGACGGCGACGCGCGACAGGCTGTCGTCATCGATCGTGCCCGATGCCCGCCCGGCCTCGATGGTCTTCGTGAGCAGCCACTCGGCCCCTTCCTCACCGATCCGCTGCCGCCAGCGGGTCAGGCAGGACGGGTCGATCGGTGGGCGGTGCTGGAGTGAGGCGGGGAACAGATCGGTCCGGTGGACCGATCTGCCGCCGAACGTCTCACCGGTGAAATGCTGATAGTAGGGGTTCTCGACCCAGCGCGCGACGACTGCCTCGTCCGACAGCCGGTAGGCGTGCTGGAGATACAGCAGCCCCGCCACCAGCCGCGGCGAGGTCGCGGGCCGCCCCCGATGCGATGGGAAGAACCCGGCCCATTCCCGTTCGAAGAACTCCCAGTCGATCAGCGCCGCCAGCGTCGCCAGCTCGTGACGCATGTCGATCATGTCGGTGAGGCGGGGGCGCAGGAGATCGTCCTGCTCTTCCCCTTCCTGGCGGGGATGGGGCTTCCTCGGGGCTCCGGAATTCGCAAGGTTTCGAAGGCCAGAATACGAAACCCTGCAAATCGGCGCCAGCGTTTCAGCATGATCTGCGCGGTAAATCAGCAGGTTGGGAGTTATTCAGGGTGAACTAGATACTCAATCCGCGGTCCGAGTGATGAACCAGATCCTCGCCGGGACGGCGTTCGCACAGGGCCTGCTCGAGCGCATCGAGCACGAACTGGGTCTGCAACGATCTCGATGCCCGCCAGCCGACAATCCGGTCAGCGTAGGTGTCGATGACGAAGGCGACGTAGACGAAACCCTGCCACGTCGACACGTAGGTGAAGTCGTCGCCCATCGGGCTTGAACCGATGGCGCCTCCATGGGCGACCCCAGAGCCTGTTCGGCGCCGGTGCCCGGAACTGGCGGTTCACCTTGTCCCGCGGGCACGGGAGTGCCGGGTCCGGCCTCGTCGTCTTCTGTGGCTTGCCGCGCACGACACCTCTCAGCTCCGCCGCCCGCATCAATCTGGCCACCGTGTAACGAGCGACATCGAAGCCTTCGCGCCGCAGCTGCCGCCAGACCTTCCGCACGCCATAGACCTGGAAGTTCTCGTTCCAGACGCAGCGGACCTGCGGCAGCAAATCCGCATCTCGACGGACCCTGGCGCTCGCGCGCGACGGATTGAAGCGCGTCGATCAGGATGAGAATCGAGCGACAATCTGGATGAGAACCAACCGCCGAACCCGGACCGCAGGAAGGGCGTAGCCCGACCGGAGGTCCGGGTTCGGCGGGGTGATCGCGGTCGGTCGGGGTATACGGGGGCTTTCTCTGCATCGGAGGAGCGCTCGTGCCCGGCCGCCATGTGACCGATCACCAGATGAGGCTCTTCATGAAGCATCGCACGAACGCCCCGATCCCCCGTCGCCGCGGCCCGCGCCGGGTTCAGCACAGCCACCGGCTATCGTATCGCGCAGGACGGGCGCTCGCCCTCCGAGAAGTGGGCAGCGCGCGAGCGGCGCCGGCCCGATCCCCTGGCGGAGGTCTTCGACGCCGAGGTCGTCCCGATGCTGGAGGCGAGCCCGAGTCTGCGGCCCGTCGCCGTCTTCGAGGAGTTGATGCGCCGGCATCCCGACCTGGGCGTCGGGGTCCGGCGGACGCTGGAGCGGCGCATTCGCCAATGGCGCGCGCTGCACGGCCCGGAGCGGGAGGTGATCTTCCGCCAGACCCATGAGCCGGGCCGGATGGG
Source organism: uncultured Alphaproteobacteria bacterium (assembly GCA_963776705.1). Classification (GTDB taxonomy): domain Bacteria; phylum Pseudomonadota; class Alphaproteobacteria; order Rhodobacterales; family Rhodobacteraceae; genus Palleronia. The sequence continues at coordinate 129,435 of CAVZOA010000016.1, forward strand.
CCTGTCCGACTTCACCGACATGGCCGGCTCCGGGGTGACCGTCGCGGGCGAGCCGCTGCCGCACCGGCTCTATCACTTCCGCCTGGCCTTCAGCGGCTTCGAGCATGCCGTGCGCCGGCGGGCTTGAACCGGTGGCGCCTCGCTCGGCGCACCGTTCTCGGCGGCGAAAGCTTCGTGGCGCTGGCCGCGGGATTGCAGGACGCGCTCTGGGCATTGGGGGGCGCGCCGCGCGAGCACCGCAGCGACAGCCTCTCGGCCGCTTTCCGCAACCTTGCACCGGAGGTCGAGGAGGACTGGACCGCTCGATACGACGCCCTTTGCAGCCACTACGGCATGGCCGCCAGCCGGAACAATCGCGGTGTCGCCCACGAGAACGGCGCGATCGAGGCGGCGCATGGTCACCTCAAGCGCGTGGTGGAGGACGCGCTCCTCATGCGGGGGTCGCGCGACTTCGACACGATCGCCGACTACCGCGGCTTCGTCGACGAGCTGATCGGCCGTCGCAACGCCCGCAACCGCAAGCGCATCGACGCCGAGCGGACCGCGCTGCGGCCATTGCCGCCGCGGCGAACCGAGGACGGCGAGGAGACCATGGTGACCGTCACCTCTTCGGGTGGCTTCATGCTCCGCCGGGTCTTCTACACCGTCCCCTCGCGGCTGATCGGCCACCGGCTGCGCGTCCGCCTCCACGACGACAGGCTGGAGGTCTTCCTCGGTGGCACGCCTCTGATGACGTTGCCCCGCGGCCGCGGATACGGTGACCGCCGCCGCGCCCATGTTGTCGACTACCGCCATGTCATCCACGCGCTGAGGGCCAAGCCCATGGCGTTGCCCGGCCTCGTCTACCGCGACCAGCTGTTCCCCCGTGACGCCTATCGCCGCCTCTACGATGCCGCGATGGAGGCGCTGCCGGAGCGGGCCGCCTGCAAGCTCGTGGTGGGCGCACTGGCGATCGCCCATGAGCGCGGCTGCGAGGCCGATCTCGCTGCCCTGATCGACGCCAGCCTCGACGCAGGCAAGCTCCCGGAACTCGCCACGATCCAGGCCCGCTTCCAGCCCGACCCCGGGGCACTGCCGCAGGTCACGGTCACCATGGCGCCGCTCAGCGCCTACGACGCTCTGACCCATGCAGCACCTGTCGAGGGAGCCGCGACATGACCGCAGCAGACCCGATCGACGAGGCCCGCCTCGGCCTTCTGCTCAGCGACCTGCGCCTGCCGGGTATCAGGCACATCTGGCCCGGTTTTGCCGAGCGTGCCGACCAAGAGGGTTGGCCCGCCGCCCGCTTTCTGGCGGCACTCGCAGAACACGAGATTGCCGAACGCGGCCGGCGCCGCATCGAGCGCCATCTGGCCGAGGCGCGCCTGCTGCCCGGCAAGACCCTCGATACCTTCGACTTCGCCGCCGTGCCATGCGTCGGGGAAACGGTCCACCGGACCGTTTCCTGACCCTCCTCATCTCGAAAGCCCAGGTGATGGCGCTCGTCGCCGGAGACAGCTGGCTCGAGAAGGGCGACAACCTCCTCGTCTTCGGCCCCGCCCGGCGGCGGCAAGAGCCACCTCGCCGCGGCCATCGGCCTGGGCCTCATCGAGAACGGCTGGCGTGTGCTCTTCGCCCGCACCACCGATCTCGTCCAGAAACTCCAGGTCGCCCGGCGGGAGCTCGCCCTGGAATCCGCCATAGCCAAGCTCGACAAGTTCCATCTGCTGATCCTCGACGACCTCGCCTACGTCACCAAGGACCAGGCCGAGACCAGCGTGCTCTTCGAGCTGATCAGCGCGCGCTACGAACGGCGATCCGTCCTGATCACCGCCAACCAGCCCTTCGGAGAGTGGAACCGGATCTTCCCCGATCCCGCCATGACGCTCGCCGCCGTCGATCGCCTCGTGCATCACGCAACGATCTTCGAACTCAACGTCGAGAGCTACCGGCGTCGCACCGCCGTCGAGCGACGGAAGGGACCAGGGCGACCGCCAACACGCGCGACGCCAAAGACGCTCGCTGATTGACGCTCCGCGACAATCACGATGAGAAAACACTTGCTCGCGGCGGTCAGGCGCCGCGATGCTCACACTCGCCGCGACACTCCCGTTTCTCATCCAGATTGTCGCGCTCATCTCACCGAGATTGTCGCGCT
>CAVZOA010000017.1:0-61139 GCA_963776705.1 uncultured Alphaproteobacteria bacterium
CCTGCTGGAAGGTCGCGAGCAAGACCTTGTTTTCGCGGGTCTGCTCGGACGGATCGGCCTCCTCCACGAGAGCTTGCAGATCCGAGATCGCCTCCTCGCGCTTTCCCGCCTCGAACTGCAGCGCGGCGCGCATGGCCTGGAACCTCTCGGGGTTGGCCCCTTCCTCGAGAAGCCGTTCGATCTCGGCCAGAGCGGCTTCCCGCCCCCGCGCGTCGCGGAGGAAGCGAACCAGGGTCAGCCGGCGCGCCTCCCGATTCTCGCCCTCCGTTTCCGCCTGATTGCGCAGAAAGTTTTCTGCGCTGTCGAGATCGTTGCGGCTCAGATAGTACCGGACGAGAAGCGACTTGCTTTCCTCGTCCTCTGGGAACCGCTCGATCATGTTGCGCAGGGTCGTCTCCATCTCGCCCTCGCGCCCCAAGCGGGCAAGGATCTGGAGGCGGGCACGGTAGAATTCCTGCAGGCCGGGATAATCCTCGATGAGAGAATCCGCTTCCGCCAGCGCCTCTTCGTCACGATCGCTCCGAAGCAGGGCATCGAGGATCAGAGTCCTCAAGATCCGGCTGTCCGGGAGATCCTGACGTAGATTTTGGGCGTCGCCGAGAAGTCCGTTGCGACGGTCTGTGTTATTCAGGGCATCGCGATACTCGAGCGCGATCTGCAGTTCCTTGGTCTCGAGAGCATCTGGCGCCAGTTCCGTTGTTCTCTGGACATAGGTCTCCGCGTTCTGCCAGTCTTGGAGAACCACCGCCATCTGGGCGACCTTGCGGTTGGCGGCAACATCGTCGGGAAGCAGTTCGGCCACGCGCAGATACAGGCCGTATGCCTGTCCTTCATGACCACCCTCCTCCAGCGCCACGGCATAGGCCGAGAGGATCTCCGGGTCGTTCGGCTGGAGCTTCAGGGCGTTCCGGAATTCCAGATAGGCTCGCGGCAAGTCGCCTGCGGCAACCAGCTCCTGGCCGGATTCGTAGTAATCCTGTGCCCGCTCTTCCGAAGATTGGCATCCGGTCAGCGCAACGGATATGGCCAGACCAAGGGCGATCGCCGGAAAGACCCGTGCCATCGGCAAATATCCTTCTTAGGTACGGGCGGTCCCCTACAGCAAAAAAGAGGCCGCGCGAAGGCATACGCGGCACGATTGCACGATGGTGATCTGGATTTTATCTGCTCAATGGCCGGTGGCGCGGAAGACGACTCCGACGGTGCGGTAGAGAATCTTGAGATCGGTCACGAGGGACACCTCCACATCGTAGGCCGTATCGAAATTGGCCCGGGAGACGAACTCGCTGTCGTTGCGCGCGGAAACCTGCCAGTTTCCCGTGATGCCCGGCCGCAAACGGTAATATGCTTGGCCCGAGTAGAAGTTACGCTGAGTCACCATCATCGGTCGCGGGCCAACAAGGCTCATGTCTCCCTTGATGACATTCCAGAGTTGCGGCAACTCGTCGAGCGAGGTTTTCCGCAGGAACCGACCGGCCCAGGTAATCCGGGGATCGTCGCGCAGCTTCTGGGTGGCCTGCCATTCTGCCGCAGCCACGGGATTGTCCAGAAGATGCTGCTGCAACCGTGTGTCGGCATCCCGCACCATCGTCCTGAGCTTCAGCATCGAGAAGACATGGCCGTCCCGACCGAGCCGGAGTTGGCGGTAGAACGGGTTGCCACCGTCGCACAGGATGACTCCCGCAGCGCAGAAAAGGATCAGGGGCAACGCGACAGGCAGCAGGAACAGGGTGAACGTTATGTCGAAAAGTCTTTTGAAACTCATGCGATACGAGATGCGCCTCGGGCGACTTTCGATCGCCTTCTGAATGGCAGGTACACCATATTGTGCCCTGTAACTCGTCGTATCGACCATTGCCTAATCTCGCTTTGCACGCACAGACCCGATTGCAGGGTTCCTGTCCAGAACCCTCCCGGCTTGCGGTTCAATGACGCCAGTTATACGGATGTTCCCCGGATTTGCCACATTCTCGTAGAAGCGGGAATTTGCCGGATCAAGTCTAACGCCATGTTTTTCATAATAAATAAACCTTTAGTTGAATAACTTTCCTCCTGATCTGCATCTGCTCGCGCTGCAGATGCACAATAACTGGAAACAATCGCGAATTATACGGTCAGATCTGGCACGGGTGAACTTCAAAGAAGGTGGCAAAAGGGTCCATGTCGCCGGTTCCGGTGCCTCCACGTTGCAAATGCCCGTGCTTATCCCCATCAGGAGGCGCGCCGCCTCCCGCCATCCACAGGATTCTCCGTGACCCTTTCCGACATCTACCTGCACCAGTTCGGACTGCGGCAACGGCCCTTCACGCTGCTGCCGGATCCGGATTTCCTCTACTGGACGGGGGCGCACCGGCGGGCCTTCTCGGTTCTCGAATACGGAATCCTGTCGCGGGCCCCAATCACGGTCATCACCGGCGAAGTCGGTACCGGGAAGACCACACTTGTCCAAGCGCTGCTCACCGCCCTCGACGAGGAGGTAACCGTCGGCCTCATCTCGAACGCCCAAGGGGGACGAGGCGAACTCGTTCGATGGACGTTGAACGCGCTTTCGATCGACCACTCGCCCGGCCTCGACTATGTCGGCCTGTTCCAGCTGCTTCAGGACTTCCTCCTGACCGAATATGCCGAGGGGCGCTATGTCGTCCTGATCATCGACGAGGCGCAGAACCTGTCTTTCGAGGCGCTCGAAGAGCTGCGGATGCTGACCAACGTGAACTCGAACAAGGACGAGCTCCTGCAGCTCATCCTCGTCGGCCAGCCCGAACTGCGCGACATGGTCGAGGACCATCGTTTGCGGCAATTCGCGCAACGGGTCGTCGCCAGCTATCATCTGGATCCGATGACCTGCGAGGCCGTCGGCGAATACATCCGTCACCGGCTCCGCCATGCGGGAGGAACCGGAGAAGAGTTCACCGAGGACGCCATCGATCTGATCGCCCATGCCTCCGAGGGCGTCCCGAGACTGGTCAACAAGATGTGTGACATCTCGATGGTTTTCGCCTCGGCCACGGATGCCGGCTTCGTAGACCGAGCAACCGTCGAGGATGTATTGAACGAGAAGATCTTCATAGAGACGAGAGCGCCTCAGCGGCCCGACGCGGTCGATCGCGTAACGACGGAAACAGAGACATGATGCCGGATCTGAAATTCTATCTGCGGCTCGGGTGGAAGCGGCTTCCGCTGATCCTGGCCTGCCTGATCGTCGCCATCGGCGTCGGCATCTGGCTGACCACGACCTTGCCGAAGCTCTACACGTCGAGCGCCCGGCTTCTGGTCGAAGCCCCCCAGATTCCCAACGAGCTCGCCTCCTCCACCGTGCAGGTCAGCGCAGCCGAGCAGCTCGGCGTGATTCAGCAACGCCTCCTGACACGCGCCAATCTTCTGGCCGTCGCGCGCAGGCACAAAGCTCTTGCCGGGATGGGCGGCATGACGCCGGACGAGATCGTGGCCGAGATGCAGCGCCGAACCACGTTCAGCACCAGTTCGCCCAGTCGGACCGACCCGAACAGCGCGACGGTCACGACCATCGCCTTCGATGCCCGCACCGCCCAGATCGCCGCCAACGTGGCCAATGACTACGTCACGAGCGTTCTCGAGCAGAATGTCGAACAGCGGACATCCACGGCCGAGGATACTTTTGCCTTCTTCCAGCAGGAGGTCGAGCGGCTGAGCAAGGAACTTGACGAACGCAGCGCGCGGATCATCGAGTTCCAGAACGAGAACATCAACGCCCTGCCCGATGGCCAGTCCTACCGCCAATCCCAACTTTCGGACCTGCAGGAGCGGCTGACCCAAATCCGTCGTGAAATCTCGCAGATCGAGACACAGCGTCAAAGCCTGGTCGACCTCTACGAGTTCGACAGGCGGTGTCGGCCTTTCCAGCCAAGGCGCGTCCCCGGAAGAACAACGTCTCGCCCAAGCAGAGGACGAGTTGGCGCAGGCGCAATTGGTTTACAGCGATAGCAATCCGCGCATCCGCCTTCTCAAGGCCGAGGTCGAACGGTTGCGGGACCGGGTTTCGAGTGGGTCCGGCGAGGCGGAAAGTGGTGGAACCGGGAACGCGACGCTCGACAGCCAGCTGGTGCAGCTCGACACGCGGAAATCCCTTCTCGCCGAGCAGATCGACCCTATCGAGGACCGGATGGCCAATCTGGAAAAGGCGATCCAGAAGACCCCTGCCAACGGCGTCACGCTGGAATTGCTCCGCCGCGACTACGAAAACGTTCAGGTTCAGTACAACCAAGCCCAATCGCGCCTGGCCCAGGCGGCGACGGGGGAGCGGATAGAACTCTCCTCCAAGGGGCAGCGCATCAGCGTCATAGAACAGCCGACCGTTCCTTCCGAACCGAGCAAACCCGACCCGAAAAAGATTCTGGCGATGAGCGGCGGAGCCGGTCTCGCCGTCGGGCTCGGCTTCGTCGTTCTCCTGGAACTGCTGAACGATACGCTTCGTCGCCCCTCCGATCTTGAAAAGGCACTGGGTATCCGGCCTCTCGGAACCATTCCCTACATCACCACGCGGCGTGAAATCGCCCTTCGTCGAACCACGAGACTCGCCGCGGTGGCCGTCCTCGTCATCGGCTGCTCGCTCGGCCTCTATCTCGTCCACACACGCTACATGCCACTCGATCTCGTCTGGGATCAGGTGCAGACGCGCCTCAGTCTCTGACCGCTTCCGGAGTCCCCCGATGGAGAAACTACAGTTAGCCCTCGAGAAAGCCCGCAAGCAGAGAGGGTTGGAGACCGAGCACCGGCCCCCCGCGGCGGCGACCAAGCAACCGAAGATGTCGGACGATGTCGCCGGAGCCTGGGAAGCCTTGAAAGCGCTCGATCTTCCTTCGGAGCAGCGCATGGACAGCCGTCGGATCGTGACCCTGCGTCCCGGATCGACGTCGTCCGCCTTCGACATGCTGCGGACCCGCATCCACAACGTCATGCATGACAAGGGATGGCGCCGCATGGTCATCACCTCGCCGACCCTCGGCTGCGGCAAGACCACGCTTGCGGCCAATCTCCTGGCGAGCTTCGGACGACAGACGGATCTCAGAACGATCCTTCTGGAACTCGACATGCGCCGTCCATCCCTCAAGCGACTCATCGGGGACAAGCTGCCCTCGGGACCAGGGATCGAAGGGGTGCTGACCGGAGAGGCGGCTTTCGCTGACGAGGCTCGGCGTCTTGGCCGGAATGCGGCGGTCTGCGTCGCGACGGCTCCTGCAAAGAATTCCTCGGAACTGCTCCAGGGCCGGCGCGCCCAGGAGATACTGAATGAAATAGAGACCGCCTACGATCCGTCGATCGTCATCTTGGACATGCCCCCGATACTGGCAGCAGACGATACGGTCGGGTTCCTCGCCCAAGCCGACTGCGCCTTGATCGTGGCAGAGGCGGGCCGCAGCACGGCCTCCGAAGTCGATTCCACCGAGCGCCTGCTGGCCGAGCGGACCGAAGTTCTCGGCGTGGTTCTGAACAAGTCGCGCCATCAGGATTCCGGCTACGAAGGCACCTACGGCTACTAAGCCGATCGGGGGTGCTGCGCCGGTAGCGAATTGCGGGATGGAAGTCCGAACACGGCTTTTCACCCGCAACTTCGAATGGCAGATTGAAGTGCTGTCACCAATAATTTCTCGTATTGGGCGAAATTGTTCTCTGGAGATTCTGGTTTATTGTTGACGGACGATTTCCATATCGTTCGCAAAATACCTCCAATAAGCAATCCTCCCTTCGGGATGTTAGGGTCCTCTTATTCGCGGCCTCCCGAAGCGGCTGTTTAGCGGCATCGTTATCGGGTCGCGGGTTATCGCCGATCCGAATGGATCATATACTGCTCCGGCTGAGCAAAGCCGGAGGAGATCATGAGACTACCTCGCCGGACAACCCGCTTTTGGCCGCTGCATTGCCGTGCCCGAATTGCGGTTGCGCTGCCACGTATGTGTCGGCCCGGCGTCGCAAGGAAGGTACTGGCCCTAATGATCCACCTCAGCCTGGCCATTTATTGCACTGAAAGCAGCTTGGCCGCTCCGACCTATTCCGTACTGACGGGCACCGCCACCGAAGCTCTGCCCGACAATCGCGGACAGGTCTCGGTGACCTTGTCAGAAATCTACCAGCCCCCCGAAGGATATGAAGTCCGATACAACGTCAGCGAGCGCGCCGACGACGATCCCAATTCCGCGTCCTTCATTGCGCCCGGTGAGACCCAGCTGACCGAGTCTGCGTTTGCGGGCAAGGCCTACGTAAAGCTCTATCTCGTTCGAAGCTCCGACGGCCTGGTCGTACAGCAAACTCCCCTGCCTCCTATCGACTTCGCCGAAGACGCCGGCCAGCAAACTCCCCTCGCGCCACAACTCGCCGATGTAACCGCCTCCGCAAACGGCGCGACGGCCGCCCGGGCCACGGTGACCACAGACGAAGGCAGCGGCATCCTCTACTGGGTCGCAACGACCTCCGAGGCCGCTCCGAGTGCTTCCAACATCTTGGCCGGCCAGGATCATGCAGGCGCTGCCGCGGCCAGTTTCGGGTCGGCCCCTGTCGAGACGGCGGGAACAGTCAAGGTTGCGGTTCCCGATCTGGTTGCCGGGAAGGCCTATTATCTTTTCTTCGCGCAGCGCGACGCGGAAGGAACCCTTTCCGATGTGGCGAGATCCGCTTCGGTCACCCCCATCGCTACAGTGATCGAGGATCTCACCAATCCGACGGTCCAGGATATACTCGATAACGCGCCTCTTCGCACCGCCTGGCAGGGCGTGACGCTCGATGATTACGCTGCGGACAACGGGGCCACGATCACGGAGGTGACTGTCACCTACCGGCTCGACGGTGACGTCGTCGCGAACGGGGAGGTTCTGGGCAAAGCCGGCGACGAGCTGACCATCGCTGTCAACGTGACGGCCAGCGACAAGACCGAGGCACGCTTCGTCTACGGCCCCGCCACAATCTCTGAAGCCCCGGTAGTGGACAGCACCCCCCCCGTCCTGTCCGAGTTCGCACTGTCGGCCAGCGGCCCCGCCGGCGCCCGTGGCTCCGTCACCACCAGCGAGGGTGGCGGGGTGCTCCATTGGATCGGAACGAATAGCAACTCGTCAACCGAGAGCGAGATCAAGGTGCTGTTCGAGGCGAACGATCTCTCCCCGGCCGGACTGGCGGGATCGATTTCCGTCTCGGAGCCGGGAGTCGTTCCGGTCGAATTCAACGATCTCACTCCCGAGACGGACTATACCTTCTATTGCTGCCACACGGATGCGGCCGGAAACCGTTCGAACATCGTCAAGGCCAGCGCCCGAATCCTGTCTTCCGAGAACCTGACCCTCACGATCCAGGATTTCTCTCGCGACAAGGTACCGTTCCATTCCAAGCGTGCCGCGGGCACGACGGACCAGGCGAGTAAGGAAACGACCAGCAAAGAAAGCGTCCTTGCCCTAGCCGATGATCCAACTGTCGGCAGCCAGAATAAAGACGCGTACAAGATCCCGGGCAAGGATACGCTGCCTACAGGCTTGTCGATCTCGGGCAATCGCATCGACGTTGGCGGAAGCTTTACCGGCTGGTTGGAGGGCTGGGACTTTACCGGCTACATGCTTTCCTGGCGCGATAGCGAAGTTCGCATTCGGAACTCGATTCTCGGAGAACGCGACGGTCCTGTCGGCTTGAACGCCTATCTCGACATCTACCCTTCCGCGACCTTGGTCGAAATCACCAACAACGACTTCCTGGGTCCCAACCGATACGGAGGCGCGGGAGTAGCTATCAAGTATCGCACCTCAGGAAGCGGAGCTTCGGCCCAAGGGCCGCGCATGTCGCCAGGACGCGTGGCTCAGAACCGCTTCTTCGGGCTTTCGTCTGATGCCATCAAGCCGACGGGCGGCATTCTCGAGAAGAACGCCATACTCTACGAGAACAACCTTGACGGACCGGCGCTCGCCTGGTCGTCTACACAGAGCTATGCGAAGGGCCATCTGGCACGGAACGACAGCGACAACGTTTTCCGGTCGAAGTCGGACGGCAACAGGGGCAATCCGGTGCCCTCCCGCAAGTCGGATACGACCTACTGGGAGAGCCTTGATCCCCATTGCGACGCGATCAATCCGGCAGCCGTGACCGGGCCGCTTCTGATTCAGGCCAATTACGTCCACATGGATGCCGATCCAGAGCGGTCGGTCGGGATGAACAACGCGATCCGCTCGGTTCCCAACAGCGGCAGCACTCACCCGCACGAGCAAGTCGACGTTGTGAACAACGTCCTGATCGGCGCGACCCGCGGCCAGAGCAAATTGATCCAAGCCACCGACAACGGAGACCCCAATCACGTCCCGGACAGATTTTACAACAACTGGGTAAAGGCCCGCAGCCAAGGGGACATCCTGCACACTCGGCAAGCTGCCGATACAGTGTGGGAGAACAATCGCGACATCGAGACTGATAAAATTATCCCCGGCACCCCAGAGATGGTTGCTGCCCCCTCACTCGCCGAAACTTCTGCCGCCGTATCCATCCGGGCTCCTATCTATCTTGCCCAGGTGACCCGCAGCGGCACCGCCACGGCCGGGCATGTCATCGAAGCACGAGCCGTTCCCGAAGGCGATGCGGGCCCGACAGAATGGGTCGAGATCGCTACGGCCGATGGGAGCGGGCACTGGACCGGTACGCTCGACGTTCCCCGCGGCCCCCACCCCTACCGGTTCGAGGTCCGTCTGAAGGACGCGCCGTACGTGTCCGCCAAAACCACGCGTACCTTCCTCTCCGGCGTCCTGATCGCTGTGCATGCGCAGTCCGACATCGCCTCGCCGGCTCTGAAGACTAGAATGCCTTGGGTGACGATCGACCCCGAGCCCCTGCTCAAGGACGATCTCGTACAGATGTTCTACCTCGACGGGTTCGACATGGACGCCCCGGAACAGCCGGAAACGAATCTCAAGCGCGTGTTCCTGTCGAACAAGACACCCTATTCACCGGGTATGGCGGCAATCGCCAATACCTTCATCGACCTGATGCCTGATACGCCCGTGGCCCTCATCATGCATGCGGTTTCGGGCACGTCACCGACGGAAATGGCGAGCGACGGTAATCCCGGACGTGACTGGGACAACGACAAAAAGCTGCACAATTTCGCCACCCGTGACGGCAATCAGCCGGGGCTGCATGCCAGCTATTTCTCGAGTGCCTACACGGGCATCGCGCAAAGATTTGGGGAAGCGCTGGCTCCAATTTTTACCGGACGCAAACTGGATGGTACGCTGTTCAAGACGCCAGGGAAACACGGCTATGGCTACAGCCAGAGTCTCTGGATCGATCACACCTATACCGATCTTTATGATCTGAACTTCACCAAGACTATGGTCCTGCCGATCAATTCGATGGAAGATAGTTTCCAAGCTGACTTCCTGGAAAATCCGAAGTTCTTGAGCCTCTTCGTCGAAGGCAAGTTCGACCTCTACAATTCCTCGGTCAGCGGGCGCTACAACAAATCCCAGAACCGGATGGACGACACGAACCACGCCAATTCGCACAAGGAGTGGGGCGGTCCGCGGCGGATGCGGATGTGGGCGCTCAGCATGATCGAGGCGCTCGGCGAGCAGCCTCTCGAACAGCCGCTTCTCGATATCGTGGAGCCAGCACCGAACGGGGATGCTTCTATGGTCCGGATCGGCTCGACCTCCGGCCCAATCTCCACCCTGCGCAAGCAGCTCGACCTGCCGGAGCTCGATGCTTCCAAATATCCTGCCTATGGCGACGTCTACGGAATCTATGTCAACGCCACCTACGTGGATGCCTATATCGGAGACGATGCCGGCAAGCCAGCCAAGGAAGGCTGGATCTACGTGCCCAAATCATCGGGGACCTTCAGGGATTCCGACATCATCGGCACCCGGTCGACCGGATTCGCCCGCGATCAGATCCATTATCCGGCAAGCGGTGCTCCGGGAAGAGTCGACTACTATCTTGACGACGTCCTGCTTTCGAAACCCGTGGTTCCGAGCAATATCCACCGGATCTGGGGATTGCACGCGATCATGCCGAAGGAGGCCGGGGACATCTTCCACTATTCAGACATCGTATCGGGACAATGGGCGGGAACCATTCCGCCCTCTCAGGAGCCGGACCCCATCGAGGAACCGCTACCGAGCCCGGTGGAAAGGCCTGCCGAGGGAGAACTCGACGGCCTTCCCGCACCGTCCGAACCTTCCGCGCCTTCGGAAACGGCTGGCTACACGGCAGACTTCTCGACCGACCTGAGCACCTCACCACTTATTACGGCGTCTTCCGACGCCATCCTGAGGCACGAGCCTGGGGCCACCCAGACCTTCTCCAGGAACGGATCGCTTACCGGCGCTCTGGAGATAAGCGGGGCGAGCTTCGGGAAGACACATTTCAGCTTCGTGCCGGATATCTCTCTTGCTGCGGGTCAGAACTTCGAGATCGACCTAGCAGCCTATGCGAGTTCCCTCGTCGATCAGAACAGCACGATGTCGATCGATCTGTACTGCGACTACGGCAGCGGGACCGAGCATCTCTCGCAGGTTCTGCCGAGTACGGCGGTCTCTCCCGGTATGGTCTTGGCCGACCTCAAGGGGCAGCGCTTCACCTGCAAAGGGACGAATGGCAAACCGAGGCTCGAATTCTTCATCGACAATCCTCGGAATGACAAGAGACGCATCTCCCTGATGCAGTTCACCGTCCGCCCGCTCTGATCTGAAGACGGACCGAACTTGAGACAAGACGGCCGCGGACCTCCGCGGCCGTCACTGCTTTCTTGCCCGGCTCCGCGCGGCCGGAGAACCAATTCGACGCCACCGCAGAGCTATGGCCGGAAATGGGTGACGCGATCTGAGAGGGCGGCGTATCGAGGCGGGTGCTGTAGCCTGCCAGAACCTCCAGATGGAGCGATACGCCATGGAAGAAGATACCAAGCTCACCGAGCTTCGTCAGCCGCATTCGATAGATGATCCGCTGACCGAGATTGCCCGCGATGGCGCGCGCCGGATGCTGGCGGCCGCATTGAGGGCGGAAGCGGATGCATTCGTCGCAGACCTGGCCGAGGTCGTGGCGCGGATCGAGGCGCTGGCACTCGAGCCACCTGTACCGGTCCACGGTTTTGAGACAGCAAACTGGGCTTAGGCGGCCTCTCTGTTGATCACGGTCTGCTCTTCTCTGATGGCGGCGGGTGGACGGTGGCCGTGTCGTTCGATCAGCCAGCCCTCGTTGTAGGTGCGCTGGAAGACGAGCAGCGCCTGTCGCAGCTCCTCGATCGTCTCGAACCAGCGCACCCAGAGCAGGTTTTCCTTCAGGGTCCGGATGAACCGCTCGGCACAGCCGTTTCCCTCGGGCGCACGTACGAAGGCCGGGGAGCTCGCGGCGCCGAGGAAACGGATCTCGCGCTGGAAGTCCCGGCTCATGTACTGGCTGCCGTGATCGTGGCGGATCTTCAGCCCCGTCGCGACATCCTTGCCGAACGCGCCGAAGCTGCGGCGAACACCCTGTCGGATCGGCTCCAGCGCCTCGTGGCGACTGGCCGAGGCGCTGGCGTGGATGCCCATGCACTCCGCCGAGCAATGATCGACAGCGATGAACACGGCGGCCTGGCCTTCGCCGGTGGCCACGGCGGTCATATCGGTCCCCCACATCGTATCTACGTGCAACGTGGTGATGGTTCCGTCATGGGCCCGCGGCCCCCTTGGCGATCCCGCCCGCTGATGCGCCAGCAGATTGTGCTCGCGCATGACGCGCAGCACCCGGCGGGGGCTGGTGCGCAGGCCCGCATAGCGCAGCCGCGCCCAAACCTTGCGATACCCTTCGCCGTGGAAGGGGCTGCCGGCGAGCAGCGAACGGATGCGCTCCGCCAGATCGGCATCGGGCATTGCCCCCTGCGGTCCCCGACGGCGTCGCGGTGCGTCCGGCCGGTTCGCGGCGCTCAGATGCCGGTGAAGCGTCGCCCGACTGACGCGCCAGTACAGACACAGCCGGGCCAGACCGTAGCGGCGCCTCACGGAGATCGAGAAGGCCTGGCTCATCGCTTCGATCTCCGCAGCCGAAAAGGGACGCCGGCCTCCAGGCGGTCGATCTTGGCCTCGAGCAGCTCGTTGGCCATCGTCATCTCGCCGATCTTCTCCCGCATCGCCTTCAGCTCTCGACCCTGGTCGGTCTCCGGACGGCTCTTCAGCGACGCCGCGCCGGCCTCCAGAAAGCCGTCACGCCATGCACTGAGATCCGCGGCGGTGGTGCCGACCTCGCGGCTGACCACTTCCAGATCCTCGCCGCGCAAGATCCGCAGCACCGCTTCCTGCTTCTTCCTGGCCGACATGCGCCGCTGACGCGGTGCGGCGGGCTTGTCCTCGCCAGCGTGATGGGCGCGCTCCGGCAAGCCCGCCTTCTTCCCTCGATCGTCCGTCATGGCTCCTCCTCGATGGAGCCGCTTTCACCCAAATCGCTGTCTCAGAAAACCGTACACCGGGAGACACCCGGCCTACGGCTGCAACCGGCACAAGGCGATGCTGGCGCTCGAGGGCACGCGCGTGTCCGCGATCACGATCCAGAAATCCTCCACGAGCAGGGTCTCGGCACCAAAATCGACCGCTGGCTCGCGCTCGAGCAGCAGAACGCCGAGAAAGTCATCGAGATCCCCGTCGAACAGGCTGCGTTCCTGGAGAAGCTGAATCCTTGCTTTCGAGAACGTCATGTCGAGAGCAGCGCCCCTGGCGAGCTGCTCTCGGCTGACACCTTCTTCGTGGGGTCTCTCAAGGGCGTGGGCAAAGTCTGCCTGCACGCAGTCGTGGATACCTACGGCTCCTACGCGTTCGGCTTCCTGCACCTCTCCAAGCAACCCGAGGCGGCGGTCGCGGTGCTGCACAACGACGTGCTGCCCTTCTGCCGGAACCTCGATCTGCCGGTGAAAGCCGTGCTCACTGACAACGGCCGCGAGTTCTGCGGCACCGAGCGGCACCCCTACGAGCTCTACCTCGACCTGAACGGCATCGAGCACTGCCGCACCAAGGTCAAATCGCCCAAGACCAACGGCTTCATCGAGCGCTTCAACGGCACCGTCCTCGACGAGTTCTTCCGGGTGAAGATGCGCGAGACCTCCTACGACAGCGTCGAGGCACTCCAGGCCGATCTCGACGGCTGGCTCGTCCACTACAACACCGAGCGCCCACATCTGGGCAACCGCAATCAGGGCAGACGGCCCGGCGACACCGTCATGTCATTCGTCAGTCAAGAAGGTTAAGGGGACAGCCCAAGGTGTCCCACAGCCCCAAAATCGTGGGACACTTGAGATCCTAACTATCGAGGAAATAATAGAAAAATAGACATGGTGGTAGCCCGTAGGGGAATCGAACCCCTCTTTCCAGGTTGAAAACCTGGCGTCCTAACCGATAGACGAACGGGCCATGACCGGCGTCGGGGGGGGTTTAGGAAAACTCCCGCAGGCGCGCAAGCGGATTCTCCCCGGATTCTCCGCGCCTGTCGGACCCGTGGGCGTCAGGCCGGCGCGGCGTCGTCGAGCCGGAGCTGCGGGGTCGCGCGACCCTGCCAGTGGTTCAGCTCGAGCCGCCCCGCCAGGTGAAAGCGGGCGCCGGCATGGGCCTCGAGAGCCGGGCCGAGAGAGCTGTCGAAGGCCCCGAAGGCGATGGCGTCGAGGCGCGGGCCCGTGCCGTCGGAGAGGCCGATCTTCAGATGCGCCTCGCCGACGCGCCGGGCATGGGTGATGCGACAGTCGGCGAAGGCGAAGCGGGGCGCCGGGGCGCCCATGCCGAAGGGCCCGGCCGCCTCGATCCGATCGATGAGTTCGGGGGTCACGGCCGAGGGCATGAGAAGGCCCGAGAGGCGGAGGGCGCGGGCCTCGCCCCGGTCGGCGCCCTGCCGCATGAGCAGCTCGCCGAGCCGCTCCATCGCCGCCTCGATCCGGTCCTCTGCGACGGTCAGTCCGGCCGCCATCCGGTGCCCGCCGCCCTTCAGGAGCAGCCCCTCCCGCGCGATCCGCTGGACGGCGGCGCCGAGATCGACCCCGGCGACGGAGCGCCCGGACCCCTTGCCGATCCCGTTCTCGAGACCGATGACGATGGCGGGCCGGCCCGTCGCCTCCTTGATCCGGGCGGCGACGATGCCGACGACGCCCGGGTGCCAGCTCTCTCCGGCAGCCCAGACCAGCGGGCCGTCGATTCCCCGCGCCTCCGCCTGGGCGAGCGCCTCCTCCCGCACCGCCTGTTCAACGGCACGGCGTTCGACGTTCGTCGCGTCGAGCTGTTCGGCGAGCGCGGCGGCCTCTCTCCCCGAGGAGGTCGAGAGCAGTCGCGCGCCCATGTCGGCCTCCCCGATCCGGCCGCCGGCGTTGATCCGCGGCCCGAGCACGTAGCCCAGATGGTAGGCGTTGGGCGGTACCGAGAGGCGGGCGATGTCGGCGAGCGCGGCGAGGCCGGGCCGCTCCCGGCGGCGCATCACCTCGAGCCCGCGGCGGACGAGGGCACGGTTGACGCCGACGAGCGGGGCCACGTCGGCCACGGTGGCGAGCGCCACGAGGTCGAGCATCGCCATGAGATCGGGTCCCCGGACGCCCGTGGCCCGAAGGCGGCGATTGGCCTCGACGAGCAGCAGGAAGACGACGGCGGCGGCGCAGAGATGACCGAGCTCGCCGGTCTCGTCCTGGCGGTTGGGATTCACCACGGCCACCGCATCGGGGAGCGTCTCGGCGCCAAGATGGTGGTCGAGGACGACCACGTTGGCGCCTATCGCCGCGGCGATGGCCTCGTGGGAGAGGGTGCCGCAATCGACGCAGAGGATGAGGTCGTGCGCTTCGGCGAGGGCGGCCATGGCGGGCACGTTCGGCCCATAGCCCTCGTCGATCCGGTCGGGGATATAGAGCGTGGCCTCGCGACCGAGTTCGCGAAGCCAGGTGAGGAGCAGCGCGGCGGAGGCGCCGCCGTCGACGTCGTAATCGCCGAAGACCGCGATGCGCTCGCGACCCTCGATGGCCGCTATGAGGCGGTCGGCGGCCGCGTCCATGTCCCTCAGGCTCAGGGGGTCGGGCAGCAGGTCGCGGATCGCCGGAGCGAGATAGGACTCGGCGGCGGCCGGGGCGATGCCGGCGGTGCAGAGCACGCGGGCGACGGCGTCGGGCAGGCCGGTCTCCTGGATCATCTCCTCGCAGAGCCGGTCGTCGGCCGCGCTCGGCCCAATCCAGGCGCGCCCCGTGAGCGAGGCGGTAACACCGAGAAAGGCTGGAGGGGACTCGTCGCGCGGCATGGCGCTTTCCTGCCCGAGGCGGTGCTCCCGCACAAGGCGGCGCCTTACGGAACGACGCGCCAGTGAAGCGGGATTCCGGGATCGAAGACCGTGACCGGGCCGTCCTCCGTCCGGATTTGACCCCGATATTCGAGAGGTTCTCCCTTCTCGAACGAGATCGGGTCTGTGTTGGGGTCGAGGCGGTAGAAGGCCGGGCCGTTCAGCGAGACAAAGGCCTCGAGCCGGTCGAGCGCCCCCGCCGCCTCGAACACCTCCGCGAGGATGGGGAGCGCGTTCGGGGCGGTGAAGCAGCCGGCGCAGCCGAAGGGCTGGAGCTTGGCGGCATCGGTGTGAGGGGCCGAATCAGTGCCGAGGAAGAAGGAGGGCGCGCCGGAGGTCGCGGCGTCGACGAGGGCGCGGCGGTGGCTCTCGCGCTTGGCGACCGGCAGGCAGTAATAGTGCGGCCGGATCCCGCCGGCGAGGATGTGGTTACGGTTGATGACGAGGTGGTGGGCGGTGATCGTGGCGGCGAGGTCGTCGCCGCCCTCCGAGACATAGGCCACGGCCTCGGAAGTAGTGACGTGCTCCATGACCACGCGGAGCCCCGGCACGTCCCGGCGGATCGGGTCCAGAACTCTGTCTATGAAGGCGGATTCCCGGTCGAAGATGTCGACGTCCGGGTCGACCACCTCGCCGTGGACGAGAAGGGGGAGGCCGATCTGGGCCATGTTGTCGAGGACGCGGCGGACCTTGCCGAAGTCGCGTACGCCGCTGGCGGAGTTGGTGGTCGCGCCGGCGGGGTAGAGCTTCACCGCGGTGACGAGGCCGATCTCGGCGGCGGCGCGGAGGTCGCGCACCTCCGTCTCCTCCGTGAGGTAGAGGGTCATCAGCGGCCGGAACGTCGATCCCCTTGGTTTCGCGGCGAGAATCCGGTCGCGATACTCGGCCGCCTCGCGGGCCGTCACCACCGGGGGGACGAGGTTCGGCATGATGATGGCGCGGCCGAAATGGCGGGCGCTCTCGGGCAGGACGGCGCGCATCATGGCGCCGTCGCGCAGGTGGAGGTGCCAGTCGTCGGGGCGGCGGATGGTGAGCGTCGTCATGGGGAGGGTGATAGGCGATGGCGGGGCGCGGCGCTAGACGAGCCGGAAAGGGCCTGTCGGAGTCCCGTCGGAATCCTGTCGGAGTCCCGTCGGAGTCCGTGTCGCGCCCGGGACCCGCCACCATAGCCGCATTGACCACCGGCGGGCGGGATGCAGGTTGACGCCGACGCGCAAGGAAAGGGCGGGGATGAGGCATCTTCCGGATTCCATCGACGCCGTGGAGGCGATGCTCTCCGGGCAGGACTATGTCTGCGGCCGGCCGCTGGCGACGTTGACCTATCTGGCGCTGGCGCTCGGGCGGCCGCTCTTTCTCGAGGGCGAGCCCGGCACCGGCAAGACCGAGATCGCCAAGGCGCTCGCCACCGGGCTCGGGCGGCGGCTCATCCGGCTGCAATGCTACGAGGGGCTCGACGCCGCCTCGGCGGTCTACGAATGGAACTTCGCCGAGCAGATGATCGCGATCCGCGCCGCGGAGGCGGCGGGCGGCGCCGACCGGGGCGTGCTGAAGTCGGAGCTGTTCACCGAGGAATACCTGATCTCGCGCCCGCTGCTCGACGCGATGCGGCCGCAGGACGGCGGCGCGCCGGTGCTGCTGATCGACGAGATCGACCGCACCGACGCGCCCTTCGAGGCGTTCCTCCTCGAGGCGCTCAGCGACTACGCGGTGACGATCCCCGAGCTCGGTACGATCCGCGCCCCGGAGCCGCCGGTCGTGGTGCTGACCTCGAACCGCACGCGAGAGGTGCACGACGCGCTGAAGCGGCGCTGCCTCTATCACTGGGTGGACTATCCGTCATTCGAGCGGGAGATGGAGATCCTGCGCGCGCGGGCGCCGGACGCGTCGGACAGGCTCTCGCGGCAGGTGGTGGCCTTCGTCCAGCACCTGCGCACCGAGGACCTGTTCAAGAAGCCCGGCGTCGCCGAGACGATCGACTGGGCCAAGTGCCTGCTGGCGCTCGACATGATGGAGCTCTCGCCGCAGGTGGTGGCCGACACGCTGGGCGCGATCCTGAAATACCAGGACGACATCCAGCGCATGGAGGGATCGGAGACCAAGCGCATCCTCGACCTGGTGGAGACGGAGCTGGCCCGGGCGTGAGGCGACCTCTCTCCGAAGATCCGAGGGGCTGAGATGGCCGAATACGCCGCGCTCGACCTGCCGGAGGCGCCGAAGCTCGCCCACAACATCGCCTGGTTCGCGCGGGCGCTCCGGAAGGCGGGTCTGCCCATCGGGCCGGGACGGGTGGTGGAGGCGATCCGGGCGGTGGAGGCGGCGGGCTTCACCGACCGGCGGGACTTCTACTGGGTGCTGCACGGCTCCTTCGTGTCGCGGCGCGAGGAGCGGGAGGTCTTCGACCAGGTCTTCCGCCTGTTCTGGCGCGACCCGCGCTACATGGAGCAGATGATGTCCTTCCTGGTGCCGTCCGTGCGCGGCACGCAGGAGGAGCGCGACGCGCGCGCGGCGGAGAAGCGGGCGGCGGAGGCGATCCTCGACGGCGCGGAGGAGCCGGATCTGCCGAAGCACGAGCCGGCGACCCCGGAGGAGCGCATCGAGATCGACGCCGCGCGCACGATGTCGGACGAGGAACGGCTCCGCACGCTCGATTTCGAGCAGATGTCGAACGCCGAGATGGCGCGGGCGAAGAAGATGATCGCGCGGCTCACGCTGCCGGTCGCGCCCCTGCGCTCGCGGCGGATGATGGCGAGCCCGATCGGCCTGAAGCCCGACTGGCGGCGGACCATGAAGGGGGCGATGCGCACCGGCGGGGAGGTGACGGGATTCGCCACGCGGACACACCGCATCCGCTGGCCCGCGCTGGTGGCGATCTGCGACATCTCGGGCTCCATGTCGGCCTATTCCCGCGCGGTGCTGCACTTCCTGCACGCGGTGGCGAACCGCAAGGGCGCCGGCTGGGCGGAGGTGCATGCCTTCACCTTCGGCACCCGGCTGACGAACATCACCCGCCACCTGCGCGCCCGCGATGTGGACACGGCGCTCGCCGCCGCCGGCGCGGAGGCGCAGGACTGGGAGGGCGGGACGCGGATCGGCGCCTGCCTCGACCGGTTCAACCGCGACTGGTCGCGCCGGGTGATGGGGCAGGGGGCGATCGTGCTTCTCATCACCGACGGGCTCGACCGGGGCGACCCGGACCTGCTCGACCGGTCGATGCAGCGCCTGCACCTTTCCGCGCGCCGGGTGATCTGGCTCAACCCGCTGCTGCGCTTCGACGGCTTCGCGCCGAAGGCCCGGGGCGTGGCGACGATGATGGCCCATGTGGATTCGTTCCGCGCCGGGCACGACATCGCCTCCCTGGAGGGGCTGGCGCGGGCGATCGGACGGCCCGACGACGTCGGCGAGCGGACGCGGATGCTGCGCCGGCTCGGCTGAAACGCGCCGTTTCCGGGCGGACATGGAACGCGGCCGTCAGGGGCCTGTTGACCTGCGGATCTGTTGCTTGGAGGACACGATGATCAAGACGCTCAGGGCCACCACGGCCCTCCTCGCCTGCGCGCATCTGGCGGTGCCGGGGCCGGCCCTGGCGCGCTCCGCGGCGACGCGCCAAGAGGTGCCCTGCGCCACGGCGGCGGGGAGCGGGGTCTGCACCGCCGCCGCAGGTTGGGGCGGCGAGGCGGCCGGCATCCGGCTCGCCCAGTCCGACGGTGGCGGGGGCGGCGGCTCCGGTGGCGGCGGCGGTGGTTCCGACAGCGGCGGCGGGGACTCCGGTGGCGGCAGCTCGGCCGGCGGGGGCTCTGACAGCGGCGGCTCCGATAGCGGGGACTCCGACAGTGGCGGCAGCGATGGCGGAGACTCCGGTGGCGGCAGCTCCGATAGCGGCGGTTCGGACGGTGGCAGCTCGGACGGTGGCGGTTCGGTTGGCGGCAGTACCGCCGGCGGGTCGGGCTCGGGCGGCGCTTCCGGAGGCGGCTCCGCGTCCGGCAGCACCTCCACCGACACGTCGACCGGCAGTTCCGCCGGTGGCGGTTCGGACGAGGGCAGCTCGGCGGGCGGCAGTTCGAACGCCAGCAGTTCGGACGGTGGCGGTTCGGACGCCGGCAGTTCGGGCGGCGGCTCCGCCGGCGGGTCCGTCTCGGGCGGGGCCTCCGGGGGCAGTGCCGCGTCCGGCAGCACGTCCACAGACACCTCGGGCGGCACGTCCTCCGGCTCGAACGGCTCGACCGGATCGACTTCCGGCGGGAGCACGTCGGGAAGCACGGGCTCCGCCGGGACCGGCGCGAGCGGCTCGACATCGGGGGGCACGTCGGGCGGATCCGCCTCCGGCGATACGACGTCGGGCGACGCGACGTCGGGCGGCGCGGCGACGGGTGGCACCTCCGCGGGCGGCACGTCGGGGAGTTCCACCCCGAGCGACACCGCCTCCGGCGACGGCACCTCGAGCGGGTCCGGCGCGGGGGAGGACCCGTCGGACGGCGGCACGGCCGGGGCGACGACCTCCGGGGACGGGACCTCGGGGGAGTCCTCCTCCGGCGCCACGGGTTCGGGCAACGCGTCGGGGGGAGACGGAGCGAGCGGGACCGCGGCGGGCGGCGGCGCGTCGGGCACGTCCGGCGGATCCGCCTCGGACGGGGCCTCGAGCGGCACCACGGCGGGCAGCGCCCCGGCATCCGGGAGCGGAGTGTCCTCCGGCGGCGGCGGAACGACCGCCAGCGAGGAGGCCGCGCTCGAGGGCCGGTCTCCCGAGGCGGCCGCGGCGCGCGACGACGCCGAGCCGGTGGAAAGCCGCGAGCGGACCGTGACCGAGGAGACCGCGCGCTCCTCCTCGGAGAATTTCGACAGTGCCATCACCCAGGCGAACAGCGACGTCGCCGAGGGGGTCGAGGCCGAGGAAACCCAAAGCCGCCTGCGGGAGCTGCTCGTCGGCGCCGGGTCGCTCGCCGTCGGCTCGATGCTGAGCGGCAACCGCCGCGTCGTCGCCGCTTCGCCCGACCGGCTGGTCGTGTCGCGCGGATCGGACGATTACGAGATCATCAAGGACGACAACGCGCTCCTCGACCGGCCCGGGGCGCGGGTGACCACCCAGACCTTCGCCGACGGGTCGAGCCGCACCGTGGTGCGCTACCCGGACGGCAGCGAGATCGTCACCATCCGCGACGCCGACCTGCGGGTCGTGCAGCGGGTGCGGGTGACGTCGGAGGGCGAGCGGATCGTGCTGATCGACGATCTCGACCGCGAGGTGCAGCCGGTGGATGTCGAGGAGCTGCGCGGGACCGAGGCGCCGGCGGAGGAGGTCGACATCTCGGACGAGGAGGCGCTCAGGCGGGCGCTCGGGGTCCTGCCGGAAATCGACCGGCCCTACAGCCTGAACCAGGTGCGCAGCGTCGAGGAGGTGCGCGGGCAGGTGCCGGGCGTCGATCTGGAGGCGATCACCTTCGAGTCGGGGTCGGCCGCGATCAGGCCCGAACAGGCGGAGGCGCTCCGGGATCTGGGGCTCTTCATCCGCGAGCAGATCGAGGCGAGTCCGCGGGCGGTGTTCCTCGTCGAGGGCCATACCGACGCGGTCGGGGAGGCGCCCTACAACCTCGCGCTGTCGGACCGACGGGCGGAATCGGTGGCGCTGGCGCTCGGGGAATATTTCGACGTGCCGACGGAGAACCTCGTCGTGCAGGGCTACGGCGAGCGGTTCCTGAAGGTGGACAGCGAGGGCGCCGAGCGCGCCAACCGCCGCGCCACGGTGCGCAACATCACGCCGCTCCTGCAGGTGGCGGGCATGGATGCGGACATGGAGTGAGGCGGCGGGGCTGGGCGGCGGGCGACCCCGCGGCCCGGCCCGCATTATGGTCCGCACCATTGTCGGAGTGGATTCGCGCCTGTCGCCACCCCAGATAGGGGGCATGGGCGAGACGAGCTTCGACGACATTCCCGGGATCGCGCTGGGCTGGCACCGGGACGGCAAGGGCGCGGTCCTGGCGACGGTGATCGAGACCTGGGGCTCGGCGCCGCGGCCGGTGGGCAGCCAGCTCGCGATCTCCGGGGCGGGCGAGATCGCCGGCTCCGTCTCCGGCGGCTGCGTCGAGGGCGCGGTGGTCGTGGAGGCGATGGAGGCCGTCGAGGACGGCGGATCGCGGCTCCTCGAATTCGGCGTCTCCGACGACGAGGCCTTCGCCGTGGGGCTAGCCTGCGGCGGGCGCATCCGGGTGATGGTGGAGCCCGTGGGGGAGGCTGACATGCCGCCCGACCTGCTCGCCGAGCTTGTCGCGGAGCGGGCCGCGCGCAAGCAGGTGGCCTACGAGGTGGACACCGGGAGCTGGAGCCGGGCGGTGGCGCGGCCGCCCGCCCATGCCGAGCGGTTCCGGCTCGACCGGTCGGGCTTCGAGGCGGACGGCCGGACCTTCGTCGCGATCCACAATCCGCCGCTCCGCATGGTTGTCGTGGGCGGCGTCCATATCGCGCAGCCGCTGATGCAGATGGCGCGGCTCGCGGGCTTCGACGCGGTGCTGGTCGATCCGCGGGAGAGCTTCGCCAGCGCGGACCGCTTCCCCGGCGAGCGGCTGGTTCATGACTGGCCCGACGAAGCGCTGGAAGCGGAGGGGATCGACGCCCGAACGGCGGTGGTGACGCTGACCCACGATCCGAAGCTCGACGATCCGGCGATCCTGCAGACGCTCGGCTCGGAGGCGTTCTATCTGGGCTGCCTCGGGTCCTCCCGGACCCATGCCAAGCGCGTCGCCCGGCTGCGCGAAGCGGGACTGGAGGACGCCGCGATCGGGCGCATCCACGCGCCGGTGGGGCTCGATATCGGCGCGCGCAGCCCGGCGGAGATCGCGGTGGCGATCCTGGCCGAGATCGTGGCCCGGCTGAGGCGGGGCTGATGGAGTTCGGCGCCGTGCCCCTCGACCGCGCGGAAGGCGCGATCCTCGCCCATTCTCACAGGCTCGGGAAGGGGCGCATCCGCAAGGGCCGCCGGCTCGACTCCGGCGATCTCGACCGGCTGCGCGCGGAGGGGGTGGAGGAGGTCGTGGTCGCCCGCCCGGCGGAGGACGATCTCGACGAGGACGCGGCGGCGGACCGGATCGCCGCCGCGCTGGTGCCCGAGCCGGAGGGCACGGGGCTGCGGGTGACGGAGGCCTCGACCGGCCGCGTCAACCTCTACGCGACGCGGCCGGGCGTGCTCGCCCTCGACGTCGCCGCCATCGAGCGGCTGAACGTGATCGATCCGATGGTGACGCTCGCGACGCTGCCGCCGTTCAAGCGCGTGGCGCCGGGGCAGATGGTGGCGACGGTGAAGATCATCTCCTACGCCGTCGCCGGACGGCTCGTGGCGGCGGGCGCGGCGGCGGCGCCGGGAGCGATCTCCGTCGCGCCGGTGACGCTCAGCGACGCCGCGCTCGTCATCACCGAGATGGGGCAGGGGCCGGGCAAGGGCGAGGCGGCGGTGGCGACGCGGCTCGACCGGCTCGGCATGGCGCTGAGCGACGTGGCGGTGGTACCGCACGAGACGCGGGCGGTGGCGGCGGCGCTGGCGGCGGTCACCGCCGATCTGGCGCTCGTCCTGACCGCCTCGGCCACATCCGACCCGGCCGATGTGGGGCCCGAGGCTCTGCGGCGTGCGGGCGGGACGCTCACGCGGTTCGGGATGCCCGTCGATCCGGGGAACCTGCTGTTCTACGGGCGGCTCGGGGCGCGGCCGGTGATCGGCCTGCCGGGCTGCGCGCGCTCGCCGGCGCTGAACGGCGCGGACTGGGTGCTGGAGCGGCTCTGCTGCGGGATCGAGCCCGGACCGGAGGACATCGCCCGGATGGGCGTCGGAGGCCTCCTGAAGGAGATGCCGACGCGGCCCCATCCGCGCGGCGGCTGACACGGCTGGGCGCGGGGCAGGAAAAACCCGGCCGCGAGGGCCGGGTCGGGACTCGGATCAGCGCGTGGGGCCGATCATCATCACCATCTGGCGGCCTTCCATCTTCGGGAAGTTCTCCACCTTGCCGAGCTCCTTGGTGTCTTCCGCCACCCGTTCGAGGAGCTCGCGGCCGAGATTCTGGTGCGCCATCTCGCGGCCGCGGAAGCGCAGCGTGACCTTCACCTTGTCGCCGTTCTCGAGAAACTTGTAGACGTTCCGCATCTTCACGTCGTAATCGTGCACATCGGTGTTGGGGCGGAACTTCACCTCCTTCACCTCGATCGTCTTCTGCTTCTTGCGGGCCTCGGATTCGCGTTTCTGCTGCTCGTATTTGAACTTGCCGAAATCCATTATCTTGCAGACAGGCGGATCCGCGTTGGGCGAGATCTCGACGAGATCGAGCCCGACGGCTTCGGCGAGTTCCATGCCGCGTTCCGGCGTCACCACGCCGACATTCTCTCCCTCCGCGCCGATCAGGCGGATCTGCGGAGCCCGGATGCGTCCGTTGACGCGCGGGCCGGTATCGCGCGTCGGCGGCGCGTTGTGTGGTCTGCGAGCGATGGGTGTCGTCCTTCCATGGGGGTTGTACGGAGAGATAAAATAGCCGCGAGACCCTTTCGCCGCAAGGTGAAAGGCGGCAGGAAACCGCTTGGGCCGTTTGCGTAGCGGAACCAATTCGGTCTCACTGCGCTCGTTCGAAACACATCCAAAGGAGGCCCACAATGTCATTGCGTCTTGCGTCGATCCTCGCCGTCCTCGCCTCGAGTCTTTTCCTGGCGGCCTGCCAGGACGATGGCGGCGGCGAGTCGGACGGCGGCGATTCCGGCGGCGGAGAAGAGAGCGAGTCCCAGTAAATCGCGGAGCGGCTGTGACGATGCGTATTCCGTCAAGAACGGCCGCCCTCCTGGCGGCCGGCCTCGTATTGGCCGGCTGTCAGGAGGACTCCTCCGGGGAGGCGGGCGGCACGACCGAAGAGACGAGCTCCGCCGACGCGGAGACGGCCCAGTCCGACGCGACCTCCTCCGACGCGGTGGAGAGCGGCACGACCGAGATGGGCGCGGCCTCGAACGAGGCGACCGATGCCGCCGCGGAGGCCGCGCAATCGGGCGAGAACCCGACCACGGCGGCCGAGGAGGAGGCGGAGAGCGCGGCCGATGCCGAAGGCGTCGCGGGCGCGGCGAGTGACGGGGGATCCCTCGACACGCTCCTGACCCGCGAATCCTGGGACAGCGCGCGCGTGGTGGCGGCGATCCGCTCCGCGGACCTGCCCGAGGAGCGGAAGACGACGCTTCTAAACCGGGTCAAAGGATCGGACAGCAACACCGTGTCCGACGCCGCGATCGCGGAGGTCCGGAGCGCGCTCGGCGTCGACTGAGCCGGATTGCGAGAGGCGGGCGCGCGCCGTCGCGCGCGCCGCCAATCAGCCGACGAAGGCCTTCTCCACGACGTATTCGGCCGGATCGCTGTTGGCGCCCTCGCGCAGGCCGAACCCTTCGAGGATTTCCTTCATGTCGGTGTTCAGGCCGATCGACCCGCAGACCATGGCGCGGTCGGTCTCGCGGTGCATCCCGTCGATGCCGAGATCCGCGAACAACTCTCCGCTCCGCAGCAGATCGGTGATCCGGCCCATCGTCTGGCTGACCTCCTGGGTCGTGGTCGGATAGTAGACGAGCTTGTCCACGCCCCCTTCGGTCAGTTCGCGCAGCATCTCGTCGGAACGGACCTCCTGCACCAGCTGCCGGCCGTATTCCAGCTCGTCGCTGCTGCGGCAGGTATGGGTGAGGATGACCTGCTCGTAATCCTCGTAGGTCTGCGGCTCGCGGATGAGGCTCGCGAAAGGCGCGATGCCGGTGCCGGTGGAGAAGAACCACAGCCGCTTGCCGGGCAGGAGCGCGTCGTGGACGAGGGTGCCGACGGGCTTCGGGCGCAGGATGATCTGGTCACCCGGCTCGATGTGCTGGAGGCGCGAGGTGAGCGGGCCGTCCTCGACCTTGATCGAGTAGAACTCGAGCTCGTCGTCCCAGGCGGGCGAGGCGATGGAATAGGCCCTGAGGAGCGGCTTGCCGTCCTCCTTCAGCAGCCCGATCATCACGAACTCGCCGGAGCGGAAGCGCAGGCTCTGCGGCCGGCTGACGCGGAAGGAGAACAGCCAGTCGGTCCAGTGCGTGACCGACAGGACGGTCTGCGCATCGGGCAGGGCCTTGGGTTTGGCGGGGCTGAGGTCGGTCATCTGGTTCATGGGAAGCCTTGCCGGAACGATCCGGCCCTTTCTAGCGTCTCGATCTCGGGGGGGAAAGGCGGCGCTCAGCCGCGCAGGCGGGATTGGTAGTCGCGGGCGCGCCACCCGGACCGGGCGAGCCACTGCGTCTCCGGCTGACGGGCGGCGAGGTCGGGGTCGATCTCGACCTCGTCGAACCCGGCCCTGCGGGCCATCGCGTACTGGTCGGCGATGACGTGCCCCTTGGCGCGGAGGCGGCCCGCATAGCCCTGCCGGCGGAGCTGGCGGGCGATGGTGAAGCCGCGCCCGTCGGCATGGGAGGGAAAGTCGACGCGGATCATCGCCACCCCGTCGAGCCGGCCGGCGAGCTCCGTCGGCTGTGCGTCGGAGGGCAGGTCGAGGGCGAGGCCGCGCCCGGCCTCGTCGGAGGGAAAGTTCTGCAGGGCCGTGTAGCCCGCCGCCCAGTCGTCGGCCGAAAAGCCGCTATCGGTGACGATGACGCTCATGTCGTGGTCTCCGTGATCTTTCCGCGGACGAGCTTTCCGTCCACGAAATGGATGCCGCATTCCGCCTTGTCCAGGCCGCGCCAGCGCCCGGCGCGCGGGTCTTCTCCCGGCGCGACACGCGACGTGCAGGGCGCGCATCCGATGGAGGGGTATCCCTCGGCCACCAGCGGGTGCTTCGGGAGACGGTTATTGACCATGTAGTCCTGCACGTCCTCGCGGCGCCAGTGGACCAGAGGGTTGACCTTGATCCGGCCCGTGCCCGCCTCCTCCTCGAAGAAGTCGAGCGAGGTGCGGGCGCCGCCCTGGAAGCGCTTGCGCCCGGTGATCCAGGCGTCGAACCCGTCGAGCGCGCGGGCGAGCGGCGCCGTCTTGCGGAATTTGCAGCAGGTATCGGGGTCGGTGCGGTGCAGCATGCCGTCGGGGTCGAGCGCGGCGGCGTCGGCCGGATCGGGGTGCAACACGCGCACGTCGGTCAGACCGAGCCGCCGCGCGACCTCGCGCTGGTACTCCAGCGTCTCCGGGAAGAGCATCTCCGTGTCGAGGAACAGGACCGGCGTCGTCGGGTCCACCACTGCCACGAAATGCAGGAGCGCGACAGATTCGGCGCCGAAGGACGACACCATCGCCGTGCGGCCGAGAACCGGATCCTTCAGCGCGTGGCGCAGCACGTCGACGGCGGCGTGGTGGGCGTAGCGGCGGTTGAGATCCGCCACCCGCTCGGCCACGGGAACGATGTGGGGATCATGCCGCACGGGCGCGCTCCCGTTCCTTCTCGGGGTAGAGGGCGGCCTTGAACGGCTCCATGCCGACCCGCCGGTAGGTCTGCAGGAAGGTCTCTTCCTCGGCCTCGCGGATCGCGACATACTTCTTCAGGATGCGCTCGATCGCCGGCACGATCTCGTCGTAGGCGAAGCCCGGCCCGGTGCGCGTGCCGATGGCCGCGTCCTCCGTGCCGTCGCCGCCGAGGGTGATCTGGTAGTTCTCCACGCCGGCGCGGTCGAGGCCGAGGATGCCGATATGGCCCACGTGATGGTGGCCGCAGGCATTGATACAGCCCGAGATCTTGATCTTCAAGGGGCCGATCTCGTGCGCCATCTTCAGCTCCTCGAACCGCGTCGCGATCTCCTGGGCGACGGGGATCGAGCGGGCGGTGGCGAGCGCGCAGTAATCCATGCCGGGGCAGGCGATGATGTCCGACACGAGGCCGATATTCGCCGCCGCCAGGCCCGCCTCCTTCAGCGCGCGGTGGATCTCCGGCAGATGCGCGCGGGGCACGTGGGGCAGGATCACGTTCTGCTCGTGGCTGATGCGGAGTTCCTCGTAGGAGTAGGCCTCCGCCAGCGCGGCCATGACCTCCATCTGGTGTGCCGTAGCGTCGCCCGGCGTCCGGCCGGGCGTCTTCAGCGAGATCGAGACGATGGCGTGGTCGTCGCGGCGGTGCGCGGCGATGTTGGTGTCGATCCAGGCGCGGAAGACCGGATCGGACTCGTAGGCGGAGCGGTAGCCCTCCACCGGCAGCTCGGACCAGTCGGGAGCCGCGAACTGGGCGCGGATATCGGCGAGGATCTCCCGGTCGGCGCCGGTGAAGGCGGGCCGCAGCTCCGCGAAGCGTTCCTCGACCAGACGCCGGATCTCCTCGATTCCCGTCTCGTGCACGGTGATCTTGACGCGGGCCTTGAACTTGTTGTCGCGCCGGCCGAGCAGGTTGTAGACGCTGACGATGGATTCGACGTAAGGCAGAAGGTCCGCCTCGGGCAGGAAGTCGCGCACCACCTGTCCGAGCATCGGGGTGCGGCCGAGGCCGCCGCCGACGAGGACCCGGAAGCCGAGCTCGCCCTGCCGCTCGATCACTTGGAGGCCGATGTCGTGGGACCGGATGACGGCGCGGTCCCGGGCGCTGCCGATGACGGCGATCTTGAACTTGCGGGGCAGGAACTGGAACTCGGCGTGGTCCGTGGACCATTGCCGCAGGAGCTCCGCATAGGGGCGCGGATCGGCGATCTCGTCCTTCGCGGCGCCGGCGAAATGGTCGGCGGTGACGTTGCGGACGGTATTGCCGGAGGTCTGGATGGCATGCATCTGCACGTCCGCCAGGGCGTCGAGGATGTCGGGGATGTCCTTCAGCTTCGGCCAGTTGAACTGGATGTTCTGGCGCGTGGTGAAGTGGCCGTAGCCCTTGTCCCAGGTCTCGGCGATATGGGCGAGCTGGCGCATCTGCCGGGCGCTGATCGTGCCGTAGGGGATCGCCACGCGCAGCATGTAGGCGTGGAGCTGGAGGTAGAGTCCGTTCATCAGCCGCAGCGGCTTGAACTCGTCCTCGGTCAGCGATCCGTCGATCCGGCGCTCCACCTGGGCGCGGAACTGGGCGACGCGCTCGCGCACGAAGGCCTCGTCGAAATCGGTGTAGCTGTACATCGGCTGGCTCCTTCGGAGGCGGGACGGGCTCAGGCCGGATCCTGCTTGCCGTGGAAGTAGTTGGAGGGGCCGCGGGTGCGGAACGCCTCGCGGAAATGGGTGGGTTCGGGGCCGTTCGGGCCGGCCTTGGCATCGGCCAGATAGGCGCCGACGACGTTTCCGGGCTGGGTCTGGGCGAAGAGCAGACGGTCCTGCGCCACGGCCTCGTCCTCTATGAGCTCGGCCTCGGCCATGTCGGGCGACCAGCGGTCGTCCTCGGTGAGCCAGACGGCGTCGCCTTCGAGCAGGCGGTTGGCGGTGACGACCTTGGGGGTGAACGTCCGGGGCATCAGAGGGCCTCCTGAAGCGGAAGGGAGAGCTCCGCGGCCCGGCGCGGCGCCAGCCCGTAGAGCAGGAGGGCGGGACCGGTCAGGTCCGCGCCGGTCAGGACCGGCTCGAGCCGGCCGAGCGTGGTGGCGATCCGGCGCTCGTCGCCGCGGGAGGCGTTCTCCACCACCGTCACCGGGGTGGCGGGATCGGCGCCGTGCATCAGGAGGCGGCCCTGCACGAAGCGGGCGGCGCGCTTGCCCATGTAGATGGCGGCGACCTCGCCCGGACGCGCGAGCTGCGCCCAGTCGTGGTCGGCGAAGCCCTTCATGTCGTGGCCGGTCAGGAAGCGCACGGAGGCGTTGCGGCCGCGCCTGGTGAGGCTCTGGCCGATGCCGGCGACGGCGGCCGAGGCGGCGGTGATGCCGGGGACGATGGACCAGTCGATCCCGGCCGCCTCCGCCGCCTCGATCTCCTCGTCGAGCCGGCCGAAGATCGTGGGATCGCCGGATTTCAGGCGCACGACGTGGGCGCCGCCCCGGACATGGGCGACGATCAGCTCGTTGATGTCGCCCTGGTCGGTATGGCGCCCGAAACCTTCCTTGCCGACGTCGAGGAGCGTGGCCTCGCGGCGGGCGAGCTCGAGGATCTCGGGCGCGACGAGGCGGTCGTGGATCACCACGTCGGCCGCGTCGAGCGCCTTGCGGGCCTTCATGGTCAGCAGATCCGGGTCGCCGGGGCCGGCGCCGACGAAGGCGACGTGGCCCGGTGCCGCGGGGCGGGCGAGATGGGTCTCGAGCAAATCCTCGAGCGCCGGGACGAGATC
Organism: uncultured Alphaproteobacteria bacterium; assembly: GCA_963776705.1. Lineage (GTDB taxonomy): Bacteria > Pseudomonadota > Alphaproteobacteria > Rhodobacterales > Rhodobacteraceae > Palleronia. The sequence goes on from CAVZOA010000017.1 coordinate 29,442, forward strand.
GGCCTCGCCGCCCTGCGACAGCGCGCGCGGGCCGGCGCTGTCGTAGTACTCGGACCAGAAATCCCGGCGCGGGCGGCCGAAGGGCAGGCGCTCGGCGGCGTGGCGGAACCCCTTACCGATGCGCGCGAGCGTGCCGAGGGCGGGCGAGAGCCGCTCCTCCAGATCGCGCTTGATGCGGCGGGCGAGGACCGGCGCGGCGCCCTCGGTGCTGATGGCGACGGTGACCGGGTCGCGGTCGACGATGGCGGGGGTGATGAACTGCGAGCCCTGGAGATTGTCGACCATGTTGACGAGGGCGCCCTCGGCGCGGGCGAGCCGCGCGACGCGGGCATCCTCGGCTTCGTCGTCCGTCGCGGCGTAGAACAGCGCCGCGCAGAGCGCGTCGCCGGGCTCCGCCGCTCGGCGGAGGAGGCGCAGGCGGCCCGCCGCGGCCCAGCCCTCAATCTCCGGCGCAGGGGAGGGCGCGAGGACGGTGAGACGCGCCGCGGTCTTCAGCAGCAGCCGCAGCTTGGCGATGGCGGCGTCGCCGCCGCCCGCCATCACCACCCGGCGGCCGGCCAGGTCCATGAAGATCGGAAAGTGCTGCATCGTCACGCTCCCTGTCTCGGGAGCAGAGATAGAACATTATCCCTGTCCGTTGCAGGGGACCGGCGTATATAAGGAACGCATGTTCCGTACGGGCGGAGAAGGGGATCGTCCGTTCCGATATCGAAGGAGGCGGCGAATGTCCGTCCGTATCGACGAGCTGGATCGGAAGATCCTTCGCGAATTACAGCGCGACGCGAGCCAGTCCCTCGACGAGATCGCCAGGGCGGCGGGCTCGTCGAAGACCCCGGTCTGGAACCGGATCCGCAAGATGCGGGAGGCGGGAATCATCGGCGCGCAGACCGTCCTGCTCGATGCCGAGGCGTTGGGATACGACGCCTGCTTCTTCGTGCTGATCCGCACATCGGAGCACGAGGCGGGCTGGCAGACGCGCTTCCTGCACGCCCTCCGGGCGCGGCCGGAGGTGCAGGAGGCGCACCGGCTCGCGGGCGATATCGACTACATCCTGAAGGTCCGCGTGCCGAACGCGCGGGCCTACGACACGTTTTACCAGGCGCTGATCGCCGAAGTAAGGATCCACAACGTGACCGCGCTCCTGTCGATGGAGGAGCTGAAGTTCACCACCGCGCTGCCGGTCTGAGGCTCAGGCGGCCGACTTCTCCGGCTTCTTGCCGGCGATGATCATGCCGAGGAGGTCGTCGGTGGTGACCTCGTCCACTTCGACCACGCCGACGAGCTCGCCGTTCTTCATCACCGCGGCGCGGTCGCAGAGACGCTTCACCTGATGCACGTCGTGGTCGATGAGGAAAATGCCGAGCCCCTGGCGCTTCAGCTCCTGGATCAGCTCGGCGACCATCTGCGTCTCCTGGGGGCCGAGCGCGGCGGTGGGCTCGTCCATGATCAGAATCCTCGCCTCGAAATAGACCGCTCGGGCGATGGCCACGGATTGCCGCTGGCCGCCCGAGAGCGCCGAGACGGGAGAGGCGAACTTGCGGAAGTTCGGGTTGAGGCGCTTGAAGATCCTGCGGGTCTCGGCCTCCATCGCGGCGTCGTCGACGAAGCCGAGCGGCGTGGTCAGTTCGCGGCCGAGAAAGAGGTTCGAGGCGGCGTCGAGATTGTCTGCCAGCGCCAGCGTCTGGTAGATCGTCTCGATGTTGTAGGCGCGCGCGTCGCGGGGCGTCTCGATGGTGGCCTTTTCGCCCCGGACATAGACCTCGCCGGAATCCTGCCGGTAGGCGCCCGAGAGGCACTTGATGAGCGTCGACTTGCCGGCGCCGTTGTGGCCGAGGAGCCCGACCACCTCGCCGGGCCAGAGGTCGATCGAGACGTTATCGACGGCGTGCACGCCCCCGAAGGAGATGGAGATGTCGCGCATCTCGACGAGGGGCGGTCCGCTGCGGTCGATCATGTCAGCCTCCGGTGCGCTTGCGGTAGAGGATGTCGACGAGGACGGCGAGGACGAGCACCCCCCCGACGACGATGTTCTGGAACGGGGCGTCGACGCCCACCATCGCCATGCCCGATTGCAGCGACTGCATGATGAGCGCGCCGAGGATCGCGCCGTAGATCGTGCCCATTCCGCCCGAGAGCGCCGTGCCGCCGATCACCGCCGCCGCGATGACGCGGAGCTCGTCCAGCGTGCCGATGTCGTTCGAGTGGAAGCTGAGGCGGGCGGAGGCGACGAGGCCGGCGAGCGCGCAGAGCACGCCCATGATGGCGAAGACCTTCACCGTCAGCAGCTTGGTGTTGATGCCGGAGAGCTCCGCCGCGCTAGGGTTGCCGCCGGTCGCGAAGATGTAGCGCCCGAGCCGCGTCTTGCGGCCGACGACCGTCATCACCACCGCGATCAGGATCAGCAGGAGCACGGAATAGGGCACGCCGTAGCCCTCGCTGTAGCCCTCCGGCATGGTCTCGCCCGCGGCCTCGAAGCGCATGGAGAGCACGCGCTCGGGGATCTGGTAGGCGTTGAGGACGGCGACGAAGCCGAGGATCAGGATCGCGGCGACCGCCATCAGGACGACTTCCGCCCAGACCGGCTTCACAGGGAATTCGTGGGCGATGCGGGCGCGGCGGGCCATCCAGATGGCGACGCAGGCGGCGAGCACGCCGATCGCCGCCAGAATCCAGCTTCCCGTCGTGCCCATAGTGCCGCCGATGCCGCCGAGAAGCTGGAAGGTCTCGTCGAGCGGGCCGATCGTCTGCCCGCTGGTGAGATACCAGGCGACGTTGCGCCAGACGAGCAGGCCACCCAGCGTGACAATGAAGGCCGGGATCCCTAGATAGCCGACGAGCCACCCCTGGAACCCACCGATCACGGCGCCGGTCAGGACGCCGACGAGGATCGCGACCGGAGCGATGAGGGGGCTGCCGTAATCGAGCCCTAACCCCGGCAGGATGTTGGTCTGGGTGATCGCCATCATCGCCGAGCAGGTGGCCAGAAGCGAGCCGACCGAGAGGTCGATGTGGCGGGTGACGATGACGAACACCATGCCGGTCGCCATGATCGCCACGCTGACGGTCTGGATCGTCAGGTTGAAGATGTTGCGCGGCGTCAGGAAGCGGCCGTCGGTCAGCAGGTTGAAGACGAGGCAGACGACGACGAAGGCGCCGACCATGCCGAGGAGGCGGGTGTCGATCTCGAGCGTCCTGACGAGATTGCGACGCTGCGACGGGGCGCTGGCCTCTGCCATGGCATGTCCTCTGGATCCGGGAAGCCTGCCCCGGCGGCGCCGGGGCAGGCCTTGGCGTCAGTTGCAGGGCGCCGGGCCGCCGGAGACGCCCTGGCAGAGCTCGTCCTTGCTGATCCAGCCGGCATCGACCACGACGTCGAGATTGTCCGCGGTGATCGGCACCGGCTCGAGGAACTCGGCCCAGAGCGTCGTGCCGCCGGGTGAGGTCCATTCCTCGGCGCCTTCGAGGGCGCTCATCTCGGTGCCGCCGGCGAGTTCCACCGCGATCTCGCCCGCGCGCTTGCCGAGCTCGCGGCTGTCCTTCCAGACCGACACGGTCTGGGTGCCCCGCGCGATGCGGTTCAGCGCCGCGAAGTCGGCATCCTGCCCGGAGACCGGGATGCCGGCCAGACCCTGGGCCTGGAGCGCCGCCACGGCGCCGCCGGCGGTGCCGTCGTTCGAGGCGACGACGGCGTCGACCTCGTTGTCGGCGGCGGTCAGGATCTGCTCCATGTTGCGCTGGGCGTTGGCGGGCAGCCACTGGTCGGTATAGGCCTCGCCGACGATCTCGACGTCGCCCGCGTCGATCGCGTCCTGAAGGACCTCCTGCTGGCCCTGGCGGAGGAAGTCGGCGTTGGGATCGGTGGGCGAGCCCTTGATCATCACGTACTTGCCCTCGGGCTGCGCCTCGAGGATGGCGCGGGCCTGCATCCGGCCGACCTCGATGTTGTCGAAGGTCAGGTAGAAGGCGCGCGGATCCTCGATCAGGCGGTCGTAGCCGATGACCGGGATGCCGTTGTTGGTGGCGCGCTCCACCGCCGGGATGATCGCCTGACTGTCCTGGGCGAGGATGATGAGGACCTCGGCGCCCTGGGAGATCAGCGACTCGACGTCGGAGAGCTGCTTGGAGGAGGACGATTGCGCATCCGCCGAGATGTAGGTGGCGCCGGCCTCGTCGAGCGCGGACTTGATCGCCGCCTCGTCGGTCTTCCAGCGCTCCTCTTGGAAGTTGGACCAGCTGACGCCGACGGTCGGGCCGTCCTGCGCGAAGGCGGGCGTGAGGCAGGTCGCCGCCAGCACGGCGGCGAGGAACGGTCTTCTGTGCATGTGATCCTCCCATGATCGACCCGGTCGAAATGCCGGATTTGCGCGGGATCTTGCCGGTTTCCTCCAGCGTGTCAAAGTTTATTCTGCCGCCCGGACGAACCGGGACGCGGGCGGGGCCGGGGGCGGAGGACAACGGATGAAGTCGATCGTGCTCGCGATGCTGCCCGCTATGGCGGCGGCCGGACCGCGCTTCGAGCCGGCGCCGGAGGCCTTCGATGTGCCGCACATCTATTCGGGGGGTTGGGAGCATTTCGTCGGCGGCGGGGTCGCGGTGTTCGACTGCAACGGCGACGCGCGGCCGGACATCGCGGCGGCCGGCGGGTCGGAGCCGCTGCGCCTCTTCGTCAACGCGGGCGGCGCGACGATCCGCTTCGCGGCCGCGGAACTGCCGGGGCCGCGCGGCACGACCGGGGTCTATCCGCTCGACGCGGACGGCGACGGGGCGCTCGATCTGGCCGTGCTGAGGGCGGGGCCGAACAGTCTCCTCAAGGGGAATGGCGCCTGCGGGTTCGCGGACGCGACGGAGGACTGGGGGCTCCGGGCGGGAGAGGCCTGGTCGACGGCCTTCGCCGCGACCTGGGAGCAGGGCCGCGACCGGCCGACGCTGGCGATCGGCAACTACGTGGACCGCGCCGACCCCGAGGGGCCCTTCGGCGCCTGCGACGACAACGAAGTGTACCGGCCGGGGTCCGACGGCTACGGGGCGCCGGAGATCCTCTCGCCGGGCTGGTGCGCGCTGTCGATGCTGATCTCCGACTGGCGGCGGGAGGGCAGGCCGGAGCTGCGGATCTCCAACGACCGGCACTATTACGTGCGGGGCGGATACGAGGAGATGTGGCGGCTCGAACTCGCTGAAGCCCCGGAGCGCGGCGGACGGCTGGGAGAGGCTCTCGCTCTGGGGGATGGGCATCGCCTCGGCGGACCTGACCGGCGACGGGTTCCCGGAGGTGATGCTGACCTCGATGGGAGACCAGCGGCTGCAGATCAACGCGGCGGGCCGGATGCGCGACGCGCCCTTCGACATGGGCGCGGCGGCGCAGCGCCCCTATCGCGGCGATGACGGGCGGCCCTCCACCGGCTGGCACGCGGAATTCGCCGACGTGGACAATGACGGCGATCTCGACCTCTTCATCGCCAAGGGGAACGTCGACCAGATGCCGTCGAACGCCATGCGCGACCCCAACAACCTGCTGATTCGGCAGGCGGACGGAACCTTCGCGGAGCGCGGCGCGGCGGCCGGGATCGACGACGACGTGCGCTCGCGGGGCGCCGCGCTCGCCGATTTCGACGGCGACGGGCGGCTCGACCTCGTGGTCTCCGCGCGGCGGGCGCCGCTGAAGGTCTGGCGCAACGTGACCGAAGATGCGGGCCGCTGGCTGGCGGTCGAGCCGCGGATGGCGGGGCCGAACACCCGGGCGGTCGGGTCGTGGATCGAGGTGAGGACCGATGCGGGCTGGCAGACGCGGGAGGTGACGGTGGGCGGCGGCCATGCCGGCGGGCAGGCGGGGCCGGTGCATTTCGGCCTTGGCGCGTCGGAGGCGGCGGAGGTGCGGGTGGTCTGGCCCGACGGCACGGAGGACGAATGGCGCTCCGTGGCAGCGGGGCAGGTGATCGTGATCCGGCGCTAGCGGGCGACGGGGAGGCCGGAGGGGACGGTGTCGGGGATGCCGAGCCGGCCGGAGAGGGAGGTCTCGTCGGTCAGCGCCCCGAGGAAGGCGACGAGCTGGTCGATCTCCGCTGCGTCGAGGGGTATGCGCCCGTGCCGGACGGCGGCCGCGATCGCGGCGCGCTCCGCCGGATCGTCCAGGATCGCCCAGTCCGGCGCGAGGCCCGCGACCTCCGGCAGAACGGCCGAGGGCGCATAGGCGGCTAGGCCGGCGACGGGATCGGCATGGTGGCAGAGGAAGGCGGCGAGGTCGTCGTGGCCGCCGGCATGGCCCCAGGGGCCGGTGCGGGCGACGTTGCGGAGCATGGGCGTGCGGAAGGCGTAGGCGTCGTCCGGGTCGCCGGTGACGCGCATCCGACCCGTGTCCCGCTGATGGCTCTCGAAGCGCTCTGCCTTGCCGGGGCCGAGCTGGGGCGCGGCCATCGCGTGGTAGTCCTGGTCGCTGAGCAGCGGCCCCGAATGGCACGTCGCGCATCCCGCCTTGCCGTAGAAGAGATCCAGTCCCGCCGCGGCGGGTCCCGTCAGTTGCGCCTCGCCGCGCAGGTGGCGGTCGAACGGACTGCCGTCTGCGCGCCATTCGACCTCCATGAAGGCGGCGATGGCGTTCGAGACGTCCGTGAAGGCGATCTCCCTTCCGGCGGCGATCCCGGGATAGACCTCCCGGAACGCGGAGCGGTAGGCGGGAATCGCGGCGACGCGTGAGGCGACGATGTCCCAGGCGCCGCCCTCACCGGTGAGACGGCCCTGGCGGACGGCAGTGGAGACGTCGTTCTCGCCGTAATGGCCCGCCATCTCGTCGGGGGCCAGCACCGGGAACATGGTCTGCGCCGAGACGAGGCCGTCGAAGCCCGCGACCATGTCGTCCTCGAGCGGCGTGCGGAATCCTGTCGGACGGTCCGGGTCGACCTCGATACGGCCGTCGTCGAAGAGCGCGGTGATCGCACGGTGGCCGAGATTGAAGAGTGGCGGGGCGTTGCGGGGCACGCGCTGCTCGGGCGGGTTCGCAGGGTCGGCCACCCGTTCGGGGCCGAGTCCCGTGCCGCCGTCTCCGAGCCCCAGGGACACCCCGTCGCCGGTGGCGAAGCGGGGATGGTGACAGGTGGCGCAGGAGACCTCCCGGTTGCCCGACAGGATCGGGTCGTAGAAGAGCAGCCGCCCGAGCGCGACCTCGGTCGCGGGCGGATCGGCGAAATCCGCCGGATCCAGCGGCGGCGGCAGATCGCCCGCCGCGGCGGGGGCGGCGAGGAGAGCGAGGAGGAGGCGGCGGGTCACGGGCGCGATCCTTCCGCCGTGCGGCCCGGCCGGTCAAGATGGCGATGCGGCGCGGCTCAGAGGGTGGCCCGGGCCTCGAAGCGCGGAAGCATGGCGGAGAAGTCGCGGCCGCGCCCGTCCTCCTCCTCCACGAAGACGCGGTAGAGCTCGAGCGCGGCACGGCCGAGCGGCGTGTCGGCGCCCGCGCTCTCGGCCGCGGCGGCGGCGAGGCGAAGATCCTTCAGCATGAGCTCGGCCGCGAAGCCCGGGCGGTAGTCGTTGTCGGCGGGGCTCTCGGGGCCGATGCCGGGGGCGGGGCAATAGGCATTCATCGACCAGGACGACCCGCTCGAGGTCGAGATCACGTCGAACATCGCCTGCCGGTCGAGGCCCAGCTGGTCGGCCAGGGCGAAGGCCTCGCAGGTCGCGATCATCGTCGCGCCGAGGATCATGTTGTTGCAGATCTTCGCCGCCTGTCCGTTGCCGGACCCGCCGCAATGGACGGCCCTCGACCCCATGATCCCGAAGAGCGGCCGCGCGATCTCGAAGGCGGCCGCGTCCCCGCCGACCATGAAGGTGAGGGTGCCGGCCTTCGCGCCGCCGATGCCGCCGGAGACCGGCGCGTCGAGCGCGCCGAGACCGGCGGCACTGGCCGCGGCGGCGACGGCCCGGGCGCTCTCCACGTCGACGGTCGAGCAATCGAGGAAGACCGCCCCTTCCGCCATCGCCGGCACGATCTCGGCGGCGACGGCCCGCAGCACCTCGCCCGAGGGCAGCATGGTGAGCACGAGCTCGGCCTCCCGCACCGCCTCCGCGCCGCTCCCCGCCCTCGGAAAGGAGGTCTCGGGCGCTGCGGGGTCGTAGCCGGTCACGTCGTGGCCGGCCGCGGCGAGGTTTTCGGCCATGGGCAGGCCCATGTTCCCGAGCCCCAGGAAGGCGATCTTCATGGCATCCGTCTCCTATCCGGCGCGATCAGGCGCGGTATTCGTCGACGAGGTGGCGGGTCACGGCGCGCAGCGCCTCGTCCGGGCCGGCGCCCTCCGACAGCGCCCGGGCGTGCACCCGTCTCTGCCGTTCCGCCGAGGTGCCGTCGGCGAGGATGCGGCGCAGGCCCAGCATCGCCTCCGCGCCGCCCAGGGCCTCGGCATCCTCCTTCACCATCTCGATCCATTCCTCCACGAGCAGGCCCAGCGGCTGGATCTTGCCCTGGCCGAAGTCGATCAGGCCCTCCTCGATCCCGTAGCGCCGCGCGCGCCAGCGGTTCTCGTCGATGAGGCAGGTCTTGTAGGTCCGCCAGCGCTGGTTCAGACCCTTGAGCCGCCAGAGCAGCCGCATCGTCGCCTGGATCGCCGCGGCGAGCGCCACGGCGTCGTCGACCCGCGGGCAGGCGTCGCAGATGCGCGTCTCGAGCGTGGGGAAGTTGTGCGACGGGCGCAGGTCCCACCAGATGGTGGTGGCGTCCTCGATGAGCTCCAGCTCCACGAGCGTGTCGACGATGCGGCGATAGGCCGACCAGGTGTCGAAGCGGGGCGGCAGGCCGGAGCGTGGCAGGTTGTCGAAGATGCCGATCCGGTAGGAGGCGAGGCCGGTGTCGCGCCCCTGCCAGAAGGGCGAGGAGGCCGACAGCGCGAGCAGATGCGGCAGGAAGTAGGACGCCTGGTTCATCAGGTCGATCCGGTCCTCGTCGTCGGGGATGCCGACATGGACGTGCATGCCGCAGATCAGCATCCTGTCGCCCACATCGGCGAGATCGCGGCGGAGCTGGTTGTAGCGGGCGCGGTCGCGGCGGGTCTGGGTGGACCAGGAAGCGGTCGGGTGGCAGGCGGCGGCGATCGGCGCGAGGCCGTAGCGCTCCGCCACCCCGGCCACCGTCCGGCGCAGACTCGAAAGCTCGGTGCGCGCCTCGGCCGCGGTGTGGCAGACGCGGGTGCCGATCTCGATTTGGCAGCGGAGATATTCCGGCGCCACCCGGTCGCCGACCGCCTCGGTGCATTCGTCGATCATCGCCTCGGGCGCCTCGGCGAGGTCGAGGCTCTCGGAATCGACGAGAAGATATTCCTCCTCGATCCCGATCGTGAAGAGGTCGTCTGTCATCGGGAGAACTCGTCAAGCGGTGTCGGCCCCGCCCGCAAGAGGCGAGGCCGCGATGATGGACCGAAAGCGCCGGCTCAGTCCATGGCCTTGAAACTGAACTCCCCGCCCTGCTTGATGCCCGAGAACCAGCGCTCGGTGACCGTCTTCGTGCGGGTGTAGAACCGGAAGGCATCGGGGCCGTACTGGTTCAGGTCGCCGAAGGCCGACTTCTTCCAGCCGCCGAAGGTGTGGTAGCTCAGGGGCACCGGGATCGGGAAGTTGATGCCGACCATGCCGACATTGACCCGGTGCGCGAAGTCGCGCGCGGTGTCGCCGTCGGCGGTGAAGATCGACGTCCCGTTGCCGTAGGGATTGTCCATCGCGATCTTCAGCGCCTCCTCGTAGGAGCCGGCGCGGACCTGGCTCAGGACGGGGCCGAAGACCTCCTCGCGGTAGATCTCCATCCCGGGCGTCACCCGGTCGAAGAAGGACGGCCCCATGAAGAAGCCATTCTCGTAGCCTTGCATGCGGAAGTCTCGGCCGTCGACCAGCAACTCGGCGCCCTCCTCGATGCCGCGGTCGATCAGGCCCTTCACCCGGTCGCGCGCCGCGGCCGTGATGAGGGGGCCGAAATCCACGTCATCCCCGGCGGTGTAGGGCGAGACCTTCAGCTTCTCGACCTTGGGGACGAGCTTGTCGACCAGCCTGTCGGCGGTCTCCTCGCCCACGGGCACCGCGACCGAGATCGCCATGCAGCGCTCGCCCGCGGCGCCGTAGCCCGAACCGAGGAGCGCGTCCGCGGCCTTGTCGAGATCGGCGTCGGGCATGACGATCAGGTGGTTCTTGGCGCCCCCGAAGCACTGGGCGCGCTTGCCGTTCGTCGCGGCGCGGCCGTAGATGTACTGGGCGATCGGGGTGGAGCCGACGAAGCCCACCGCCTGCACGATCTCGTTGTCGAGGAGCGCGTCCACCGCCTCCTTGTCGCCGTTGACGACCTGCAGGATGCCGTCCGGCGCGCCGGCCTCCTGCAGCAGTTCCGCGATCATCAGCGGGCAGGAGGGACACCGTTCCGAGGGTTTCAGGACCATCGCGTTGCCCGAGACGATGGCCGGTGCCATCTTCCAGAGCGGGATCATGGCCGGAAAGTTGAACGGCGTGATGCCGGCGACGACGCCCAGCGGCTGGCGCATCGAGTAGAGGTCGATGCCCGGTCCGCCGTCATCGGTGAACTCGCCCTTGAGGAAATGCGGCGCCCCCATGCAGACCTCGACCACCTCGAGGCCGCGCTGCACGTCGCCGCGGGCGTCGGGCAGGGTCTTGCCGTGCTCGCGGCTGATCGCCTCGGCGAGCCGGTCGATGTTCTCGGTCAGGAGCTGGCCGAACTTCATCATCACCCGCGCCCGTCGCTGGGGATTGGTGGCGGCCCAGCACTCCTGCGCGCGGGCGGCGCGGGCGACGGCCTCGTCCACCTCTTCGGCGCCGGCGAGCGGCAGCTTCGCCTGCACCTCGCCGGTCGCGGGGTTGAAGACGTCGGCGAAGCGGCCCGATGTCCCCTCCGCGCGCCTGCCGTCGATCCAGTGACATAGAGTTCTCCATCTGCTCTCCTCCATCGAGATCCTGTTCGGGCTGATCATAGCTTGCGGTGCCGCGAGCCCAAGCGCGGGGGTGCCTGCGCGGCGGCGCCGGCGTCTGCGCGGCGGGATCGGGCGCGAAGATCGTTCTCCGCGGCGGGTCGCGCTTGACAGACCGGTCGGCCGCCGATCACGCTTCCCTTCAGGTAGATCGGAGGAAGGACGGGCAGATGCGGATCGAACGAGTGCTGCGGGAAAAGGGTGGCGAGGTGACGACCATCGAGACCGGCGCGAGCGTGGGCGACGCCGCGCGGCTCCTGTCCGAGAAGCGGATCGGCGCCGTGATCGTCTGCGAGGGGGGCAACCCGGCCGGCATCCTCTCGGAACGCGACATCGTGCGCGAGATCGGTCGGGCCGGTCCCGACTGCCTCAAGAAGCACGTCAGCGAGATGATGACCGCCTCGCTGAAATACTGCGCCCCCACGGAGTCCCTCGACGCGGTGCTCTCGAAGATGACCGAGGGGCGGTTCCGCCACATGCCGGTCATGGACAACGGCGAGATGGTCGGCCTCGTCTCCATCGGCGACATCGTGAAGGCGAGACTTTCGGAACTGGCGATGGAGCGCGACGCGCTCGAGGGCATGGTGCGCGGCCACTGATCGCCGCGGGAGGGCTAGCGGCTTGCAATCCGGGCCGCGATGATGTCGCGTCCCGCCCGAGACGAGAGGGAGGGCGGGGATGCGCACGGGACTCTATCCGGGGACGTTCGACCCGGTGACGAACGGCCACCTGGACATCATCCAGCGCGCCACGGTCCTGGTGGACCGGCTGGTGATCGGCGTGGCGATCAACAGGGACAAGGGCCCGCTCTTCGACCTCGAGGAGCGCGTGGCGATGATCGAGGCCGAATGCCGCGGAATCGCCGCGCGCACCGGCGTCGAGATCGTCTCGCATCCGTTCGAGAACCTCTTGGTCGACTGCGCCCGCGAGGTGGGCGCGCAGCTCATTCTCCGCGGGCTCCGGGCGGTCACGGATTTCGAGTACGAATACCAGATGACGGGGATGAACCGCGTTCTCGACGACGGGGTCGAGACGGTCTTCCTGATGGCGGAACCAGAGCATCAGGCGGTCGCCTCCCGCCTCGTGAAGGAGATCGCGCGGCTCGGGGGCGATGTCGGCCGCTTCGTGCCCGCCTCGGTCGACCGCGCGCTCAGGGAGCGGTTCGCCTGAGGGGACCCGGCGGCGTCGACCCGGGGCTGCGGAAGTCCGGGTGCCGCTGCGCCAATGACCGAAGGAGGGACGATGACACCGATGCCTCTCGCGCTCGCCGGAATTGGCAAGATCGCGCGCGACGAACACATCCCGGCTCTCGCCGCCAGCCCGCACTGGCATCTCGACGCCGCGATCAGCCGCAACGCCAGTGTCGAGGGCGCGCGGGCCTTCGCGGACATGGACGACTTCCTCGCCGATCCGGGCGAGGTGCGCGCGGTTTCGCTCGCGCTGCCGCCCGGGCCGCGCTTCGGCTACGCGATGAAGGCGATCCGGGCGGGCATGAACGTGATGCTGGAGAAGCCGCCCGGCCGCACGATCTCGGAATGCCGCCGGCTCGAGACCGAGGCGTGGCGATCCGGCGTCACCCTCTATGCGAGCTGGCACAGCCGCGGCGGCGCGGCGGTCGCTGAGGCGCGCCGGCGCCTGTCGGAGGCGCCGCTGCGGCGATTGACGATCGACTGGCGCGAGAACGTGCGCGCGATCCATCCAAGGCAGGACTGGGTGTTCGAGCCCGGCAATCTGGGCGTGTTCGATCCGGGCATCAACGCGATGTCGATCCTCGCGGCGATCCTCGACGAGATGCCGCATCCGACCGACTGCACGATGTCCGTTCCCGAGGGGCGCGACGGCCCGATCGCCGCGGCGCTGGGCTTCGCGCATCCGAGCGGGGCGGAGATGACCGCGTGGATGGACTGGCGGCACGAGTCCGATCCGGTCTGGGACATGCATGTCGAGACCGATGCCGGCCGCTTCACGCTCTCGCGATCGGGCAGCGCTATCGTCGAGAACGGCGAGGAGATCGCGCTCGAGGGATCGGTGGCGGAATACCCGCTCGTTTACGAACGGTTCGCGGATCTCGTCCAGACCGGCGGGTCGGAGGTGGATCTGCGGCCCCTGGAATTGGTCGCGGACGCGTTCCTTATCGCGCGTCGGAAGATCGTGGCGCCGTTCCGGTGGTGACCCCTTTTCAACGCCCGGGGCTCCGGATAGGAAGCAGGATGGACCCAGGGGGCGATTAGCTCAGCCGGTAGAGCGTCTCGTTTACACCGAGGATGTCGGCGGTTCGAACCCGTCATCGCCCACCACAGGAAAACCCGGGGGTTGCCTTCGTCGCGGATAGGTCGATATGCCATCTCTAGTCGTATAGATTGCGCAGCCGATGTTTGCGAGAATTCGGTCCCGACATTCAGTGTGAGTTCCCGTTTTCCGATGAGATCAGACATCCTTTTTTCCAATGAACCAAGGCTCCGCGACGACGAATCGGGAGTTGAGCTCGGAGACCAGATCGACAGGGAACTCGCAGGTCTCGATGCCGGTCAGCGTCTCGACCTGCGCCTGCGTCTCGCGGCGAGATTGTGTGAAGACGGCGCCTACGGTGCCGCGGGGATCTGGCCGGCGGAGAAGATCGCGACGGCGGTGCTTCTGGCTGCGCAGATCGAGCGTTTGCTTCGTCCCGACAACGGCTGACCGGAGACCGGGCGGCGCCCGCCGGCAAAAACCCCACAGTCCCGGCCCGTTGCCGCTTGACGCTCCAGAAGCCTCCAAATAGAAGGCCCCTCACGTTCGGGATGGCCCGATCGGGCATCGGGCGGTTGTAGCTCAGTTGGTTAGAGTACCGGCCTGTCACGCCGGGGGTCGCGGGTTCGAGCCCCGTCAACCGCGCCATCCACGCCCCGATCCGCCGCCCGCACGCGCTGCGCGGTTGTAGCTCAGTTGGTTAGAGTACCGGCCTGTCACGCCGGGGGTCGCGGGTTCGAGCCCCGTCAACCGCGCCATTCCTCCTCGCTCCGGATCGCCGCTTCGCTGCGCGATCCGTGTCGCGGATTCCGCCTCAGCGACACCGCCCCAGACCGAACCGGTTTCCGAAACGACAGCTTTGCAACGGGCCTGCGGGCTGCAAGGATGGAATTTGCCGGGGCCCGCCCACGGGATCGGTCACGAGTTTACGCGTCCCCAGTCTCTTGCGAAGGACCCGAACGGGATCGGGTTCGGGTGGTGCTCCACGGCGTAGGGAGAGATTGATGGACAACAAATTTGTAATCGCCGGATTTGCCGGTCTGGTGGGATTGATGCTCGGGATCATCCTCGCCCCGAGTGGCCCCGGCACGGAGGAGATCGAGCGCGCCCTGAGCGGGCGGTTCGAGGCGATCGGCGGCCGGGTCGACGAGGCCGGGCAATCGGTCGCGGCGCTCGACGAGCGCCTTGTGGTGCTCGAAGCCGCGGCCGCGGAGCGCACTCAGGCCATGGCGGCGATGTCCGAAGACCTCGCGCAGCGGATCGACACGGCGGTGCTGGCGCTCGACGACCGGATGGTCGAGATCAACGCGGCGTCGAACGCGGCGCTGGAGACCGCGATCCGCGACCTTCAGGACCGGATCGCCGATGCGGGGGCCGAAGGCGGCGAATCAGTGGCGGGGGCGGACGCCGGCGACGGTCAGGCCGCCTCGGCCGCGGCGGCCGGCGCCTCCGGCCAGGCCGGGTCGGCCTCCGGCAGCGGCGCGCCCCAGGCGCAGATCGCCGCGGGGATGCTCTACGCGACGGGCCAAACGGCGCGGGCGGGCGACGGGGCGCTGCGCGCCTTCGTCTCGCGGATCGACGACGCGAGCGGCAGCGTCGTCCTCTCCGTCAACGGCACGCCGACGACCCTCGCGGCAGGCCAGGCCGTCACCGAGGAGGTGGACGGGCGGGCGTGCCGGGTGAGCCTCGTCGGGATCCGCGATCGCCGCGCCGGGCTCGACGCGGTGTGCGAGGAGGCCTCCGCCGGGAGCCAGGGCGGCTCCGGCGATAGCGGTGGCGACGCCGTGCCGGACGGGATCGCGCCCGGATCGGTCGCGCTCCTCGGCGAGGGCGCGGTCCGCGTCTTCGTCTCCTCGGTCGCCTCCGACGGAAGCTCCGCCCGGATCGCGATCAACGGCGTGACCACGCAGCAGGTCGCCGGCGACGACCGGATCGAGCTCCAGGTCGACGGCCAGACCTGCGCCGTCACGATCGGCGGGATCGGCGGCAACCGGGTCGGCCTCGACTATTCCTGCGGCTCCTGACCGGACGGGCGGCCCCGGGTGGGCCGCCCGCTTCTCGCGTCAGCCGTCGAAATCGACCTCCTCGACGAGGCGCAGCGCATCGGCGCGATGCGCCGCGATCGCGCTCAGATCGGTATCGTCGGGCTCGATGTCGCCCCAGCTCGCGACCAGATCGGAGGGCGCGATCTCCGGATTTGCGGGATATTCGTTGACCACGTCGGCGTAGATCTTCTGCGCTTCCGGCGAGGCGAGATATTCCATGAATCTCAGCGCGTCGTCGTGGTGCGGGGCATGGGCCGTCATCGCCACGCCGGAGATGTTGATGTGGGTGCCGTCGCCATCGGCGAAGGTGGGGAACTCGACCCGCACCGAATTGGCCCATTCCTTCTGCTCCGGATCGGCGAGCATCGCGCCCATGTAGTAGGTGTTTCCGAGCGAGAGATCGCATTCCCCCGCCCAGATCGCGCGGACCTGCGCGCGGTCGTCGCCCTGCGGCCTCCGGGCGAGGTTGCCCTTCACCCCCTGCAGCCACTCCTTCGCGGCCTCCTCGCCGTTGTGCTCGATCATAGCTGCCACGAGGCCCAGAGTGTAGACATGGGTGCCCGACCGGGTGCAGAGGCGGCCCTTCCATTTCGGATCGGCCAGATCCTCGTAGGTTGTGATCTCGTCCTCGCCGACGCGCTCCTTCGAGGCATAGACGATGCGGCCGCGGGTGGTGACGCCGAACCAGTGCCCTTCCGGGTCGCGCAGCGCGCCGGGGATCTCGTCCTCCATTTCGGGGCTGTCGACCGGCTGGGTGACGCCGGCCTCCTTGGCGGTCGAGAGGCGGCTGATGTCGACGGTCAGGATGATGTCGGCGGGAGAGCGCCCGCCCTCGGCCTTCAGCCGTTCCACGAGCCCCTGGCTCAGGAAGGCGATGTTGGTGTCGATCCCCGTCGCCTCGGTGAATCCGTCGAGCAGGGGCTGGATCAGTTCGGGCTGGCGGTAGGAGTAGATATTGACCTCCGCCAGCGCGGGCAGGGCGGTGGCGGAGGCCAGTGCGGCCAGAAGGATGGAGCGCATGGAATTCCCTTTTCGGTTCGTCGCACGGATGCGCCCCTGAAACCCGACTCATTCTGTAAGGTCAATATCCGACGAAAACCGTCGGTCAGGACTCGGCGTCCTTCGCCAGGTCCCAAAGCGCGTCCATCTCGGCGAGATCGCTGTCCTCGGGACGCCTTCCGTCGTCGGCGAGCGCTCGCTCGACATGGGTGAAACGTCGCGAGAACTTGGCGTTCGCGCCGCGCAGGGCGCTTTCGGCGTCTACGCCCAGATGTCGGGCGATGTTGACCGTGACGAACAGCAGATCGCCCAGTTCCTCGGCAACCTTGTCCGCCGACAAGGTGTCCCGCGCCTCGACGAGTTCGCGCGCCTCCTCGGCGATCTTGTCGACGACCTGGCCCGCTTCCGGCCAGTCGAAGCCGACCCGCGCGGCGCGCTTCTGCAGCTTCTGGGCGCGAAGGAGCGCCGGCAGAGCGAGCGCCACCCCGTCGAGCGCGCCGGTCTCGGCGCGCCCCGCCCGTTCGCGCGCCTTCTCCGCTTCCCAGTCGCGGGCCTGCTCCTCGGCGGACTTGTCGCGGGACTGCTCACCGAAGACGTGCGGATGCCGCGCGATCATCTTGTCGGTGACCGACACGATCACGTCTTCGAGATCGAAGGCGCCGTATTCCTCGGCCATCCGGGCGTGGAAGACGGACTGGAAGAGCAGATCCCCGAGTTCGCCCTTCAGATCCTCCATCGATCCGCGGTCGATGGCGTCGGCGACCTCGTAGGCCTCCTCGATCGTGTAGGGGGCGATGGAGGAGAAGCCCTGCTCCACGTCCCAGGGGCAGCCGGTCCGGGGATCGCGCAGCCGCGCCATGACCGTGCGCAGGCGTTCCATCCCGGGAGCGACCGCGAAGACGGGATCGTCCGATATCGTCATGTCGGTGTTCTGCACCGCGGCGCCGCCGCTGTCCATGGGCCCGCCGAATGCTAAGTCGACCGAGGGAAGGAGAGCATCATGGGGAAGGTCTTCTGGGGGCTGGCCGCCGGTCTTGTGGTCGTCGCAGGGCTGATGGTCTGGACCCGCAACATCGGAGTGCCAGAGGATCGCTACCGGCTCTCGGGGCCGATCCCGGCGCTCGGCGACCATCCCGAGGAGGGAGGCTTCACCGCCGTGCGGAAGGTCGCGGACGCCGCCGCTCCCCTAAGGCGGCTGATCGCCGAGATCGAGGCCACTCCCAGGACCGGGAAGCTGGCCGGCAGTGCCGAGGCGGGCGAGGCCAGCTTCGTCACGCGGTCCCTCGTCTGGGGGTTCCCCGACGTGACCAATGTCCGCGCCGGCGCAGACCGGGTTGAGATCCGCGGCCATCTGGTGATCGGCAAGGGCGATCTGGGGGTGAATCGCCGCCGGATAGAGGGCTGGCTCGACCGCGCTGGGCTCGATGCCCCGGCTTGACCTCGGACCCCGATCTGGCGAGGTAGCGGCATGGTTCCCCAGGACAGACTTGCCCGGATCGTCGACCGGTTCGAATATCTCGAGGCCGCCATGTCCGAGGGGCGGGGCGACCTTGCGGCGCTGGGGCGGGAATATGCCGAGCTGAAGCCGGTGGTCGAGATCGCGCGGGAGCATGGCGCGCTCGAAACGGAGATCGCCGGGGCCGAGGCGCTGCTGTCCGATCCGGAGATGCGCGCCCTGGCGGAAGAGGAACTCGACGGCCTCCGCGCCCGGCGGGACGACCTCGTGGAGCGGCTGCGGCGCACGCTGGTGCCGAAGGACGCCGCCGATGCGCGGCCCGCCATCCTCGAGATCCGCCCCGGGACCGGCGGCGAGGAGGCCGCGCTCTTCGCCGGAGACCTCATGCGGATGTACCAGCGCTTCGCCGACGGCCAGGGTTGGCGATTCGAGGTCGTCGAGGCGCAGGAGACCGAGCTCGGCGGGTTGAAGGAACTCGTCGCCCACGTGAAGGGCGAGGGGGTCTTCGCGCGGCTGAAGTTCGAATCCGGGGTGCATCGGGTCCAGCGGGTGCCGACCACCGAATCCGGCGGCCGCATCCATACCTCGGCCGCGACCGTCGCGGTGCTGCCGGAGGCGGAGGAGGTCGATCTGACGATCGACCCCGGCGATCTCCGGATCGACACGATGCGGGCGAGCGGCGCCGGGGGACAGCACGTCAACACCACCGATTCCGCGGTGCGGATCACCCACCTGCCGACGGGGCTCGTTGTGACGAGTTCCGAGAAGTCCCAGCACCGCAACCGGGAGATCGCGATGCAGGTGCTGCGGAGCCGGCTCTTCGACATCGAGCGCCAGCGCGCCGCCGACGAGCGCGCCGATGCGCGGAAGTCGCAGGTCGGCAGCGGCGACCGGTCGGAGCGGATCCGCACCTACAACTTCCCACAGGGGCGGCTGACCGACCACCGGATCAACCTCACGCTCTACAAGCTCGACCAGGTGATGCAGGGGGACCTGTCAGACGTGATCGACGCGCTCGCGGCAGAGGACGAGGCGGCGCGGCTCGCCGACATGGAGGAGTGACCGACGAAATCGACGGGGCGCTCCGGGAGGGGCGGGGGCATCTCGCGCACGTATCCGATCCGCTCCGGGAGGCGCGGATGCTGCTCTCCCATGCGGCCGGATTGCCGCGCGACGGCTTCCACCGGCTCGATCCGGGCTATCTCACGCCCTCGGTCCTCGCGCGCTACCGGAGCTTCCTCGCGCGACGCGCGGGGGGTGAGCCTGTCTCGCGGATTCTGGGATACCGGGATTTCTGGCGTCATCGGTTCCGGATCGCGCCGGGGGTGCTCGACCCGCGGCCGGAAACCGAGACACTGGTGTCCGAGGCGCTCCGCGCGCCGTTCGAGCGCGTCCTCGATCTCGGCACCGGCTCGGGCTGCATCCTTCTCAGTCTCCTCGCCGAACGGGAGGGGGCCTCCGGGATCGGGACGGACCTGTCTCCGGCGGCGCTGAGGGTCGCGCGGGAGAACGCCGCGGCGCTCGGCGTCGAGGCGCGCGCCCGCTTCCTCATCTCGGACTGGTTCGACCGCGTGACGGGAACGTTCGATCTGATCGTCTCCAATCCGCCCTATATCGCGACGCACGACCTGGCCGGCCTGGCGGCGGAAGTGCGCGACCACGACCCGGTCGCCGCATTGTCGCCGGGCGCCGACGGATTCGCCGCCTACCGCGCGATCCTGGGCGGCGTTCGGGGCCACCTCGCTCCGGGCGGACGACTGCTCGTCGAGATCGGCTGGAGGCAGGGCGCCGAGGTCGCGGCCCTGTTTCGCGCGACGGGTCTTGATCCGGTGGCGGTCCGTCCCGATCTGGATGGAAGAGACCGGGTGGTGGGCGGCGTCATGCCGAAATAGCGCCGTCTTTCCCCGAAAACGGGGAAAAAGCGAAGGAAATCCGTGGAAACGGCTTGCCAAGCGCGCCGACACGTGGTCTCACAAAGGAGCAGAAGGCGATACGCCGAACGCGCGTCCGCCTCTGGCATTGCCAGGACAAGCCGCCTCGCCAAGGCCGCATCACAGCGGCCCACGGTTCGCAGGGGGCGCACGAACGCCATTACATCAAGGCCGGAACCCACTCCGACATGCGATCATCGAACAAGCGCTCGCGGTCCAAGAACAACCGCAACCGCCCCTCCGGCGGCAATATCGTCAACCGCGTCTTCGACAGCTCAGGCCCCGAAGGCAAGGTGCGCGGAACGCCGCAACAGATCATCGACAAGTACAACCAGCTGACCCGCGACGCGCAGCTCTCGAACGACCGCGTGGCGGCCGAGAACTTCGCCCAGCATGCCGAGCACTACACCCGGATGCTCGCCGAAGCGCAGCGCGAGATGGATCAGCGCCGCGAACTGGCTGACCAGCAGAACCGCGAACGCCAGCAGCAGAACTCCTCCCCGCAATCCGACGCCCAGGACGGCGGTGGCCGCAATGCCGGCGGCTCCGACGACAGCGGCCGGAACGACGGCGGTCGGGACGACGAGCCACGGGACAACGGCGGCCGGGGCGAGGGCGGCGGGACTCGGCCGTCCGAACCGGCAGAGACCGCGGAGACCGGCGGACAGCCGGAGAGCGCCGCGGATCAGGGTCCGCCCGAGAAGCCGAAACGCGCCCGCCGCGCGCCGAAGAAGCCGCCCCGCGAGGACGACGTGATCGACACCTCGGACGGGTCCGAGGAGAGCGGTCTGGTCGAGACCCCCGAAAGCCAGCCGAAGCGCCGGACGCGGAAGCCCCGGGCCCAGAAGTCTGACGGTGACGGCGACGGTGAAAGCGACGGCAAGGACAGCGGCGGCGGCAGCACCACCCAGGCCGCGGAATAGGTTCAGGCCCGGTCGAGTTCCCGGGCGAGGGCGCAGAACTCCTCGAGCGAGAGCTGCTCCGCCCGTTCGGTCGGGGGGACGCCGGCCGCCGCGAGCCGCTCCTCGATATCCGGGGCCAGCCCGCGCAAACTGGAGCGCAGCATCTTGCGCCGCTGGTTGAACGCCGCCGCCGTGAGCGCGAAGAGCGTCCGCGGGTTCGCCGGATGGTGCGGGGCGGCGCGCGCCGTCAGATGGACGACGGCGGAGCGGATCTTCGGCGGCGGCGTGAAGGCCTCCGGCGGCACCTCCATGACGATCCGCGCATCGCTTCGCCACTGGCTCAGGATCGACAGGCGGCCGTAGGATTTCGTCCCGGGGCCGGCGACGATCCGCTCCGCCACCTCGCGCTGGAACATCAGCGTCAGGGAAGACCAGGCCGGCGGCCAGGCCGGCGGATCGAGCCAGCGGGTGAGCAGCTCGGTTCCCACGTTGTAGGGCAGATTGGCCACGATCCGGATCGGCGGGTTCAGGCGGTCGGCCGGGTCGAGGCCGAGCGCATCCGCGTTCAGAACCTCCAGGCGGTCGGGATAGACTGCGCGGATCGCCTCGAGCGCGGGCAGGCAGCGGGAATCCTTCTCGACGGCGAGGACCCGACGCGCCCCTTCCGCCAGAAGTCCGCGGGTGAGCCCGCCGGGGCCGGGACCGACCTCGAACACGTCGGAGCCGGCGAGATCGCCGGCCTGCCGGGCGATCTTGGCGGTGAGATTCAGGTCGAGAAGGAAGTTCTGGCCGAGCGCCTTGCGCGCGGAGAGCCCGTGCCGCGCGATCACCTCGCGAAGCGGAGGCAGACCGTCGATCGCCGCCATCAGAGAAGGCCGCGGGCGCGCGCCATGCAGGCGGCGAGGCGCAGCGCGGCGACGGTCGAGGTCGGGTCGGCGCGGCCCGACCCGGCGATGTCGAAGGCGGTGCCGTGGTCGGGGGAGGTTCTCACGAAGGGCAGGCCCAGGGTGACATTGACGCCCCCGGAGAAGTCGATGGTCTTGATCGGGATCAGCGCCTGGTCGTGGTACATGGCGATCGCCGCGTCGTAGCCGGCCCGAGCGGCGGCATGGAACATCGTGTCCGCCGAGGCGGGTCCGCGCAGGTCGAGCCCCTCCGCCCGGAGCCGCTCCACGAGAGGCGCGATCCAGTCGGCCTCCTCGCCGCCGATGGCTCCGCCCTCACCGGCGTGGGGGTTGAGGCCGGTGACCGCGATCCGCGGTCGGGCGATGCCGAAATCCCGGCTGAGTGCGGCCTCGGTGATGCGGATCGTGCTCTCGAGAAGCTGCGGTGTCAGGGCGCGCGGCACCTCCGCCAAGGGAATGTGGATGGTGGCAGGCACGACGCGGAGGGCGTCGCCGACGAGCATCATGACGACCCGCTCCACGTCGGCGAGCGCGGCCAGGTATTCCGTGTGGCCGGGATAGGCGAAGTTCGCGCCGTCGATCAGGGCCTTCTTGTGGATGGGCAACGTGCAGATGGCGGCGACACGGCGCTCCCCGGCCAGCGCGACGGCGCGGGCGATGATCGCGACGATCCCCGGGGCCTGGGCCGGGTCCGGCCGGCCCGCGACGGCGGGTCCCGGCAGGTCGTGGGGCAGGACGGGGAGGCCGTGACGGATGGCGGCGGCCGCCTCCTCGGGTGTCTCGACGATCGCGACGGGGGTGCCGGCGGGAAGGTGATCCGGGTCGCCGAGATAGACGAAGGGCAACGAGTCGCTGAGCCGCTCCCGCGCCTTCGCGGCGAGTTCGGGCCCGATCCCGGCCGGCTCGCCGCAGGTCAGCGCGACCGGCAGGGTCATTCGATCCGGATCGTCGCGTTCGCCCTCAGTTCGGCGAGGAGATTGTCCGCCTTCTGCGCCACCCTTTCGTTGACGAGCCTGTCGCGGACCCGCCCGAGATTCGGCTCCTCGGCCTCCGGGGGACGATAGGAGCGGTCGCAGAGCATGAGGAAGACGAGAGTCTGCCCGTTGGCGCGGGTGAGGGCGGTCGAGTACTCGCCGGGGTCGAGCCTGGCGAGTTCGAGGGCGACGTCCTGCGGGATCTGCGAGACGGGTAGCTTGTCGCGCTGCAGGCGGGCCGGATCGCCGCCCCTGGCGACGCCGTAGAGATCGTCGCAGGTACCGACCCGGGCGGCCACGCGGGCCGCCTCCGAGAACCCGGCCTCTGAGCGGCCGCCGGGGATGTAGTAGGCCGCGTAGTCCAGCTCTGTCGGCTGGCCCCCTCCGCCGGTCTCGCCGATCTCGCGAAGCTGGAAGAAGGCCAGCGCGTTGGGCAGCGGGACCGGCGGCGAGACCTCGCCCGGCGACAGGCCGCGCAGGACCTGCCGGAGCTGGGGCGGGAGATTGTTCAGTTCGAGCCAGTCGATGGCGCCGCCGCGCTCGCGCGAAGGCGTCGCGGAATAGGACCGCGCGGCGGCGGCGAAGCTGCCGAAATCGGTGATCGAGGTGATCTGCGGCGCAAGGGCCTCGGCGCGGGCGAGCCGCTCGGGCGTGTCGGCCGGAATGATGATCTCGTTCAGGAGCACCCGCAGGTCGGGGGCCGGCGGGGCGTCGGCCGCGCGCTCCACCTCGTCCTCGGCGATCTGCGTCCGACCGTCGCCGAAGAGGGCCGCCACGACCTCCCGCCAGGCGATGCCGGCGCGGACGAAATCCTCGTAGCTCTCTTCCTCGATGCCGGCGCGGGAGAGTTCGGCGACGAAGCTCTCCCGGTCCAGGTTCGCCCGCTGGGCAAATTCCTCCATGCCTTCGAGGATCTGCTCGCGGTCGATGTCGATGTCGAGCCGGTCGGCCTCCGCCAGTTGCAGCCGCTCGTCGATCAGGTTTTCGAGGGCGACCTCGTCGGTCGGTTCCGGGGAGCGGAAGAGTTCCAGCATCCGCCGCCGCTGCTGCACTTCGTAATTGGTGACGACGCTGCCGTTCACCTCCGCGGCCGGCGCGAACAGCGACTGGGCCGGTGCGGCCGCCGCACAGGCGAGGGGCAGGAGGGCGATCAGGGCGAGGGAGCGAAGGCGCATCATCAGGCTCATCATCGGGCAGGGGTCGGGGCGGGCATATCACCCATTGCAGGTTCTTCGATAGGCCTCGTTCGCCGCGCCGGTGCCGAAGCCCACGAGTTCGACCTGGAAGCCGAAGCTCGTCTTCGGGCGGATGGTCTCGGTATCGGTGAAGCGACGGGTGAGGGCCAGGCGCGCATCCAGGCATTCCGTCCGGTAGCGGACCGTAACCGCGGCCTCGGCGGCGTCGCGTTCGGTGAAGTCGTAGTAGCCGCTCAAGCCCGTCCGCCAGTGCCGGCCGATGTCCACTCCGCTGAACAGGCGCAGTTCGGCGATGTCGTCGGGGCGGTTCTCCGCCGGCTCGGCCCCGATCCAGCTCAGCGAGCCGCCGACGAGGAAGCCGGGCTGCGCATAGGTGATCCGCGCCTCCGACTGGCGGGTGCCGAACTCGCTGTCGAGGAGGGCGCGGCCGATCACCTCTATGCTCGATCCGAGGGTGAGACGGCTGGCCGCGAGCCAGTCGGATTGCCGGCCCGCCAGTCCCGATCCGTCCGGGAAGGCCGGTTGCGCCTCCGCGCGGTAGATGCGTCCGAAGGTCAGGTCGACGCTGTTGCCGGCGGCGAAGCGGCCCGTGTAGTTCACGCCGAGCGTTCCGCGGAGTCCGGTCTCCGTCTCGTCGTTGCCGGGAAACCGGCTGAGGGCCAACAGGTTGCCCTCGTCGAACTCCACGAGGAGGCTGTCCTCGTTCGGGACCGTCGCCTCCGTCTGCTCCGACCAGGCGAGTTGCACGACGGGTTCGAGGAGATGGCTGCCGCCGCCCGGTCCGGTCTTCTGCAGCGGCAGCCGCGCCTCTGTCGAGAGGATCGCGGAGAGGCGCCCGGTTCCGGCATCGTAGTCCGGATCCTGCCGGATGCGGTAGATCTCGAGCCTCCGCCCGCGCGACGCTCGAGACGACGAGACCCGCGCGGCTGACGCGCCGGTCGAGATAGGCGACCGAGCCGCCGAAGGTCTGGACATCGCGCCCGAGCCTGTCGAGATCGGACTTGCGGTGGATCGTGCCGGCATCGAGGTCCAGCCGCACCTCGCCCGACCGAGTGGGCAGCCGCAGTTCCGTCGTCAGCTCGCCGACGCGGGAGGGCAGCGTGTCGCGGATCGCCCGCTCCCGGCCGCGCAGCGTCGTCACGTCGGAGAGGCTGGCCTGGAAGAAGCGGTCGCGTTCGACGCGGCTGAGCCGGATCTCGTTGGTCAGCCGGTCCTGGTAGTCGTAATCGTAATCGAAGATGTAGGATTCGTCGGAGACGTTCTCGAATCTGAGATCGAGCCAGAAGTCGAGCGGCAGCAGGAAGGCCCCGCTGCCGAAGACGTACCAGCGCAGCTCGCCCGGGATGAGGTCGTCCCGCGACACCGCGCCCTGCACGTTCAGGGCGCCGAAGGCCAGCGTCTGCCGGAAGCGGCCCTCGATGGTGCGGGTATTCGGCGAGACGTAGGGTGTCAGCGTGAGGTCCGCATGCGGCCCGAGGGCGAGGAAGAACGGCTCCTTGACGCCGAAGCCCAGGCGGCTGTTGGAGGCGAAGCGGGGCAGGAGAAAGCCGGTCTTCCGCTCCCGGGTCGGATCGGGGAGCGTCAGTCGCGGGAAATAGGCGATCGGCAGGCCGTAGAGCCGGAACGTCGCCCGGTTGAAATGGATCACCTGCTCACGGCGGTCGTGAACGATCCGGCGGGCGCGGATCTCCCAGGTCGGCGCGCCGCCTTCGCAGATCTCGCAGGACGAGGCGACGGTGTTGGAGAGCTGCACGTAGCGACCGTCGACTCGCGCGATCTGGTTGGCGGCGATCTGGAGTTGCTGGTCGAGGACGAGGCGGGCCGAGCGCAGGACGCCGTTGCGCAGATCCGAGTCGAGTGCGGCGCTGTCGGCGAGAATCACGCTGCGGTCCCCCTCGGTCAGGCGGATGGGTCCGTCGATGGTCAGCCGTTCGGCCTCGCGGTCATAGGCCACGCGGGGAGCGGTCAGGACGCGGCCCTCGTAGAAGACCTGGACGTCCCCTTCGGCCACGAGAACGCCGTCCTCCTCGATGCGGACGCTGTCGGCGACCAGATTCGCGGTCTGAGCCGGCACCCGGACGGCAAGGATCGAGAGGAACAGGGTGGCGACCAGAAGCGCGCGTCTCATCCGTCTTCCCAGTGCAGGAGCAACCCCACAGGCAGGAGCACCGCGGCGACGGGCGGCCCCCAGGCGGCGAGAAGGACCGGGATCTGCCCTTCCTGGCCCAGGATCTGCGCGAAATTCCGGATGAAGAAAAGTGCGAAACCCATTGTCATGGACAGAATAACCATGAGGCCGGTTCGACTGACGCGGGAATGTCGCATGGTGAAGGTCGCGCCGATCAGCAGCATCGCAACCAGCAGGACCGGAAGGGCGAGCTGCATCTGGAAGAAGACCACGTGGCGGCGGGCGGAGAATCCCGCCGCCTGCAGCGCCTCGATGTATGAGGGCAGAGACCAGACCGGCACCTCTGCCGGATCGCCGAAACCCTCGAGAATGCGCGAGGCGGTGAGATCGGTGGGGAAGGCGAGGGTGTCGCGTGTCTCCGCGCTCGCCTCGGGGTTGGCGCCGTCGAACCGCCAGACCTTGGCGGAGGAGAGGCGCCACGCCCCCGCCGTCAGGGTCGCGCGCGCGGCCTCGATACGGGAGACCGGCGCGCCCGGCCCGTCGAAGACGTGGAAGGTCACCCCGGTGAGTTCAGTGCCTTCGGGATCGACCCGGTCGGCGCGGATCACGGTCTGCTCGCCGCCGCTGGCCTGCCTGAGCCAGATCCCTTCCTTGCCCACCGAGAGGGCGGCCCCCGGCGTGCCGGAGACGCTGCTCGCGAGGAGATCGTATTGCCGGCTGGTCGCCGCAACGATCGGGTTCAGCGCCGCCACGGCGAGCAGCCCGATCAGGGCGGTGGTGACGATGGGGCCGGCCAGGCTGCGGAAGGCCGATCGTCCCGCGGCGCGGGTCACCACGAGTTCCGAGGTGCGGGCGAGGGCGACGAAGAGGGTGAGCGTCGAGATGATCGTCAGGAGGGGCAGGATCGTGTAGATCGTGCCCGGAACCGACAGGAGCGTGAGCCCGACGAGGTTCGCGAAGGGGATCCCTTCCCCCTCGTAGCGGCGCACCTCGTCCACGAGATCGATCAGGACGATGATGCCGACGAAGATCCCGGCCACGAAGAGGAACGTGGTCGCGTAGCGCCGGGCGAAGTAGAGATGCAGGATCATGCCGCGCGCCGGACCCGTCGCAGCCGCGCGGGTCTGCCGGCGACAAGCAGGATGAGCGTCGCCAGCACGAAGAGCAGCGCCGACGGCAGAACGATCGCCTGCGGCGGGAGGCGACCCGCCAGGACCATGTCGAAGACGAGATTGTCGGCGAGGTCGTAGAGGATGATCGCGACGATCGCGCCGAGGATCTGCCGCCAGGCCGAGAATCGCGAGAACCCCGCGGTGAGCATCACGGCGACGCCGAGATAGGGCGCGAGAAGGCTCTGGATGCCCTGGATCGTGCGTTCGCCGAGTTCGATCGCGATCCGCCGCGCGCTCTTCCGGGTCTCGGCGGCGACCCGGTCGGGCGCCGTCGCGATCTCGATCGTGGAGATTTCCTCGAGATCGCGCCTCTTCGCGCCCGCGTCGGGGACCAGCGCGGAGATGTCGAAGGCGAAATCCTCGAACCGCGTGGTGCCGAGGCGTCGGTTGGCGTCGAGGGTCTGGGCGAGGCCGTCGAACATGACGAGGCTCGGCCCCTCCGCCCGGTCGAGCAGGATGGCGCGCTCGGCGATATAGGTGGTCTCTCCGCCCGCGTCGCGACGGTCGGAGAGGAAGAGCCCCGAGAGTTCCCCCTCGGCGGTGACGCCGGTGATGAACAGGGTCACGCCCGCGGCGGGGTGCAGGAACTGACCCGGCGTGAGCAGGCCGGCGGTCACGTCCCGCGCGAGATCCGCGGTCCGGTCGCCAAGCCTGGCCTTCGAAACCGGGCTGATCACGTGGCTTAGGGCGAGGGTGAGCACCATGGCGACGGCACCGAAGACGAAGACGGGGCGCGCGGTGCGCAGGGGCGAGACCCCGGCCGACTGGAGGATGACGAGCTCGGATTCGCCGCGCATCCGGTTGATGACGTAGACGGCCGCAGCGAAGGAGGCGACAGGAAGGACGAGGCGGATGACGTTCGGCAGGCCGAGCAGCGAGAGCTCGAGGAAGACCGCCGCCGAATGCCCGTTCGAGATCAGCCGGTCGAACAGGATCACGGCACGGTTGATCCAGTAGACGCCCGCGAGCACCAAGGCAAAGAAGCCGAACAGGGTCAGCATCTGCGACAGCACGTATCTGTCGAGCCTCGCCACTCGCCGCCTCCTTCGCCTTCGCGCGGCAGACTAGACGAAGCCGGGGAGGGGGAAAACGGCCTTCTGGCCAAAATGCGCGCGCTCGCCTACCTAGGCGGGCGACGCGAACCACGGAGACATCCATGACCCGACCCGCCGCCTTCCGCATCGTCGAGACCGATCCCGCCGCGCTGGCCGAGATGCAGGGGACGATCGCGATCTTCGTCGACGGCGAGGGGCATCTCGATCCGCTTGCGCGACGCGTGAATCGCCTCACCCGCGGCGCCGTCGAGCGGCTCGTGGCCTCGGAGAAATGGGGCAAGGCGTCCGACGGCGATGCCAGCGCCCTGGCCTTTCCGGCCGGCATGGCCGCCGAGGCGGTCGTCGTTGCCCGGCTCGGCCGGTCGCCCGACGCGGATGCCGCGCGCAAGGCCGGCGTGGAGATCGCGAAGGCGGCCTCTGGCGGGCCCGCGACCCTCTGTCTCGGCGCCCGGAAATCGGGGGCGGATGTGCTGACCGGCGTGTTGCTCAGGGCCTACGACTACACCGAGCAGAAGTCGAAGTCCGAGGAGAAGGTCGCGGGTGAGATCACCGCGATGGTGACGAAACCCGAGGCGATTCGGGAGGCGACGGCGGATCTCGCCGCCTGCGCCGAAGGGGTGTTCCTCTGCCGCGACCTCGTGAACGCGCCGGCGAATGTGCTCACGACGACCAGCTATGCTGAGCGTCTCGCGGCGCTCGCCGAGCACGGACTCGAGGTCGAGATCATCGAGGAGGAGCGCCTGGCGGAGCTCGGCATGGGTGCCTTCCTCGCCGTGGGCCGGGGCTCCGAGACGCCGACGAAGATGGTGGTGATGAAATGGATGGGCGGCGGCGACGAGGCGCCCCTCGCGCTCGTCGGCAAGGGCGTGGTGTTCGACACCGGCGGCATCTCCCTGAAGCCCGGGTCGGGCATGGAGGAGATGACCATGGACATGGGCGGCTCCGCCGTGGTCGCCGGCGTGATGAAGACGCTCGCGATGCGGAACGCGAAGGCCAACGTCGTGGGCCTCGTCGGGCTCGTGGAGAACATGCCCGACGGCCGCGCCTACCGCCCCGGCGACGTGGTCACCTCGATGAAGGGCGACACGATCGAGGTCAT
Source organism: uncultured Alphaproteobacteria bacterium (assembly GCA_963776705.1). Lineage (GTDB taxonomy): Bacteria > Pseudomonadota > Alphaproteobacteria > Rhodobacterales > Rhodobacteraceae > Palleronia. Next base: position 58,476 of record CAVZOA010000017.1, read on the forward strand.
CAACACCGACGCCGAGGGCCGGCTCGTCCTCGCCGACGTGCTCTGGTACGCGCAGGAAACGTTCGACCCCGCCGGCGTGATCGACCTCGCGACGCTCACCGGCGCGGCGATCATCGGCCTCGGCCACCACAACGCCGCAGCGCTGTCGAACGACGACGGATTCTGCGACGAGGTACTGTCGGCGGCGAAGGCCGAGGGGGAGGGGCTGTGGCGGCTTCCGCTCGGCAAGCCCTATGCCGACCAGCTCAAGTCGCGCATCGCCGACGTCAAGAACACCGGGGGCCGCCCCGCCGGCACGATCACGGCGGCCGAGTTCCTGCACCGCTTCGTCAAGGACGGGACCAGGTGGTGCCACCTCGACATCGCCGGCGTCGCCGCGACCTCTTTCGACAGCCTCTACGCGCCGAAGGGCGCGTCGGGCTGGGGCGTGCGCGCGCTCGATCGGCTGATCCGCGACCGGTTCGAGGGATGAGGTGGGCGCGGCCAATTTCTACCATCTGACCCGGCGCCCGGTCGAGGTCGTGCTGCCGCAACTTCTCGAGCGGGCTCTGGGGCAGGGCTGGCGGGTCCTCGTCCGGGGCCGCGATCCGCGCCGGATGGACCAGATCGACGCGGCGCTCTGGATTTCGCAGAAGCCAGCTTCCTGCCGCACGGGCTGGCGGGTGGCGGCCGGGATGCCGACCAGCCGGTGCTGTTGACGGCCGGAGAGGAGCCACTGGCGGACCGGAGCTGTCTGATGTGCATTGAGGGGTCCGAGGTCACGGCCGCGGAAGTGGAGGCGGCGGCGCGGGTCTGCGTTCTGTTCGACGGCGCCGACCCGGTGGCGCTGGAGCGCGCGCGCGCGCAGTGGCGGGCGCTTGCCAAGGCCGGGGCGGCGGCACGATACTGGTCCGAGGAGACCGGCCAGTGGGAGATGAAGGCCGAAAATAGGGGCTCGGGTTGATGTCGCTGAAGGGCATCCGGGGCGATCTCTACGTGCCCTCGGTCGCGTCCACGCCGAAAACCGGAAAGGGCTTCCGGTTCTGCTGCCGACGGGACGCGCTGCTCGTTCTTGTCCTGTCAGCCACGTTGCCGGCGAACATCGAGGGCTCTTGCGGCTGGACGGCGGAACAGGTGGCCGGGAGTCTCCGGCGGAACGACGAAACCCATCCGTCGGAACCGGCGCCGCCTTCCTCCCGATAGAGCAGGATCCGCCCGTTGCCGGCGAGAGCGATATCGCGGCGCCGCCCGACCGCTTCGCCTTGTCCGACATCGCCCCTCACCGCGATCCATCGAAGGTTGTAATACCAGCGGCGTCAGGCACTGGCTCTGAGGAGGTTCCCTTGGGACCAGATTGCTGATTTCACTCGCCTCCTAAAGCGGTTTGCCTCTGATCTGAATCGTTGGGGATTCCCCTGAGATCATCGGTCTGATTCACTTCCGGAAGGAGGTGGATGGATGGGCAAACCCTACTCGATGGACCTTCGCGAACGGATCTGGCGCTACATCGCCGCGGGTCATTCGCGACGGGCAGCTGCGCAAGTCTTCGGTGTGAGTGCCAGCACGGCGGTCCGGTTGGCGGCCGCTCATCGCGACCGGGGGGTGATAACGCCGAAGCGGCAGGGCCGCGCAGCGGGGACCGCCGGCAAGCTTGCGCCGCACATGGCGTTCTTGACCGAGATCGTCCGTGCGGAGCCGGACATCACCCTGAAGGAATTGGCGTCGCCCATCGGGCTTGAACCGATGGCGCCGCGAAGGGCGACCGCTGGAGGAGACGCATGGCGTGTCGGTGCAGCTCTCGTCGATCCACCGGGCCCTGATCAGGGCGGGGTTCTCATATAAAAAAAGGCCTGATCGCTCAGGAACGCGACCGGGCGGATATCAGGCTGGCCCGGCATGACTGGACCGTCCGCCGGCAGCCCTTCATGCGGGACAGGGCGCATCGGCTGGTCTTCCTCGATGAAACGTCGGTGAAGGCGAACATGACCCGCTTGCGGGGCAGGAGTGCCGTCGGCGAACGTCTTTTCGGCACGACCCCGTTCGGTCGCTGGAAGACGCAGACATTCATCGCCGGGCTCACCTGCGACGCGTTGATTGCGCCCTGGGTGATCGAGGGCGCGATGGACCGGGCCGCTTTCGACATCTACGTCGAGACCCAGCTCGCACCGGCCCTGTCGCCAGGCACCGTGTCGTCGGGGATTTGATCCACTGGACCAAATCCTTCTCCTCTCCTCGACAACCTCTCGACCCACAGGAGCCCGAAAGCCGCCGAGATCCTGAACGTCCATGGCTGCTGGTTCCGTTCTCGGGGAAAGACGTCCACTGGACGCCTTTCGATCCCTCAAACCTGCCGGCCTACTCACCCGATCTGAACCCGATCGAGATGGCCTTCTCCAAGCTGAAAGCCCACCTCCGCCGCATCGGCGCGCGGACCTACGATACGCTCATCCGGGCGCTCGGCGACATCTGCGATCTCTTCGAGCCCGAGGAGTGCTGGAGCTTCTTCAGAGCAGCGGGATACGCGTCGTATTAAAAGCAAACCGCTTTAGGTTGGGGGAGGATCAGCATGGCGGTGGAAATCACGCGAAGAGAGCTGTCGGCGTCGGAGTTGCGGCGCGAAGCTGCGCGGGCGAAGGATGCGAAGGCGTCTCGTCGGATGCTGGCGCTGGCCTTCGTGCTCGACGG
>CAVZOA010000018.1:0-24937 GCA_963776705.1 uncultured Alphaproteobacteria bacterium
TCGATGGAGCCGCTTTCACCCAAATCGCTGTCTCAGAAAACCGTACACCGGGAGACCATGCTCCTGAAGTTGCGGTGCAGCAGGTTGGGCGCGATCGCAAATGAATGGCGGCTATCAGTAGTCATGGGCATCTGCCGCTTGCGTCCAGGCGGGTGAATGCCGTGCTGTTTCATCAGCCTGGCCACCGTCTTGCGTGACACGCGGTGGCCTCGACCTCGCAGTTCGGCGTGGATGCGAGGTGCGCCATGCGCTGCTTGCTGTCCTTGAAGATCATACGGATCTCATCAATCAGCGCATCCCACCGACACGTTCGCGCCGCCCGGTCAGGGGCTGTGCGGCGCCAGGCTTGGAACCGGCTCCGGCTCAAGCCAAGCACCCGGCACATCAGACGTATGGAGTAATCGGCGAGGTGGGCAGCGATGAATGCCAGGTTGGCGTTCATGTCTTCGCCGCCCACTGAGCGAAAAAAGCCGATGCTTTGCGCATCACCCCATTCTCTTCCTTCAGCCGTTTGTTGTCTCGGCGCAGTTGCGCCAGCTCAGCCGCCTCGGCTTTGGTTTGAGCGATCGCCGTCGCTGAACCCGCCGCCAGCAGCTCGAGATGCCACGTCTTCAATTGCCCGGACGTGATCCCCAGCTCCGCCGAAAGGCTCGCGTAGGTCACGCCCGCCTCAGAAAGGCGTGCCACCGCCTGCTCCTTGTATTCCGGCGTAAACCGCCGCCTTGTCTTCTTGGTCATCTGCTTCTCCCGGTTCAGACGCTACTTTAGCCCCTGGTCCGGGACCTGGGGGCAAGGTCACCCTTGAACCGCGCCACGGAATGCCCATCTCCGCCGAGCGGACCGGGCCCCTCTGGCGACGCCTTCGGGCGACGCGATGTCGGGACGCATCGAATTCTCGATTCGATGCCAGCCCGGTCCGGTTCTTCCGATCAGTCCGCGCACGGCATCCCGCACAGGAGACCGGTCTTGGATGCCTTCCTCATCGCCGAATTTCTCGGCAAGCCGCTCTGGCTCTGGGCGACGTTCCTCGCCCTCGTCGTGGCCCTTCTCGCCTTCGACCTCGGCATCCTCAACCGCGAGGATCACGAGATCGGGGTCGCCGAGAGCCTGAAGCTCTCGACGCTCTACATCGCGATCGGGGTCGGCTTTGCCGGCTTCGTCTGGTACACGATCGGCGGGGATCCCGCCACCGAGTACCTGACCGCCTTCGTGGTAGAGAAGACGCTGGCGCTCGACAACGTCTTCGTCATCGCCCTCATCTTCAGCTTCTTCGCGGTGCCTCGACTGTACCAGCACCGGGTGCTGTTCTGGGGCATCCTTGGCGTCATCCTGCTGCGCGGCCTCATGATCGGCCTCGGGGCGACGCTCGTCTCCCAGTATCACTGGGTCCTCTACATCTTCGCCGCCTTCCTGATCTTCACCGGCATCAAGATGCTCGCGGGCACGGACAAGGAGACGGATCTCGACCGAAACCCGGTCGTCCGCTTCATGCGCAAGCGCTTCCGCGTGACCGACGAGATCGAGAGCCACGACTTCTTCGTGAAGAAGCCCGACCCCGAGACCGGCAAGCTGGTGCGCTACATGACGCCGCTCTTCCTCGCCTTGGTCGTTGTCGAGTTCGCCGACGTGGTCTTCGCGGTGGACTCGGTGCCGGCGGTCTTCGCGATCACCACCGATCCCTACATCGTCTACACCTCGAACATCTTCGCCATCCTGGGGCTCAGGGCGCTCTACTTCGCGCTGGCCGCGATCCTGCACCGCTTCGAATATCTCAAGCAGGCCCTCGCCGTCCTCCTCGTCTTCATCGGCTCGAAGATCTTCGTGGCCGACCTGATGGGATGGGAGAAGTTCCCCGCCGCCTGGTCGCTCGGCATCACCTTCGCGATCCTCGCCGCCGGCATCGCCTATTCCCTGTGGCGGACCCGCGGCGGGCGGCTAGTTCCGGAATAGGCCGGGTCACCGCCTGCGGGAGCCCTCTCGCGCCGGCGGGACGGCTCCCGTCCTGCCTTTGCCGCCTCCGGGACGATCCTCCCCGTGCGGGACCGCCCCCCGCAACGTCGCGCGCCGCAAAGGTTAAGGACATTAACCCGACGGGATTCCGACGGCAATCCGACGCGATTCCGACAGCGGTCTTCGGCCCTATTCGGCGGCCTGCTGGGCGGGACTGTCCACGTCCGCCTTGGTCTGGTGGCGCCCCTGCGGATCGGGCGGCTTGAACGTGTCCGCGCTGGCCCGGTCCCAGCGCCGCCGGTAGACCTCGTCGTCGAACCCCACGTCCCGGACCAGGAAGCCCGTGGGCAGGTATTTCCAGACGTCCGAGGCCTCCACCATGTCCCCGTCCGCCTCGCGCTTCATGAAGTGGTAGGGCAGGAAGTCCCGCGGGTCGTCGAGCCCCGCCGCCCCGGTCATCTCGGCGAGCGCCCGCATCGTGTTGCGGTGGAAGCTCGCCACCCGCTCCGCCTTCTCCGGCACGACGAGCGCCCGCTGGCGCAGCGGATCCTGCGTCGTCACCCCCGTCGGGCAGTGGTTCGTGTGGCAGGCCTGCGCCTGGATGCAGCCGACCGAGAACATGAAGCCCCGGGCCGAGTTGCACCAGTCGGCGCCGAGCGCGAAGGCCCGCGCGATGTCGAAGGCGTGGATCAGCTTGCCGCTCGCGCCCACCCTGATGCGGTCGCGCAGGTCGGCGCCGCGGAGCGAGTTGTGCACGAAGTTCAGCCCCTCGGTCAGCGGCATCCCCACATGGTTGGCGAACTCCATCGGCGCCGCCCCGGTGCCGCCCTCCTTGCCGTCCACGACGATGAAGTCCGGCAGGATTCCAGTCTCGATCATCGCCTTGAGGATGCACATGAATTCCCGCCGATGCCCGATGCAGAGCTTGAACCCCACGGGCTTGCCGCCGGAGAGCTCGCGCAGCCGCCCGATGAACCGGCAGAGCTCCCGCGGCGTCGAGAAGGCGGAATGACCCGCCGGCGAGATGCAGTCCCGGCCCATCGGCACGCCGCGCGCCTCGGCGATCTCCTCGGTGATCTTCGCCGCCGGCAGCATCCCCCCGTGGCCCGGCTTCGCCCCCTGGCTGAGCTTGATCTCGACCATCTTCACCTGCGGGTCCATGGCCTGCTGGCGAAAGATGTCGGGGTCGAAGCCGCCGTCCTCGCCCCTGCAGCCGAAATAGCCCGACCCGATCTCCCAGATGATGTCTCCGCCCTGGCGGTGGTACCGGGAGATGCCGCCCTCGCCGGTGTCGTGGGCGAAACCGCCCATCTTCGCGCCCTTGTTCATCGCCTCGATCGCGGCGCCCGAGAGCGACCCAAAGGACATGGCGGAGATGTTGTAGAGCGAGCAGTCGTAGGGCTGCCGGCAATCCGGGCCGCCCACCCGCACGCGGAATTCGTGCCGGTCGATATGGGTGGGATGGATGGAATGGGTCATCCAGGCGTAGCCGCCGTCATAGACCGATTTCTTGGTGCCGAAGGGCCGCGCCCCTTCCTGCCCCTTCGCCCGCTGATAGACGATCGACCGGTCCTCCCGGCTGAACGGCTCCTCGTCCTGGTCGGATTCGATGAGGTACTGGCGGATCTCGGGCCGGATCTTCTCGAAGAAGAACCGGATATGCCCAATCACCGGATAGTTCCGCAGGATCGAATGGGTCTTCTGCAACAGATCGTGGATCCCCACTCCCACGACCGCCGCGAGGACCGCCACCACGCCCCACCACCAGCCGCCATCGAGCAGCGCCGCGACGAGCGCCAGCGCCGTCAGGAGCAGAGCGGCGGCGAAGCCCCCGTAGCGGTGCAGCGGTCCGATCTTGTTCGACATCTCAGCTCCTTTCGAAGACGAGTCCCATCGAGTCGCGCAGCACGATCGGCCCGGAGATGTAGTCTTCTCCGATCCCGGGCGTGCGCAGGATGCAGCGCCAGCCCGCGCCCTGAAGGCCGGGAATCCTGACCCTGAGCGGATCGAAATCGCCGGTGGCCCCGCCCTCCATATGCGTGATCGTGTACACTTCCTTGTCGGGCCCCTTGCGGTAGCTGGTGAAGACGGTGCGCCCGTCCACCGGCTGCATATAGTCGAAATGATCCTCCGGACCGAGATTGTCACGCAGCCAGGGGTTCCGCCTGCGGAAATTCCGCAGATCGAGCATGAACCGGGTCTGGATGGGGTTCAGGCCTGAGGTGGAGTTGGCGACGTTGCAATATTCGTGCATGTCGTCCATCCAAGCCCGCGCGATCGTCTTGAGATCCTGCACGGTGAAATGGCCGGGGCCGGCCAGCGGCGGCTCGACGCCGTTCAGCAGCCGCACGATATGGTCGAGGTCGTATTCGGTCACGTCCACCAGCGCCGGCAGGAACTCGAAGAAGCGCGCGAGCTCCTCGCGGGTCTCGAATCCGAGTTCCTTCAGCCGCGAGAAGTTGCCGGGCACCGAATAGCGGTAGGCGTCCACCTGCCACTTCAGGCTGATCGCCTCCTCCGCCACCACCTTCACGCCGTAGACGTCGTCCTGGTTGCGGATGAAGCCCCAGTTGGCGCGCGCCGTCGCGTTCAGGAAATCCATCGGCACGCCCGGGAAGGCCGCGTAGGTCAGCATCGAGACCGCGGGATTGTCATAGGCCTTCTCGAGGATCTCCATCCGCGTCTCGCCGAGGCGGGTGTTGATGTTGAGCTTCGGATTGACCTGGGTGCCGCGGCGGAGCGTGTCGTGGTTCGCGGTTCCCGAGATCCAGTTCGACCCGCGCGCGAGCATCTCCCTGATGCGCCACCATTTCGACAGCCAGTAGCCGTAGATGAACGGGGTGTTGTGGGCGAAGGTCAGCGGCCCCCACTGGAACACGTCGTCGTCGCGGTGCTGCTCGATCACCGCGCGGTAGGTGGAGGACAGCTCCCAGTCCTCCTGCGGCCAGGGGCGGCCGTCCTCGAAGACGAACCAGGGCCGGTACCGGGTGCCGGCCACCTGCTGCACGAGATCGGACATCAGGTTCAGGTACTCGTCGTCGTGCTTGAGCTCCTGGGCCTGCGGGTCCCACCACTTGAAGTCCTGCGCGCCGTCCACGCGCACGCCGTCGGCGCCGAAATCGACCTTGCGCCGCTGCATCTCCAGCAGGATCGCGCGCACCGCGGGGTTCTTGTAGTCGAGGTTCTGGCCGTACATGTTCGGCCCGGCGAAGAAATGGCTGTTGAGCGCGCGCGAGCCCCTGATTGTCGGAATGGCCGTAGACCACGTCGAAGATCAGCATCTTCGGCTTCTTGGGGAAGTTGTGCAGCACGGCGGCGAAATCGGCGAGCTCGTCCGGCCGCCCGCTCTCGAGCAGCACCGGGTTCACCGTCGCCATGCCGGAGATGACCACGTCGTAGCCCCAGTTCGTCGTGTCCGGGCGGACCAGCTCGACCTCCATCACGCCGTCGCCCATCGGCGTCTCCGCCCAGAAGTCGTGGCCGGATTCATAGACCGTGGTCGGTTCCACCGGCAGCAGCTGCACCGCGTCGTAGCCGAGGAAGATCTCGTCCATCGGGTCCTTCGGCAGGTCGTTGCGGAGCCGCTCGCCGAGCCGCTCGAACTGCCGCGTGAGCGAGGCGAGCGTGCCGCCCGCCGTCGCCGTCGGCACGTGGATCTGCAGGATGTTCGTCGGCGGGGCGAACTTGTGGGGCGTCTCGCCCCCGAACTCGGCCCAGTACGCCTTGTCGCGCCGCGCCGCCTGCAGCCGGTGCAGGTCGTAGAGCTCCGCCGGGGCGAAGGCGCCGAAGGGCAGCGACGAGGCCAGCGGGTCGAGGATGCGGTGCCATTCGTCGTTCTGGTCGCGCCAGACGAGGGCGTAGAAGTCGCCCCCCTCCTCCCGCGTGCCGGCGCGCATGCCCCGGACGGCGGCGAAGGTATGGGCCTCGTAGCGCGCCACCGGCAGGTAGACCCGCTCGAAGGGTACGGTCTGGTGCGCGCGCGTGAGATCGAGCGGCCCCGTGGGCGAGAGCACCTCGAGGAACACGTCTCCGTCGGGGATGCGATGGTCGAGGAGCTCCGGCGTCCAGAAGCCGAACCTCGCGATCTCCTCCTCGACCTGGCCGCCGAGGGTCCGGGCGATCCATTGATGCGCGTCGAACGCGGTCTCGGACGTGGTCAGCGCCCGGCGGCAGAATTGCGCGAGGCCCTCCGCCGTGTCGGTGTCGGCGGAGACGCGGTCCTTCAACGTCATGGATGTCCTTTCCGGGAAGGGGATGTCGTGCCGGGTCAGGCCCGCACGTCGGGGTCGGTGCGGCCCGTATGGTGCTCGATCCGGGCGATCTCGTGCGCCGCAGCGGCGATCTCGCCGAGCGCCTCCTGCGTGTCCGTCTCGAACCCCGCCGGATCCTCCGTCCGGTCCTCGAGATAAACCCGCAGCGTCGCGCCGCTCGTGCCCGTTCCCGACAGCCTGAGCACGATCCGACATCCCCCCTTCAGATAGATCCGCAGGCCCTGCCGGTCCGCCGTCGAGCCGTCCACCGGATCGGTGTAGGAGAACTCGTCTGCCGCCTCCACCTCGCGGCCCGCGAAGGTCTCTCCCGGCAGCTCTCCGAGCCGCGCCGCGCAGCTCGTCGATCAGCGCCTCCGCCTTCGCCGTCTCGATGCCCTCGAAATCGTGGCGGGAATAGAAGTTGCGCCCGTACTCGCGCCAGTGGTCGTGGACGAGCTCCACCACGCCCTTCTTCGTCGCGGCGAGCACGTTCAGCCACAGGAGCACCGCCCAGAGCCCGTCCTTCTCGCGCACGTGGTCCGCTCCGGTGCCGGCGCTCTCCTCGCCGCAGAGCCGCACCCGGCCGTCGTCGAGCAGGTTGCCGAAGAACTTCCACCCCGTCGGCGTCTCGTAGCAGTCGAGCCCCTTCTTCTCGGCGACGAAATCGACGCGCGCGGGAGGTCGGCATCGACCGCGCCACGCCCCGGATCCCGTCCCCGTAGGCCGGGCGCGAGCTCCGCGTTCGCGGCGAGCATCGCCAGGCTGTCCGAGGGCGCCACGTACATCCCCGGCCCCATGATCATGTTGCGGTCGCCGTCGCCGTCCGAGGCGGCGCCGAAATCGGGCGCGTCGGCGCCGTGCATGACCTCCATCAGCTCCTTCGCCCAGATCGGGTTCGGGTCCGGATGTCCGCCGCCGAAATCGGGCTTCGGCTCGGCGTTGACCGCACGCTCCCCTCCGCCGCGCCGAGACGGTCCTGCAGGATCTCCTTCGCGTAGGGGCCGGTGACCGCATGCATCGCGTCGAAGGTCAGCCGGAAGCCGCCGGAGATCATCGCCCGGATCGCCGTCGAAGTCGAACAGGCTCTCCATCAGCTCGGCATAGTCGGCCACCGGGTCGACCACCTCGACCTCCATGCCGCCCGAGGGTCACGGTCCCGATCCGCGACAGAGTCGACGTCCTGCGTCTCGAGGATGCGGTAGCTCTCGATCTCCTTCGTCGCTGCGAAGATGCGCGCCGTCACCTCCTCGGGCGCCGGCCCGCCGTTCGGGGTGTTGAACTTCACGCCGAAATCCTCCTCCGGCCCGCCGGGATTGTGGCTGGCCGACAGGATGATGCCGCCGTCGGTCTTGCGCTTGCGGATCAGGTTCGAGGCCGCCGGTGTCGACATGCAGCGCGTTCTGCCCGACGATCACCGTCGCTCGCGCCGGAGGCCGCCGCCATCCGCAGGATCACCTGCGCGGCACGGTCGCCGAAATACCGCCCGTCGCCGCCCAGAACCAGCGTCTTGCCCTCGACGCCGCCGATGCCGCGCCAGATCGCTTTCGACGAAGTTCTCCAGATAGTGCGGTTCCATGAAGGTGCGGGTCTTCTTGCGCAGGCCGCTCGTCCCCGGCTTCTGTCCCTCGATGGGCTGGGTCTCGATCGTCTCGGGTTCCATTCTCGGTCCTATCTCTCGGCCTCGGCCATGATTGTGACCGTGCACGCCATGGCGTCAAGCTGGCCCAGCGCGTCCGGCGCGACCCCGAGCCGGCGGCGCCAGTTCGGATGCTCGTGGACCGTGCCCGGCAGGTTCGGCTGCTCGACCCGGCCGAGAACGTCCTCGATCTGGCAGGCGATCAGCGCGCGAGGGGGTCCACGCCAGGAACCGGTGGAGGTCGTCGGCCCCCTCGCCGCCGACGAGTCTGCGCGAAGGCCGCCACGACCTCCCGCGCGTTCCGCCATCGCCGCCGCGTGCCCCTCCGCACCAAGATAGCCCAGGTGACGGCGCCAGTCGATGTCGCGCCCCGCCTTCCAGCCCTCCCATGTCGGCAGGTCGTGGGTGCCGAAGGAGGTCAGCGCCCCGCTCGCATATTCCTTCGCCCGCTTGAAGGCGATCCCTTCGGCCTCCCAGTGGCGCTCGAACTGCGCCACCCGGCAGCCGAGCACGCCGCTCGCCTCGAGCGCGTCGCGCAGGCCCTCGGGAATGTTGCCCAGATCCTCGCCGATCACCGTGGCGCCCGCCCGCGCCGCCTCGATCCGCGCCACCGCCAGCAGCGCCTCGCGGGGCATCGCCACATAGGCGCCCGGCGGCGCGTCCTCTCCCTGCGGCACCCAGAAGGCGCGCTCGAATCCGAGGATGTGGTCGATGCGGAGGAGCTTCGCATGGGCGAGCGCGCGGCGCAGGATCCGCGGCCAGCGGCCGGAAGCCCTCCGCCGCCAGCGTGTCGGGGCGCATCGGCGCGAGCCCCCAGCTCTGCCCTTGGGCCGAGAAGGCGTCGGGCGGCGCGCCCGAGCGAGACGCCGCGGGCGAAGAGATCCGGCTGGCCCCACGTCTCGGCGCCGGCCGGATGGGTGCCGACCGCGAGATCGAGATAGAGGCCGAATGCGCATCCCCGCCTCGAGCGCCGCCTCCTGCGCCGCGGCGAGCTGCGTCTCGGCCCGCCATTGCAGCCAGGCGTGGAAAGCGAGCGCATCCGCGTTCTCCGCCGCGAAGCGCCGCGCCGCCTCGTCTGGCGGGATCGCGATATTCCTCGGGCCAGTCGGGCCAATAGGGCCCGAACCTCTCCGACAGCGCCTGGTGCAGGGCGAAGCGCTCAGAGCTCCGGATCCTGCCCGGTGCGCCAGGCGTCGAAGTCCGGCCCCGTCCCGGCGTCGGAATTCGGCTCGCGCAGCGCGGCCATCCGCGCCGGCAGGCGCCGGTATCGTAGTCGAGCAGTTCCGCCGCCGGCAGCGAGCCCTCCCGTCGCGGCGCGACATGCATCGCCGCGAGCCGCCCGCGGTGCGACGGGGCGTAGGGCGAGAACGCCGAGGGATCGGTCGGGAAACCCGCATGGACCGGGTTGATGCCCGACGAACTCGGCCCCCGCCACGCCGAGGGAGCGCGGCCGCCTCCGCCAGATCGGCATAGGTGCCGATCCGCCCGTCGCCGCGCCAGCCCGTAGAGCGGCAGCGTGACGCCCCAGGCCCGCGCCGGTTCCGGCAGGTCGCGGCGGGCGCGCGAGAGCAGCCAACGCCGGTCGCCCTCCACCCCCAATGCGTGGATGCCGAGCGGCAGCCGCGTCCGATATCCGGCCCCCGCCCCTCGCGCGCGGAGCCGTCCTCGAGCGCCAGCCGCCAGCGCCGCCCCGCGAGCGCGGCGAGCCGCAGCGCCGACTCCGCCTCGACCACCATGCCAGGCGAGGCAGCGGCCGGCCTCCGCCGCCAGTGCCTCGAGGCGAGCGCGCGGCCCCGGCCTCGTCCGCCGGCACGCCCATCGCAGCGAGCAGCGCGTCGCCGCGTCTCGGCGGACGAGCGTCGTGCTCGGTCCCGGTGGCGTCGCGGTAGCGCTCGACGATGCCGAGCCGCCGCGGCGAGGTCGTCGCGCGCATCGCTCATTCCAGCTCTCCCAGAACGAAGACGGACGACGGAATCGGCCGGGATCTCGCATGCTCCCCGTCGACCCGGCGCGGCATCCGTCCGGGTCGGCCGTCGTCGACGCGCCAGTCCCAGCCGGTGCCCGCGGGCGGAGCGGGCAGCACCCAGTTCCGCGCCGCGCCGCGGTTGAAGACGGCGAAGATCGCCTTCTCCGTCTCGGCGTAGCTCGGCGTGCCGCTGGCCATGCGGAGTTCCATCGCGACGGCGTCGAGGCTGCTGTCGTTCCAGTCCGCCTCGGTCATCGGCTTGCCGTCCGGCCGCCACCAGAACAGGTCCTCGCGCCCGTCCGAGGCCCGCTCGCGCGCAGTGCAGGAACAGCTTCTGGCGCAGGAGCGGATGGGCGCGCGGAACGCGGATCATCGTCGCGCGTGAAGGCATGGAAGGCCGCGTCCGCCGCCGCCCAGTCGATCCAGCCGGTCTCGTTGTCCTGCGCAATAGGCGTTGTTGTTGCCGCCCTGGGTGTTGCCGATCTCGTCGCCGGCGAGGATCATCGGCGTGCCCTGGCTCAGCATCAGCGTCGCCATCATGTTGCGCTTGCGCCGCGCGCGCGCGGCGCGCACGATCTCGGCGTCGTCGGTCGGACCCTCGACGCCCAGGTTGTCGGAGTAATTCTCGCCGTGGCCGTCGCGGTTGTCCTCGCCGATTGGCCTCGTTGTGCTTGCGCGTGTAGCTGACCACGTCCTCCAGCGTGAACCCGTCATGGGCGGTCAGGAAGTTGACGCTCGAGGTCGCCGGCCGCCCCGAATGGTCGAATTGCAGCGCCGAGCCGGTGAGCCGGTCGGCCAGCTCCGGCGCAGAGCCGGCGTCGCCGCGCCAGAACATCCGCACCCGGTCGCGGTACTTGTCGTTCCATTCGAGGAAGGGCGGCGGAAAGCCGCCCAGCTGGTAGCCGCCGGGCCCGATGTCCCAGGGCTCGGCGATCAGCTTGACCCCCGTCAGCACCGGGTCCTGCCGGATCGCGTCGAAGAAGGCCGCGCCCCGGTCGAAGCCGCCCTCGCCCACGCGCCCCAGCGTCGAGCAGAGGTCGAAGCGGAACCCGTCCACATGCATGACCTCGACCCAGTAGCGCAGGGAATCCATGATCATCCGCAGCACCATCGGATGATCGACGTTCAGCGTGTTGCCGGTGCCGGTGTCGTTGACGTAGTAGCGCCGGTCCTCCTCCAGCCGGTAGTAGCTGGCGTTGTCGAGCCCGCGGAAGGCCAGCGTCGGGCCCAGCTCGTTGCCCTCGCAGGTGTGGTTGTAGACCACGTCCATGATGCACCTCGATGCCGGCGGCGTGGAACCGCGCGACCATCTGCTGGAACTCCGCGATCCGCCCGCCGCGCCAGGTAGCGCGGCTCGGGCGCGAAGAAGCCGAGCGTCTGGTAGCCCCAGTAGTTCGTCAGCCCCTTCTCGGTGCAGGAACCGGTCGGTGAGGAAGGCCTGCGCCGGCAGCAGTTCGACCGCGGTGATGCCGAGATCGGTCAGGTGGTCGAGCATCGGGTCGGAGGCGAGCCCGAGGAAGGTGCCCGGCTCGGGCACGTCGGCGGTGCAGCCGCGTCAGGCCCTTCACATGCGCCTCGTAGATCACCGACTGCTCGACCGGCACATGCGGCGGCCGGTCCCGTCCCCAGGAGAAGGCCGGGTCCTCCACCACCGAGCGCGGCATGTAGGGCGCGCTGTCGCGCGGGTCGACAGCTGAGATCGGCCGTCGGTGTCGCCCACCGTGTAGCCCATCAGCGCGTCGTGCCAGCGTCGGGTGCCCGGTCAGCCGCTTGGCATAGGGGTCCATCAGCAGCTTGGCGGGGTTGAACCGGTGCCCCTCCTCCGGCGCGTAGGGCCCGTGCGCGCGGTAGCCGTAGCGCATGCCCGGGCGCAGGCCGGGGACATAGCCGTGCCAGACGTCGCCGTCGCGTTCGGGCAGGTCGATCCGCACCTCGTCGCCCGGTCTCGGAGAACAGGCACAGCTCCATCCGCGTCGCGTGTTCGGAGAAGACGGCGAAGTTCACGCCGTCGCCGTCGAAGGTCGCGCCCAGCGGCGCAGTGCCGGCCGGCGGCGATCGTGAAGTCGGGTCGTCATGCGGTCGGGCACCAGCTCCCGGTAGAGAGCCGCGTAGTCCCGGCGGAGACGTCCCAGCCGACCGGATGACGCATCGCGTTCCGCACGCATCCGCTTCCAGGCCTCCGGGTCGGCATGGAGATCGGCACAGCCGCTCCAGCGCGGTCGCGAGATCGCCCGCCGTGATCCGGCGCATGCACGACGCCGGTGGCGACGCCGGCCTTCAGCGCGGCGTCGTTGGCGTCGATCACCGTGTCGGCCAGCCCGCCCACCCGCGCCACCACCGGCACCGCGCCGTAGCGCAGCCCGTAGAGCTGGGTCAGCCCGCAGGGCTCGAACCGCGACGGCACCAGCACCGCGTCGCCGCCCGCCATCATCCGGTGCGCCAGGGCCTCGTCATAGCCGATGCGGACCGCAGAGCCCCGCATGCCGCTCGGCCGCCGCGCGCCAGTCCGCCTCAAGCCCGCGGTCGCCGGAGCCGAGCAGCGCCAGCCGCCCGCCCCGTCCAGGAATCCCGGCAGCGCCTCGAGCAGCAGGTCGAGCCCCTTCTGCTCGGTCAGGCGCGAGACCACGACGGCGAGCGGGCCCGTCTCCCTCCGGCAGGCCGAACTCCGCCGCCAGCGCCCGCACCGCCGGCCGCCTTGCCCCGGAAGCTCCGGTAGCGGTGGACGGCAGGATCCTTGGCCGGGTCCCAGATCTCGGGGTCGATGCCGTTCAGGATGCCGCGCAGATCGCGTCGCGGCGCTTCGAGATGCAGCCCGTCGAACCCCATGCCGAACTCCGGCGTCGTCAGCTCCGCGCGCGTAGCGGGGCTGACACGGTCGTGATCCGGTCGGACCAGACGAGGCCGGCCTTCAGCGACGAGACCTTGCCCCAGAATTCGAACCCCTCGGAATTGAAATCCTCCGCCGACAGGCCGAGCCGGCGCGATCCCGTCCGCGCCGAGCAGCCCCGCGAAGGCGATATTGTGGATCGTCAGGATCGAGGGCACCGGCCGCTCCGACCGGGCGATGTAGATAGCGGCAGAAACCCCGCCTGCCAGTCGTGGCCGTGCGACCAGGTCGGGCCGCCACCCGGCGGCGCCTTCGCGCAATCGCGGCCCCGGCCCGGCAGAGCGCGGCGAAGCGTTCGGGGTTGTCGGTCCAGTCGCGGTTGTCGTCGTCGAGATAGATCGTCCCGCCCCGGTCGTAGAGATGCGGCGCGTCCAGCACGAAGAGCGGCTGCCCGGCGGCCTCCGCCGCCACCACCCGCGCAGCGCCCCCGAAGAGATCGGCGAAAGGCGAGGATCTCGGTCGCCCTCGCCCGTCGCGCATGTCACCGCCGGATAGCCCGGCAGCAGCACCCGCATCTCGATGTCCTGCACGGCCATGCGCGCCCGGCAGCGCGCCCACCACGTCGGCGAGCCCCCCCGTCTTGACCAGGGGGGCGCATTCCGACGCGACCGAGAGCACGCGGATCACTGGGCGGCGCTCCAGGCGTCGACCATCGGCTTGGTGATCAGCGTCACGCCGCCCCTGGAGAGCTCGAAGAACCGCGCATCGGCCTCCGGATCCTCGCCCACGACCAGCCCTTCCGGGATGGTCACGCCGCGATCGACCACGCATTTCGTGAGCCGCGCGTGCCGTCCCACCGTCACCCGAGGCAGGAGCACGGCATGATCGAGCATGGCGAAGCTGTTGGTGTGCACCTGCGTGAACAGCAGCGAGTTGCGGATCTCGGTCCCCGAGATGATGCAGCCCCCCGCGACCATCGAGGAGATGGCGTGGCCGCGCCGGTTTTCCTCGTCGTGGATGAACTTCGCCGGAGGCGCGAGTTCGGAATAGGTCCAGATCGGCCAGTTCTGGTCCCAGAGGTCGAGTTCGGGGTCGAAATCGGTCAGGTCGATATTCGCCTGCCAGTAGGCGTCCACCGTGCCGACGTCGCGCCAGTAGGCGGGCGCGTCGGGCCGGTGGCGCACGCAGCTGTCGTTGAAGCGGTGCGCCTGCGCCCGTCCGTTCTTGACGATGTAGGGGATGATGTCGCCGCCGAAATCGTGCTTCGACCCCTCGAGATCGTCTGCATCGGTGAGCAGAAGCTCGCGCAGGTAGGTCCACTTGAAGACGTAGATGCCCATGGAGGCCAGGGTCTGTGTGCCGTCGCCCGGCATCCCCGGCGGATCGGCGGGCTTTTCCAGGAACGAGGTGATCTTCAGGCTGTCGTCCACTGCCATCACGCCGAAGGCCGAGGCCTCCTTGCGCGGGACCGTCAGGCAGCCCACGGTCACGTCGGCCTTGGTCTCGACATGCTCGGCGAGCATCACCTCGTAATCCATCTTGTAGATGTGGTCGCCGGCCAGGATCAGGATGTACTCGATGCCGTAGCTGTCGATGATGTCGATGTTCTGCGTCACCGCGTCGGCGGTGCCCACGTACCACTTGTCCTCGCCCACGCGCTGAGACGCGGGCAGGATGTCGAGATACTCGTTGCGCTCGGCGCGAAAGAAGGACCAGCCGCGCTGGCAGTGCCGGATCAGGGAATGCGCCTTGTACTGCGTCGCGATCGCCATCTTGCGAATGCCGGAATTCAGCGCGTTCGACAGCGCGAAGTCCACGATCCGCGTCTTGCCGCCGAAATAGACCGCCGGTTTCGCCCGGTTGTCGGTCAGCTGCTTCAGCCGGCTGCCGCGCCCGCCCGCGAGGACGAAGGCCATCGTCCTCGACGCGAGCCGCTTCGGTACCTTCTCCATGTCTCTCCCCCGGGCCTCAGCCCTCCTTGACGAAAATGACCGTCGAGAGCGGCGGCAGGACGATGCCGGCGGTGGCCGGCTGGCCGTCATGCGTCTCCCCCTTCGCCTTCACGCCGCCCATGTTGCCGGCTCCGGTCCCGCCGTAGATCGCCGCGTCGGTGTTCAGCGCCTCCCGCCAGCGCCCTGCCTGCGGCATGCCGAGCGTGTAGGCGCGTTCCACCGGCGTGAAGTTGCAAACGACCACCGCTTCCGGGTCCGGGCCGCCGGAGCGCCGGATCCAGGCATAGACGGAGGCCTGCGGAATCGTCCGCCTCGATCCATTGGAACCCCGCCGGATCGCAGTCGAGCGCGTGGAGCGCCGGCTCGGCCCGGTAGAGCGTGTTAAGGTCGCGCACGAGCCGCCGGACGCCCCGATGCGCCTCCTCCTCGAGCAGGCTCCAGGGAAGCTGGGTGTTGTGGTTCCACTCCGAGGGCTGGGCGAATTCCTGGCCCATGAACAGGAGCTTCTTGCCCGGATGTCCCCACATGAAGCCGTAATAGGCGCGCAGGTTGGCGAACTTCTCCCGCTCGGTGCCCGGCATCTTGCCGAGCATCGAGCCCTTGCCGTGCACCACCTCGTCGTGGCTGATCGGCAGCATGAAATTCTCCGAGAAGGCGTAGTGCAGGCCGAAGGTCATCAGGTGGTGGTCGTAGCGGCGGTAGATCGGGTCCTTCTCCATGTATCGCAGGGTGTCGTTCATCCACCCCATGTTCCACTTGTAGCCGAAGCCGAGGCCGCCCTCGTCGACGGGGCGCGACACCATCGGGAAGGAGGTCGATTCCTCGGCCACGGTCATGATCCCCGGCGCCTCGCCATAGGCGGTGATGTTGGCCTTCTTCAGGAAGTCGATCGCCTCGTAGTTCTCCCGGCCGCCGTCTTTGTTCGGCACCCACTCGCCGTCCTTGCGGGAATAGTCGCGGTAGAGCATCGAGGCGACCGCATCCACGCGCAGCCCGTCCACGTGGTATTCGTCCAGCCAGTAGAGCGCGTTCGAGGTGAGGAAGTTCGACACCTCGATCCGCCCGTAATTGTAGATCAGCGTGTTCCAGTCCTGGTGGAACCCCTCGCGCGGGTCGGCATGCTCGTAGAGATGCGGTGCCGTCGAAGAGGCCGAGCCCGTGAGGATCGGTGGGGAAGTGGCCCGGCACCCAGTCGAGGATCAGGCCGAGCCCCTTGCGGTGCGCGGCGTCCACCAGGTCGCGGAACTCGTGCGGCGGCCCGAAGCGGATCGTCGGCGCGAAGAGCCCGACGGGCTGGTAGCCCCAGGATCCGTCGAACGGATATTCGCTGATCGGCAGCAGCTCGAGATGGGTGAAGCCCATGTCGTGGGCGTAGTCCACCAGCTCCTCGGCCGCCTCGCGGTAGGAGATCGGGCGATTGCCCTCCGCGGCCACCCGCTTCCACGAGCCCAGATGCACCTCGTAGACGGAGATCGGCGCGGTGCGCGAATGGCGCCCCTGCGCGCGCCTTCATCCACTCGCCGTCGCTCCAGCCGTAGCCCTGGATGTGGCGCACCACGCTGGCGTTCTGCGGCGCGTGCTGGGAGCCGAAACCGACCGGGTCGGACTTCAGCGGCTGAAGCTCCCCGCCCTTGCCCAGGATCTCGTACTTGTAGACCTCGCCCTCGCCGATATTGGGCAGGAAGATCTCCCACACGCCGGTCGCGCCCCGCAGCCGCATCGGATGCCGCCGCCCGTCCCAATGGTTGAACGGCGCCGACCACGCTCACCCGCTCCGCATTGGGGGCCCAGACCGCGAAATGGGTGCCCGTGCTGGCCCTCGTGCTTCAGGCACGTGGGCGCCGAGCACGGTCCAGATCTTCTGGTGCGTGCCCTCGCCGAGGAGATACTCGTCCATCTCGCCGATCACCGGACCGAACCGGTAGGCGTCCTCGTAATCCCAGACCGTCTCCCCGGCGCGCCCGCGCAGCCAGTAATGTCCCTCGCCCGGCACCGGACCGGAGAAGACGCACAGGCCCTCCTCGACCCGCGCCAGTTCGTGCTCCGCACGTCCTCGGTGACGGCGGCGAGCCGCCCGGCACCGGGATCGACGGCCCGGACGACTCCGGCCCTCTCCGTGCGGCCCGAGGACCGAGAACGGATCGCTGGCGACCCTGATCTGCGGGCCGCGGCGGACGTCGATCGACGAGGCGGGGCGGACGGTCTTGGCGGTAGGCTCTTCATCGTCCGTAAGCGAAGGCCAATGCGGCGCCGCTCGGCCGTGGCGTTCACCGCGCCTACGTTTGGCAATCATCCTTGCGCTAGCCTCGCCGCGAATTTGCGCGCGGATCGTCGATCTCGACCGGACGATCGCCCGCGAATTCCGCCTCGGGCCCGCCGCGGCGGACGATCTCTCCCCCTCGGCGGGCTCCGTCCTGGCGTTGCCCGCGCGGCCCGGCGGCGCGCTCGGATCGGCCTTTCCCGATGCCGCCACCGCCGTCGCCGGGCCGACGGAGGCGCGGGGACCGGCCCTCGGGACCGGCTCGCCGGCGGGTGCGAGGGGAGCGCGGGCGGCGGGGGCGCCGGTCGATCCGCCCCGCGCCCTCGCGGTCGCGATCCTTGCCCTGGCCCTCGCTGCGGCGGCGGCCGGGATCGCCCTCTCGAGGCGCGCCCGGAGGACCTGAGCCGCGCGGTTCAGGCGCTCAGGCTCTTCGCCCCCCAGATGTCCGTCATGTAGCCGCGGATGGTGCGGTCCGAGCTGAACCAGCCCGACCGCGCGGTGTTCAGGACCGCCTTCCGCGTCCAGTCCTCC
Organism: uncultured Alphaproteobacteria bacterium; assembly: GCA_963776705.1. Classification (GTDB taxonomy): domain Bacteria; phylum Pseudomonadota; class Alphaproteobacteria; order Rhodobacterales; family Rhodobacteraceae; genus Palleronia. The sequence continues at coordinate 17,373 of CAVZOA010000018.1, forward strand.
CGGTCGCGGTAGGCGGTGTCCACCTCCCGGCTGGCGCGCCAGTAATCGGTGAAGTCCGACGCGACGAGGAAGTAGTCGTGACCGGAGATGTTGTCGGCGATGCCCTCGAAGCCGCGGCCCGAACGTGCCCGACCGGATCGCGTCGAGCGCGCGTTTCAGGCGCGGATCGGCGGCAATCGCCCTGCCGGCATGGTCCTCGACCTCGCGGCGCGCCACCACCTCCTCGGCGGTCATGCCGAAGAGGAAGAAGTTCTCAGCCCCCACCAGCTCGCGGATCTCCACGTTCGCCCCGTCGAGCGTGCCGATGGTCAGCGCGCCGTTCAGCGCGAACTTCATGTTGCCGGTGCCCGAGGCTTCCTTGCCGGCGGTGGAGATCTGCTCGCTGACCTCCGCCGCCGGGATCAGCCGCTCGGCGAGCGTGACGTTGTAGTTCGCCGGATAGGCCACCTTCAGCACGTCGCGGACCTGCGGGTCGGCGTTGATCACCTCCGCCACGGCGTTGACCAGGTGGATGATCTCCTTGGCGAAGACGTAGCCCGGCGCCGCCTTGCCGCCGAAGATCTTCACCCGCGGCGTCCAGTCGCCGTTCGGACTGTCCTTGATCTCCTGCCAGGCCGCGATCGCCTCGAGGATGTTGAGGTGCTGGCGCTTGTATTCGTGGATGCGCTTGATCTGCACGTCGAACACCGCGTCGGGATCGACCGGCGTGCCGCGCTCGCCGAGATAGCGGGCGAGATCGGCCTTGTTCTCGCGCTTGGCCGCGCGCGAAATCCTCGCGGAAGCCGGCATCGTCGGCCAGCGGCTCGAGCCGCGCGAGCTGCTCGAGATCGTCCACCCAGCCCTCGCCGATGGCCTCGGTGACCAGCCCCGAGAGCCGCGGATTGGCCGCGAGCACCCAGCGGCGCGGCGTCACCCCGTTGGTCTGGTTCACGATCCGGCCCGGATGCAGCCGGTTCAGCTCCGCGAACACGGTCTCCTTCATCAGCTCGGTATGCAGCGCCGACACGCCATTGACCTTGTGCGCCATGGAGAAGGCCAGCCGGCCCCATCTGCACGTCGCCGTCGCCAATCATCGCCACCTCGCGGTCGGGATGCGGCCGCGGCATGGGCCGCGTCCATGCGCTCGATGATCTGCAGGTGGCGCGGCAGCAGGTCGCCCATCAGCCCGACCGACCAGCGCTCCAGCGCCTCGGGCAAAAGCGTGTGGTTGGTGTAGCCGAGGCAGCCCCGCGCGATCTCCACCGCCGGCTCGAAATCCATGCCCTTCTCGTCGACGAGCAGCCGTACCAGTTCCGGCCCCGCGATCGCCGGATGGGTGTCGTTGAGCTGGATCGCCACCTTCTCGGGCAGCAGCGCGAGATCGTCGTACTCGTCCTCGAAGCGGCGCAGGATGTCGCGGAGCGAGGCGGCGGTGAAGAAGAATTCCTGCTTCAGCCGGAGCCGCTTGCCCTCCTCGGTCGTGTCGTCGGGATAGAGCACGCGGGAGATCGTCCGCGCCAGGTTCTCAGGCTCCGCGGCGCCGTAATAGTCGCCGGCGTTGAAGCGGCCGAGGTCGAAGACCTGCTCGGGCTTCGCCGACCAGAGCCGCAGCGTGTTCGCCCAGCGCCCCTTCCAGCCGATCATCGGCGTGTCGTAGGCCTGCGCGATCACCGTCTCGTCGGGCTGCCACACCGCGCGGTCGCCGAGGGTCTTCACCTCGCCGCCGAAGCCGATGCGGTACTTCGCCTCCAGCCGCTCGAATTCCCAGGCGTGGATCTGCGACAGCCAGTCCTCCGGCGATTCGATCTGCCGCCCGTCCTCGAAGCTCTGCCGGAACAGCCCGTGCTCGTAGCGGATGCCGTAGCCGAAGGCCGGGCAGCCGAGCGTCGACATCGATTCGATGAAGCAGGCGGCGAGCCGTCCGAGACCGCCATTGCCGAGCGCCGCGTCCGGCTCGTCGGCGATGATCGTGCGGGCGTCCATGTGCCGCGAGGAGAAGAATTCCGTCACCTCGTCCATCAGCCCGAGATTGACAGCCGCGTCCTCGAGCAGCCGCCCGATCAGGAATTCCATCGACAGGTAGTAGACCCGTTTGCCCTGCCTGGCATAGGTCGCCCGCGTGGAGGCGAACCAGGGATCCACGATCCGGTCCCGGATCGCGAGGCTCAGGGCGAGGCGCCAGTCGGTCGTGGTGGCGTGCCCGGCATCCTTGCCGAGGCTGAACTTCAGGTGCTGACCGATGGATTCGGCCAGCGAGTCGCCAGGGCGCTGAACATCTTTCATGTGCTTCTCCTCCGGGCCGATGCCCGGTCAGGGTCTCGGCATCGGGTTGCCCTCTTCCGCCCCCATGTGCAAGCGCACTTGTCTAAAGACATCGAAAAGATCGCGCCATGCGCCGCCCTGCCGCATCCGAGGTCAGCCGGCCGGCTCACGTCTCCAGGCCGAGCCGCTCCCGGACGAAGGCGAGCGCCACCGAGAGCCCGTCCGGCGCGATGCCGTGCCCCGTCCCCTTCATCACGTGGGCGAAGACGTCGAGCCCCGCAGCCTGCAGCGTTCTCGCGGCCTCCGGCAGGGAGGCGGGCGGCACCATCTCGTCCTGGTCGCCGTGGACGAGCAGGACAGGCGGGCGCGACCGGACCTCGTCCTCCAGCGTCTCGGGCCACATCAACCGGCCCGAGAAGCCGACGATCGCGGCCACCGGCTCCGGCCGCCGCAGGCCCACATGGAGCGCCATCATCGTTCCCTGGCTGAAGGCGAAGAGCACCAGCCGCTCCGGTCCGATCCCCTCCGCGGCCAGCACCTCGTCGAGATAGGAATCGAGATCCCGCGCCGCGCGCTGGAACCCCGCCTCGGCCTCGGCGGGATCGGATCCGTCGAGCCAGGGCAGCGGAAACCACTGGTACCCCATCGGGTTCGCCGTCGACCGCTCCGGCGCGTCCGGCGCCAGGAACACGGTGTCGGGCAGATGCTCCGCGAGCGGCTCGGCGAGCCCGAGGAGATCCCCGCCGTCCGCCCCGTAGCCGTGCAGGAACACGACCACCGATCCGGTCCGTCCCGATGCCGCGGGCCGGCGCCCGCTCTCCAATGCCCGTGCCATCCGCGCCCCTCGTCCCGGTTGCCGCCGCGCCCCCTCTACGGAGACCCGGCCGCTCAGTCGACCCCCTCGCGCGCCGCGGCCACGGCGTACCACGCCCAGAGACCCCGTGCCGCGACGCCCCGCCAGGGCCGCCAGGATTCGGCCATCTCGCGGAGCGCCGCCTCTCCCGGCCGCGCCGGCAACTCGAAGAGCAGCCGCGCCGCCTCCCTCAGCGCCAGGTCGCCCGCCGGGAACACGTCCGCGCGCCCGAGCGAGAAAAGCGCGTAGATCTCCGCCGTCCAGCGCCCGATCCCCGGCACCGCGACGAGCCGCGCCACGACCTCGTCGGAGGGCAGCGCCGCCAGTTCCTCGAAGTTGATCCGGGCCTCCGCCAGCTCCCTGAGATAGCGCGCCTTCGGCCGCGACAGGCCGCAGGCGCGAAGTGCCGCCTCGTCGGCGCGCCGCACCGCCGCCGGATCGTGGAACCCCGCCGCCTCCACCCGTCCGCCGATGGCGCGGGCGGATGCGACGCTCACCTGCTGGCTGACGATCGCCTGCACCAAGGCCGGAAAGCCTCCGGGTCGCAGCCGGTCCGGCCAGGGTCCGGTTGCGGATTGCGCCCGGGCGAATCGCGGCTCCCGGACGGTCAGCCAGGCCGCGCCTTCCGCGATGCAGTCCGGGCCCCGGAGGACGCGCTCCTCCGTCATGCCAGCTTCCTGACCCAGGCGAGCGCCGCGGCGACGCTCTCGAGCCGGATCGCCTCCGGCTGTAGCGGCCGCCTGATCATCGCCACCTCGATCCCGAGCTCCCGCGCCGCGTCGAGCTTCGAGCGACTCGCCGAGCCGCCGGCGTTGCGCATGATCAGCCAGTCGATCGCGAGCCCGCGCAGGAGCGCCGTCTCGTCGGCCACGGAGAACGGCGGATCGCCGACCAGCCAGTGCCCGTCGGCGAAGGGCGGGTCGCCGGGCGGCGCCGACTCGATCTGGCGGACATAGACCCGCCGCCCCGGCATCGGCCCGAAGGCGTCGAGCCGCTGCTGGCCGGTCGCGACCAGGACCCGCCCGCCTTCGGGGATGCGCGACGCGGCCCTGGCCTCGTCCTCGGCGAAGTGCCACCGGTCCCCCGCGCCCGGCCGCCAGCTCGGCCGCAGGAGCTGGGCATAGGGCACCCCCTGCACGCCGCAGATCCGCGCCGAGCGGTGGGAGATCCCGACCGAGAACGGATGCGTGGCGTCGAGCACCGCGCCGATCGCCTCCCGCTCCAGATAGGTCGCGAAGCCCTCGTCGCCGCCGAATCCGCCGATCCGCGTCGCCGCCCCGAGGGAGGCGGGAGCCCGGGCGCCACCCGCCACCGAGGCCATGAGCGTCACGCCGCGAACCTGGTTCAGCGCCGCCGCGAGGTGTCGCGCCTCGGAGGTGCCCGCCAGAAGCAGGAGCCGCATCCGATCACGTCCCGCGCGGTGGCGTGTCGCAGAACTCTGGCATGTCCCCATTCCCTGACGAGTGCGGCCCGTCTCCGCGGGCCGCGCCCCGGAGCATGGCTCCCTTCCGGGCGCGGTCAACCGTCTCTTTCCAATCGCGCTCCGGCGCACTACCGAAACCGCCATGAGCGCGCCCGCCCCGACCCGTCGCAACGTCGCCCTCCTCGTCGTCGCCCAGGCGACGCTCGGGGCGCAGCTGCCGATGCTCTTCGTGGTCGGCGGCCTCGCCGGACAGATGCTGAGCCCGATCGCCTGCCTCGCCACCCTGCCGATCTCGCTCATCGTCCTCGGCTCGATGCTCACCGCGACGCCGATCTCGGCGCTGATGCAGCGCCACGGCCGGCGCGCCGGGTTCTGGACCGGCACCGTTGCCGGGGCCGCCGGGGCGGCGGTCTCGGCCGCGGGGCTCTATTGGGCGAGCTTCGCCGTCTTCCTTCTGGGCTCGCTCCTCTCCGGCATCTTCATGTCGTCGCTCGGCTTCTACCGGTTCGCCGCCGCCGACACCGCGTCCGAGGCGTTCCGCCCCAAGGCGATCTCCTACGTGCTGGCGGGCGGGCTCGTCTCGGCCATCCTCGGCCCGCAGCTCGTCAAGCTCACCTCGGACGCCGCCGCGGTGCCGTTCCTCGGCGTCTACGCGGCGATCGTCGCCGTCAATCTCGCCGGCGCTCTGCTGTTCCTGGCCCTCCGCATCCCGCCGCCGCCCCGCCCCGCGCCGGACGCGGCCCGGGGACGCAGCCGGCGCGAGCTCCTCGCCAGCCCCCGCATCGCGGTCGCCGTCATCTGCGCGATGGTCTCCTACGCGCTGATGAACCTGGTGATGACCTCCACGCCGCTGGCGGTGGTCGGCTGCGGCTTCGACCGGGACAGGGCGGCCGACATCGTCTCGGCCCACGTGCTGGCGATGTACGCGCCCTCCTTCGTCACCGGCCACCTGATCGCCCGCTTCGGGGTCGAGCGGATCATGGCCACCGGCCTCGTCCTCCTCGCCGCGGCCGGGGCCACCGCGCTCGCCGGCGTCGAGCTCGCCAACTTCTTCGGCGCGCTCGTGCTGCTCGGCCTGGGCTGGAACTTCGGCTTCATCGGCGCCACCTCGATGCTGGCCGGCGCCCACACGGCGGAGGAACGCGGCCGCGTGCAGGGCCTGAACGACCTCCTGGTCTTCGGCTTCGTCACCCTCGCCTCGCTGTCCTCGGGGGGGCTCATGAACTGCGCCGGCGGCGACGCCGAACAGGGCTGGGCGGCGGTCAACATCGCCATGCTGCCACTCCTGACGCTGGCCGGCGGTACGCTCCTCTGGTTGCGCCTGCGCCACCGCCTGCCGGCGTGATCCCCCGCGACCTAGCCCAGGACCGCCTTGCGCATCAGCCGCGCCCGCCGCGCGAAGGGCGCCCGCCCGAGCCGGCCCTCGCGCACCCGCGCCGGGTCGCGCCTGGCGCGCGCGAGCACCGGCCCCGCCTCCCAGGCCGCCAGCGCCGCGGGCCGCGCGGCGCCGCTGACCGGCCCGAGCCGGTCGAGCCCGCGCTCCGCCAGGCCGCGGATGCCGGCGTCGCTGACGTCGGGCAGCGGCGAAAGGCCGCGCGCCGCAAGCGCCGGCACCGCCGCGAGCCAGCCGGCGAGGCCGCCGGCATAGCCGGTGCCTCGGACCGCCGCCTCGTCCTCGGCCCCGAGCGCCCGCGCCGCCGCCCACATCAGCCCGCCGGCCAGGTCCCACAGATGCCCCTCGAGCTGCGATGCGGTCGCGAAGGGTTCCCGCGCGATCTCCCAGCGCCGCGCCGCCACGGAGAGGTCGAGGAGCCGCGCACCCTCCGCGTCGATCACAGCCGCCAGCGGCTCCACCACCTCGTGCCGCTTCGGCGGCTTTCCGGCCGCGATCTCGTCGAGCGCGTCGCGCCAGAATTGCAGGCGCATCTCGGCAATCATCGGCTCCTGCGTCACCCAAGGCGCCCGCGCCGCCTCCACGTTCAGCGCGTAGATCGGGAACAGCACCTGCCGCGCCGCCGACGGCGCGGCCATGGCGGCGAGGAACCGGTCTGGATCGCCGGATTGCACGATCTCGGCGCAGGCGTTGACGGTCATGGGCGCGCTCCGGGTGCTGTCTCGGGCCGCGACCTAGGGCATCGGCGGTATTGATCGAAGCCTCGCGGCGCGCCAGCGGGCGGAGCCGACCGTCCCGCCGGGGTCCCGAACTACGTCGCTCCCCGGACCCGCGCCACGAGGCGGGCCGCCGCGCGATCTCGGACCCGACCGGCCGGACGTCCATGCGCCGCCGCGGTGGAGACCAGGCCCCGGCGAGGCGCGTTCACGCGCCGAAGCCGAGAACGGGATAGAGCGACGCGACCAGAAGCGCGGCCATGGTGACGTTGAAGACCCGGAGCCGGGTCGCGTTCGACAACCAGTGCCGGACCATCGTGCCGAGCCAGGTCCAGACCGAGATCGCCGGGAGGCAGACGAGCGCGAAGGCGGCGGCCACGATGGCCACGGACAGGAGCGACCGGTCGGGCGCGTAGAGCGTGACGGCCGACAGGCACATGGCCCAGGCCTTGGGGTTCACCCACTGGAACGCGGCGGCCTGAAGGAAGGTCATCGGGCGGCTGTCGGCCTCCCGGTCCTCCCACGGCGCGGCCAGGGCGATCCGTGCCGCCAGCCAGAGCAGATAGCCGACGGGAGGATCTTCAGAACGACACCCAGCGCGGGCAGTGCATTGAACAACGCCATCAGCCCCGCCCCCACGAGGAGCGCCATCACCGACACGCCGCCGGCGATCCCGAGCATGTGCGGCAGGGTCCGGCGAAAGCCGAAATTCGCGCCGGAGGCCATCAGCATCAGGTTGTTCGGACCCGGCGTCACGGTGGCGACGAATGCGAAGCCCAGAAGGGCGGTCAGGACAGCGAAACTCATGGGACTTGCCCCCTCGGTCGGTTCGCTGCAACATTAGGCCATCAGTGCCGCAATGTTTCGTCTGATCTGCCGCCGAACGGCCAGGTTCGACAACGAATGACCAGCATGGACGCGATAGACCGGAAAATATTG